>JAIXSM010000053.1 GCA_027484655.1 Hyphomicrobiales bacterium | reverse complement strand
CGCGCACATGGCATCTTCCACATCCCCGGACGCCGAAGGCGATCCGGGGGCCAAGGCCGTGCTTCATGGCTGGGCCCCGGGTTCGGGCGTCGCCCGCCCCGGGGATGTGGGGCCTTCTTCCGATTGTATAAACCGTTGGCCTATCGTGGATTCCGGCCTTCGCCGGAATGACGGCGAGGTGGGCGCCTGCTGGACCGCACGAACTGGACCGCGCGCGTCCTCGCGCGCAGAGCTTCACGATGTCTTCGAGCTGGCGCAACCCTACCCCGCGTCATGGCCGGACTTGATCCGCGTCCCCGGATCAATCCCCGGATCACGGCCGGCGACGTGAATGACGGCCGACTCACACATGCGAGCGGGGACGCTCGCGGTCCCAGAAGGCCCGCGGTCCAAAAAAGCGCCTATTCCTCGAACCGCTCCGCCCCGCCCATCGTGCGCTTTGGTGCAATGGAGTCGTCCGGCGCCTGCAGGGGACGCCCTTCGTCGCGGTAGCGGTTGACGATTGGGTAGCGCCGGTCGCGACCAAAGTTCTTCTTTGTCACCTTCACGCCGGGCGCCGACTGGCGGCGCTTGTATTCGGCGAGGTAGAGCAACCGCTCGACCTTCTTCACAGTTTCCAGCTCATGACCGCGCGCGACGATGTCGGAGACGCGCATCTCGCGCTCGACCAGACATTCGAGAATGTCGTCCAGCACATCGTAGGGCGGCAGCGAGTCCTGGTCCTTCTGGTTCTCGCGCAACTCGGCGGACGGCGGCTTGACGATGATGTTGTGCGGAATGACCTCCCCGCCCGGCCCCCTGGCGCCCGGCGGCGTCCAGCGGTTGCGTAGCTCGCAAAGCCGGATGACCTGCATTTTATACAGATCCTTGATGGGGTTATAGCCGCCATTCATGTCGCCGTAGATGGTAGCGTAACCGACCGACATCTCGGACTTGTTGCCGGTGGTCACCAGCATCGGGCCGAACTTGTTCGACACCGACATGAGCAGCGCGCCGCGGGTTCGGCTCTGAAGGTTTTCTTCCGTCAGGTCGCGCGGACGGCCGGCGAACAACGGCGCCAGAACCTGCTCCAATCCTTCAACAGCCGGCGCGATGGGCAGCGTGTCGTAGCGCACGCCAAGCGCTGCGGCGCACGCCTGCGCGTCGGCGAGAGATTCGCCCGACGTGAACCGGTACGGCAGCATGATGCAGTGGACTCGCTCCGGCCCCAGCGCATCGACCGCGAGCGCCGCGCACAGCGCCGAATCGACGCCGCCCGACAGCCCCAGCACCACGCCGGGGAAGCGGTTCTTGTCCACGTAGTCGCGCAGGCCCGTCATGCAGGCGAGGTAATCAGCCTCGTCGCCCTCCGGCGCCAATGCGCGCGGCGCGTCCTCGCATCGCCAGGCCCCGTTGCGACGCACGAACGTAACCGCCGTGACCTCCTGCGCGAACCCGGGCAACTGGCAGGCGAGCGCGCAATCCGCATTGAGGACAAAAGAACCGCCGTCGAACACCAGTTCATCCTGCCCGCCGATCTGGTTGAGATAGACCAGCGGCAGGCGCGCCTCGGCCACGCGGGCGACCGCGATGGCGATACGCTCGTCGTGTTTGCCGCGCCAGTAGGGCGAGCCGTTGGGCACGAGCAGCAGCTCGGCGCCGGTCTCGGCCAGCGTCTCCACCACGTCCGGGGTCCAGATGTCCTCGCAGATCGGCAGGCCGATGCGCACGCCGCGGAACGAGATGGGGCCGGGCGCACGCCCTTGCGCGAACACGCGCTTTTCGTCGAACACGCCGTAGTTCGGCAGGTCGACCTTGAAGCGCACCGCGTCGATGCGGCCGCCGTCCAGCAGGGCGTAGGCGTTGTAGCAGAGGCCGTCCTCTGCCCACGGAACGCCCACGAGCATGGCCGGGCCGCCGTCGGCGGTCTCGCGCGCCAGATCCTCCAGCGCCGAGCGACAGGCCTCCTGAAAGGCGGGCTTGAGGACGAGATCTTCCGGCGGATAGCCCGACAGGAAAAGCTCGGAGAACATGACCAAATCGGCGCCCTGCGCCGCAGCCTCGCGCCGGGCGGCGCGGATGCGGTCGCTATTGCCGGCGATGTCGCCGACGGTGCAGTCGATTTGGGCGAGAGCGATGACCAGACGGTCGGTCGGCTTGGCGTTGGCGATCATAGGGGCGCATTTAGCCCGCGCCCCGCGCCTCGGCAATGGCTTGCCCCAACTTGCCCTAACTTGCCCTAAACCGGCAGGCCCAGAGCCCGAAGCTCTACCGCCAAACGCCCTGGGTCCGTGAACTGCAGGGCGCTGAAGCCCAGCGCCCGGGCGGCCTGCGTATTGGCGGGCGAGTCGTCGATGAACACGCAATCTTCCGCGAGAAGCCCATACCGGTCGAGGAACAGGGAGAAAATCGCCGGGTCTGGCTTCACGAGGCGCTCGCGGCCGGACACCACGACGCCCAGAAACCCCTTCAGGAAGGGATACAGCTCGCAGGTTTCATCGAACTTCTCGGCGGGAAAGTTCGTGATGGCGTACGTGGGCACGCCGGCTGAGCGCAGGGCTTCAAGAAGGCGAACCGAGCCGTCGATGGCCCCGACAATGGTTTCCTGCCAACGCGGATCATAATGCGCGATCGTCTCGGCATGGTCGGGATAAAGCGCGACCCGCTGGGCGATGGCCTCAGCATAGGTGAGCCCTGCGTCGAGCTGTCCATGCCACGAGACCGGACAGACCTGCTCCATGAACCAGTCGAGCCGGTCCGCAGGCACGATCTTCGAGAACAGCGCGCGCATGTCCCAGCGCAGCAGGACGTTGCCGATGTCGAAGACAACTGTGGATGGCATGGTTGAGCGCATCACTCGACAGTGACGCTCTTGGCCAGATTGCGCGGCTGATCCACGTCCTTACCCATGACGACCGCCGTGTGATAGGCGAGCATCTGCGCTGGCACGGCGTAGACGATCGGCGCGAAGTCCGGCGCCATATCCGGCATCGCCACGACAGCCTGGAAATCGATAGCGGCCTCAGCCGCCGCGCGGGCGTCGCCGATGAGCACGATGCGCCCGCCGCGAGCGGCGACCTCCTGCATGTTGGAGACTGTCTTCTCGAACACCCCGTCATGGGGGGCGATGACGATTACGGGCATCGTCTCGTCGATGAGGGCAATAGGGCCGTGCTTCAGCTCGCCGGCAGCGTAGCCTTCGGCGTGGATGTAGGAAATTTCCTTGAGCTTGAGCGCGCCTTCCATCGCCAGCGGATAGCTGGTGCCGCGCCCGAGATAGAGCACATCTTTCGCCTTCGACAGCGCGGCGGCGAGCTGCTCGATGGCGGGCTCGCGCTTCACGGCATCGGCCATAAGTCCGGGCACGGCGATAAGCTGCGAGACAAGCGCCTTTTCCCGCTCCGGCGTCACCGCACCACGGGCGCGCCCTATGGCGATGGCGAGGCACGCCAGCACCGAAAGCTGGCACGTGAACGCCTTCGTGGAGGCGACGCCAATCTCCGGCCCCGCCAGCGTCAGCGCCACCGCGTCACTCTCGCGCGCGATGGTGGACGTGGGGACGTTCACGACCGAGAGCACCTTCTGGCCGTTCTCCTTAGCGTAGCGCAGGGAGGCGAGCGTGTCCGCCGTCTCGCCGGACTGCGAAACAACGATCATCAAACCGCTGGGGTCCAGCGGCGCGTCGCGGTAACGGAACTCGGACGCCACGTCGATCTCGACGGGAATGCGCGCGTAGCGCTCGATCCAGTACTTGCCGATCAGGCCTGCGTAATACGCGGTTCCACAAGCTGAAATCGTCACGCGGGTGAGCTTGCTCGCGTCGAACGGCATCTCGAAGGGCAGGTTCACGCACCCGTTCGACATATCGAGGTAATGGGCGAGCGTGCGCCCAACCACTTCCGGTTGCTCGTGGATCTCCTTCGCCATGAAATGGCGGTGGTTGCCCTTGTCGATGAGGAAGGCGGAGGCCTGGGTCTTCTGCCGCGCACGGCGCACCACAGCGCCCGCCGCGTCGCGGAACTCGACGCCGTCACGGGTGAGAATCGCCCAGTCGCCATCCTCAAGGTAAGTGATGGAATCCGTAAACGGAGCGAGCGCCAGCGCGTCGGAGCCGAGGAACATCTCGCCCTCGCCGTAGCCGACGGCGAGCGGGGCGCCCTGCCGGGCGCCGATCAGCAAATTGTCCTCTCCGTTGAAGATGAACGCCAGCGCGAAGGCGCCCTTCAGGCGGGGAAGCGCGGCGGCGACGGCCTCCCGCGGGGCCTTGCCGCGCCCCATCTCATGGGTGACGAGGTGAGCCACCACCTCGGTGTCGGTTTCCGAGGCGAAGACGTGGCCGAGCGCGGTCAGCTCCTCGCGAAGCTCCCGGAAATTCTCGATGATTCCGTTGTGGACGACGGCCAGCCGCTCGGTCGCGTGGGGATGCGCGTTGTTCTCGGTCGGGCGCCCGTGGGTGGCCCAGCGGGTATGCCCGATGCCCACATGCCCGTGCAGCGGCTCGCGCTCCAGTTTGGCGTCGAGGTTGCGCAGCTTGCCTTCGGCGCGGCGGCGCGCGAGCACGCCCCCCTCCAGCGCGGCGATGCCGGCGGAATCATAACCGCGATACTCGAGACGCTTCAGAGCCTCGACCAGCCGGCCTGCGACGGGCTCGCGCCCGATGATCCCGACAATCCCGCACATTCAATTTTCTCCGTTCGCCGGGACGCCCCGGGAGGCCGCGACCGACCGCAATGTCTGACATGAACAGCGCCCGAGGGCCGTGGTCAAGATCAGGTCTTCCCGCGCGGCTTCTGACGCGCGCGGAACGCCGCCGCCCAGCCGGGCTTCTGCGCCTGTCGCCCGCGGGCGATGGCGAGCGCGTCCGCCTCCACGTCCTCGGTCACCACGGAGCCTGATCCCACATAGGCGCCATGCCCGATGGTGACAGGGGCGACCAGCGAGGAGTTCGAGCCAATGAAAGCCCCCGCGCCGATGGTGGTGCGAAACTTCGAGAAGCCATCGTAATTACAGGTGATTGTCCCGGCGCCGATGTTGGCGTCCGCCCCGACCGAAGCGTCGCCGATGTAGCTGAGATGGCTGATCTTGGCGCCCTCGCCCACCTGCGCGGCCTTCACTTCCACAAAGTTGCCCACCTTGGCGTTGCGGCCCAGATCCGCGCCCGGGCGCAGCCGCGCAAACGGGCCGGCGCTCGCCCCGCCCCGCACATAAGCGCCCTCCAGATGGGAAAACGCGTGAATCACCGCGCCGTCCTCGACCACGACGCCGGGACCGAAGACCACGTTCGGCTCGATCAGCACATCCCGGCCGATTCGCGTGTCCCAGCACATGAACACCGTTTCAGGCGCGATCATGGTCGCGCCCATCCGCATGGCGCTTTCGCGCAAGCGCCGCTGCATGACGGCCTCGGCGGCGGCGAGTTGCACACGGTCGTTGACGCCCATGGCCTCCTCTTCCGGCGCCATGACGGCGACGCACCGCAAACCCCTGGCGCGGGCGACCTCGACAACGTCTGTAAGGTAGAATTCGCGTTGGGCGTTGGTATTGCTGATCGCGTCGAGCAGCTCCAGCGCGCGGCGCCCGTCAATCGCCATGATGCCCGCGTTGCAGGTTCGGACAGCGCGCTCCGCCGCGGTCGCGTCCTTGTGCTCACGGATGGCGAGGAGCGCACCGCCCTCGATCAGAAGACGCCCGTATCCGGTGGGATCAGCCGGCTCGAACCCCATGGCGGCGACGGCGGCGCCGCTGGCAAGCGCTGCACGAAGAGCGGCCAGCGTTTCCGAGCGCAGGAGCGGCGTGTCGCCGAAAACAATCAGCAGGTCGTCCCACCCCCGGGCGATGGCGTCGCGGGCGGCAAGGGTTGCGTGCGCGGTGCCAAGCCGCTCAGTTTGCACGAAAATCGAGGCGTCGGGCGCCGCCACAGTCGCCGCCCGGGCCACGTCGTCACGACCAGGGCCGACCACCACGGCCAGCGCATCCGCGCCCGCCGTCGCGCAGGCGGCGAGAACGTGCGCCACCATGGGGCGACCGGCGACGGGGTGCAGCACTTTGGGGAGCGCCGACTTCATTCGCGTGCCCTCGCCCGCTGCAAGGGCGATGGTGAGGCAGGTGCGGGCGGACGCATCGGGCCGGCTCATGCGGCGACTCTCCTTTGCTCGACGCCACCGGTTTACCTCAAGGCGGCGACGTGGTCAGCGTAAAATACGCGTAAGCTCCAGCCGCACCGGAAAGTCGTCGCACCGCCGCCGCAATCTGCTATAGAGTTCGCCGCGCGCCGGGTCGTCGCCCGGGGCCTTTTTCGGAGCGCTTCTCCTCCATGTTCAGACGTAGGGACGTGTTGAAGCTCGCGGCTGCGGGCCTCGCCTCACCGCTCGGCGCAATGGGCGCCGGACCTGCAGAGGCCCAACCCGCCCCTGACAACGGTGCGCCGCGGCCGCCACGGTTCGACCCCGCCCAGGTGATCGAGATGGCGCGCAACCTGGCGCGCCAGCCGTGGAGGCGCCCGGCCCTCGATCTTCCCGAGCCGTTCAATCAGCTCAATAACGATCAGTATTCGGCCATCCAGCGCAAGCCGGAGGCCGGCATCTGGCGCGATCAGCCGACCGGTTTCGTTCTTGAGCCGACGCATCGCGGCTTTATCTTCACCAACACCCTGCAGATCCACGTGGTCGAGGACGGGGTGGCCCGCCGCGTCGCCTACGATGCGGCCGACTACACGTTCGGCAAGACGCCCGCCCCGAACGACAAGCGGGACATCGGTTTCGGCGGCTTCAAGCTGCACCAGCGGGGCGCGGGCGGCGCCAGTTCCGTGTTCATGATCTTTCAGGGTCAGGGCTACTTCCAGACCATCGGCCGCGACCAGCCCTTCGGCGCCGCCGCCCGCGCCCTGGCGATCCGCCCGCTCGACCCGGCCAAAAGCGAGGAATTCCCTTATTTCTCAGCCGTCTGGATCGAACGCCCGGTGCTCGCGGCCAACACCGTCGTCATCCACGCGCTGCTGGAGTCCGAGAGCCTCGCCGGGGCCTTCCGGTTCACCCTGCGCCCGGGCGACGCGACGATCGTCGATACCGAATGCACCCTGTTCACCCGTGTCGCCATCGACCATATCGGCATCGCGCCCGTGCAGGGCACGTTCCTGTTCGGACCCATCGACCGGCGTCGCGGCGACGACGTGAGGCCGGGCGTTTACGATATCTCGGGCGTCCAGATGCACACCGGCAAGGGCGAATGGATCTGGCGCCCCGTCGCCAATCGCCAGAATATCCAGCTCTCGGCGTTCGTGGACGAGAACCCGCGCGGGTTCGGCGTTCTCCAGCGCGACCGCGACTTCAACCTCTTCGCCGACGACGACAATCACTGGGAGGCCCGGCCGTCCGTGTGGACCGAGCCTCTGGGCGAATGGGGCGCGGGGCACGTCACGCTGCTGGAGATTCCCGCCGAATCGCAGGCCAACCAGAACATCGTCACCTACTGGCGCCCCCGCTCGGGCCTCGGCGCGAACGCGGAATTGACGTTCTCGTACCGGCAGTGGTGGTGCTGGACGCCGGCGGAACGGCCCCCGTTCGCGGTGGCGGCGCGCTCCCGGAGCGGGCGGGTGAGCGGCTCTCCGCCCAACGCGCGGCGTCGCCGTTTTCTTGTGGAGTTCCGGGGAGATGTCCTCGCCGACGCCGACCGTCATCCCGACATCCAGGCGCGCGTGACGACCGGCAACGGCTCGATCATGTCCACACGCCTTATCATTTCCCGGCCCGAGCGCTCCGCCCGGGTCACCTTTGATGTTGACGCAGGCGCGGAGCCGCACGCCGAACTCCGGCTGCTTCTCGAGTCCGCCGGCAAACCTATCAGCGAAACCTGGCTCTACAGATGGACCCCGTGACAACAGACGCCAACGCGGCCGCAAACGCCCGGACGACTGCCCCGACCCTCGACCGCGCCCGTTCCGCGACGCCTCCGGAGTCGCCGCTGGCGATGCCGACGCAATCGCTTTCGCGCTTTGACCGGAAGCAGCGACACAAGCCGACGCGCCCTCGCCTCGACATGGAGACGATCGCCGCGCGCGTGTTCGTATTCGGCGGCGCGATCGCCCTCACGGCCTATGGCGTGAACGAAATGTACGGCGTCATCAACGTCGGCACGATCACCACGCTCAAGTGGGTTCTGCTGGTGCTGTTCGCGATCAACTTCTCGTGGATCGCCCTTGCATTCACCGGCGCAATCGTGGGCTTCGTCTCGCTGCTGCGGGCGCAACGGCAAAAATCGGCGCCGAAGTCGCTGCGCGAGCAGACAGCCGTTGTGATGCCAATCTACAACGAGGCGCCGTCACGGGTCTTCGCCGCCATGCTGGCGATGATCGAGGACGTGGAGGCCCTGGGCCTCGGCCAGCACTACACGTGGTTCCTGCTCTCCGACACCACCAACCCGGACATCTGGGTGGCGGAAGAGCAGGCGTATCTCGCCCTGCGCGAACGCCTCGGCGACAACGTGCGCGTCTACTATCGCCATCGGCCGAAAAACATCGCCCGCAAGGCGGGCAACATCGAGGAGTTCGTCAAGCGCTGGGGCGGCGCCTACGAGCACATGATCGTGCTCGACGCCGACAGCCTGATGACCGGCGAATGCATCGTCACCCTCACCGCGGCGATGGAGGATGATCCGGACGCCGGCATCATGCAGACGCTTCCGCTCATCATCAACCGCAACACGTTTTTCGCGCGCCTGCAGCAGTTCTCCGCCCGTCTCTATGGCACGGTGATCGGCGCGGGCCTCGCGGTGTGGTCCGGGCGGCAAGGCAACTACTGGGGCCATAACGCGATCATCCGCTGCCGCGCCTTCGCCGCCGCCTGCTCGCTTCCCACCCTGCGCGGAAAACCGCCGTTCGGCGGCCATGTGCTGAGCCACGATTTCGTCGAGGCGGCGATGATGGTGCGCGCGGGGTACGCAGTTTACATGCTGCCGAGCCTGCGCGGGAGCTATGAGGAAAGCCCACCGTCGCTCATCGACGTGGCCACGCGCGACCGGCGCTGGTGCCAGGGCAACCTTCAGCATATGCGCATCATCAGCGCGCGGAGCCTGTCGTTCTTCAGTCGCCAGCATTTCGCAGCGGGCGTGATGGGTTACCTGAACTCGCCCGTTTGGTTCGCCGCGCTGATCGTCGGCATGGTGCTCGTTGTGCAGTCGGCCTACATCCGGCCCGAGTACTTCACACACGAGTTCGCGCGCTTCCCGGACTTGCCGCGGTTCGACTACGAACGCTCGCTCGATCTCTTCCTGCTCACCATGGCGGTGCTCCTCGCGCCCAAGGCGCTCGGCCTCGCCTACGCCCTGTTCCGCGCGCCAACGCGTCGCGCCTGCGGGGGCGGGTTGCGCCTCGTGATTTCATCCATCGTGGAGATCATCTTCGCGGCGTTGATCGCGCCGATCATGATGGTGATCCAGACCGGCTCGGTGCTTGGTATCCTGTTTGGCCGCGACACCGGATGGACGCCCCAGCGGCGCGACGATGGCTCCATTCCGCTGCGAGACATTGTGCGCCGCCACCGCGCGCACATGGCGCTTGGCCTGGTGACGCTGGTCGTCGCCCTGATGATTTCGAAATCGCTCGCCGCCTGGATGTCGCCAACCATAGCCGGCCTGCTCCTCGCCATTCCGCTGTCATGGGCGAGCGGAAAACTTGCGCTTGGCATGGCCATGCGTCGCATGGGCCTGCTTGTGACGCCGGAAGAGGGCGTGCGCCCGTGGGTGGCGGCCCGCGCGGCGGACATCGAGACGGAGCTTCGGGCGGCCGAATCCGCGCAGACCAACTCGCTCCTCGCAATTCACGGCGACCGCGCCCTGCGGGAAGCCCACGAGGAGATGCTGCCTGCGAGCCCACGGCGCGCCCGTGGGGAGATCCAGCCAGAACGGGTGATCGCGGAAGCCAAGCTCCTCGACGCGCGCAGCATCGAGGACGCGGTAGCGTGGCTGCAGCCCGCCGAACGCATGGTTGTGCTGCACGACCGCGCGCTGATCGATATTCTCACGCGTCTGCCGAAAGGCGCCGCGGAACCGGGCGCCGCAGCGGCTTGAACGAATTAGCGGTGGGTTTCGATCACGCCCGAGGACGTGACGACGACCCACCGGCCATCGCGCCGCTCCAGCCCCCGCACGCGCCCAACGCCAGGTAGATCGGTCCCGGGGACAACTTCGATGAGGCCCTCGCGCCCTTCCACGAGGGCGCCGCCATCGCGAAACACCTCGCGCAGCACATAGCCACGCACCGGCGCCTCACCCACGGGCGCCTGCCGGACGGCTATGGACGTGGAGGGCTGGATAGTTCCTACTGGCGTCGCCGCCGAAACCTGCTTCTCAACCCGGTCAAGACGCTCGCCGAGCCTGTCGATCTTCTGGCCCATATCCGCTTCGGCGCGCTCGAAGCGGGTGCGGGTCTGGGTCAGCGCCGCTGTCTGGGTGCGACCGATTTCGTCGATGCGGCGCGCCAGGATAGTGATAGCCGGTTGCACCACAGCGTCAGCGCGCGGCGCCTCCTCCAACGCCTTGAGCCGTTCTGCGAGGGCCGCAATCGTTGTGGCCTGCGCCCGCGTTTCCGCAACAAGTGGGGCCGTCGCCTTGTCCTGGAAGGCGATGATGGAGCCGGACGCGAAAGCGCCGGCGAAGAACCCGGTCGACGCAGCCGCTACCGCAAGAGCGAGCGGCATGGCGAACCGTCGCCCGGCGCTCTGAACGCCTCGCGACGCTGTCGTATTCGTGTCAGGCGCAAACGACTTTCCGCCCACGGCCCCCGTCTCCGCGGAAGCCGCCTCACCCTTCGGATTCATTCCGTCACTCATTGGATTGAACCCACGCGCCACGCGCGGGCATGAGGCAGACGGTGCCAAGGGTTGCTTAAGAAAAGGTGAAATTTTGCAACGCAAACGGAGACAAATCCCCGCTGCGTTGACTTATCCTCAATGTCCTCGCGGCGCGTTCTTGATGTAGTTGTGCATAAACTCGCGGATGCGTGGCGGCAGCACCAGCGCCTTGCGCACACGCGCGGAAACGTCCGGCTCGGCGACCCACTCAGGCACAAAACCAAAGGTTTTGGTGGCGTCGTCGCCGTAGTCCTTGTCAGTGTTGAGCTTATCGACCGCAGCGCGCAGGGCCCGAATAGCACCCGGAGGGGCGCCTGGCGGCAGCACGATCATGCGCTGCATCGCGCCGTTGAGAGCGATCACGGTCTTGTAGATCTCCCACAACTCGCCCTCGGGCTCCTTCCCCTTCACCTGCTTGTAGAACTCGAGGAAAGTCGGAATGTCGACGCCTCGCATCTGGTTGGTGTCCACGAAACGCTGACCGTCGTAGTTGGGATCGTAGAAGACCGGGATCACCTCGCCCTTCGCCACGAGACCAGGCTCGATCACGCCACGATAGCTGGGCGGCGACTCCGAATAAAAGCTGATCTCGCCGGTTTGAAGCGCGAGGCGGGCGCCTTGGCTGCCCTTGTAGCCGGTGACGTAGTTGTATTTCACGCCAAGCATGTCGAGGGTCAGACGGAGCAGGATGTCCTTCGCGTTGTCGGGCCCGAGACCGCCTGAAATCAGATTCTGCGCCTTCAACAGGTCGCGCCCGTGCTTGATGCCGGGGCGCACATCCGTGCGCATGAAGTACACGCTCGTGCCGGGCTGATAGGCGACGAACTCGTAGGTGAGATAATCGACGCGGTGCTGGCGCGTGTCGTTGGCGTACTGGAACGCGGTGCCGGTGAAATAGCCGGCCATGGTCCCGTCCTTGGGCGCGATCTCGCCGAGATAATTACGGCCGATGAGCCCTGCGGCCCCATCCATGTTCTGCACGATAACCGCGGGCGAGCCCTCAATGTTTCGCCCGATGTGGCGCGCAAGCACACGCGCCTCAATGTCGGTGGGCCCGCCAGCGGCGTAATTCACCAGAATGGTGAAGCGCTTACCCTGATAGAACGGAACGTCATTTGCGCTCGCCGGCAGACTGAAGGCCGCCAGCGACAACATCGCCGCGAATGCGCCTGTGATACGCTTTCCCATGGCTTCTCCTCCCTCTGACCGGCACGCCTCTTGCGGACGCGCCCTCCCGCCCGGCCGTCTCAGCCGGGGCCTTCCTTCCAGATCGCGCGCACATCCACCGCGCAGACACCCTGCCCTTTTG
Organism: Hyphomicrobiales bacterium; assembly: GCA_027484655.1. GTDB lineage: Bacteria > Pseudomonadota > Alphaproteobacteria > Rhizobiales > Beijerinckiaceae > Terripilifer. Next base: position 53,379 of record JAIXSM010000053.1, on the reverse strand, counting down.
CGCGCACAACCACCGGATTGACCTCGAGATCCGCGAGTTCCCCACGTTTGTCGAGGTAGACGTCGGCGATGGCGACAATGGCGTCCGCCAGCGCCTCGACATCCGCCGGCGGCGCGCCGCGATAGCCTTCGAGCAGACGCATGAGCTTGAGCCCGGACAGCGCCTCCAGCACCTCCGCGCGAGAAACGGGAAGCAGGTGAACGCTCACGTCCTGCATCAGCTCGACGAGCACGCCGCCGGAGCCGATCACCAGCATGGGACCGAACTGCGCATCCTCGCGCGCGCCCACGAGCACCTCGACGCCCCGCGCCATCTCCTGCACGAGAAATCCATCAATCTGCGCGCCCGGCGCATAGCGCAGCGCGGACTCGCGCATGGCGCGCGCAGCCGACAGCACCGCCTCGCGGGAGGCGAGACCCAGCGCAACGCCGCCGGCCTCGGTCTTATGCACGATCTGCGGCGAGACGATTTTCAGCGCGACTGGGAACCCGATCTCAGCGGCCGCATGGGCGGCCTCCTCCTCGGTGGCGACGGTGCGGCTGCGCGGACCATGAACGCCATGGACGGCGAGCGCATCATCCACGCCGCCCCGGACGCCAGGTTGAGCGGCTGGCGGTTTCGAAACCGGGCGGCCAGCGCGCTGTGCGTGAAACCAGAGCGCATTGAGCGCGCGGCAAGTTTGCGGCAAACCCATCAGGAACGGGAAACCGGCCTGTTCCTGCGCCTCAAGCGCAATGTCGCCGAGTTGATATGACATGCGGGAGAAGCCGATCACCGGCTTGTCGGTCTCGCCAAGGAAAGCCCGCATGGCCTCGACGCCGCGCCAGCGATCCATCTTCGCCGGCAACTGCCCCGCCCACGCGACGATATCGACATTCGGATCGGCCGCCACGACGCGGCACACGTTCGCAGCATCCACCAGGTTGGTGGGAATGCCTGTGTCGAGGGGATTTTTGGGCTTGATGCCTTCCTGCATGAACGACGCGAGCGCCTCATTCGTGGCGGGCGAGAAGTCCGGCAGCACGGACTTCTCGCGCTCGATATCATCGTAAAGCAGATCCACAGTCCCGCCGGATGTGGTGATCCACCCGACGCGCGGCCCCTTCGGCGCCCGTCCGCACTGGAAGGCGAGAGTGGTTTCGACGAGTTGATCGAGATCCTGACAGTTCACCACGCCATAGCGGTCGCACATGGCGAGGTACGCCGCGTAGTCACCCGCCACTGCGCCCGTGTGCGATGCTGCGGCATGGGCGCTTTTCGCGCTCGCGCCAGTCTTGATGGCGATGAGCGGTTTGCCTGCGATCAGCGCACGCTCCGCAGCGCGCAAAAAGGCGACCGGACGCCTGATGCCTTCAATGAAGCATACGATCTGGCGCGTATGCTCATCGTCCACGAGGAAGTTGACGTAATCGGCGAGGTCGAGATCCAGCTCATTGCCGGACGACACCGCGTAGCTGTAACGAAGGCCTCGGCTCGCGCCCGCGGCCATGAAGAACTGCAACGTGCCGCCAGACTGGAAGACGCAACCGACCGGCCCCGCAGGCACGCGCGCCAGCGCGCGGTTGGGATAAGCGAAGAGCTTCTCGCGGTAGCTAAAACCGCCCATGCAATTGGGCCCGGCCACACGCAGACCTGTGCGGCGCACGAGATCGCGCACCGCCGCGCCGCGCGCCTGTGAAGCCTCGCTGTCGCCATCGCCGACCGCGCCCGCGTAAACGGTAGCGGACTTCACGCCCGCGGCCGCCGCCTCTTCGAGCACGCCGGGCACAGCCTGTCCGGGGACGATGACAATGGCGTGATCCGGCGGCGCAGGCAGATCCTTCAGCGACGGATAAGCGCGCTGGCCATAAACCTCCGCTTGCCGCGGATTGATGAGGTGGACCCTGCCCGCGTAGCCTCCTTCGACCGAAGCGAAGTAAATGTCTTGCGGCCAGCGTCCGCGCTCCGAAGCGCCAACAATGGCTACGGACTTCGGCCGCAGAACGGTTTCGACGGACCTGAATGCGTTGTCATCCACCATGTGCGGACTTTCTCCCGTCTCGTTCGCTCAGACAGTCCGCAGGACGTGCCGAGCAATCACCATCTTCATGACTTCGCTTGCGCCTTCCGTGATGCGGTAGCTGCGCTGCTGCCGCCACATCTTCTCGATGGGCAGGTCCGTCGTGAGCCCGATGCCGCCATGAATCTGCATGCAGGCGTCGGCGGCCTTGAACGCCATCTCGTCGGCAAAATACTTGCACGTGAACGCTTCCACGCGCGCATCCTCGCCTGCCTCAATCAGCGTCGCGGCCTTGTAAACAAGCAGGCGCGCCGCCTCGAGGTTGATATGAATATCCGCCAGCATGAACTGGATCGCCTGACGATCCGCGAGCGGCTTGCCGAAGGTGACGCGCTGGCGCGCATAGGACGTTGCAAGCTCGAGGCAGCGTTGGGCGACGCCAAGCGCGCGCGCGCCGTGGTTCACGCGCCCAACGCCAAGCCACTTCTGCGCGAACTTGAAACCATCGCCCTCCGCGCCCACACGATGGCGAACAGGCACGCGCACGTTCTCAAAGATGATCTCCCATGGACGATCGCCCATCATGGTCTGATACTGCGCGCCAAGGCGCACGCCCGGCGTATCCATATCCACAATGAAGCAGGAAATGCCGCCGCTGGAGCCCTTCGCGCGATCCGTCGCCGCCATGAGCTGCATAAAATCGGCTTTGCCCGCGCCCGTGATGAAGCGCTTGACGCCATTCACCACGTAGTGATCGCCATCGCGCACTGCGGTGGTGCGCATGGAGCCGGGATCGGAGCCGGCGTCCGGCTCCGTCTGCGCGAAGCAAGCCTTCTTTTCTCCGCGCAGAACGGGAAAAAGATAGCGCTGCTTCATCTCGTCATCGAGTTCATAGAGGATCGCGCGCACATGTGGCCCAGTAATGCCCGCGCCGCGGGCAGGCAACGCGATGGTGCGCGCGAACTCCTCCCATACGACAACGCTCGCCATGAGCCCCATGCCGACGCCGCCATATGCCTCAGGAACATCCATCAACCAGATACCGAGATCCTTGGCGCGCGCCTCGAAACGCGACCGCCACTCGGGCTTCAACTCCTCGCCCTCGCACGTCTCCCGCTCGACGGGAATCATGTCCTCGTCGACGAAGCGGCGCACTTGTCGCCGCAGCATCTCAAGCTCTTCAGGAAGGCGGAAGTCCATGGTCGGCGCTCCTGCTGCTCGCCTAACTGGCGGATGCGTCGTCGCGCACGTAGTTACCAAGCCCGGGACGGAAGCGCTTCTCGTCGAGGAACTGCTTCATCGCTTCCTCGCGTCCGTGCTCGGCGTCGCGGAAGCGCAGCGCATCGGACTTGGCGGCAAGGTAATCGGCCGCCTGCGCCTCGCTCATGCCGCGCACGGCGCGCACGCCTTCCTTGGTGTAGCGGACAGTTGCGGGGTTCTTGGCCGCGAGCTTGCGCGCCAGCGCCAGCGTCTCCTCGCGCAGCTTGTCGAGCGGGGCCGAGAAATTCACCAGCCCCATGCGCGCCGCCTCGCGGCCGTCGAAGGTGTCGCCCGTCAGCGCATAGAACATAGCGTCGCGGGAGTTCATGGCGTTGACCACGTTCCAGCTCACCACGCCGCCCGGAATAATGCCCCAGTTGACTTCCGACAGGCCGAAGACGGCCTCGTCCGCCGCAACGGCGAGATCACAGGCGATAAGTTGCGTGAACGCGCCGCCGAAACAGAAGCCGTTGACCATGGCGATGGTGGGCTTGGGAAACTTCGATAGCCGCGTCCAGCGCCAGCTGTGAGAATTCTCCGCCGCCTCGAAGCGTTCACGCGGCGCGTTGTCGGTGCCGCGGAAAAACAGGCGCAGGTCTTGTCCCGCGCAGAAAGCGTCGCCTGCGCCAGTGACGATGAGCACCCGCGTCTGCGGATCGGTGGCCAGATGAAACAAGGCGTCGTTGCAATCCGCATGAAGCTGCGGACTCATGGCGTTGCGCTTCTCGGGGCGGTTGAGCACAAGCCAGGTGACGCCATCGCGCTCCCGCTCGATCTTGATGGTCTCGTACGTGCGATCCATGCTCGTTCTCCCGTGCTTCGAGATGTGCGTCAGTCGGCGTCCGGCCTCCGATAGCCGAGGTTCGGCGAGCCTTTCTGCGATTTGAGGTATCCTTCCACGTCGCCCAGCGGATCCATCGCGCGGCGCAGCCGTTGGCCAACGAGTTGATCGAGCTGAATGGCTTGCGACAGAGTAAGATCACGATCCATCTGGACTGCGATCTTGTGATGCTCAAGCGTCGAGAGGTGACGGGATGCGATGTCGCGCGCGATGTCGTTGACGTGCGCCTCAAGCTCCGCGACCGGAACGCTGTGGGACACGATGCCGAGTTGGTCCGCCTCCCGCCCGGTGAGATTACGCCCGATAAGCGCCATGTACTGGACTTTCTTGATCGGGATCCCAGCATGAATGAGCGTCGCGGTGACGAGCTGGCCGAAGCTGCCGCGCATCACCTCAGGCATGCCCAGTTGCACATCGTCAGCCGCGATCACCAGGTCGTGGCAATTGACAATGCCCAGCGCCCCGCCGAGGCAATACCCATGGATCTGCGCGATCATGATGCGCGGAAAAGTCCGCACTGCTTCGGCGATCTGGATCGTCAGATTCGGACGGTCCCAGTCGAGCAGCGGACCGTTGGAAACCTCGCGCAAAAATGTGAGATCGAGGCCGGAGGAGAAGGCAGCCCCGGCTCCCTTCGTAATGACCGCCTTGAGGCTCCTATCCGCGCGGATGATGTCGAGCGACTCAAGATAGGCCTCGCACATGGGCCTGTTCCAGCAATTGCGCTTGTCCGGCCGCGACAGCACGATGCGCGCAACGCCCGCATCCCCCATGCGCTCCAGCAACAGTTCCGGCCAACGCTTGATCTCGACCCAGTCACTCATTCGCGCCGTCCTCCGCGACCCCTCAAGGCGTGAGCGGGCTGCAACCCAATTCGCGACGCATGGCGTGGCGCCGCTCCGCTTTGTACATCTCCTTGTAGGAGCGCGGCCCAAGCGGCCCCTGCTCCACGACGACGCATCCGAAGATTGGCCCGGGCGCGTGCAGGATCGTCTCAAGCTGCGCCTCGAAGCTCGCAAGATCCCGGACCGTGAACGCATCCGCGTATCCCGCTCCGCGCGCAATCGTCTCGAAATCGGCTTCCGGATTTGGCACAGGGTGCCCACCGTTCGCCTCATAACTGCCGTTCTGGAACACCAGATGCGTGAAGTTGGCGGGCGCAACCCGGGATACGCTGACAAGCGTGCCGAGATTCATGAGCAACGAGCCGTCGCCATCGAGCACAATGACGCGCCGCTCCGGCCGCGCAATCGCGAGGCCCAGCCCGTGGGATGACGCGAGCCCCATCGCGCCGGAAGAATAGTAATTCAGCGGACGCTCGCTGAGTTCAATCCAGTCGCTCGCCGAGCTGTACGTCGCAACAACGATCTCCTGATCGATGCGTCGCGCGAGCAACGAGAGGGCTTCCCTGCGGTTTATCATGAAGCCTCCGGGCGGCCGCCAATGAGGATGGCGCGAGGACGCGATGTTTCCCACGCTTCCTCAAACATGCGCGCCACGTGCGGCGCATCGTCATCGGTTTCGATGGTGACGTGAGGGATGCCGATTGCATCGAGGATGGGCTGCACAATGCGCACGCCGAGCCTCTTCGACTCGCGCGGGTCCACGCCCGGCTCCTTCCCGAGAAGTCCGATCATCATGCAGATCGGCAGCTTCTGCTCGATGGCTACGCCGCGAATTGCATTCATCGCGTACAGGAAGCCCGTGTACTGGATGAGGATCGCGGATCGCTGATCGCCGTAGGTGAGGCCGGCCGCGATGCCAAAGCACTCGTCTTCCTTACAAACGCGGATGAGATTGAAATCGGGATCAGTGGCGATGGGCCATAGCAGCCCGCGCGAAGTGTGGAGATCAGGAACCGACAGTACATGGCGCACACGCGCCCGCTTCATTTCGCGGATCAGCGTATCGCCGCGCAACGGCGCCCCTGGCCCGGCTTGCGCCGTCCCGCCCATGGCTTCCTCCCAAACTCGTTGCCGTGAGTGTATCGGCGGTATGCGCCGAAACGCAAGAGGGCGCCACATGGCGCCCTTGCGCGCCTCCTCCCCTTGTGCGCAAACTAGGGTCAACGAACATATGGGGGAGACGCGCCTCGCTGCGCAGCGGGTCATTTGGTTCGCGCGTCCTGCGCCTCCGTGATTGTTCCAGAAGAAGCGATGGAGGAAACATGTCTGCCGAAGTCCCGACATTCGAGTGCGTGAAAATTGAGCGCGAAGGGGCCGTGACGTTCGTCATTCTGAACAGGCCGGAGAAGCGCAACGCCATGAGCCCGCAGTTGCACATGGATATGTGCGACGCGCTCGACTGGGCGGAAGAGGACGACGCAACCCGTGCGATCATCGTTACAGGCGCGGGCGGGCACTTCTGCGCCGGCCAGGATCTCAAGCTTTACTTCCGCGGCACGGAGGAAGACCCGAAGGCCCGCGCCCGCGCTCGCCACGCCGCGCACGAGTGGCGCTGGAACAAGCTGTCGGCGTTCCGCAAGCCAACCATCGCGATGGTTCACGGATACTGCTTCGGCGGCGGCTTCACGCCGGTGATCGCCTGCGATTTCGCGTTCGCGGCGGATGACGCGACCTTCGGGCTTTCGGAAGTGAACTGGGGCATCATCCCCGGCGGGCTTGTGGCGTGGGCCGTCACGCAGGTGATGAACTACCGCGACGCTATTTATTATTCAGTGACCGGCGAAAAGTTCTCCGGCGCGGAAGCGGCGCAGATGAAGTTCGTCAACAAGTCCTACCCCGTCGAGCGCCTGCGTGAAGAAACCTTGAAGTTCGCGCAGTCCCTCGCCGACAAGAGCCCCGCCGCGGTGCGCTACACGAAGGAAGCGCTGCGCAGCGTTCGCAACATGACCAAGGACCAGGCGCTCGACTATCTCAACTGCAAGAGCGACGCGCTCAAGCACGTGGACCCCGAGAAGGGTCGCGAGAAGGCGATGAAGCAATTCCTCGACGAGAAGAGCTTCAAGCCAGGCCTCGGAAACTTCTCACGCGGCTGATAAACTTGCGCCGCAGGTTCACATGGACCTGCGGCGTGTTCCTCTGGCTCCTGCGCGTCACTCCTGCTTGCGCAACGACTCAGCCAGAAGCTTGCGCGTCTCCTCCGACTGATCGAGCGCCGACATGACGATGCGTAGCACCTCGTCGCCATACGCGGGCTCCACGGGGAAACCGAACTTCTCGGCGCGCGCCTGAAGATCGCGGTCGTTCATGGCCTTCCGATAGGCTTCAATGAGCGTATCAAGGCGCTCGCGCGGGATGTTCGGCGGGCCTGCTGTGAGCCGTGCAATATCCCCTTGTGAGCGAATGAGCGAAATAAGCGCACTCGCTTTCTCGTCCTTCACAAACGACGATAGCTGCGGCACGTCCGTCTCCGATCCGCCGATCTGCGCGATCATCCGCCCGTATCCGTTAGCGACAAACTGCTGCACGGACGAGCGCGAGCCGATTGTGCCGTCAATCTCGCCGCGACGCATGGCGAGTTGGTCGCCGTTGCCGCTATAGCCTGTGAGGATTCGCAGCGGCATCCTGAGGGTGTTCGTGAGCATCAGCATCTCGAGATAGGATGCGCTGCCAAGCCCGGATGCGGCGAATTTCAGGGGCTCCTTCCGGGCCATCAGATCTTCGAAAGTTTTCACCGGCGAATGGGCTGCAATCAGCACCACGCGCGGCTCGGACGCGGCCTTGCCGATCCAGCTCATGCGCGCGAGATCGAATTGAACGGCCGAGTTGCGGCTGATCTGGTTGTAAATGAGACCGGTGCTGAACGATCCGATCGTGAGGCCGTCCGGCCTGGACGCATAGAGCGCATTGGCGCCGATGAGGTGCCCCGCGCCGGGCATGTTGCGAACAACGAACGTGGAGCCAGGAAGATTGCGCTGCATGAACTCGGCGACAAGCCGGCCATACATGTCATATCCGCCGCCGGCCCCCGCGCTGATGATGTAGGTGACAGTGCGGCCCTTATAAAAAGCGGCCCCGTCGTCCGCGACTGCAACGCCTGCTTGAATCGCCACAACGGCTGCAAGCAAACCAATCTTTCTCGCCATGGCGTCCTCCCGCGGTCCTTTTTTCGTAGACCTCTGCGGAAGTATCTTGCCATGGAGCGGAGCCGTCAACGGCGACGCCACGTCCTGTAGCAAGCTCGCGATCTGTCCAGTTTTGCTAGCGCGTGATCTGTCCGCTCCGGTCGGGTTGCCGTTCACAGTTGCTTGGGGAGCAGCAAGCGCACTCCGATGAAGACGAAGAGAATGGCGAACAGCAAAAGCGAGTCCTTCTGCACGCTTGGCTCGTCTTTCTTGACCATCAGATGGACGAGCGAAAGGGCTGCTGCAAACAGCATCGCGAGACCCAGGGGAGCGATGAACCCACTCAGCATCTCAAGCGTCCGATCCTGCGCGCGCGTCTGACGAGACTGAAGTTAAAGCCGAACATGCAAACGCCAATAGCGCTCAGCGTTCACGGAAGGAGCGACGCATCTGATCGACAAGCGGCTTGGTCAGATATGTGATCACCGTGCGCGAACCCGTCTGGATGAATACTTCCACCGGCATTCCGGGAATCAGGCGCTGGGGAAGCCGCGCCTGCTCGGCCTCGGCAACGGCAATGCGCGCGGTGTAGTAGGCGACGCCGGTTCGCGGATCCACCGCCAGATCCGCCGCGACACGGGCGACTGCCCCATTGACCTCGGGGGTCGTGCGCTGGTCGAATGCGGAAAAACGCAGCACAGCGGCCTGTCCCGCTGCAATCTGGTCGATGCGCTCCGGGGGGATCCGCGCCTCGACGCTCAGGCCTTCGCCCTCGGGCACAACAAGCATCAGCGCTTCGGCCGGCGCGATCACGCCACCGACGGTGTGGACCGAGAGTTGATGCACAACGCCATCCGCCGGCGCGCGGATATCGACGCGGCGCAACAGATCTTCGGCGGCGATCTTTCGCTCTGCGAGTTCGGCGATTTTTGCTCGGACCTCCGCGAGATCCCGCCCCACCTCCGAGCGCAAGTCCTGGTCGATTTGCAGGATCTGCAGCTCGGTCTCGGTGATGCGCGCCCGCGCCTGGGCGAGATTTGCGACGAGCGCCCCGTTGTCGCCGCGAAGTCGGGCCGCGTCCCGCTCAAGCGCCGTCAGGCGCTGCAGAGGGATAAGGTTCTTTTCGTACAAATCCCGGATGCCGCGAAGCTCGGTGGCGATGAGATCGAGCTCTTCCCGCTTGGCGCCGATCTGCTCCTCGACGCCGGCGATTTGCTCGCGAAGTTGCTGAACGCGCTCGCGAAGCTGCGCTTGCTGGCCTGCCCGCGACATCCGGCGCAATTCAAAAAGCCGCTGCTCCCCGGCGACAAGGCGAGCGAGTTCCTCATCGGCGGATTCGCGCGCTGTAATCTCCGGCGGCATGGCGACCTGGGCCAACCCGTCACGCTCCGCTTCGAGCCGCGCGCGCCGCGCGAAAAGCTCGTCGAGGCTTTTTGTGACGATCGCCAGATTGACCGAAGTCTGGGTGGCGTCCAGCCGCAGCAGAACGTCGCCGCTGCGAACGCGATCACCATCGCGTACGCGCAATTCACCCACAGTGCCGCCGACGGCGTGCTGAACCTTCTTGCTGGCGCTGTCGACTACAACCAGACCTGACGCAATCACGGCGCCGGAAAACTCCGCCGCGCCAGCCCAAACGCCAACCCCTCCGAGCAAAACAGCGGATACGGCGCCTGCCGTGAGCAGGTGACGCCGGATCGAAGCGTGCGTAGCGTCAGCCGCGCGACTGGCCATCGTCACCCTCCCTGCCCTCGCTCACCAGACGGATCTGCGCGCCCGCTCCCGCGGCCTGCGCCGGAGGCACAAGCTTGGCAAGAATAGCCTCCTTCGGACCGAAGGCGCGCTGCGTTCCGTCCACGAGAAGCAGCGCCATATCGACGGCGGCGAGCGCGCTGGGTCGATGTGCAATGACGATGGCGACGCCACCACGTCGGCGCACCCCGGCAATGGCCTGGGTAAGAGCGGCGTCGCCCTCCGCGTCGAGGTTCGAGTTGGGTTCGTCCAGAACCACAAGAAATGGGTCGCCGAACAATGCCCGGGCCAACCCGATGCGTTGACGCTGGCCTGCCGAGAGGCCGATCCCGCCCTCGCCGAGCCGAGTGTCGTAACCAGCCGGCTGGCGGAGGATGAGGTCGTGGACGTCGGCGGCCTTCGCCGCGGCGATGATCGCAGACGCCGGGGCGTCCGGTCGGAACCGCGCGATGTTCTCGGCGATGGTTCCCTCAAGCAGCTCAACGTCCTGCGGCAGATAACCCAGATGCGCGCCCAGCGCGTCTGGCGTCCACTGATCGAGCGCAGCGCCGTCGAGCCGCACGTGCCCCCGAACGGGGGCCCACACGCCCACGAGGGCGCGCGCCAATGTGGATTTGCCCGCCCCGCTCGGGCCGATCACACCGAGGCCCTGGCCCGCCTTGAGCGAGAACGTCACGTCCGCGAGCGTCAGGGCCAAAGAGCCGGGGGGCGCGACGCCAAGCGTCTCGACCGAGACTGCGGCGCCCGGCGCTGGAAGCGCCACCAGCGCCGGCTGCGGCGGCAGGCTCTCAAGAAGCTCCTCAAGGCGGCGCCAGCTCTGGCGAGCAGCCACAAACCCCTTCCAGTTCGCAATGGCCAGTTCGGCGGGCGCAAGCGCCCGGGCGCTCAGGATTGACCCGGCGATGATGACCCCGGCGGAAGCCTCCTGCAGGATCACAAGATAGGCTCCCACCCCGAGGACGGCGGACTGGAGCATCATGCGGAGCACTTTCCCCAGCGCGCCGAAGCTGCTGGTGACGTCCGCGGCCTGGGTCTGGCTGGACAGGTAGGCTGCGTTGGCGGCGCTCCAGCGCGTCGCGATGCGGCCTGCCATGCCGAGCGCATGGAGCGCCTCGGCGTTGCGGCGCGCCTGCTCGGCGAGGGCGAAACGGACTGCGCCATGGGACACAGTCTCGCGGGCGGGGCTGCGCGTCATGACGTCAGTGAGGATGGTGACGGCGATCAGAACAAGCGCCCCGATCAGCGCCGTCATGCCGATCCAGAAATGAAACAGGAAGCAGATGCCCAGATAGAACGGGAGCCAGGGCAGGTCGAAAAGGGCGGTCGGCCCTCCGCTCGCCAGAAAGCCGCGCACCTGATCGAGGTCGCGCAGCGGTTGCAGGCCATCGCCACCCACCCGCCGCCGTAGCGGCGTCCGCACGATCACATCGTGAACACGCTCGCTCACACCGTTGTCGACGGCGTTCCCGACCCGCGTGAGAACCCGGCCGCGTAAAACGTCGAGGGCAGCCTGAAAACCATAGAGCGCCGCAGCGAGGATCGAGATCGCGACCAGCGTCGGGACGCTGCGGCTGGCGAGCACCCGGTCATAAACCTCCAGCATGTAGACGGAGCCGGTCAGGTACAGGACGTTGATGACAGCGCTGACGAACGCCAGCGCTAGAAAAGCGCCGCGACACGCGCGCAGCGCGCGCCGCAACTCTCCCTGCCCCTTGCCCTCGCGATAGGCGGACGGCCCAACCCCCATGCCAACCTCCGGTTGCGCCACCACCGGAAGCTTAGCCTGAAATCAGCGGCAGCGCCATACGCCCTCAAGGCTTTCCTGAATCAGCTTGTGGTGGGGCTCGTGCCACCGGTGGGGGGCGCGGTCAGCGTAATTGAGGACGATGCGGGTGGCCTGGTTCACAGTCCACCGGTTCGGCGGGCAGATGCTGGGGGCGCCCCAGACCACGCCTTCAACGATGCCCGCGCACTTGCCCTGCTTGTAGAGATCCTTGTTCGAGTTCGGATCAAGGAGATCGCGGCAGGCCTGTTGGATGCCGTTGAAACTGTCATCCGCATCCGCCGCCATCGCCGCGGGCGCCGCGAGCGCGAGAACCATCACGAAAGCACCAAGCCGCATGTCAGCCTCCTTACTTAACTATTGTTCTACATACACATATTCTTCTCCGCAGCAACGCTTCACTCAACGCTTTCCACCCACCGCAGGCCGCCCGGCCGCGCCTCAATTCGCGAACCCGCTCTCGCGGATCACCGGCTCCCAGCGCTTCGCTTCCGATGCGATAAAGGCCGAAAACGCCTCAGGCGTGCTGTTTGTGACCGTGATGCCCAGCGGCGCCATCTTCCGGCGGATCGCGTCGTTATTGGTCGCGGCAACGACCCCGTCACGCACTTTGGCGATGATCGGCGCAGGCGTGCCGGCCGGCGCGACGACGCCCATCCAGGTGGCGGCCTCACCCATGGCTGCCAAGCCCGGGAAGCGATGGAGCGACTGTAGATCGGGCAACGATTCCACAGGCTTGTCATCAAGCTTCGCCAGCGCTCGCAGTTTGCCGGCCTGGATATGCGGCAGGTGGGGCGCGATTCCATCAACAGCGTAGTCTATGCTGCCGTCGAGCAACGCGCGCACCACCTCGGCGCTACCGTTGTAGGGCACGGACACAGCCTCGATGCCGGTGAGCTTGGACAGCAGGAAGGCGCCCAGCCGCGTGGTGATGATGCCCGCACCATAGTTGAGCTTGCCGGGATTGGCGCGTCCTTTGGCGATCAGCTCCTCGACAGTTTTGGGCCCGTTCGCGGGGACCACGAGAATGGAAGTGTTGGTCGCTGCCAGCGAGATCGGCGCGAAGTCCTCCACCTTGTAGTTGGCCGTTTTCATGGCGATGGGGATCATCACCAGCGTGGTGTCGAGGGCGAGCAGCAGCGTGTAGCCATCGGGCGCCGAGCGAGCGACCGAGGCCGCGCCCACAGCGGATCCCGCGCCCACCCGGTTCTCAATGATGACGCCCTGCCCCCACCGTTCGCTCATGTCCTGCGCCACCACGCGCGCCAGCACGTCGGCGGGTCCGCCCGCAGGGAACGGCACCACGAGGCGCACCGGGCGGGCGGGATACGCCTCCCCTTGGGCCTGAGCCGGCGCAGCGCCGGTCGCCAGTAGCGCAAGCGCGGCGACGCTCAACCAGAATTTTCTCATCCGTTGCCTCCCATGGTCGGGGCGCGCACGCCCAATTTTTGCAGCCGTGGCAAAACCTCGTCGGCGAAGAATGGAAGCTCCGCGCCGTAGTTGACGAACGAAATTCCGATGCCGCTCAGCCCCGCCCGGGTCAGGCCGGCCAACACCTGCGCCACGTGGTCCGGATCGCCGACGATGGGCAGCCCGCCCATGCCGTTCGCATAAGCCGTGCGCTGGGCGGCGTACGCCTCGTCGCCCACGGTCTCCGGCGAGATGTTCTTGAGCGCGAGAATGTCGCGCACGGCGTTCCAGTCGGCACGCTCGACGGTGGCGTGGTGATGGTACTCCTCCGCCTCCCTCCGGGTCGGACGGCAGGTCACCACGCCAACTGTGTAAACCCCGATCTCGCGACCATAGCCAAGCGCTTCGGCCTTGATCTCGCGCACCTTCGCCGCCGTCTGCTCCGGGTCGGTGCGGCTTGCGGTTGTGAAAAAGGCGTCGCAGTTTTTCAACGCGAACGCGCGCCCCTTGGGGGAAGCCCCGGCGTTCATGGTGACGGGGTGTGAGCCGCCGAACGGCTTCGGGTTGGTGCGAACGCCTTTCAGCTTGAAGTACTCACCCGCGTAATCCCAGTCGCCCTCGGTGGACCAGGCGCGCTTCACCACGTCGATCCACTCGTGGGCGTAATCATACCGCCGCTCGTGATCGCGCTGGGCGACGCCGAACATGTCGAACTCGCCCTCATTCCAGCCGCACACAACGTTAAGGCCGAACCTGCCCTGCCCGATGTGATCGGCGGTGACGAACTCTTTCGCCGCGATGAGCGGATGAAAAAGAGGGGCGTGAACGGTGCCGAACACGGTGATGCGCTTTGTCGAAGCGAGAAGGCCGCTCGCCCACGTGACGGTCTCAAGCGTAGCGCCCTGATAATCGGTGTCGCCGCCGTAGCCCTTCCAGCGGCCGACTGGCAGCATAAAGTCGATGCCCACGTCGTCGGCGAGCTTGGCGAGCGCAAGGCAATCCGCCCAGGAGCCCGACCAGCGCTCCTCAAGCAGGGTCACGCACCGCCCGGACGAACAATTCGCGCCGAAAAGGCCGATTTTGAGCCCGTTTTCGTTGTGCATCGAAATCCGAGCCTGCCTGCTGACGGTGGTCATGCACTCTTCCCTTGCGAACTGTGAAGATGTGACGTGCTTGGAGCGCGCGGCTGTGGAACGCACGCGCCTGAGCGCTCATTGGAGCGCACGCGCCCGATGGTTTCCTCCCGTTCCGCCTGCATCTTTTTTGGCGCAGGCTTTCAACATCAGACTAGAGCGGAAACCGACCTGATTGCATCAGTCCATCCGCTTTAGATTCTTGTTTTTCCCGCATTTTCTTGCGTCCAGCCGAAGTCCACTTGGACGGAAAATGCGCTAGGAGCCGGCAATTCCGATGGTCAAGCGCGGGAGGGCGTGCGCCTCTCCCGCACCGTCTTTGCAGCGCTCAGAATTGGAGCGCCTGCCCCTCGATGGTGAGCCGGCGCATCAGGCGTGGCTCCTCGCGCGGGAAATCCTTGCGGGCGTGGATCGAGCACCAGTTGTCCCAGATCACCATGTCGCCCAGCGCCCAATTGTGCTCGTAGACGATGGATGGATCCTCGGAGATGTCGAAAAGCTGCTCCAGCGCGTCCTCGCTCTCCTCACGCGACAGGCCCTCGATCTGCGCCGACATAAGCCTCGACACATAGAGCGCCTTGCGGCCCGTCGCCGGGTGCGTGACGAACAGCGGCTGCCAGTTGTGGCGGATCCGTGTGAGGTCCGCGGTATCGAGGTTCAGGCGCTCGCGACGCTTGTAATCGTGCATTTGCAAGACGCGACGGCCCTCAAGCCGATCTCGCAACGCGCGCGGGATCATCTCGTAGGCCATGTACATGTTGGAGAAGCAGGTCTCCCCGCCCCACGATGTGAGCTTCATCGCGTAAAGCAATGTCGCCCGATGGGGCTCGGGATAGTAGCTGGTGTCGTGGTGGAACCACATCTCGCCATCGCCGAAAGCGCCGATGGGCTTGCCGTTCTCAACGATGTTGGTGACGAGCATGAACGGCGTGTCGAAATCCCCGCCCGGCCCGGGCCCCGCGACGGGGCGTCTGCGATACGCCACCTTGCCGAAGATCTCGGCGGCGCGCAGTTGCTGCTGCTCGTCGAGCGTCTGCCCGCGCGCCACAACCACGATATTCTCGTCAAACGCCCTGCGAATCTCGGCGGCGGTCTGCGCGTCCAGGGGCTTGGACAGATCAACCCCGCGGATTTCAGCGCCCAGCGCCGGATGCATCTTGACGACTTCTATCGTCATTGTGTCCTCCCGTTGACCATTGTCGTGACAGAATGACGAAAGCTGACGCCGATGACCAGAGGCTTCTGCCGCGCATGAGCGCGGCAGTTATGTGCAGCTTGCGTGCGCGCGCGGCTTAATTCGGCTTGTCGCGCGAGCCGACCAGTTGCGCGTGGAGCCTGCGCGCGGCCTCCAGTTGGGATGCGGGCGTCGCCATGACCTTGTCCACATAGGCCGCCATGTCCTCGCCGCTCATAGGCGCCACGGGTACCGCCGCCTTTTTCGTTTCGGCGATGAACTCGGGATCCGCGACCATCTTCCAGAACGCCGCGCGGACGGCCGCGAGCCTGTCAGCTGGCACGCCCGGCGGGAACGCTAACGGGCGACCGAGTTCTCCTGTGGAGACGTAAATCTCCATGAGCGTTTTTTCATCCGGCCCGCCGAACTCGGTGATCGCCGGCGAATCAGGAAACTCCTTCAGGCGCTTCGATGCGATGGAGAACACCGGGGCCAGATCGCCTCTGGTGAGCTTTTCCCCGTGCAGGGTCAGGGCGTTCGCGAGGGACATGCCGCTGCTGTCCACCTCGCCGCGCTCCATGGCGATCATGATATCGGACGCGCCCTTGTAACCGGCGATAACCTTGAAGCGCGTGCCCGCAGTCCGGTTCATCATGAGGGCGGAGAGCGCGAACACGTTCGTCATGCCCGTGGCGCCGAAGGTGACCTCCCGGCTGCGCGCCTCTGCAAGGGACTTCACGCCGGACGCTCGGGTTGAGAGAGTGACGGAATCCGCATCGGCGATGCGCCCGATGAAAAGGAAATCCTTGGCGTTGAACTTCACGGCAGGATTCAGCAGCGTCTCGAAGAGCACATCCGAGTGGATGCAGTGAATGAGCGAACCATCCTTCGGGGCCACGTTGTAGGAATAGTTCAGGGCGATGTTGCCGCCAGCGCCGGGCATCGTTTGCAGCACGAGCGTGGGCTGTCCCGGGATATGCTTGCCCAGATGGCGGGCGGCGAGCTGGCCGTAGAGCCCGTAAGTGCCGCCTACATCAGCGCCGATGAGGACGCGAACGGTCTTGCCCTTGTAGAAGCTCTCGACAGCCCCCTGCGCATGGGCGCCGGCGCTCGCAAACGCCGCGGCGAGGCCAAGGACACAACCCGCAAGCCCCCCATGTCTCCAATTGCCCTTCATGGCTTCCTCCACATTTCGTTCCCCTCCGGATTCTCCGATCCGGACAGGGCCAAGTATATCCGCGAAAGTCAGGCATGCCAGCGCCAGGCGCCCCGGAAGCGGTCCCGCAAGACCGAGCCGCCGACTCCGCCAGCTTTTGGGCCGCGCGACGCAACACTTGTGACGGCGGGGCGGACAGGGTATCGAAGGGGCTTCCTCACCCTGAGACAGGGCGCGTCCCGGGCCGCACGGTTCGCCACCGCGCACATCTGCCAACATTTTGGCGAGCTGCCGCCGGCCACACCCCGGACGCCCGACAAACCCGAACCTCCGAAAGCCCTCAACCCTCCATGCCCTTCCCCGCGACCAACGCCAGCCTCGCGCGCGCCCTTCAAGCGCGCGGTTATCAGGATCCCACGCCCGTGCAGAGCGCCGTGCTGGAGGCGGAGGCGGACGAGCGCGATCTCCTCGTCTCTGCCCAGACCGGCTCGGGCAAGACCGTAGCCTACGGACTTGCGCTCGCCTCCACACTGCTGGGCGACGCCGAGCGCATGGGCGAGCCCGGCGCGCCGCTGGCTCTCGTCATCGCGCCAACCCGCGAACTCGCCATGCAGGTGCAGAAGGAGCTGGTGTGGCTGTATGGCGACGCTGGCGGCGTTGTTTGCGCCTCCATCGGCGGCATGGACGTGCGGCAGGAGGCGCGAGCGTTGGCTCAGGGCTGCCATATTGTCGTGGGAACGCCGGGACGCCTGCGCGACCATCTCGAACGCGGCCGGCTGGACCTGCGCGGGCTGCGCGCCGTCGTGCTGGATGAAGCTGACGAGATGCTGGACCTCGGGTTCCGCGAGGACATCGAGTTCCTTCTCGACGCCACGCCGTCAGAACGCCGGACGCTGCTCTTTTCAGCCACCATTCCCCGCGACATCGCGAGCCTGGCCCGCAGCTACCAGCGCGACGCCATCCGCATCGACACCATTGATCGCGCGCAGCCCCACGGCGACATCGAGTACCGTGCGCTGCGCATCCCGCCAAACCAGATCGAGCACGCGGTGGTGAACGTGCTGCGGTTTCACGATGCGCGTGCGGCCATCATCTTCTGCCAGACGAGAGAGGCCGTGCGCCGGCTCCACGGCCGTCTGGTGGAGCGCGGCTTCGCCGCCGTCGCTCTTTCGGGCGAGTTTACGCAAGGCGAACGCACCCACGCGCTGCAGGCCCTGCGGGACGGGCGAGCCCGAGTCTGCGTCGCCACCGACGTGGCGGCGCGCGGCATCGATCTGCCCGGGCTCGAACTGGTGATCCACGCCGAACTGCCCAATGATCGCGACACCCTGCTCCACCGAAGCGGCCGCACCGGCCGCGCAGGGCGGAAGGGCCTGTGCGTCCTGATCGCCCCGTTCAATCGCTGGCGCAAGGCGGAGGCGCTCATCCAACAGGCCCGCATCGAGGTGCTGTGGGGCGAGCCGCCGTCCGCCAGCGAGATCCG
Organism: Hyphomicrobiales bacterium; assembly: GCA_027484655.1. Classification (GTDB taxonomy): domain Bacteria; phylum Pseudomonadota; class Alphaproteobacteria; order Rhizobiales; family Beijerinckiaceae; genus Terripilifer. The sequence continues at coordinate 35,361 of JAIXSM010000053.1, read as the reverse complement.
CCTCGCCGATCAGCGCCGACTTCTGCAGGATCCGCTCTTCACGGAGCAAGGCTCCCCCGAGGACGCAGCGCTCGCTGACAAGCTACTGGCCGAACGCACGCCGCAGGAAATCGCTGCTGCGCTCGCGCGCATGTTTCGCGCCCGCCTGCCTGAGCCCGAAGACGCGTTCGACGCGCGGGAAGGCGGCGACGGGCGCCAGCGGGAGCGCCGGGAACCGCGCGAGCGCCCCGACAAGCGAGAACGCACCGCCCGCAAGCAACGCGCAGAACAGGGCGAAGGCGGCGAACCGGCTGCCCACGACCCCTCTTTCAAGCGACCCGCCGGGCCAATGGTGTGGTTTCGCATGAATGTCGGACGCGCCAACAACGCCGACCCGAAGTGGATTGTGCCTGTGATTTGCCGGCTCGGTCGCGTGACCAAGCAGGAGATCGGCGCCATCCGCATCTTCGACCGGGACACAAAATTCGAAATCGCCGAGTCTGTCGCCGCGCAGTTCGCAGCAGCCGTGCGGCGAACCAGTGACGAAAGCGTGCATATTCAACCCGCGAGCGGCTCAATGCACGAAATCCGCAAGGGCGGGCGCGAGGGGGGAGCGGACCCGCAACGCCGGCACCCCGGACCCGCAAAAGGGCCCCGCAAGCCACGTAAAGAACGCGCAGATTGAAGACGGATGGCGGCGACAGCCGCCGCCATCACAAAATTCACGCCGTCAAATCACTTCGGCGGATCGATGTTGGCCGCCTTCATGATCGGCACCCACTTGTCGATTTCCGAGCGCACGAAGTTGCGCAGGCCCTCCGGCGTGCGGTTCTCCGCGCGCGGGGGAATGGCGCCAATCATCTCAAGCTTGCCCTTGGTGCCCGGATGCTCGAGCGCCTTGCGCAGCGCGGCGTTCAGCGTGTCGACGATCGGTCTCGGCGTGCCCTTGGGCGCAAACAGCGCGTTCCAACCGGACGCCTGAAACTGCGGCAAACCCGCCTCGATGGTGGTCGGCACATCCGGCAATGCGTCGGATCGATCAGGGATGGCGACCGCAAGCATCCTGACCCCACCCGCCTTCACATGCTCCACCGTATGGGGGATCTGGTCGCACAGAAAATCATACTGCGCGCTCAGGAGATCGTTGAAGGCGGGGCCTGAACCGCGATAGGCGACCATCGGCGAACGCGCACCGATGAGAGACGTGAAGAACAGGCACGAGACGTGAGACGTGGAGCCAACGCCGCCGTGGCCGTTGTTGAACTTGTCCGGCGCCGCCTTCACCATGGCGACAAAGGACTGCAAGTCCTTCGCGGGGAAGTTCTTGCGCACAAGGATCCCGATGGGCGTGTCCGACAACTGGCCGATGTGCTCGAAGTCGTTGACGGGATCGTACCCAAGGTTCGGATAAAGACCCACGCTCGCCGCGTGCGTGCCCATCTGCCCGACGAGCAGGGTGTACCCATCCGGCCGCGCGCGGGAGCCGCGCATCGAACCCGTGGTGCCGCCTGCGCCAGCGACATTCTCGATCACCATTTTCTCGCCGAGGATGTTCGACATCTGCTCGGTGACGAGACGGCCCACCACATCGGTGTTTCCGCCCGGCGCATACGGCACGATCACCGTAATCGACTGGTTCGGATAGGCCTGCTGTGCGAATGCAGGCCCGCCAAACGCAATGGCAAGCGCCGCAAATGCGACGCGCGCTGTTCCCTTCTTCATTTTATCGTTCCCCACATTGACTCATCACGTCGGAAGATAGGCGCCGCCGTTTACATGAATGGTCTGCCCCGTCACGTAGCGCCCGTGCGGACCAGCCAGCCACACAACCATATCCGCGACCTCCTCGGGCCGTCCCCGGCGGCCCAGAAGGGTGGTGTGATGCTTGTGATGATCTGGCTCTTTCGCCGAGTGACCGCCGCGCACCGTGTCGATAAGACCCGGCGAAACGAGGTTCGCGGTAATCGAAAACTCTGCGAGGTCGTGCGCGAGCCCGCGGGTGAGACCGCCGAGGCCAGACTTCGCGGCGAGCACATGCACGCGCTTCTTCGCCCCCGTGTAAGCTGACATGCCGCCAATGTTGACGATGGCGCCGCGCCCGCTCGCCTTCAGCAGCGGCAGCATCGCAGTCGCGGTCAGAAACGCGCCGTCGAGGGTGACGCCCATCACGTGGCGCCACTGCGCGTAGGTCATCTCGCCGAATGGCGTCTCGTGACGCACCGCCGCGTTGTTGACGAGCACGTCCAGGCGTCCGAACCGCGATGCGATCTCGTCGTGCAGTCGCGCCACCTGCTCTTCGCTAGTGACGTCACAACCAACAGCCAGAGCCGCGCCGCCCTTGGCGACGATTTCCTGCACTACGGCGTCAGCGCCCTGAATATCGCTGACGGCGGTAACGACAACCGCAGCGCCCGCTTCCGCGAAAGCAAGCGCCATGGCGCGCCCGATGTTGCGGGGACCGCCGGTGACAAGCGCCACATAACCTTCCATTTCACGGCTCATCTTCATGTCCCTGCAGCGAAGAAATCGACCTTGCCGCCGCGCGCGAGCGTCGCGATGGCGTTTTCCAGAGCCGTAGCCTGCTCGTCGCGCCAGCCGCCGAAGCGCGCGTTGGCGCGGAACTTTGCGAGAATTTCCGCCTGCGAAAGCGGATCGTGAGCGCCGCCGCGCATGTTCGCGCGGCGCTTCTCAATCACGCGCCCATCCTTCAGCGTCGCGCGAATATGACCCGTGAACTGGTTCGGATAGGGGTTCGCCGGATCGATCACGAAGGAAACCTTCGCGGCTAACGCCCGCGCCGCAGGATCCTGCGTGCGCTCATCCGTGAACTGACCGAGCCCCGCATCGCCATCGAGGAAACCGACCGCAATGCAGTAAGGCGTCGAGAACTTGCCCGCATAGCCGTTCGGCGGGTTCTGCTTGAGCGGCAGCGGCTCCCAAAGGCGATGCACCGTGCCCTCGCCCACATCGCAGACTATCGAGACGATATCGTCGGCCTTGACGCCCTCACGCGCGAGTTCGATAGCGCAGTCCACGTACGGCTGGGTCATGGTTCCGCACGCATACGGCTTGAAGGCCACCGTATCGGTGACCCAGCGCGACCCGAGATCGTCCAGCAGGTGCGAGAAGTCGGGCTTGCGCGACGGGCCGAACGCCTGGAAGAAACCGTGGCGACCTTCGAGCACGGTGTGCGGCCCGAAGAAGCCAGCCTCGGCAAGGAACGCCGCGCGCAGGCCCGCCTGCGCAGCAGCGCCAGCGTGCATGCGCTTCGTCCAGCTTCCATCGGCCAGGTACTCGATGATGCCGGAGGCCAACGAACCCGCCGTGCCCATGGCGCGCGCAACGCCATCGGCCTTGAGGCCAATGGAGGCTGCAACCGCAGCCGACGCCGCAACGCCGCCGATCACAGCCGTCGGATGAAAGCACGCCTTGTGCATCGCTTGAGGCGTCACGAGCGACATGCGGCACATGATCTCGACGCCAACAGCGACGCCCTTCATCACCGCTGCGCCATCCAGCCAACGTTGCTCAGCGGCCGCCAGCACTGCCGGCACGATCACAGCGCCTGCATGCACAGGCCCGCCCTCAAACGTGTCGTCGAAATCCTCGCCGTGCGCCGCGGTGCCGTTCACGAACGCAGCGTCGTAGGCATTCATCCTGCGACCATGGCCAATGGCCGTCGCCGGCCCTTCCGAGAGCACGCTGGCGACAGTGGCGGCGACGTAATCCGTACCACGAGCCGCGACGCACAGGCCCGCAACGTCGATCATCAGATTGCGGCACACTTCGGCAGTCGCCGCCGGCAGGAGCCCGCCATCGACAGCGGCGGCGAACTCACCGACCTGAAGGGCGACAGGCTTTGATTGAACATCATGCATTGGCGTTCACTTCTTTCTCTTTCTTGCGCGCCAGCGCGTCGCGACGCTCGCGGTACAGCGAGAAGCCGATGAACAGCGCAGCAGTAATGAGGAAGCCGACGGCGATTGGATCTTCGAGGAAAATCGAGTGTTCGCCGCCGGACAGCAGGAGCGATCTGCGATAGTTGGATTCAACGATGGGGCCCAGCACCACGCCAAGAACAGCCGGCAGGAAGGGGTAGTCGTTCTTCAGCATCAGCCATCCGATCAGGCCAAAGGACATCACCATCGCGATATCGAGGTATGAGCCGTTGATCGAATAGACCCCGCTCAGCACCAGCATGAAAACGAATGCAGCGAGCACATGTCGCGGTCTGTTCACCAGCCACATGCAAAGCGGCAGGATCAGAAGACCGATAGGGATCTGCGCGAGCGTGGCGACGAACGAGCCCACGTAGAGCCCCATCACCACGTCGCCGTTCTGCTCAAAGAGTCGCGGCCCAGGAATGAGCCCGTGGATCAGCAGGCCGCCCAGCAGGACCGCGGCTGAATTGGAGCCCGGTATGCCAAAGCTTAGAAGCGGTATCAGAGAAGAGCTTGCAACCGTGTTGTTTGCGGCCTCGGGCGCAGCGACTCCTTCAACAGAGCCCTTGCCGAATTCCTCCGGGTGGCGCGACCAGCGCTTCGCCTCGTTGTAGGAGAAGAAGGCAGCAACCGAGCCGCCGCCGCCGGGCAAAAGCCCCTCGACGAGGCCGACGCCGCAGCCAATCCCTTGAGGCTTGGCAAGCCGCTTCATCATCGGGAAAGACGGGAACACGATCCGCACGGATGTCGCCGCTTGCGTCGCAAGATCGACACCGCCTGACTGGCGCATGAGTTCCGCCACTGCGAAGAGGCCTATCATCACCATGATGGGCTTCACGCCGCCCAGAAGATCCGGAAGGTCGAACGTGAAACGATTCACGCCAGAAAGCGGATCGATGCCGATGGTGGCGATCATCATGCCGACGAGCGCGGCAGCAAGCCCCTTGAGCAGCGAGCCCCCGGACAGCGAGGCGATGATGGACAAGCCAAGAACGCCCAGAGCGCAGTACGACATCGGCTTGAACGCAAGCGCGAAACGCGACAGCGGCTCGGTGAAGACAATGAGCATGGCGAGGCCGAACAGGGAGCCAACCACACCCGACCAGAGCGAAATGCCCAGCGCTTCACCGGCGCGGCCCTGCTTCTTCAGCTCAAACCCATCAATCACAGTCGCAGCAGCGGAGTTCGTGCCAGGCGTACGGATCAGGATCGCAGGAATGGAGCCGCCATACTCCGCGCCAATGTAAACGGACGCCAGCAGCACGATGGCCGACATTGGATCAAGCGCGTAGGTGAAAGGCAGCACAAGCGCCATTGTCACCGACGCCGAGAGGCCCGGCATGGCGCCCCCAATCACGCCCCAGACTAGGCCAATCAACGCAGCAGGAATCAGCGGCGTGCCAAAGAGCATGGACACCACTTGAGAAAGCGTCTCCATGTCAGCCTCCAAACAACTTGCCGACAGGTTGCTGGACGCCAAGGAACAGCACGAATGTCAACCAGAAGAACAATGCACCGCCAATGGCGATTGCGACCGTGCGAAGACCGGGGCGACCGCCCTCGTAGACCATAACTGCGAACAGGGTCACAGCGCTGGCCGCAATGTAGCCGGCAAGCCACGAGACGCCGATGAACAGCGCCGCGCAGCCCAGTAAGCCAACCACACGAGAAAAAGACGCGTTGTCCTCTTCCTCGCTGGATTGCGCGGGGGCGGACGCGAACGCCGCCTTCGCAATGATGCCTGATGCAACCAGCGCCAACAGAACACCCAGCAGATAAGGCATTCCTCGCGCGCCAACCTCATCAGACAGCGTGCTGTGCGGTATGTTCGAGGCGCCGATCAGGTAAACGATCGCCAGCGCGAGCAATGCCGCGCCCCCAGCCATCTCACGGTTCACATCAGACCCCTTACTTGATAACGCCAGCCTCTTTCAGGAAGGCTTCCGCTTCGGTCGCGAACCCGTTGACGAGTTCCGTCGCCTGCGCCGAGCCGCGGAAGTCGACGATCAGGCTCTCCTGTCCGTAGACCTTCTTGTATTCCGGATCGGCGAGAAGCTGCGGCAGGGCCTTTTCCCAGACAGCGATCACATCAGCGGGCAGGCCCTTGGGCCCTGCAAGCCCGCGGAACTTGTGCACGACCACGTCAAAGCCCTGCTCCTTCACAGTCGGCAGATCGGGGAAATCCGCGAGGCGTTGTTCGGTGAAGACGCCCAGCAGCCGGACCTTTTTGCCTGCGAGTTGCGCGCGAAGCTCCTGGATCTCGCCCACGCCCGCGTCGAGAGTGCCATTAAGGACGTTGATCATGAGATCGCCGCCGCCCTCATGAGACACGACCGCGGCATTAACTTTCGCAACCGCCTTCAGCCGCTCAGCCGCCTGACGCTCCAGCGACGCCGGGTTCGCGGCGCCAAAGCGCCCGCGCGCCTTGCGCGCATGGTCGATCAGATCCTTCACGCTCTGATACGGCCCATCCGCCCGCGTGTAGAGAACCTCGGGATCGGCGAACACGATGGCGAGAGGCTGAAGGTCGCGGTACGTGTGCGGCGGCTTGGAAAGCAGCGAGGTATAAATATAGGTCGGCGTGATGGCGTAGAAAACAGATCCGTCTGGCTTTGACGTCGCTAGGCGCGACATCGCGCGGGCGCCGCTGCCGCCTGAGACGTTCTCAACAATAAACGTCGCGTTGATATACTTGCCGAGGTGCTTCACCATCTCGCGCAGGAAGATGTCGCTCCCGCCGCCGGGGCTCGAATGCGTCACGAGAGTGACGACCTTGTGCGGATATGCCGCCGGCTCCGCTGATGCCGAGCCAGCGCCAAAACCGAAGACCGCAAAAGCAAGTGCTGCTGCCAGTTTTCTCATCGCGTTTCTCCCCTCCCGTTCAGGTGAGGCGGCGCTGTTGCGCCGCCCCGGACTCGTCAGTGATGGCTAGCGTCGAACACCATGGCGCGCGCAAGGTCCACGGAGTCGGCGACGCCTTCAAGCTTTGAGACAATCGCAAGCAGGCTCGCCTGCTGCGCATCGGACAGCGCGCCCTCGGCGCACATGCGGAACTTGCCTTCCAGGTCCGCGTCGCTGATTGGATTGAGCGGACCGCCGCGATAGCGCTCGTCCGCCCACTGAACGAGCTTGCGCCCGTCCTTAGTATCAACTTCGATACGCGAGCGAATAAGATCATAGCCCCGCGCGTCGATCTCGGGATCGCCCAGGCACTGGGTGCGCTTCTGCATGTCCTGCATGGCCGGCGACGCCACGAACTCGTCGAGGAACTCGTGGTGGCTCGCACGGCGCTTGAGCACCATCATCGCAAGCAGCGCGGGCATTGAGAACTTCGCCTGCAGGTGATTGACCGCGAGCGGATAGCGGATCGGCTCAAGAATGTTCTTGCCCGCATAGAAGCGGATCGCCTCGACCTCTTCCGGCTTCAGGTCGTTATCGAGCACGAGCTTCAACATCGCATCCATGGACTGGTGCGTGAGAATGCCCGACGGGAACGGCTTGATGCTCACGCCCGGATCAACAATCGTCAGCGTCTTGCCAAAACCCTGCGAGGGCTTGGAGGGGTCAAAGCCCTCGCCCATCACCGCGAAGAAGCCCCACTGGCCGTCGAGAACGGACGGATCAGCCGTAAAGCCGCGAGCAGCGAGCAACGCGGCGGTCACGCCGTTCTCGGACGCGCGGCCCACATGAAGCGGCTTCGTCATGGTGCCGAAATTTGCGCGGATGCCCGCGGCAAGCGAGGCGGCGATGCCGAGCGCATGGGCAAGCTTCTCACCCTTGAGGCCAAGAAGCTTCGCGGCCGCGGCGGCGGCGCCGAACGTGCCAACGGTGCCTGAAGAGTGATGCCCGCGACGATAGTGCCGGTGCGACATCCACTCGGAGATCTTGCACTCCACCTCAAAGCCGGTCTGGAACGCGAGCATGAAGCGCTTGCCATCCACACCGCCGAGGCGCTGCGCCATCGCGATGGTCGCGGAGAGCGGCGGCACGGAGGGGTGCGTGAGCAGGCCGTACACGTGAGCGGGATCAAGGGAGACTTGCGTGTCGTCCCAATCATGGGCATGGCCAGCGGTGCCCAGAACGCGCGCCGCCAGAGCCGCCGGAGCCTTGCGCTCGCCGCCGCCCAGAAGAAGCGCTTCCGCCTTGCCGCCCTGCTCGACAGCGTCCTCCACAAGAATATGGACGGAGTGCTCGGAGCAGCCGGCGATCATCACGCCAAGCGTATCGACCATGCAGCGCTTTCCGACGCGCAGCGCTTCCGAAGGCAAATCCTCATAGCCGACCGTTTCGATGAATTCGATCGCTGCTGCTGTAATGGCGTTATTGTCGGCCATGAATGCTTGCCTTCCTTTTCTCATAAAGCCCGCGCTAGTCCACGCGGGGCAGTGACTTCTCTTTCTCCTCAGCGGCGAGGAGGCGCCGTTTGGCGCGGATCACGTGATGGGCAAAAGCCTCCCGCGCGGCCGCGGGATCTCGCCGCGCGACAGCCTCCACCATCTCCCGATGCTCTGCGTTCGAGACGGAGAGCCCGCCTCCCGGCCCCAGCGAGCGCGCGCGAAAGAGATGCATCTGCTTCACAAGATCGAGATAATGGTTCGCGAGAACCGGATTACCCGTCGCCTCGATGATGTAGCGATGGAACGAGAGGTTGAGCGGATAATAGGCGTCGAAATCGCGCGCACGCGCCGCCTCGTCCATGGCGGCGAGATGGCGGTCGAGTTCGCTCAGCACCGCGTCGGAGGCATTGCGCGCGAGGGTTTCGCCAGCCAGTCCGAACAGGGCGGCGCGCACGTCGTAAATGTGCGCGGCTTCCATGAGATCCAGCCGCCGCACAAAGAACCCGCGGTTGGGAATCGAGTACACAAGGCCCGCCGCCTCGAGCGCGCGCAGGGCCTCGCGCACAGGCCCACGGCTGACGCCAAACTGGCCTGCGAGCGCGTTCTCGTTGACGCGGGCGCCCGGCGCGATCTGGCCGCTCACAACCGCCTTCTCCAGCTCCTTCTCAAGCACGCTTTGAAGCGTGCTCGTGCGAAGCACAGACAACTGATCCACGCGCCCCCTCCCTTCCGGACGGAACTTATGGGCGCAGTCATTTCACCGTGATTGCAGATTGTCAACAATCTGCGATCAGCAATCCCCGTTTGGTGGGCTGGCGGAGGATTCGAAAATGCACGGGAGACGCCCGCGTGCGCCCGAACAGGGCGAAGGCCCCTGCGCGGGAACCACAACCATTTATGGAAGGGCCGAAGCAAAGGCGCCAAGCGTGAGGGCGCGCGGCGGGGAAGCGCGGGCGCAATGGCGAGGTGCACCGGCGGGCGGGCAGCTGAGGGTGATTTAACGGATGCGGCGCTCGGCGGGGCGGCGAGCCTGCCGGCTCAACAGAGTCCGTTCTCGAATCGGCGCACCGCGGCAAACACCGACGCCGCCGAAAAGCTCACAAAAGGCGACCGGGACAACCGCCGCATATGAGCGGCGAACAGGCTGTTCGCGCTGGCGACGTCGCGGGCGCTTCACGCCCCCGCGACGAGAGTGCGTCCGGGCGCCTTGGCGCCCGGAACTGGTCGTCAACCCGGCACGGCGACGTCCACACCACGATAGAAGTAGTTCATCGAGCGGATCTGATCGTCCGTCAGCCGGCCGCCAGCGCCGATGACCTCAGTCCCGTCGGCACGAACGATGGGGCCGTCGAAGGGGTTGAGCTTGCCGGAACCCAGAGCTTCGGCGATTTTCTGGGCCTCGGACGCCTCTTCCGGCGTCATGTTGGTGAACGGCGCGAGCCTGAACAAGCCAGACCCCAGTCCGCCCCACACGTCGCCGGGCTTCCATGTGCCGTTGATGACCGCCCGGGCGCGCTCGACGTAGTAGTCGCCCCAGTTGTTGACCGACGACGTGAGGTGCGCGCGCGGCGCAAACTTCGTCATATCGGACGCCTGCCCGAAGCCAAACACGCCGCGCTCGTTGGCGAGCTGCAGAGGCGCCGGGCTGTCGGTGTGCTGGCAGATCACATCGCAACCCTGATCGATGAGCGCACGCGCCGCATCAGCCTCACGGCCGGGATTGAACCAGGCGTTGACCCACACGACCCTGATCTTCATGGAGGGATCCACAGACCACGCGCCGCGCATCACGGTGTTGATGGCGTGCATGACTTCGGGAACCGGGAAGGAGGCGATGTACCCGATGGTCTTCGACTTTGACTTGCGGGCCGCGATAACGCCCTGCACATAGCGCCCCTCATAGAACCGGGCGTTATACAGAGACACGTTCGGCGCGGTCGCAGTGCCGGTCGCGCTCTCAAAGAAGGTTTGCGGCAGCGTCGGCGCCACGCGCATCGTCGCCTGGAAGAATGAGAACGACGTGGTGAAGATCAACCGGTGACCCTGACGGGCGAGCTGCGTGGCGACGCGCTCCATGTCGTTTGCGGCGACGGATTCGACAGGCGTCGTCTTGACCTGCGCGCCCATGACTTCCTCAAGCCGCTTACGGCCGATGTCATGCATAGTGGACCAGCCAAAGTCTCCGACCGGGCCGACATAAATAAAACCGACTTGCAACGGAGCCGCCTGAGCGACCGCGGATGTACCAAGCGCAGCAGCGCCGGCTGCGACGCCGGCGCCTTTGATGAGATCACGACGATTGAACGACATGCACGTCTCCCTTCCTTACATAGGTAGGCACAATTACGGGTGTACCCCGACCACTCATTAGGCCCAGAGGCCAGATTCAACACGCAAGACCGGCGCCAATCCAGAGCCTCAGTAGTCCCGCGAGAACGGTTTCCCCAGCGCGCCCGGAGCTGCATTCCAACCGCTGCGCCGCCGCGAAATCACAACAAGCGCCACGATGGTGACAAGGTAGGGCAGCGCGGAAAGCAGTTGGGAGGGAATACGAACCCCCATGCCCTGCGCATGCAGTTGCAAAATGGTGATCCCGCCAAAAAGATATGCGCCCATCAGAAGCCGCCACGGCAACCACGACGCGAAGACGACAATCGCCAACGCGATCCAGCCGCGTCCGGCGGTCATGCCTGGCGACCAGAACGGCGTGTAAGCCAGAGACAGGTAGGCGCCCGCAAGCCCCGCGCAGCCGCCGCCAAACATCACGGCGAACAGCCGGATGCGAAGCACCCGATATCCGAGCGCATGAGCGGACGTATGGTTCTCGCCGCACGCGCGCAAAACCAGACCAGCCCGCGTGCGAGTGAGGAACCACCAGACCGAAACAACCAGCAGCACAGAGATATAGACGAATGGATCCTGCCCGAACACAACCGGGCCCACGAAAGGCAGGTCGGTCAGAACCGGTACGTCGAGCTTCGGCATCGCCTCACGCTTGGCGCCAATGAATGACGCGCCGACCAGCCCGGACAGGCCGAGACCAAAAATAGTCAACGCCAGCCCGGAGGCGATCTGGTTCGCTGCAAGCCCAAGCGCCAGAAGCGCGAAGATCAACGACATGGCGACGCCGGCGCCAACACCGGCAAGCACTCCGATGAAGGTGCTTCCAGTCATGATCGCAGCGGCGAAACCGCACGCAGCGCCCATGATCATCATGCCTTCCACGCCAAGGTTCACCACGCCCGCGCGCTCGACCACAAGCTCCCCGATGGCCGCAATGACAAGCGGCGTCGAGGCCGTAATCACCGTCAGGAGAATCGCCTCAAGCAGCGTCATGCCGTAGCTCCCGAGGCGTCGCCGCGCACAATCGTGAAACGGAACGCGATCACGGCGTCGCAGGCGAGGATGTAAAACAACAGCATCCCCTGGAATACCCGTGTCACATCAAGCGGCAAGCGCAACGCAATCTGGGCGTTCTCGCCGCCGATGAACGTCACCGCGAGGAATATGGCCGCCGCAAGACAGCCGATAGGATTCAGGCGCCCCAGAAACGCGACGATAATCGCTGTGAAGCCGTATCCGGGGGAGATGTTGGGTTGCAGTTGCCCGAGCGTCCCAGACGCCTCGACAACGCCCGCCAATCCCGCCAGCGCGCCCGATATCGCGAACACCGTCCACGTCAGCGTCCGCGGATCCCAGCCAGCGAAACGCGCAGCGCGCGGCGCCTCGCCGACAACCCGGATCTCAAAGCCCTTGAGCGTGCGCGCGAGCAGGATGGCGGCGACCGCGACAACAAGCAACGCCAGAGGCGCGCTGATGTTGAGGCGTCCCACGTCCATGAGCCGGGTCATCTGCGCCTCGGGCTCGAACATCACGGTCTGGGGAAAATTGAACCCATGAGGGTCGCGCCACGGACCGCGCACCAGCCAGTCGAGCAAAAGCTCGGCGACATAAACCAGCATCAGGCTTGTAAGGATTTCATTCGCCTGGAAGCGGGTTTTCAGGATCGCCGGGATCATGGCGAACAGCGCCCCGCCGACCATGCCGGCGACGATCATGGCGGGCAGCACCCACGGGCCATTTGGGGCGCCATGGGTGGCGACCGCCACCGCGGCTCCGAAAACCGCGCCGATCACCAGCTGCCCTTCGGCGCCGATGTTCCAGTTATCAGAGAGATAACAAAGCGAAAGCCCCACAGCGATCAGCACCAGAGGCGTCGCCTTCACGGCGACCTCCTGCAGCGCCCATGCGTCTGTGAGCGGCGACACGAAGTACGTGTAAAGCCCCGTCGTTGGCGACACGCCAAGCGCGGCGAACATCGCCGCCCCGGATAAAAGCGTCAGCGCAATAGCGTATAGAGGCGATACGAGCTTCAGCCAGCCGGGAACATCTTGCCGACGTGCGATCACGAGGCGCATGGCTGCGTCTCCCTGGCGTTTGACTCCCCATGTCCGCCCATCAGCAAACCGACGGCCTCACGGCTCAACCCGTCGGCGGGCGCCGGCGCAGACAGTGCGCCGTTGAACATCACGCAGATGCGGTCGGCGATCTCGAACAACTCGTCTAAATCCTGACTGATGACGACGACCGCGCCGCCGGCAAGCGCCCGGTCCACGAGCGCCTGGCGGATAATCTGGGCGGCCCCGGCGTCAACGCCCCAGGTGGGCTGGGCCACCACCAGAACACCGGGATCGCCGAGCATTTCGCGCCCGACCACGAACTTTTGCAGGTTGCCGCCGGACAGCGTGCGCGCCGCAGGATCCCGTGCGCCCTTCCGGACGTCGAACGCCGCTACAATCCGATCGACAAACGCCTGCGCGGCCGCCCGGTCAATAAATCCCCGGCGCACAAGCCCATGGGTCGCGTGACCCGTCAGGATCGCGTTGTCGGTCAGCGTCATGCCGGGCGCCGTCCCGTGACCTAGCCGTTCCTCTGGAACGAATGCGCCGCCCAGAGCGCGACGCGCGTTCGGTCCCGCCCGGCCAACCTCGACGCCATCCATAACGACCGCCGCCGCGTCCGGCGCCGGCGTCTCGCCAGACAAGGCGTTGAACAGTTCCCCCTGCCCGTTGCCCGCCACGCCGGCGACGCCAAGGATCTCCCCTGCCCGGACCTCTAACCGCACCTCGCGCAAAGCGACGCCGTGATCGTCCGGCGCCGGCAGGGACAGGCCGCGAACGGCGAGCCGCACGGGGCCGTCCAGCGCGCCAGCGGCCTTGCGCGCAGCGCCCACGTCAGCTCCCACCATCATGCGGGCGAGCGCAGCCGCCGTCTGCGTCCGCGGATCGCATGCCGCAATCACTTTGCCATGGCGCAGGATCGTGGCGCGCTCGCAAAGGGTCCGGACCTCCTCAAGCTTGTGGGAGATGTAGAGAATCGAGCGGCCCTCGGCGCGGATGCGACCCAGCGTCTCGAACAGCACGCCTGTTTCTTGCGGCGTCAGCACGGAGGTGGGCTCGTCCAGAACGAGAAGTCGCGGATTCTGCATGAGGCACCGCACGATCTCAATGCGCTGCCGCTCGCCTACGGAGAGGGTCCAGACCTCCCGACCCGGCTCCAGCGGCAGACCGTACGAGCGCGACACCTCGACAACCCGATCCGCCACATCGTTCACAGCGCGGGCGTCATCCAGCGCAAGCGCGATGTTCTCCGCCACCGTCATCGCGTCGAACAACGAAAAGTGCTGAAACACCATACCGATGCCGAGCCGGCGCGCAGCCTTCGGGTCTGGCAGCGACACCGGGGCGCCGCGCCACAGGATTCGCCCGGAGGTCGGCTGCAGCAGCCCGTAGAGAATCTTCACAAGGGTTGACTTGCCGGCTCCATTTTCACCCAGAAGCGCATGCGTCTCGCCCTCGCGGATGTCGAGGTCGACACAATCGTTGGCGACAAGGTCGCCAAACGTCTTCACGATCGCGTGCATGGCGACCAGGGGCGTTGACCCCGCCGAACCGACCGCCTGATCCATCGCCCCTCAGCCCCGGGGAAACGCCAGCCGCGCGACATCGTCACAGCAAGGCGAACCGTCGCCAAATTAACGGGATCGGGCGCACCTTCAATTGCGAGAAATTACGGTAGGATTACTACGACGACGGGCGCGCGACACGGGGCTGCGCCCCCGCAGCAACCAGCGGTTTCTTGTCAAATAGCATGATGGTCCGGAATGCCGCGGCCCATGCGGGGCTCGGCATCTGGGTGCAATACTGTGGCTTGAGCGAACGAAGCTTGCGGCTCCCCCAGGGCCTGGCGATTCTCCCGCGCGAACGATGCCGTCCGCGCGGGTGTCGTCGGTTTACTTTTTACGCTCGATTTTCAACAGCTCGGCGATGCGCGCCACTTGCTGATGCTGCTCGCGCACGCCCGCGGCGAACTCCTCGACGCCCATGGGCGCGGCTGGCTGTCCGCTGCGCGCAAGCCCAGCCACAATGGCGGGATCCTTCAACGCCTCGAGTACGCCAGCCGCGGCCTTCCTGCGGACTTCCAGCGACATATCGCGATGTCCCATGAACCCGAGGATGGGGCTGGCGACGAGCCCCGGGAAGCCGGCCTCAACCACAGAGGGGATGTCCGGGGCCGTCTCCGACCGCTTCGTGTCATTGATGGCCAGCACCTTGATGTCGCCCACCTGCTCCTGCGCGCGCATGGCGGCGTAGGACATCATGCCGACCTGGATTCGGCCGAGGCCGAGATCTGGCGGCGACTGGGTGATGTCGCGATAGGGCACCTTGACGATGTCCAGGTTGTTCGCGCGGATGAAACCGTTGAACACGAACTCGGAAAATCCGGGCGCGACGCCGTAGCTGATCTTGCCCGGATGGGCGCGGGCGTGGGCCACGAAATCCTTAAGAGTGTTGATCCCCAGGCTTCGCGTCACCGCGATGGCCACCTGCACCTTGGCGACGCCTGCGATGGGTTGCAGGTCACGCTCGGGATCGTAGTTGAGGTTTTCATGAACGTAAGGATGGACGACATAGGCGCTTGTCGGCCCGAAAAACAGCACATGGTCGTCCTTCGCATTGACGACGCCGCGCACAGAGATCAACCCGTCGCCGCCCGGCCGCCCTTCCACAACCACCGGCTGGCCCCAGTACTCCCTGAGACGCTCGGACAGGAGACGTGCGGCAATGTCGGCGCCGGACGCTGGCCCAAAGGGCAGAACGAGGATAACCGGCCGTTGCGGCCACGCCTGCGCAGATGCGCGCTCCGACCAAACACCTTGCGTGACGGCGACGACGCACGCCGCAACAAGCCAGCAAAAACGTCTTGTGAACATTCTCCCCCCCTGTGTTCCAACCCAAGATCACGTCCGCCATTCGCCCGGGCGCTGCTTCCCCCGTTGTGCGTGGGACGGATCCAAGCTCAATTCATCCCTGATCGCGCGCGCGGGTGCAAGCCGCGAACGTTCTCTCCGCAAGGATACCTGTATCCGAACTCGCCTTCGCGCTGAGGCGGGTCAATGCGCCGCGCCAAATCGAGATTGGGCGCCGCCCAGCAACGGGGCGACCTCCTCCGCGAAGCGATCAAGCCCCTCTTCCATGGGGTGGAACTGGAGCAGCAACAGGCCAAGGCCGAGGCTTTCGTACCGCGCGATGCGCTCCGCTATGAGTTCGGCCGTCCCCACAAGCCCCGCCGCAAGACCAGAGATTGAGCTGCGATTGTATCGCGCGGCGCGGCCGTGGGCTTCCAGCGCCTCCGCTTTCCGCCACGCCTCTTCGACAGATGCAGCGCAAACGACATGCGCGCTCATGCCGTATCCAATCGAGCGTCCGAACCCGTGCGCCAGATCGTTCATGCGGGCTATCTCCTCAGTAACGAGGGCGACCGTTTCATCGTAGCGTCGGAAATCCCGACAGTCAGGAACGAACCAGTGGTCGCAGAAGCGCGCGATTGTGCGTTTGCCCTCTGGCGATCGGCTCGCCGCATAAAGGGGAAGCTCAGACCTTCGGGTTTTCAGAGGAAGCCTGCTATCCCGGACGCGATAGTAGGCGCCGTTGAAGGTGAAGGGATCCTGCGTCCAGAGCCCGCGCATCACCTGCACGTATTCGTCCATGCGGGCGTAACGCTCGGCTTCAGAGGTCTGCCACGCGCCATTGCCGAAAGTTTCAAATTCCTCCTGATTCCAGCCGTTGACAATATTCACGGCGCATCGCCCGCCGCTGATACGGTCCAGACTTGCTGCCATCTTGGCGACCATCTGCGGCGTGTTGACCCCCGGATGGGCGGCGACCATCAGCTCCATGGCGCGGGTCTGGGTCGCGAGCGCCGCCGCCAGCGTCCACGCCTCAAGGTCGGGCCCGAGATGCCGCGCAGCAATCAGGGTCATGTCAAACCCGTATCGCTCGGCTCGCTGGAGAAAATCAGCCGCCATGCGAAACGACTCGTCCTCGGCGCCACCCACGCCACACGACGACAGCGCCTCCACAGCGCGCGCCATGCGCGGTTCAGGAACTGTGGTGTGAGGCAGAGGAGTCCAGACGCCAAACCGCATGGGTCACCACATCACGCTGCCGCCGTTGGGATGCACGATCTGGCCCGTGATGTAAGCGGCTCGCTCGCTCAAAAGGAAAGCCACGACGCTCGCCACCTCCTCGGGCTGGCCAAGACGGCCCATGGGAACCCGCTCTCCGCGCGCTGCTTTGTGCGCGGCCCATTGGGCGTCAGCCATTCCCTTGCGCAGAAGCGGTGTTTCAATAGGCCCGGGACCGACGCTGTTGCACCGGATGTTGAAGGGAGCAAACTCAAGCGCGATTGATTTCGTCAGCGCGTAGATCCCAGCCTTGGCGGCAGCGTAACCGGCTCCGTGCCGGTGTCCGACAATCGAGTAGTCCGAACCTGTCGTTACAATGGCGCCCTCGCGCCGGGCGCACATTTGCGGCAGAAAGGCGCGCGTGCATAAAAAGACACCCTTGATGTGGGTATCGATGACCGTATCCCAGTCACTTTCGCGCCACTCCTCGAAGGGGGCTTTGGGGCTCACGCCTGCATTGCAAAAGAGCGCGTGAACGTCGCCGAGTTCGCGCTGCGTTTTCTCCGCCATCCGCGCGACTGATCGCGCGTCGGAAACGTCAACTTCAACGGCGCTCGCGCGTCCGCCGCCCCGTTCGATCTCCAACGCAGCGCGTTCGGCGCCCTCATAATTGCGATCCGCGAGGACAACCCGCATCTGCTGGCTTAACAGACGCGCGGTCGCAAGCCCGATGCCGCTGGCCGCTCCTGTGATGAGAACCGTCTTCAATGTGGCCTCCTCAAAAGAGCCCGGCGCCGCCTGTCACGCGCAGATCCTGGCCAGTCACATAGGAGCTCTCGTCGCCGATGAGGAAACATATGGCCTCCGCCACGTCTTCGGGCCGGGCGATGCGTCCCAGCGGAATCCGGCTCGCCTTTGCGTACAACTCCGCGTCGCTCGCATGGGCTCGTGGCAGCGGGGTGTCAGTCACGCCAGGCGAGACGGTGTTGACGCGGACGCCCTCCCGCGCGACCTCAAGCGCGAGTGTGCGCGCAAGGCCAAGCAGGCCGCCCTTGCTCGCCGCGTAGTGGCCAGCCGTCGCCGAACCAGTGCGCGCGATGGACGAAGAAACCAGGACGATACTGCCGCCCTGCCCTCGCATGAAAGGAAGCGCCGCCTGACAGGCGAGAAACGGCCCCTTCAAGTTGATGTCCAGATGCCGGTCGAATGTATCCTCATCAAGCTCGAGATAAGGCTTTCGTTCGATGATCCCTGCGCAAGCGACAAGGCCGACGATGCGCCCTTTTTCGGCTTGCTGTGCGATGGTCGCGCGCTGGAGATCGCCGTCCCGCACATCGCACTGCGCGAACGTGAAGCCTGCGGAGGAAGACAGCTCGCCGCTGCGTCCAGGCGATCTGTCTATGCCCAGAACCGCGTAATCAGCTGCGAGCAGCCGACGGGCGGTCTCAAAGCCGATGCCGCTGCCGACCCCGGTGACGACAACGCACCCTTTTGCGCCAACGGAACTCAATTCGCGACCATGATCGAGCGCACGCGCTGAATGATGGGCTTCGGCGTTTTGTACAGCTCGGTAATCAACGACTGCACCTCCTCGCCGGTCATCGAGCTGATCTCCAGGCGCATCTTGTCCGCTTCCGTCACAAGGGCGGGATCGGTCGAGGCTGCGAGGAACGCCGCGCGCAATGTTTTCACCCGATCAGCAGGCACACCCGGAGGCGCTACGAAGGGGCGACCCATCGGCAGCCAGCTCATGGAGAACTTCAGCTGCTCGAGACGCTCGGCGTCCTTGATAAAGTCTGTCGCCAGCGGCACGTCCGGCAAACTGGGATGCTTCTCCAGAGCGACCTGCACGAGGACGCGATACTTGCCATCGCGCAACTGTTGCCCCTGGGACGACATCAAGCTTGAGACAAACCAGCCAGCGCGACCCTGCACTTCCCCGTTCTCCGTGGCAAGAACAAGCTGGGGATTGTCCTTGTAGCCGTCGATGACCTTGAAGCGCGTGCCCATTAATTCGTTCATCACGCGAGCGTAAACAGAGTCGGAGGTGGCGACGCCGCTGGCGCCCACGAGCATCTCCCGCTCGAAAACATCCCTGAAGGTTTTGAAGGGCGATGTATGCCACGCGACAACGACGGGATATTCCTTTGCCGCGCTGAAGAGCCAGTTCATCTGGCGCGCGTCATAACGCGCGTTCTCCGCGGGGCCGGTGACGCCCATAATCGGCTCAAGCCCGATATGCGTCTGCACAGCCCCAAACGTCAGCCCGTCACGCGGCGATGCGTTGGCAAGTTGGTTCATCGCCACAAGACTGCCCGCCGCCGGCATGTTTTGCACGACGATCGTGGGATGTCCCGGAATGTGCTTTGGAATGTGCCGCGCAAACAGGCGCGCGTAGGCGTCATAACCGCCGCCTGCGCCGCTTCCCACCAACATCGTAACTTGCTTGCCCGCGTAGAACTCCTGCGCGCACAGCCCGGTTGGCGCTAATAGCGCAAATGCCGCCGCCGCGATGATGTTGGCGCGGCGGATCGGACGTTTCCTCGAAACCCTCATCGCGTCACCTCTTTATGGGCGAACGTTTCAAGTATGATCGACTTCCGGCACAGGCGCAACCTGCGAATATTCACGGCTATGGGGCGCTCCAGTCATTAAACTGGACCTCGACGCGCCAGCGGTGGACCCCGCCCATGCGGCTAAAAGAAAATGGCCAAACATCAAACCGTCAAAAGGCCAAAGCTTGGACTTGGAAACCAACCGCTTCCGTCTTCCCCAACCGGGCAAACTGGCTCATGCGTAGGGTTTACGGCCGAACCACTCTGAACCAGAGCCATAAGACATTACGCCCGTCTAAAGGAGCAAGCGATAACCAGCAGCGGCCGTCTTAAGGCCGGGCTGGCGACCGGTTCAATGGGAGCTTCGCGCACCTGGCTCAGCATGTTCAGAATAAAATCTGCGTGAGGTCACTACCGGTTCTATACTAACGCATAATCCTCAGCTACCCTTTGCTATGGTCGCGGAATAGCGACGGAGACTCGGGAGGACGCCATGAACGGCAACAGACGCAGTGCGCGCATAGCGCTCGCGGCGGCATCTATCTGCGCAATCGTTATGGCGACCAGCGCCCGCGCGCAGGAGATGCCCGCCATCGACAACGACGACATTGGCGGCGTCGTACGTGGCCCTAACGGCCCGGAGGCGGGCGTGTGGGTGATCGCGGAGACTCGCGACCTGCCCGTTCGTTTCATCCGCATCGTTGCGACCGACGACCAGGGTCGCTTCGTTGTGCCCGACCTTCCCAAGGCAAATTACGACCTGTGGGTGCGCGGCTACGGGCTCGTAGACTCCGAAAAGGTCAAGTCCGAGCCTGGGAAAACGCTCACCCTTTCGGCGAAGGTCGCGCCGAGCGAGGCAGCGGCGGCGCATTATTACCCGGCCATCTACTGGTACTCCATGATGAAGATACCAGGGGCCGATCAGTTCGGGGGCAAGAGCGACATTCCACCCAACATTCGGCAGACCGAATGGCTGAACTTGATGAAGAACAACGGCTGCGTCGGGTGTCATCAACTCGGCCAGCTATCGA
This sequence comes from Hyphomicrobiales bacterium, assembly GCA_027484655.1. GTDB lineage: Bacteria > Pseudomonadota > Alphaproteobacteria > Rhizobiales > Beijerinckiaceae > Terripilifer. The sequence goes on along the minus strand of JAIXSM010000053.1, from coordinate 15,051 downwards.
CCCGCACGATTCCAAAGTCGCTCGGAACCTTCGCCAATCACGAAGACGCATGGCTGCGCCGCATCCAGTCCGGGCAGTCCGGCGAGTCAATGGTCAATATTATTGCCGGACAACTCAACACCGTGCCTATCAAGTATTTCGCTGACTGGACGCAGCGCGTCGCCAACGGCGAACTGCCAAAGCACCGACCCCAACGCCCGCAGGGCGAGGAGCGTAACATCGTCGTGACGCTCCGCGACTGGATGGACGAAAAGCACTACCTGCACGACCTCATCGCCAGCGACCGGCGCAATCCAACCGTGAACGCTTACGGGCCGCTCTACGGATCGCCGGAGTACTCTTCGGACCTGATGCCCATCCTCGATCCCGTGAAGAACACGGCGACGACGTTCCGTATGCCTGTCACGGAAGGCACTCCCGAGGCATTGGGTCCCGGCCACGCCGCGAGCGCAGAAGTGCTTGCGCCCTCCCCCTACTGGGGCGAGGAAAAGCTTTGGAACACGCGCGCGAACAACCACAACGCGATGCTCGACGACAAAGGTCGCGTCTGGATGGCGGCGACGGGGCACCCCCCGCAGAATCCCGACTTCTGCCGCAAGGGCTCCAGCCACCCGTCCGCGAAAGTGGCGCCGATTGAACGCACCAACCGCCGCGTGACGATGTTCGATCCGCGGACGCAGGAGTACGTCGCGCTGCAGACGTGCTTCGGCTCACATCATCCGCAATTTGGCTACGACAAGGACAATACGCTCTGGCTGTCCGGCGGCGGACCGGTGCTGGGGTGGGTGAACACACGCATCTGGGATGAGACGCGCGACATCCAGAAGGCGCAGGGCTGGACGGCCATCGTCCTCGACACAAACGGCAACGGCAGGCGCGACGATTTCACCGAGATCGGCCAGCCCCAGCAAGAGGGCAAGGACCGCCGCATCCAGGCGCCCTTCTACGCAGTCATGCCGCATCCCACCGACGGCTCGATCTGGGGCTCCGTCCGCGGCAACCCCGGCGCAGTGGTGCGCGTCGTTCCCGGCGACAATCCATCGGAGACCGCGCTGGCGGAAATCTACAACGTGCCCGCGCCAGGCTTTGGCGTCCGCGGCGGCGACATCGACCGCAACGGTGTTGCCTGGGTCTCGCTCGCCAGCGGCCACATCGGCTCGTTCGATCGTTCGAAGTGCAAGGGTCCGCTCAACGGTCCCAAGGCGACGGGCAACCATTGCCCCGAGGGCTGGAGCTTCTACAAGTATCCCGGCCCCGGCTTCGAAGGGCTTGACGACAACAGCGCAGAGTCGAGCTACTACACGTGGGTCGATCAGCACAACACCTTCGGACTTGGCGAAAACATCCCGATGTCGACGGGCAATCTCAATGATGGCCTCATCGCGCTGAAGGACGGAAGGATGATCACATTGCGCGTGCCTTATCCGCTTGGCTTCTACGCCAAGGGCTTTGATGGGCGCATTGACGATCCCGCCGCGGGCTGGAAAGGCCGCGGCCTGTGGGCTGCAAACGGCGACCGCACGCCGTGGCTGATCGAAGGCGGCAGAGGCACAAAACCCCTTGCGGCGCATTTCCAACTGCGCCCGAACCCGCTGGCGAAGTAAGCCTTCAAATATTCAGGGGGATGCGTGAACCACGCGTCCCCCAAGCATAGTCAAGACGGATCTGATCTCGCCTATACGCTCCACGGGAACGGTCATATAATCAGCGTTCAAAATGGCGAGATCGGCGAACATGCCCGGCGCTATTCGCCCCCTATCATTCTCGGCGAATGCAAACCAGGCGCTTCCTTCCGTCCACATACGTAACGCGTCCTCCCGCGAGGGACGCTCCTGCGCCGAGCGCGTTTCCTCACCATCAATAGTTCGGCCATCAAGCATCCACTGGAGCGCAACGAACGGATTGTAGGTCATCACGCGCGTCGCGTCGGTGCCAGCAGCCACCCTCAAGCCAGCTCGCAAAGCGCTCCCGATTGGCGGGGAAGCGGCGCGGCGCACCGCGGACATGTTGCGGATGAAGGCCGGCGCTGCAAAATAGATCGCATTCTGGGTCAGCCAACCAAGCCCGAGCCTATGCATCGCGAGCATCGTATCGGGACTGGCGTCGTGTAGATGCGCAATTGACCATCGTAACTCTGCGCGCTCCCGGGTGCTTCCCACACGCCCAAAAGCTTCAAGTAAATGATGGACGGAGCGCTCGCTGTTCCAATGCACCGTCATTGGAATGCGCGCACCCAAAGCCCACCGCGCAACTTCATCAAAGGCCGCCAGATCAGCAGCATCAGGACTATCGTTGTTATACATTCCAAACGTCACGCGCTCCCCGACGCCCGCGAAACGCAAGTAAGCGCCGGCTGCTCCTGCACTGCGTTTTGCGTTGTAGTTGCGGAAAAACTCGAGCTCGCTTCCACGTTGGGACGCGCTGATAAAATAGTCGACCCGAAGCGTGAGCTCATTGGCGCGCGCAAGCGCATACAATGCTTCGTAGTCTGAAACCGCAAGGTTGTGCCCCCCAGGGTCAATCACACCTGTCACACCAAAAGCATTCAGCGATGAGAAGAAAGCGCGCGTGCCAGCTTTGGCCGCCGCGACATCTGGTTTTGGCAATCGCTCCCATAAGGCAGCGATTGCATCGACCCCACCCGTCAGCCAACCGTTCGCTGCGCCATTCTCGTTGCGCTCCTCGTTAAGACCATCCGGCGGATTATCGGGATCAAGGCCAAGCGCAGCGCGTCCGGCTTCAGACAGCAAGACGCCACGGTAGAAAAGTTGGATGAAAACACGCCGACCTGGCGCAGCATCTTCTATTTCTTCCAGCGTCGGCCTACGGCGTTCGGCAAACTGCTGCGGCGTCCAACCGCCTCCAACAACAATCCAGTCATTCTCGCCAGAATGCCTGGCGGCGGTGCGAACTCTTTCCATCGCTTCGCCAACCGACCGCGCGCCATCGAACGTGACCTCGCTGGAAAACGTCAGTCCCGCGCGAATCGCATGGATATGTGAGTCGATCAGCCCGGGAATGATTGTGCGTCCGCCCGCATCAATAACGCGGGTAGAAGGCCCGACCAGCACGTCCGGAACCCTGTCGACATAAACCCCGAGAATGCGCTCTCCAGCTATCGCGACAGCACGCGCGTGGGGCATATCAGAGTGAAGCGTGATGATCTTGCCGTTCGAAATCGCGATGTCTGCGACCTGCGCGTCAACCCCGGCGCCGCCCCAAACAGACCAAACGACGAAGGCTGCAACTATTTCTTTTCGAAAAGGCACTCGATCTCCGTGGCGGCATCTGCTTCCCGCGACACACGACGACGCGATAAATCAAGTAGATTGTAACCTGAAATATCGCATTTTATATCAACGTTGTCTGGATCGACGCCCTTGCCGAAACCACGCAAGCTGAATCGTCCTTCCTCATTCGTGTCCACAAAGACCGGGAGCGGCTGTCCCTTCAGCTGCGCACGGATGCGGACCCCCTCAAGCGGTCTTAGACCCTTGACGTCGCGCGCCTCGCCAAAAAATGGCGCGCCGTTTTCCTTATCGCCCATGAGCGCTTCAAGCTCGGCGCCGCCGGCGTTTGCGGGCACGGCCGCAACAATGGCGGCAAGGAAGAACAGCCCTGCGGATAGATACGCGTTCATCATGGGGCTCCAACGACTGCAAAGCAATTTATACTCGAAACGAGCGCGTGGGAACAGGAGCGCTCTTGCGTACAGCCGCGATCCACGCAACACTGCCGGTCATCAATGGTCGCCCAGACGACCGCGGGCTCCATGGCTGACATGGGCGCGAAAACGGGAGGTTGCGTGACGACGTTTTTGCTTATCATGCATGGCCTCTTGGCCGTAGCTCTTTTGGGCGGCTTGACGCATCAGGCTGTGGCAGTGCTGTGGCCTGCAAGGCAGACAGGCGGCTTCGCAACATCCTATCGCGCTGTGGCCGCCGCGAGATTCACTAACGCCAACATCGTCTTCTATGTCCTTACTTTCGTTCTTGGCGCCGTGATCTATCCACCTTACCGAATTGCAGTACGAACCTGGATCGAGCGCGCACGGCTTTGGCACATCAGCGGCCTGTTCGAGTACAAGGAGCAGGCGCTGGCCATTGGCCTCGCCATGCTCCCATTCTTCTGGCTCGTATGGCGTGACCCAAAAGATCAGGCGACATCTGTCGCGCGAAAATGGACGACCGCGATCCTGTGCGTCATCGTCTGGTATTCATTCATCGCCGGCCACATCGTCAACAACGTGCGGGGGCTGTTCGGACAATGAATATCACAAGAGTCTTCGGTCTCTTTGCTGCCGTTTTCGCAGTTGCTTATACAATTGCTTTCGAATGGCACTGGGAGTTGTTCAGCTACCATCCTCGGACGGGCGAATTCGGCTGGGGGCAACAGCCCTCAAAAGGTGGCCCGGTGATGCATTGGTATGGCGCGATCGGCACAGGCTTTGTGGCAGCACTCATCGTAAGTGCTGCAGCGCTTCCATTTACGAGGACTCGCACGTTCCCACTATGGCTTGGCTGGGCCATACCACTCACCTGCATCGTCGCTTGGGCGTGGTTTCTGCGAAACTTCTTTTTACGGTAGTGACCAGCTAACGCGGTGCGCATGTTTGTCCAGATTCCGCCCCCACGAGGGCGCTCGAGCAAGGCGAGCAGGCTCCACAAAAGAAAAGATCATCGGGATTCAGCGGCAACACGAAGCAGGGGCGACGGCGGGAGACCTGGTGCGCAGGCGCGGCGTCTTGGAAGCGACTGTTTACAACTGGAAGTCCACGCTTGGCAGCATGGCTCTGTCAGAGGCCAGGCGGCTGAAGAAGCTTCAGGACGCGAAAACCCGGCCTAAGGAAGCTTCTCGCCGAGCGGATTATGGCGGTTGCGACGGGGCGTAACCACTCATTTACAAATGGCAGGGCCTGCCGTGAGGCCCGTCGCTTTCAGCATTTACAGCCCGTGAAGGGCCTGTCAGGACGCCTGGCTTGGCAAAACGTCGCTGCTCTCCCGCCACAGCCAGGTCGTTACGCGACAACTCCACGGGCGAGCGGTGCGACATGACCGATTGGCCCAGCGGCCAAACGGAACTGGCCACCAACTCACCATTGCAGGGTTTTTCTGTTTTTGCCCTGCCACTGATTTGTCATCCAGCGGCGATTAGAGCCTCGGCGGATTTTGCTCTGGCCCCATTCTTTGGACCGCCGAATGGTAGAGTTTTCCGGCCTTTGTCACGGTAGCGGGCTGGATACGCCACCGGGATTTTGCAGCAAGAGGGGCCGCGCGAGCGCGGCTCCCCACTTCATCGACAAGCAGAATTCTATGTTGACCGGCAATCGGACACGCCAGAGGCGCCTCCTACACTAAAGCACATCGCAAAACGGGTTCTTGGAGGCGCCCACTTGTCGAAAGCGCCGTCGGCGACCCTCGTCACGGCAGGACACGGCAGCCCTTATACCTTCCGGCGAGGCCGGATACACAAGACTGCGCCCCGCAGGCAAGGCTTATGCTTCGGCTTAGTTAGGTTGCTCCCGCGCAAGCGCGTCGAGCGCCCGGGCCAGCCCGCGAAACGAGATTGGCAGAGCAATTTCCGCACCCGCTCCGTTAACGTAAGTCATCCGCCCGGTCTCGTTGCGCTGGCGCCAGCGCCGGATCATGTCGTTTGTGGCCGGGATGGTCGCGAAACAAGCGGTCGGCAAGCAGCGCGACCATGCAACGTCAACTGTCTCCTTGTCGCCTTCTCCCGCGAGCACGCGGACGGGCGCAGCGAAGGACGTGTTGACTGGTACAACGACCGTCAAAAACAGGCCTCGTGACGACTCAGGGCGCCCGATTGCGATCTGCGAGAGAGGCGTAGCTTGACCCGAAGCAACCGCGCTCTGGATGATTTCGCACATGCGGGCGCGCACCTGAGCCGCGGCGTCGGCGCGCCAGCAACGCAGCTGCCAGTCGCCGAACATGGCCGTCGTAGCTTCTGCGCCCTCCTCGCCAGTCGGCTTTTCAGGAGCGGGCGCGGCCTGCGGCGCCGGCCTTGGCGGCGTGGACGGCGGCGCCGGCTTTTGAGTTTGCGTCTGTGCGTGAGCCGCAACGACCGAAAGGAACGCCGTGGCGACAACTCCAAAGAACACGCTCTTCATACTGTGCACTCTCCTGATGCAGACCGGGCCTGGGCGCAACGCTGTCACCACGCCACCTTCAGGCCGGCGGTCCCGATGTAGCCTGTCCCCGCGCTGGCGAAGTCGCCGCTGAAACCCGCAAAGAAAGATACGTTCCTGTCGACCTGCAATTTCAACCCCGCGCTTGCGCGCAACGCATCCTTGTCGGGCTGGGACCCGGACACGACGAACGTGTAGCCCGGGGCCGAGATGAACCCGGCTTCCACTGATCGTTCGCCGCGCCATTCGTGCTTCCACGCGGCTCGCGCCCATGCGGACAGCGTCCAGCCCCATTCGAAGGTGGTCTCGCCCTTCAGCTGCAGACCGACGAAGGTCGGGACGCTGACCGTAGCCCGACGCTCGTAGGTCAGCCCGATGAGAGAAGGCCCACTTTCCGTGCGCTCTGTATAGCGGTCGGCGACAAGTGAGCCAAACTGCACCCCGACGAACGGCGTCATTTCAATTGCCGAGGTCGCGATGCGGTATCCTGCTTCGAACGAGCCGCTGAACATTACACTGGCGTAATCGCTGAACAGCCGCTCGTGGAAGGCGGTGGTCGCAATGCTGCCGCCGCCCGGCTGGGGCAGGAGAACACTCGGCGCCGCCGCGACGCGCGTGACATTGTTCCCCGAGAAGCTCATGGAGAGCGAGCTGGCCAGATAGAACGCGTCGCGTTTCACCGTTGCGAAAAGAGCGACGTTGACGACGTTCGAGTTGCCGTATGTCCCGCTTTCGCGGGCAGCGAACTTATATGCGCCGCCGCCGACGGCCGCGCCCAGCAGAACGCCAGGACTGTACTGATAATCCACGCCGGCAGCGAAACCGCCGCCCGAATGGCGCGAACTCGCCGAACCGATGGCCGGGTCGCCGCGCGTCCGGTTCTCACCTCCGTATCCACTCGCCCAGAAGCGCCACGTGCGCTCGAGCAGTCCCGACGACCCGGCAAGGGCGAGCGACCCAGGCGCGATTCCGCCGAAGGGCCCTTTCGACTGGGTCTCCACCGCCTGCCCGGCATAACTCAGCACCTGCGAGCCCGCCAGCGTCACGCTGTTCGCATCGGCGTCGCCCGACCTCCACGACTCCGACTGGCGCGCGATCAGCGAGCCGAACGAGTCCTGCGCTGCGAACGAGTTCTGCTGGGCCCCGCTCGCCCCGGCCCCGGACAGGGAATTGTAGACCGCGCCGAGCGTCTTCCCGTCGGGTATGAAGAACAGCGACGTTGCGATGGGTTCGAACAGCGGCGAAACCTGACCAAATTGAATCCTGTTCACAGCCTCGCCCACGGAGTGCTGGTTACGTGAGGTCAGCGCCGCGGGCGAATAGTTAATTACATGACGCAGGACGATCTCGTTCGGGTTTGGAGACACCAGCGAGTACGTCGCGACCGCCGTTTGCGGCGCCTGCAGTTCGATGCTCCCCCGCGTCGCTCCGGCGGTGGCCGACACGATCACGATGTCGTGCACGCCGCTGCGCGCCTTCGCGGCCTTGGTGAGCGGATCCAGCAAATTGACGCCGACAACGCCGGCGATGTTCGCGGCGCCCTGGCCGGTCACACGGTCGGCGGCGAGGGTCTCGATGTCGAGGTCGACGCCGAGATAGCCCGTCGCCGACTGGACGAAGTCGCCTGTCAAATTGGTGGTGATGATTCGCTCCCACGACGCCGGCAGGAAAACACCGTCGTTGAGCAGACGATTGTTGGCGCCGATATAGGCGGTCTCCCCGGATAAAAGCACGGCGCCGGCCTTGTTATTGAAGGCGTTTGCGCCGCCGCCGAGGTGCACTGAGCCGGCGACCAGACCAAAGTTCTGAATGACTTCGCTCCCGTTCCCGCCCTGGATCGCGAGCCCGTCGATGACATCCGCCGTCGTGACTTCGCCCCTGTTTATGAGCGTGTTGGCTGCCCCGCCGTCGAAGACGACGCCGACGCCGGCGCTGCCTCCCCTGACCATCGCGCCGACGTTCTCCAGCGAGATCGAGATATCGCCGCCCGATGCGCCTGCGCTCTGGGCGAAAACGCCGATTGATCGGTCGCCCGACGTGTGAACTGAGCCGTCGATGGTGATCGTAACGGCGCCGCCGGAGCCTGCGCCGCCTGCGCTGCCCTTGAACGACCCCGCACCCGGCCCTTCAGCCGGCGCCCCATCGACAAAACCGCCGCCGCCGCCGACGCTCTGGGCGAACACGCCGAAGGTCTGCGCACCCTTCGTGACGATGTCGCCGTTCTGAACGAAGGCGATGGAACCGCCGTCGCCAGAGTTCGCTGAGGAAGCGATGACGCTGATCGATTCGGCATCGGTGAAGACGGCGCCGCCGCCGCCGCCGACCGATTGCAGGAACACGCCATGCGAGCGCGCGCCCTCGGTCCAGACCTGGCCGTCGTTTGTCACGCGCACCGCTCCGCCAGAGCCACTGGCGCCGGCCGAGCCGCCAATCGTAACTTCAAGCGCGCTTGCGCCCGCGTGCACGGACGCGCCCCCTCCGGCGCCGATGCTCTGGAAGATCAGCGCGGTCGAGCTATCCGCGAGCGTGCTCGCCGAGCCCGTGCGGGTGACGTTGACGGGGCCGCCCGAGGACGACGCGCCGCCGCTGCCGCCGAGAGTGACCGTCACCGGACTGGTGGGCGGAGCGGACATGGGGGAAGCCATCAGGCGCGGCGCGATCTGGGCCTGCGAGGCGGTGCGCGCGTCGATGGTGGCCAAGCCGCCGCCGCCGCCGATGGATTGCACGAGCATGCCGGGCGACTGTGGACCCGAAGCGAAAAGCGCTCCGTCCTGCACATAAGTAATCGCGTCGCCGGAGCTGTTTTCGCCGCCCACGCCGCCAAGCGCCACGCTGATCGCGGCGAGTTCCCCGGTCAATCCCACGCTGGAGCGACCGCCGCCCCCGCCGATCGACTGCACGATCAAGCCAGGCGTATTGCGCCCTTCGGTGTAGACGAGCCCGGTCTGCTCGAACTCGATCACGCCGCCGGTGTTGCCGCTGCCGCCCACCCCGCCGAGCGCGACCCGCAACTGCAAAGGATCTGCGGCGCTCTGGACGGGCGTGGATGCAAGCGAGCGCATCGCCATTGGGGCTTCCGACGGCTCCGCAACGGCGGTCGGCGGCGAAGCGCCAGGCTGCAACTCCGTCACGGCAAGCGTGGTGCGGATAGCGCCGCCGCCGCCGCCAATCGCCTGAACGCCGCCGCCGACCCCGTTGTCGCCGACTACAGCGGTGGCGCCCGTGAAGTTGATCTTGACGACCCCGGCTGCTGAATTGACCGCCTGCCTGCTCCCGGTCTTCAGTTCAAGGACAGGATTGTTGGCTGGCTCTCCGGGCTGCTCTCCGGCCGACGAACCTTTTATGCCGGTGAAGTCCAGCACAAGGTCGCCGCCGCCGCCGTTGATGCTCTCCGCCTTGATCGCCTGCGCGCCATCTCCGAAGACGGCGATGTTGCCGAACTGGTTGACCGTCACCGCGCCGCCGCTCCCGCCGCGCCCGCCGATGACGCTCCCGACCGCCATGGACAGGATGTTGGCGACGCTCGTCGTGCCGACGCCGCTCGTCAGGCCGAGGCCGAAGCCTGCGTTGCCGCCGCCGCCGCCAATCGATTGGGCGACGATGCCGTGCGCGTTGGCGCCACGGGTTTCGATGAGGCCCCGGTTCGTCACCGTCACCGCGCCACCGCTGTCCCCGTCTCCACCGGCGCCGCCGATGACGATGAGGGGCGTGGTTGCGGCGGTCGAGGCGATCGCGCTCACAGCGAGGGTGAGGCCGCCGTTGCCGCCGCCCCCGCCGATCGACTGGGCGAACACACCGTGCGCGCCGCGGCCGGTTGTGGCGATGACGCCTTCGTTGACCACCGCCACGGCCCCGGCGGAGTTTCCGTTGCCGCCCGTGCCGCCGATGTTGAGGCCTACAAGAGCGCTCTTCTCGCCCGCGCCAAAATTGCCAGAGATGATCGAACTGCCATTGCCGCCACCGCCGCCGATCGACTGGGCGAAAATCCCGTGCGCTTCGGCGCCAGTCGTGTTGATGCGCCCGGCGGACGTGTTCGTGACCGCGACGTTGCCAGACACGCCGCCCTGCCCCCCGGAGCCTCCGATGTTGAGCGTGAGCCGGTTCGACGTCGACGAGCCGCCGGCAGCGGCCGCGAAGTTCATAACAAGGCCGCCGTCGCCGCCGCCCCCGCCAATCGATTGCCCACGGATCGCGACGGCGCCGCTGCCGGAGGTGGCGATGGAGTTCGAGTTCTCGATTGTGACGGCGCCGCCAGCGGCGCCCGTTCCGCCGGCGCCGCCAATTTGTGTGAAGAAGGAATTGCTCTGGCTGTTTCCGGAGACAATTCCATTCAGAGCCATTCCGCCGCCGCCGCCGCCACCGCCGATCGACTGCGCATTCACACCAAACGCATTCGCGCCATGCGTTATGATTCCGCCCGAGTTGGTCACGGAGACGGACTCCGCCACGCTGGCTGATCCGCCCTCGCCACCGAGTGACAGGCCCACGGCATTGTTGCCGTTGCCTGCGGAGCCGCCGATGGCCAGGCTGAAAACGCCGGCGTAGCCGCCGTCTCCACCGCCGCCGCCGATCGATTGGGCGTAGATGGCGTGCGACCCCTCCCCCGTCGTCTCAATCATGGCGGACGACTGCACCGTCACTTTGTCCGATTCGCCGCCGGCGCCGCCCCTGCCGCCGAGGCTGACGCGCGCCGTCGCGCTGTCACGCAGGATTAAGTTGTTAGCCGCTCCGCCAACGCCGCCGCCGCCGCCCACGCTTTGCGCATGGACGCCATGGGACCACTTGCCGGTGGTGGTGATGGCGCCGGACGCCACGACATCCACCTTGCCGGACTCGCCGCCCGAGCCGCCAACGCGGCCCATCGCCATGTTGAACGCCTTCTGGGACGCCGTTTCGGCCTCGCCGCTGGAGATTGACGCGCCGAAGGAGTCGGCGCCACTGCGGCCGCCGCCGCCGCCGACGCTCTGCGCGAACAGGGCCGTCGCGCGTTGCCCCGACGTGCCGAGTGCGCCGCCTGAGCTCACGCGCACATCGCCGGCCTCGCCGCCAACGCCGCCGTCGCCCCCAAGGCCCAGGCTCACTGTCCTGCTGTTTTGGACGCTCATCGCCATGCTGAGCGCGGTGTCGCCGCCGCCCCCGCCGATGCTCTGCGCAATTAGCCCCGACGAATCATCCCCAAGTGTCGAGATCGCACCAAAATGGGTCACCTCGACCTTGCGGCCGATGCCGCCGGCGCCGCCGCTGCCGCCCATATTGAGGTTGAGGCCCGTGGCTTTTTTGTTCAAGCCCCCGGCGATGTTGATGTTGGCGTCCCCGCCGCCGCCGCCGATCGACTGGGCGATCAATCCGTCGGATTGCTTGCCGCTCGTGGAGATGTCGCCGGTGTTCTTGACTGTCACGACGCCGCCGTCACCGGACGCGCCGCCGGAGCCGCCAATGGCGGCCTGGACTTGCGTTGTCTGGGTCTCTGGTTCCCCCAGCCCGCTGAGAGTGAAGACAACGTTCACGGCAGCCTTGCCGCCGCCGCCGCCAATGGACTGCGCGGTCAAGCCGTTCGCCTGGTCTCCGCTCGTCACGAGCGTCGAGGCGGTTACGAGACCCCTTTCCACGAGCACGGCGCCGGCGTCGCCGGCCGCTCCGCCGGAGCCGCCCACGCCAATGGCGATCGGCTTTCCGAACGGCGAGAGGACGCCGGCGACATTCATTCCGCCGACGCCGCCGCCCCCGCCGATCGACTGAACGATCACGCCGTCGGCGCCCTCAGACGGGTTGCCCGCCGTCCATGACCAGGGCCGCGCCGTGACACGAATGGGGCCGTCGCTGATCAGCGTCGCGTTGCCTGCATTGGCCCCGGTCCCGCCTTTGCCGCCCATTCCAAGCGCGGCGTTGTATCCCTTCGCGAGGGTGAGATCGGCTGTGACATTGAGACCGCCGGAGCCGCCGCCGCCGCCGACAGATTGCACGAGGACGCCGACCGTGTTGGCGCCCGAGACGGCGACGCCACCGGTGTGGCGCGCACTTACCGCGCCGCCGACAGCGCCGCTCCCGCCGAAGCCGCCCACGCCAAACACCAGCGAAGAGGATACGCTGGACTTGTCCGGATTGATTCCGCCGCTGACGTTGATGGCGCCGTTGCCGCCGCCGCCCCCGATGGACTGGGCGACCAGGCCACGAGCGCTGTCGCCCATGCCGATGGCGAGGCCAGTGAACTGCGCGCTCACAGCGCGGGCCACGCCGCCCGCTCCGCCGAAGCCGCCGACGCCGGCTGTCACAGCGCCGTCCATCGTGATGCCGCCGGAGACGTTGATCGATCCGTTGCCGCCGCCGCCGCCGACGCTTTGGGCCATCACGGCGATCTTGCCGTCTCCGTTTGCCTGAACGATCGGCGATTCAGCGACAAGGGACACCGTGCCCGCGTCGCCCCCAGAGCCGCCGAACCCGCCCAGACCAAGCGTGAGGCCGATGCTCGAGCCCGACGGCGCTCCCACAGAGACGCCGCCGGAGACGTTGATGCCTCCATTGCCGCCACCCCCGCCGATGGATTGCGCGATGACGCCGTTCGAACCGCCCTCACGCACGCGCTCGGTCTGCAAGATAGTCACATTGATCGGCGCCGGAATATGCGAGGTGATCGTCGGGTCGCGAACCGCGGCGGTGGCCAGCACAGTGCCGTAAACCCGGGCGTCGACGTCGCCCGCGGAGCCACCTGAACCACCGAAACCACCGACGCCAATCGCAACCGCGCCGGAGTTTCCGGCTGTCGCGGACACAGCAAGGCCCGCCGAAACGTTCAGCCCTCCGTTGCCGCCGCCGCCGCCGATGCTCTGGATCACGACGCCGTCGGATCTCGCGCCCGAAGTGCGGGTCTCGCCCGTGCGAGTGAACGTCACGTCGCCGGCGTCGCCGCCGCCGCCTGCGAAACCGCCCACGCCGAACCCGGCCGCGGCGGAAACATCTTTAGCAAGGTTGATGGCGCCCGACACATTGAGTCCGCCAGCGCCGCCACCGCCGCCGATGGACTGGGCCATGACCCCGAAGCTGTCCGCCCCCTTCGTTTCAACGTAGCCGGTAAGATACCCGCCAACCGTCGACGATGAGCCGCCGAGGCCGCCGAACCCGCCAACGCCGACGCCAATTGCGCCGCCGCTGCCTTTGCTCAAGTTCACGACGCCCGTGACGTTCATACCGCCGGAGCCACCACCACCGCCCAGGCTCTGGACGAGAAGGCCATTCGAACGCGCGCCCTGGGTGTGGATGTCGCCGACGATGGACGAACTCACAGCCCCTGCGTTTCCGCCGCCGCCGCCAAAGCCGCCGACGCCCACGCCGAGCGATCCGGAACCATTCTGGCCGACCGCCAGGGAGCCCGTGACGCTGACGCCCCCGGAGCCGCCGCCCCCGCCGACGCTCTGCACAATAACGCCGCTTGATTCCGCGCCGGACGTGCCGACGTTGCCGCTGAGGGCCAGAGTGGCCGCAGCAGCATCGCCGCCGCCGCCGCCCGAGCCGCCAAGGCCGACCGCCACCGCGCCGGAACTCTTCCCCGTCGCGGAAAGCCCGCCTGCAACCGCAAAGGCGCCACTCCCGCCGCCGCCGCCGACCGACTGGGCCAGCACCGCGCCGGAGCGAGTTCCGCTCGTGACGACGTCTCCGGTGACTGTCGCCTCAACGCCGCCGGCCGTCCCGCCGGAACCACCGGACCCGCCGAGCCCGACCGCGACCCCGCCGCCGTCGCCACCTGAAGCCGCCAATGAACCCGCGACTGCAAAGCCGCCGAACCCGCCGCCGCCGCCAACCGCTTGCGCGACAAAACCGGATGACCGGTCGCCGGTCGTGGCGATCCCGCCGCTGTGGGTGGCTACAACCGAGCCTGCGTCGCCGCCGTCGCCGCCTGAGCCGCCGAGCCCGACCGACACCGACCCTGCGCCTTTGCCGGAGACCGTCAGGCCAGCGCCGACGTTGAACCCGCCTGCGCCGCCGCCACCCCCGACCGACTGCGCGAGAAACCCCGCTGCATCGGCCCCGGCCGTCGTGACCCTGCCCGTCGCCGTAGCGTTCACGGCCGCGCCAGAGCCGCCGCCGCCACCCGAGCCGCCAAGCCCGACAGCTGATCCACCGGAGTTCGCAGAAGCGGCGGAGATTGCCCCCGTCACGTTGAACGCGCCCGACCCGCCGCCACCGCCGATGGATTGCGCAATCAGGCCGAACGAGCGGGCGCCGCTCGTGGCGACAGCGCCGCTGTGCGTCGCCGTAACCAACCCGGCGTCGCCCCCGGCCCCGCCGGAGCCGCCGAGGCCCACCGCAACAGCGCCGGACCCGTTGCCAGACCCCGCGATGGCGCCGGCGACGTTGAACCCGCCGGCCCCGCCGCCGCCGCCAACCGACTGGGCGAGGAACGCCCCGGCGTCCGCCCCCGTGGTCTGGAGAGAGCCGATCCGCGTCACGGACACCGCGGCAGCATCGCCGCCGCCCCCGCCCGCACCGCCAAGTCCCACGCCGACCCCGCCCGCGCCCGCGCTCGCTGCGGAGATTTGCCCCGAAACATCGAAGCCGCCCGTGCCCCCGCCCCCGCCGACGCTCTGTGCAATAAACCCAAAAGACGCCGCGCCGCTGGTCGACAGCGCGCCTTCCTGTCGCGCGGTGACAGCGCCCGCGGCGCCACCTGCGCCGCCCGAGCCGCCGACGCCAACGGTCACGGCCCCTGCGCCCTGACCGGCAGCGGAAACGCCTCCCGTCACACTAAACCCGCCCGCGCCCCCGCCGCCGCCAATCGACTGCGCAAGGAAACCGCCCGCGTCCGCGCCCCGCGTCGTCAGCGCCCCCGTCTGGCTCGCCGTCACGCCCCCCGCCGCGCCGCCGAGACCGCCCGAGCCGCCAATCCCGACCGCCACGCCGCCCGAGCCCGT
>JAIXSM010000005.1 GCA_027484655.1 Hyphomicrobiales bacterium | reverse complement strand
CGAGGCCCGCGACGGCCAAAAGCACAAGAACGAGCAACAACCTGCGCAAGCGCTCAACTCCGGTGGACAGTCACAAGGCCGCGAAGGGCGCCCGCCGCAGCGAAGCGGCGAGCGATCGCGTTGACTCAGCGGCGAGCGCGATAGTCCGTGTGGCATGCGGCGCAATTCTTCAGCAGCGCCGGAAACTCGCTCTTGAAGCTCGCCTCGTCGGTGATTTTCACCATGGCGGCCTTGGCGTCGGCCTCCAGCTTCAGGAGCTTGGCGTCGAAGTCGGCCTTGGTTTCCCAGACCTTCGGGAGAGCCGCCGTGTCGCCGCCGGTCCTGCTGTTGTCGGGGTAGAGCTTCAAAGATTCGCGGCCGGCGGTCTCAATGTTCTTGAGCGCAGCTTGCACGACGGCGAGGCTGAAGGGCTGCTCGCCGCGCAGGATGGCGGCAGGCCCGCGGTTTCCGTCTCCCACGGCCTTCATGAGCGCCTTGCGCTGGGCGATCACGTCGCCTTGAGCAAAGGCGACGCCGGCGCCGAGAGTTGCGAACAAGGCGACAGCGGCGCCAAAACTACGAATCATGCATTTTCTCCCGTTCGAGTTCTGAGATCATAGCCTAGGCGAAGTACGTGATACACCGCCCGCCGGTTTCCCGGCGGAGGGTCACATCCGCGTGATCTTCACAGCTCGACGGTTTCGCCCGCGCCTTCCCAGGCGAGCATCCCGCCGCCAAAGTGGGCGCGGATGTCGTCGCGCCCCGAAGCCTGCGCAGCCTCCAGCGCCATGAGCGTGCGCCTACCGGAGCGGCAGTGCAGCACGACGCGCTGGCCGGCGTCGGCTTTGGGCAGCGCCGACGGGTTGAAAGCCGACAACGGATGAAAGGTTGCGCCAGGGATGTGACCGGCATCCCACTCATACTGTTCGCGAATGTCGACCAGAATGATCGAGCCGTCCGCGAGCCCCTGCTTGAGTTCATTCAGGCTCACGTCTTCGACGATCGTCCCGGCCATCGCTTACACTCCTTCTACGCCCTGCGGCGGATCCTTTTAGCAAGCATGGCGCCGATGCGCCAAGATATCTGGCGGGCGCGGCCTTGACCGGATCCGCCGACCAGAAGAAAACCGCGCGATGTCCAGCGCCGGCGCGACCCTGATCGGCTTTTCAGCCATCGTGATGTGGAGCCTGCTGGCGGCGCTCACCGCCGCCTCTGGCCCCATTCCGCCATTCCAGATGAACGCCATGTGCTTCGCCATCGGCGCCCTCGCCGCCGCGCTGGCGTGGGTGCGCGAGCCCGCCCGCGCGAAGGCGCTGCGGCAACCGCCGCTCGTCTGGCTGCATGGCGTGGCCGGGCTGTTCGGCTATCACGCGCTCTACTTCGCCGCGTTGCGCATCGCGCCACCGGCCGAAGCCTCGCTCGTGAATTATCTGTGGCCGCTGCTGATCGTCGTCTTCTCCAGCCTGCTGCCCGGCGAGCGTCTGCGCGGCTTCCACATCGCCGGCGCGCTGCTCGGGTTTGTGGGCGTCGCCGCCTTGTCATGGAGCGCGGATCTCGCTGCGCGCCCGGAGCACGCGCTGGGCTACGCGCTCGCCTTCGCCGCCGCCCTGTTCTGGGCGGGGTATTCCGTGCTGTCGCGGCGGATGGCGAGCGTGCCGACGGACGCGGTGGTTGGCTTTTGCGCTGTGACCGCGATTCTCAGCCTCGCCGCGCATCTTGCGTTCGAAACGACCGTCTGGCCGCAAGCCGCGGGCGCGTGGGCCGCGGTGATCGCGCTCGGCCTCGGCCCCGTGGGCGCAGCGTTCTACGCTTGGGACATCGGCTGCAAGCGCGGCGACATCCGTATGCTGGGGGTGAGCGCCTACGCCGCGCCGCTGCTCTCGACCATCGCGCTCGTGGTCTCGGGCTACGCGCAGGCGACGGCCTCGCTCTGGCTCGCGTGCGCGCTGATCGTCAGCGGCGCGATTGTCGCCTCCGCCGACAAGCTGCGACGCAACGCGTAACTACGGATCGACGAGGATCACCCGCACATCGTTCACGTTGGTGAGCGTGGGGCCTGTTGTCACAAGCTCCCCCGCCGCGCTGAACACCGCCCACGAGTCGTTGCCCCGCAACGCCGCGCCGGGGTCAACGCCCGCAGCGGCGGCGCGCGCGAGCGTATCGGGACCACAGGTGGCGCCGGCATTGCCCTCGCTGCCGTCAATCCCGTCCGTGTCCGCCGCAAGGGCGTGAACGCCCGGAGCGCCATCAAGCGCCAGCGCAAGGCCCAGCAGATACTCGCTGTTTCTGCCGCCCCTGCCCGCGCCGCGCACCGTCACGGTGGTCTCCCCGCCGGACAAAAGGGCGCAGCGCCGTCCCGCCGCCCGCGCCTTCAGCGCCAGCTCCGCGTGCTCCGCGCCAAGCTCACGGGCCTCTCCCTCCAGATCGTCGCCGAGAATGACGGGCTCATACCCGGCAGCGCGCGCCGCCTCTGCGCCGGTCTCAAGCGAGCGGCGCGCCGTGGCGATCACCCGCACATCGCTGCGCGCAAGGCGCGGATCGCCCGGCTTGGGCGTTTCATCGAGAGCGGCTTCAAGGTGCGCGATGACGGCGCGAGGCTCGTGGATACCGTAGCGCGTCAGGATCTCACGCGCTTGCGCGAAGGTGGTGGGGTCGGCGACGGTTGGGCCGGAGGCCACGACAGCCGGATCGTCGCCCGGCACATCGGAGATGATAAGCGTCACCATCGGCGCGGGATACGCTGCCGCCGCCAGCCGACCACCCTTGATGGCGGAAAGGTGCTTGCGCACGGCGTTCATTTCCGAAATCCGCGCCCCGGACCGCAGCAGCGCGCCGTTCACCGCCTGCTTGTCAGCCAGCGTGAGGCCGGGCGCAGGCAAAGACAGCAAAGCTGAACCGCCGCCCGAGATGAGGCACAGCGCCAGATCGTCGGGCCCCAGGCTGCGCGCAAGATCGAGCATTCGCTGCGCCGCCGCCTCTCCTGCGGCGTCCGGCGTCGGGTGGCTCGCCTCGACAACCTCGATCCGCTCGCAAGGGAGCGCGTGGCCATAGCGGGTGACCACCATCCCCTCAAGCGGACCGCCCCATGCCTGCTCAACCGCGCGGGCCATGCTGGCCGCCGCCTTCCCGGCGCCCAGAACGAGGAGCCGGCCCCGGGGCGGCGACGGCAAGAAGCGGGGCGTCACCAGCGCAGGATCAGCGGCGGCGACCGCCGCGCGAAAAATGTCTTGCAGAAGCTCGCGCTGGCTCAATTCAGGGCCTCCCCCTTCGCTTGCGTGGCGGCAACGCCCGCGGCGAAGATATAGCGTGGGACGCGCGGTTGACAGCGGCGCTTGCCTGACTAGTTTGGCGGCCCTGCGCTGCAACACAGCGCGGAGGGATGAAACGCAGGCGCGAAAATGCGTCGGCAAGCACAGCGTCGAAAAGCGCGGGAGCATCGCAAGGATGGGTCGCTTCAGGGTCACCGTCGATACGGGCGGCACATTTTCCGATTTCGTATACTTCGACGAGACCACCGAGGAAGTGTCCATCGCCAAGGTGCCCTCGACACCGGACGATCCTTCGCGCGCGATCCTGGCGGGCGTTGACCTGCTGATCGAACGTGGCGTGAAGCCCTCCGACATCGCCTATTTCTGCCACGGCACCACCGTGGGCACCAACGCCCTGCTCGAAGGCAAGGGCGTGCGCACGGGTCTTGTGGTGACGGAAGGTTTTCGCGGCATTTACGAGGTGCAGGAGCAATCGCGCCCGCACGGGCCGCAGATCTTCGACATCTTCTACGACAAGCCAGCGATGCTGGCGCCCCAGAGCCGCACCATCGAGGCGCGTGAGCGCGTGGCGTTCGACGGAACAGTGCTGCTGCCGCTGGATGAAGAGCTGCTGCGCGGCGCCGTGCGCGAGCTTGCGAAGACGGGCGTGGACTCCATCGCGGTCTGCCTGCTGTTCTCGTTCCTGCATCCGCAGCACGAGCGTCGCGTGCGCGACATCATCGAAGCGGAAATGCCCGGCTGCAACGTATCGCTGTCGAGCGATATCGTGCCGCAGATCCGCGAGTACTACCGGCTGTCGACGACCGTCATCAACGCGTACCTGCAGCCGATCCTCGCCCGCTACATCGCCAACCTCGACGGGCGCCTCTCCGGCGCCGGCGTGAACACGCCGCAAAAGTATATCATGCAGTCGAACGGCGGCATGTCCACGTTCGCAGCCACCGCGAAGAAGGCCGTGGCCACGGTGCTTTCGGGCCCCGCCGGCGGCATTACCGCCTGCATCCAGACCTGCCGCACGACGCCTTATCAGAATCTCATTACATTCGACATGGGCGGCACCTCCTGCGACGTGGCGCTCATCAAGGATGGCGAGCCCTCCATCGCCAACCGCGGCAAGATCGAGGGGCGCGACATTGCGCTCCCGATGATCGAGATCAACACGGTGAGCGCCGGCGGCGGCACGCTCGCCCATGTGGATCGCTTCGGATCGCTGATCGTTGGCCCGGAAAGCGCCGGCGCCGTGCCCGGCCCCGCGTGCTATCTGCGCGGCGGCGAACAGCCCACCATCACCGACTGCAATGCGACGCTCGGCTATCTCAGCCCCGACAATTTTCTCGGCGGCAAGATGAAGCTCGACGTGGGCCTTGCGCGCAAGGCCGTCGAAACAAAGGTGGCGCAGCCGCTCGGCATCTCTGTGGGCGAAGCGGCTGAAGGCATCGTCAGCATCATCAATGTGAAGATGCAGGAGGCGATCAAGGCCATCTCCACCATGCGCGGCCACGACCTGCGCGACTTCATGCTGCTGGCGTTCGGCGGCGCTGGTCCACTGCACGCGGGGCAGATCGCGCAGAACCTCGGCATGGCGGGCGTGATCGTGCCGCTGTATCCCGGCGTCTACTCGGCCATGGGCCTGCTGATGTCGGACGTGAAGCACGATTACATCCGCTCGCGGCTGGCCGCTATCAACACGCTGACCGAGGGCGAGATCAACGCCCCGTTCGATGAACTCGCCAAGGACGCGCGCGCCGAACTCGCCGACGAAGGCTTTGCAGACGCCGCCGTGCGCATCGAAGCTGCGCTGGATATGCGCTACGCCGGTCAGGGTTACGAGATCACCGTGCCGTGCGAATGGCCGCTCAAGCCCGGCGACCGCGCCATGCTGCGCAAGCGCTTTGATGAGCTGCACGCCAGCTCGTTCGGCCACACCGCGCCGGACGAGACGGTTGAAATCGTTTCGTGGCGCCTGCGTGGCGTGGGCGTCGTGCCGCCCGTGCGCCAGCGCACGTTTGAGCCGCAGGGCCTGGCCTTGGCGGACGCAGTGCGCGAGCGGCGCGTCATGCGCTTTGACGGCGTCGAGACTGAATGCCCTGTCTACCAGCGCGAAAAGCTCGACGTGGGCGTGACGTTTGACGGCCCCGCCGTCGTTGACCAGCTCGATTGCACCACTGTCGTCTTCCCGGGCCAGAGCGTACGGGTCGATGAATACCGCAACATGATCATTCTCGCCGGGAGGTCGTAACATGAGCGCTTCGGCCCTCGACGCTGTTCACATCGAAATCATGCGCGCGAGCCTTGAAGGCATCGTGCTTGAGATGCAGAACTCGCTCTTCCGCACGGGTTACTCCACCATTGTGCGCGAGAGCCAGGATGCGTCCTGCGCGTTCATGAACGCGCGCGGCGATGTCGTCGCGCAGCACGTGGTGCTGCCGCTGCACATCGGCTCGTTCCCCGCCTGCTGCAACGCGGTGATCGAAAGCTACGACGACATCGCGGAAGGCGACGCCTTCCTCATCAACCATCCGTACCATGGCGGCAGCCCCCACGCGCCGGACATGTGCGTCATCACGCCCGTGTTTCATGATAGCGAGCTGATCGGCTTCTGCGGCTCCATCGCGCATAAAAGCGACATCGGCGGCCCGGTGCCAGGCTCCTGCTCCGGCCAGGCGAAGGAGGTCTTCAACGAGGGCCTGCATCTGCCGGCCGTGCGCTATCAGCGCGGCTACCAGCGCAACATCGAGATCGAGCGCATCATCGCCACGAACTCGCGCACGCCCGAACTCGTGCTGGGCGACATTCGCGGGCAACTTGGTTCTGCCCGCCTTGGCGAAAAACGCTTGGGCGAACTGCTGACGAAGTTCGGCAAGACGGAGGCGCTGGCCGCCTTCGACAAGCTGCTCGAACTGGCCGAGCGGCGCATGCGCGCGGCCATCGCCGAGTGGAACGACGGCCGCTATGAGGCTGAGCGCTTCGTCGATGACGATGGCATCGATCTCGAGAAGCCCGTGCGCATCCACGTTGTTATTGAGAAGAAGGGCGACAGCATCACCTTCGACTTCACGGGCAGCGCGGACCAGACCAAGGGGCCGGCGAACATCCGCCCGCCGGTGATCCGCGGCGCCTGCTGCTACTGCCTCATCGCGCTCGTCGATCCGCATATTTTCATCAATAGCGGGCTGATGAACGCATTCGCCATCAAGACGCGCGAGGGCTCGGTGATGAACCCGCGCTTCCCGGCGCCGGTGAACACCTACAACCCCACCGTTCACGCCACGGTGGAGGCGATCTTCTCCGCGATGACGCAGATTGCGCCGCAGATGGCGCGCGCGGATGGCTGCGGCAGCCGCTCGATCATTATCGGCGGGCGCTCGACGCTCGCGGGCAAAAGCTACGTGCAGTACGAGATTCTGGGCGGCGGCGCGGGCGCGCGCGCAGCCAAGGATGGGCAGTCCGGCACGTCGGTGAACCAGTCGAACGCCAAGATCGCGCCGATTGAAATCATCGAGAGCGAGTTCCCCACACGGGTTCTGCGCTTCGAGTTGATCCCGGATTCCGGCGGCGCTGGCGAGTTCCGCGGCGGCATGGGCATTCGTCGCGAGTATGAAAATCTCGCGGACGCGCGCTTCTCCATCCGCTCGACCAAGCATGTCATCGCGCCCTATGGCGCGGCGGGCGGCGGCAAGGGCCGCACTGGCGACATCATCATGAACCCGGAGACAGAGCGCCAGAAGCGTCTGCCCACGCGCTATGCGGATTATCCGCTTGCGGCGCAGGATCGCTTTCGCCTCGACACGCCCGGCGGCGGCGGCCTTGGCGAAGCGATGAAGCGTGATCCGCGACGCGTGCTGCGCGATGTGCAGGAGGGCTACGTGTCGCTTGCCGCCGCCGCTGACATTTACGGCGTCGTGGTGACGCGCAACGGCGACGACTTCGCCATCGATGAAGCCGCCACAAATGACAAGCGGCGCGCAACAACGCACGCCTGAGCCAGGGAGAGAAACATGAAACTGAAAGATCAGGTCGCCATCGTCACCGGCGCTGGCCGCAACATCGGCGAGGACACGTCAAAGCTCTTCGCGTCCGAGGGCGCCACTGTCGCCGTGGTGGATCTTGACCGCGCGCGCGGCGAGAAGGTGGCGGCAGACATCGTCGCGGCTGGCGGCAAGGCGAAGGCGTTCGTCTGCGACGTGGGCAAGGAAGACGACATCAAGCGCTGCGTCGATGAGGTGAAGGCGGCGTTCGGTCGCGTCGATATTCTGGTGAACAACGCGGCGATCTCGGACAACAAGAACATGTTCGAAGTCACCACGGAGGAATGGAACCGGGTGCTGGCGATCACGCTCACCTCGCCGTTCCTCTTCTCGAAGTATGCAGCGAAAGCGATGATTGACGGCGGCCACGGCGGCAAGATCGTCAACGTGTCGTCCACGTCAGGCTACTACGGCCGCGACCGCGCCATCGCCTACACAGCCGCCAAGGGCGGCGTGGTGAACCTGACGAAGTCGCTCGCCATCCAGCTCGCGCCGCACAAGATCCGCGTCAACGCGGTGGTGCCCAACAAGATCGGCTCGCCGGTGGGCAAGGATGAGTTCGATCCCACGCGCCCCGTGCTCAACCTTGTGGGCCGTCCCGGCGTGCCGATGGATCTCGCCCGCGCCGCGCTCTTCCTCGTCTCGGATGACTCCGAGTTCATCGTTGGCGCCGCGCTGTTCATCGACGGCGGCTGCACCACGCTGATGCCGGGCAACGCCTGACACACTTTGGATGGCGGCTCAGGCCGCCATCTCTCACCCCAGCGCGACGATAGCTCGCGCGGCTGCGGCGCCGGCGATCCAGGCGCCGCCTGCGGTCATGGCGCCGCCAAAGTCTTCCCCGGCGCCCCACCCCGCCGTCGCCTCACCGGCGAACCAGATGCGGTCGCCCACCGGCTCGGCCAGCCGCGCCCGTGCGTCTGCGTGGCCCGGCAGCGCGTGGGAGTAGGCGCCCATAGCCCATGGATCGGCCGCCCACCCGGCGAGACGCCCTCCGACAAAAGCGCGCTCGGCCTGCGGACCCACAAGCCGCTTGAACTCCTCAAGCGCAAGCCGCACGGCGCCGGCTTCGCCCAGCGAGATGATCTCGCGCGCATGGTCGCCGCCAAAGAACGCGATCACGATGTCGCGGTCCCACGTGAAGCACTCGAAGTTGAAGGATCGCCGCGCGCCAAGCCGCGCCCACAGGTCCGTGCCCGGCGCCAGGCCGAAGCGTTCGCCGTTGAAGCGCAGCGCGATCTTTGACAGCGCGCCCATGCCAAGCCCTGCCAGCCCGTCGCGGGTGCGTTGAGGCAGCTCCGGCGTGAAGCGCACGCCGCCACGTTGCAGGACGCCGACGGGAACCGTCACAATCGCCGCGCGCGCCGCGATCACGCCCGCCGCGGTGCTGACACGCACGCCCGCGCCGGACCAGTCGATTGCCGTCACGGGCGTTGAGAGGCGCACGTCGAGGCCCTGCGCAGCGCGCTCGACCAGCGCTCCATAGCCCTGCCGCACCACAAGATCGTCGCCGGCCCACAGGCGCGCGTAATCCAGCGCGGAGATACGCTCGGGCTCATCGCCCAGGGACATGCGGGAGAGCGCCATGGCGGCTTCCGCGACCTCGGACGCCGGGCCGCCAACGCGCTCCAGAATCGAAACGTCCGGCACCGGCTCGTGATCGGTGTCAAACATCTGCTGCACGAGCCAGAACCCACCGCGCCGCTGGCGAGGATCAGGCGGGCCGCTGAAGTCGAAGAAACGCATCCCCCCCGAGAGCGTGGAAGGATCAACGGTCTGGAATCCGAATCGGGCGGCCATTTCGGTCCACGGATTGCGGTCGGACCAATGGATGTAGAGCGCGCCCGCATCCCACGGCGCGCCTAGCGAGCGGTCGGTGTGGACGCGCCCGCCCACACGGCCACGCGCCTCCAGCACCAACGCGCGCTTGCCCAGTCGGCGAAGCTCCTGCGCAGCGGCGACGCCGGCCGCGCCGGCGCCCACCACCACCACATCGACGTCAAACGCGTCCTGCGCCCGCAGGACACCCGGCAAGCCTACCGTAAACGCCAATCCCGCGACCGCCTGTCGCCGGCTCATCAAGGGAGACATGAACCCCTCCTGCTGCACCGCAACATAGTGCGCCGCGACCGACGGGCTAGCCCACGGGCGCTGTCAGCCTTTCTCCGCCGTCTCCGGTTCGGATGCGGCCACGTCCGCAGCCGCCTCCCCAGCGGCGGGGGCCTTGGTGCGCCGGCGGGTCTTGGCCTCAAGCCGCGGGCCTTCGCTAAGGCGCACCACGGCGCCCCACAGCGTGCGCACGTCCTGCTCGGTCAATTCCATGCGGTGGATCATGTTGCGCAGATTGCGCTGCATGTTCGGCTTCTTGTTCGCTGGCCGGAAGAAGCCGTTCTCGTCGAGCTTGCTCTCGAAGAAGTCGAAGAACGCCACCACCATCTCGCGGGGCGCTGGCACCGAGCGCTCGGGCGTGGCGAAGCGCGGGCCGTCGCCGTGGGCGGCGCGAAACCACTCGTAGCCGCACAGCAACACCGCCTGCGCGAGATTGAGCGACGCGTAAGCCGGGTTCACCGGGAACGTGATGATGGAGTCCGCGATGGCGATCTCGTCGCTGTCGAGCCCCGTGCGCTCAGCGCCAAACAGGATGCCCGCACGCCCGCCCGTGTCCATGAGCGCCTTGGTTTCGGCCATGGCGACGACAGGGCCTTCCACGCGCTTGCCCTGCCCGCGCTCGCGGGCGGTGGTGGCCCACACGTAGTTCAGATCGGCGATGGCTTCTTCCAGCGTGTCGTAGAGCTTCGCGCTCTCCAGCAGATGCACCGCGCCGGCGGCGGCCGCGTAGGCGCCCTTGCGCAGGGCGCCGGTGCGGGGCCAGCCGTCCCTCGGGTTCACCAGTCGCAGATCCGACAGGCCGAAGTTCGCCATGGCTCGTGCGCACATGCCGATGTTCACAGCCAGTTGCGGCCGCACCAAAATCACGGCGGGGCCGCCCTCGATGGCGGGTCGCGTCTTGTCGGTTCCAGCGCCGGTCATGCAAAGCTCGCGGTTGCGGGGAAGCGCCCCGAGGGGCGCCTCGCC
Source organism: Hyphomicrobiales bacterium (assembly GCA_027484655.1). GTDB lineage: Bacteria > Pseudomonadota > Alphaproteobacteria > Rhizobiales > Beijerinckiaceae > Terripilifer. The sequence goes on along the minus strand of JAIXSM010000005.1, from coordinate 104,099 downwards.
TTTGCCCCACCCTCGCGCCGCGCGCAACCGGAATCAGGGCGCGCCGCCGCGCAAGCTCCGCAGATAAGCTGTCAGCGCCGTGATTTCGGGCGGGTCGAAGGTGAAAGGCGGCATCTCCTGCCCCTCATGGCTCACCATGATTCCTTCCGCGAAAGCCTCCTCCAGATCTTGCGAGCGATACTTGCGCGCAATCTCGCGAAGGGGCGGCGCCTTGGCGTTGGGGCTCAGCCCGGACGGGCCGATGGCGTGGCAAGCGGCGCAGTGGCGCTGCACGAGGGCGGCGCCCCGGTTGGCGGCAGTCTGGGCGGCGGCGGGGGCGGCGATGACAATGACGGCGAAGGCCGCAAGCGTGCGAATATGCATTTTCGAACCATGCCCGCTCGCAACGGGGGCGAACATGACGCAGGTCAAACTTGATCCGCAGCGCATGGCGCCTGCTCAGCCCCTGCCCAGCCCCTTCCCTCGACGCTCGCGAGCGCCTACACACCGGCGCAACAAACACGAGGAAACCGGAGGATCCCCATGGCGAGCGAAGTCCAGCGCATCGACGTTCATCACCACGTACTGCCGGAGTTCTACAAGGACGTGCAGCGGGCCGCCGGCATCACGGGCAGCGCCTATGCGCCCTTCCCCGAGTGGTCGGCGCAGAAGTCGCTGGAGTTGATGGACGCCAACCGCATCGGCGCATCGGTGTTCTCCTTCACCTCGCCCGGCATCTTCTTTGGCGACGTGGCGCAGACCCGCGATCTCGCCCGGCGCTTCAACGACTGGCTGGCGGAGCTTGTCGCTTCAAACCCGAGCCGCTTCGGCGCGTTCGCGTTTCTGCCCTTGCCCGATGTGGACGCCTCGTTGCGTGAGATCGAGCGCATCGTGGATGACCTGAAGCTCGATGGAATCTGCCTGCTCACCAGCGTGGACGAGCGCTACATCGGCCACACGGATTTCTGGCCGGTGTACGAGGAGTTGAACCGCCGCAAGGTCGTGACGTTCATCCATCCCTGCTACCCGCCGGGCACAGAAGCGCGCGGCTGGGACATTCCTCGGATGTTGATCGACTATCCGTTCGAGACCACCCGCGTGGCGACGAACCTCATCTTCAATGGCGTCACCGAGAAGCTGCCGGACATTCCGTTCATCCTCTCCCACGCCGGCGGCACGCTGCCCATGCTTGCGCACCGCATCTCGCTCTTCGACAAGAAGACGAAGCACCGGGACAACTATCCCCAGGGCGCGCTCGCCTACATCAAGCGCTTCTACTTCGACACCGCCTTGTCGGGCCACAAGGCGCCGCTGGACGCCCTGCGCGCGTTCGTTCCCGACACGCAGATCCTGTTCGGCACGGACTTCCCCTACATCTCCGCCGACATGGCGACGCAGGAAACGAGCGATTTCGACGCCTACGAGGGCTTCACCCCCGAGCAGCGGGAAGCCGTGGAGCGCGCAAACGCCCTGCGGTTGTTCCCGCGCTTCGCGCGCTGAAGCAGTCAGCAGGACAGCAGAACCGGCACGGGCGGCTGCGAAATCATCGAACTGGTGACGCCGCCCAGAATCATTTGCCGAAACTTGGGCCGCGCGTAGGCGCCCATCACCACCAGATTGGCGCGCGTGAGCTTCGCATGCGCGCTGATAGTGGCGGCCACATCGGCGTTCTGCACGGGCAGAGTCGTCATCGACACGCGGGTGCAATGACGGGACAGATGCGCCGCCATGTCCGCAGCGTCCATGCGCTTGCTGGGATCAGGATCGCCGCTGACGGCGATCACCTCCACCTCCTCCGCCTGTGTGAGAAGCGGTAGCGCGTCGCCAATGGCCCGCGCCGCCTTGGCGGTGCCGTCCCACGCGACGATGACCTTGCCCGGCGCCGCCGGGCCTGACCAATGCTGCGGGGTAACAATGAGGGGTCGGCCGGAGTCGAACAACACCTCCTTCAAAAGCCCCTCCTGCAACGAGACGCTTTCGGGGTCGGCCTCCATCACCGCCACGTCGGCGAGACGCGCCATGACGATAAAGCGACGGGCGACGGCATGATAATCATCCAATGCGATTTCCACGCTCGCCGTCACGCCCGAGGATTGCGCCTGCACCCGCGCAGCCTCAGCGAAATCCCGTGCGCGGTCGCGCATCTGGGCGTTGGCCTCCGCGATAAGCGTGCGCGCCCCGCCCATCATGATGGCGGAGGGCGCCGCGATGCGCACCACGCCAACGCCGATGTCGAGATGCGCGCCCTGGGAGGCCGCCAGCTCCACAGCATAGCGGGTGAGCGCGCTGCCCGGCGTCTTCTCGGCGAGACTGGACCCAAACACCTCGCCTACGAAAACTGTCTTGTACGTCATGGCCATCCCTCCGCTCTTGCGGAAGAACCATAAGGGCTGGGACTGGCGGGACCATGTTCTGAATCAATTTCCGTTTCGATCCGACATCTTCTCCGGGCCTCGCCGATTGGCTAGGGTTGCGCCATGAACGAGACCGCCCCGGAACCCGCCAGCCTGACCGTCACCCATCGTTCCCGCGCGAACATCTTCGCCCGTGAGGCGGAATGGCGCGTGGACGACGACCGCCTGTTCTGGCGCGCGCTGGACAGCGAAGACCACGGCATGATGTCCCTCGACAACGTGGCCTCCGTGCGTCTGACGGTGGAGCCGGGCCGGACCGGGCCGCGGCGCCTCCTGCGCGTGCGCAGCCGCAGCGGCGCCCTGCTGCTGCTCTCCTCTGCGCACGTGGGCGCATGGGGCCGGCAGGAGAACAGGAGCGACACGTTCGCGCCCCTGACCCGCGCCATCGTCACGCGCGCGGCGGCGCTCAGCCCCGGCGCGCGGTTCGAGGTGGGGGCGACGCCCCTCGCCTGGTACGGCGTCGCAGCAGGGCTTGCGTCCTTTCTGGCGGCGCTGGGGCTGATGCTCGCCCGCTACGGCTCGGAGATGCTCACAGGCCGCCTTCTGCTGGGCGGAGCGCTCGTGTTGCTGGGCCTGCCCAATCTGCTGCGCTGGCTCGCGTCCAACAAGCCGGGAACGTTCGATCCGTCGAACCCGCCGCTGGGGTAAGGTCAGGCCTTCGCAGGGGCGGTGCGCGCGTCCATGGCGACGCCCGCCCAAACGCCGGCGATGATCGACGCCAGCGCCAGAAACGAGGCCGGGGCGAGCGTGGACACCCCCGAGAGCCCCTGCCCTGTGGAGCAACCAAGCGCCATGACGCCGCCGAAGCCCATGAGCGCGCCGCCCGCCAGATACCGCACGGTCTGGCGCGGGGTCTCGAAACTCACGAGGCGCGCCCGGCCGCCCGCCTGGGCCGAGACGAAGGCGCCAAGGAGCACGCCGGCGATGAACGCGGCGCCGGCGTCCACCCGCGCGCCCGTGTAGGTCAGCAGAAAAACGAGGCCGTTGCCCAGCGGCGCGATAAACGAGGGCGCCCACGGCGCCAGTTTGTCGAAACCGTCATCGCCGAGCCAAGCGGAGGCGGCCCACGTGGCCGCCACCACGGCGCCGATGAGCAACGCGCCGAGCCCGCGCCAGCCGCCCGCGCGCGCCGCAAGCCACAGGGCGCTGGCCCCCGCCACGCCGGCCAGCGCGAAGCGGCCTGACGCGCCCAAGCCCGCGAGGCTCGCCAGATCAGGGGTCGGCCCCGCGGGCCGCGCAAATCCCTCCAGCGCGATGCGCGCTGGCGCGAGCAGGCCGCGCATGGCCATGTAGCCGAACAGGCCGACGACGATGATGACCACCAGCGCCCGCAGATTGCCCGTGGCTGCCAGAATGGTGAGGCGGCCAGCGCAGCCCCGCGTCAGAGCGGCGCCGACGCCGAAGAGAAACCCGCCGATGGCGATGGCCGGCGCCGCCGCAGCGGCAGTGAGCTGCATGGCGCCCGAGAGGTCGAGCGCGCCTGCCGCCACAAGGCCTTGCGTGATGGCGAGCGCGGCGAGCGCACCGGCGAAAAAGGCGCGCAGGCGCGCGGCGCCTTCGCCCTGCCGGGCCTCGCGCACGCCGCCCTGAAGACAGAACTGGGAGGACTCCGAGAGCGCGCCGAACACAACGCCAAGCGCCAGCATGGCCGCAGCTACGGCGAGGCGCGGTTCGGTGAAGTATGCTTGCAGAGATTCAATCACGAGCCGCCCCCGGGGCGCGACAAACGCCTGTCGCGCCGCGGTTCAGATAAACCCGCGACGGGGGCTTTTCAAACGCTCGATCACTGCCGCACGACAAGCACGGAGCAACGCGCGTGACGCACCACGGTCTTCGCGTTCGAGCCGAGTAGATAGGTGGACATGGCCGGCCGGTGCGAGCCGATCACGATGAGGTCAGCGCCCCAATCGTCAGCTTCCGCAAGAATCTCGGGATAGACGCCGCCCAGCCGCACCACAGCGCTCACGCGCTCGGGGGGCAGATCGATGCGCGCGCGGACTTTCTTGAGCTCGGATTCGGCCCACTCCCGCTGCTGGGCGTCAAAATCCGGCGGCACGTAGTCCATGTAGCTCGACGGCAGCAGCTGCTGCACGTTGACAAGGCGCAGCGCGGCGCCGGACCACTCGGCCATGCGCACCGCCGCGTCGATGGCCGGCCCGGCGACCTCCACGTCCGACAGGTCGATGGGAACCAGAATCGTCTTGAACATGCCGTCTCCTCCCGCGTGATTGGCGCATCCTCACGGGAGACAACTCGTTCCGCCTTGTTTTCGATCAAAGCGCGCACGATGTCTTCGCCTGAAGCTCGACAGGAGGACACCCACCGTCATGCCGTCCCGAAAGCAGCAGATCCACACCGGCGGATGCTTGTGCGGCAGCGTCCGCTTCGAGGCCGCCGGGGCGCCGCAACGGCCGCACACATGCTCGTGCGAGATGTGCCGGCGGCACACCGGCGCGCCGACCGTCGCATGGGTGGAGTTTCCGGCCACAGCCGTGCGCTGGACAGGCCCTGCCGGGGCGCCAGCGCTATGGCGCTCGTCGCCCGCGTCACAACGGGCGTTCTGCGCAACTTGCGGGTCGTCTATCGGCGCTGTCGATGACGCGCCGGTGGTTGCGCTGCTGCTGGGGGCGTTTGACAAGCCGGGGCGCAAGGCGCTCGCGCCCACAGGTCACTCGTTCGTCTCCCGCCGCCCGAAATGGTGGCGGGTCTGCACGGGCGACGCCGCCGACTGAGCGATTCAGCCGGCCGCGAGCCGCGCGGCGATGGCGTCCAGGGCCGCGCCGGTCTGCGCCCCGTCCGGCCCGCCCGCCTGCGCCATGTCCGGCCGGCCGCCGCCGCCCTTGCCGCCGAGCGCCTCGGACGCAACCCGAACCAGTTCGACGGCGTTGAAGCGAGCGGTCAGGTCAGCGGTCACGCCCACAACGACGCCCCCCTTCCCGTCATCCGCCGTGTTGGCGATGGCTACAACCCCGGAGCCGACCTTCTGCTTGCCCTCATCCGCAAGCGACTTCAGATCCTTCATATCGACGCCGCTGACCGCGAGCCGGAAGAACTTCACGCCGTTGACCTCGACGATGTTGCTCGCCTCAGCCCCGCCGCCGCCGCCCATGGCGAGGCGCCGCTTTGCTTCGCCCAGCTCCTTTTCAAGCTTGCGACGCTCATCCACCAGCACGGACACGCGCTCGGCCACGTCATCAACCGACGCCTTCACCACGCTCGCCGCCTCACGCAGCTTGCGCGCCTGCGCGTTCAAATGCTGGCGCGCGCCTTCCGCCGTCTTCGCCTCAAGGCGGCGCACGCCCGCAGCGACTGCGGCCTCCGAGACGATGGTCACAAGGCCGATCTCGCCGGTGCGGCGCACATGGGTGCCGCCGCACAGCTCCACCGAAAAGGCGCGATTGGCGTTGGCGGTCTCGAGCACGCGACCCATGGAGACCACCCGCACCTCGTCGCCGTACTTCTCGCCAAACAGCGCGCGGGCGCCCGACGCAATGGCGTCGTCCACGCCCATCAGACGGGTCTCCACCGGCTCGTTTTGCAGCGTCACCCGGTTTGCAATCTCCTCAACCCGCGCCAGCTCCTCATCAGAAATTGGCTTGGGATGGGCGAAGTCGAAGCGCAAACGGTCGGGCGCCACCATGGAGCCTTTCTGCGCCACATGGTCGCCCAGCACGAGGCGCAGCGCCTCATGCAGCAGGTGGGTGGCCGAATGGTTGGCGCGGATCGCCTGCCGGCGCGCTGGGTCCACAGCGAGTTCAACCGCCATGCCGACCCGCAGCTCGCCCTCGGCCATCTCGACCTCGTGGACGAACAGATCGCCAAGTTTCTTCTGGGTGTCAGCGACCACCGCACGCACGCCCGCCGCGGTCATCACGCCACTGTCGCCGACCTGACCGCCCGACTCGCCATAGAACGGGGTCTGGTTCACAATCACGAGGCCGCGTTGCCCGGGGGCGAGACGATCAGTCTCCTGCCCGTCGCAGATGATGGCGGCGACGACGCCCTCCGCCTGCTCCGCCTCATAGCCGAGGAAATCCGTGGCGCCGATGCGGTCGCGGACGCCGTACCAGACTGTCTCCGTCGCCGCCTCGCCGGAGCCCGCCCACGCCTTGCGGGCCTCGGCGCGCTGGCGCTCCATGGCGACAGCGAACGCGTCCGTGTCCACGCCGATGCCGCGCGCGCGCAGCGCGTCCTGGGTCAGATCGAGCGGGAAGCCGTACGTGTCGTAAAGCTTGAAAGCCACCTCGCCGGAGAGCTGCCCGCCCGCCGACATGTCGCGGGTCTCGTCATCAAGGATCGTCAGTCCACGGGCGAGCGTCGAACGGAACCGCGTCTCCTCAAGCCGCAGGGTTTCGGAAATCAGCGCCTCGGCGCGAGCGAGTTCCGGGAACGCCCGGCCCATTTCCCGCATGAGTGCGGGCACGAGGCGCCACATGAGCGGATCGCGGGCGCCCAGAAGCTGCGCATGGCGCATGGCGCGGCGCATGATCCGGCGCAGCACATAGCCGCGGCCCTCGTTCGACGGCAACACGCCGTCAGCCACAAGGAAGGCGGAGGCGCGCAGATGGTCGGCGATGATGCGATGGCTTGCGCGCTGCGGCCCGTCAGCGGCGACCCCGGTCAGGTCGCTGGACGCGCGGATGAGCGTGCGGAACAGGTCGATGTCGAAATTCGACTTCACGCCCTGAAGAATCGCGGCGATGCGCTCAAGGCCCATGCCGGTGTCGATGGAGGGCCGGGGCAGCGGAACGCGCTCGCCGGGCTTCACCTGCTCGAACTGCATGAACACGAGGTTCCAGAACTCGAGGAACCTGTCCCCGTCCTCATCCGGCGAGCCCGGGGGGCCGCCGGCGAGTTCCGGCCCTTGGTCAAAGAAGATTTCCGAGCAGGGGCCACACGGACCCGTGTCGCCCATGGACCAAAAATTATCCGAGCTGGCGATGCGGATAATGCGGTCATCATGAAAACCGGCGATCTTCTTCCACAGTCCGAACGCCTCGTCATCGTTATGGTAGACGGTGACCAGCAGACGGTCCTTGGGCAGGGCGAACTCGCTGTTGATGAGCTTCCAGGCCAGCGAAATCGCTTCTTCCTTGAAGTAGTCGCCGAAGGAGAAATTCCCCAACATTTCGAAGAACGTGTGGTGGCGAGCGGTGTAGCCGACGTTGTCGAGGTCGTTGTGCTTGCCGCCGGCGCGCACGCATTTCTGCGAGGTGGCGGCGCGGACATAGGGACGCTTCTCGACGCCCGTGAAGACGTTCTTGAACTGCACCATCCCGGCGTTGGTGAACATCAGCGTGGGATCGTTGCGCGGCACAAGCGGCGATGAGTCGACGACTTCGTGGCCGTTCGACTTGAAGAAATCGAGGAAGGTTGACCTGATCTCGTTGACGCCGCTCATCGTGTTCAACTCTGCGCGTTCGACCCGGCCCAGCGCCGGAAGTCGTGATTGGGCGGGCTTCCCGCATCTGGCTTCCGCATCAGGCGCGCCGGGCTTTGGACAGCGGAAAACGTCCCGATGACACGCGAAAAGCCCGGGCCCGTGCGGGACCCGGGCCGTGTTCTAGCGGCGGGACAGAAGGAAGTCGAGGGACGACAGCCGTCCGCCCCGCCAGCTGGCGGCTGCGCGCATGGCCTGTAGAGGGGACCGTTCTACGAAAACCGGGTCACGCCCTCCGGCCTGAACGGAGCGCGCGGCGCGTCAGCTGCAAACCGGAGGCCCTGCGTCAACGCAGGGCGACGCCTCAATCGGCCTCGTTGGGGTCAGCGTTCTCAAGGATCTTGTCGGCGATAAGCCCCGCGTTTTCGCGGATGGCCGCCTCGATGCGCCCGGCGACATCGGGATGCTCGCGCAGGAACGTCTTGGCGTTCTCGCGACCCTGCCCAAGCCGCTGGGAATCGTGCGAGAACCAGGCGCCGGATTTTTCCACCACGCCAGCCTTCACGCCCAGATCGACCAACTCGCCCACCTTGGAGATGCCCTCTCCATACATGATGTCGAACTCGACCTGCTTGAACGGCGGCGCAACCTTGTTCTTCACAACCTTGACGCGGGTCTGGTTGCCGGTGACCTCCTCGCGGTCCTTGATGGCGCCGATACGGCGGATATCGAGGCGCACGGAAGCGTAGAATTTCAAGGCGTTACCGCCGGTCGTGGTCTCGGGGCTGCCGTACAACACGCCGATCTGCATGCGGATCTGGTTGATGAAGATGACCATGGTGTTTGAGCGCGAAATCGACGCGGTGAGCTTGCGCAGGGCCTTGCTCATGAGGCGCGCCTGCAAACCAGGCTGCACCTCGCCCATCTCGCCCTCGATTTCAGCGCGCGGCGTCAGCGCGGCGACCGAATCGACAACCAGCACGTCGATGGCGCCGGAGCGCACCAGCGTGTCCGTGATTTCGAGCGCCTGCTCGCCCGTGTCGGGCTGCGAGATGAGAAGATCCTCAAGGTTCACGCCCAGCTTGCGGGCGTAAACAGGATCAAGCGCATGCTCAGCGTCCACGAACGCGCAAACGCCGCCACGCTTCTGCGCCTCGGCGATCACATGCAGCGTGAGAGTCGTCTTGCCGGAGGATTCTGGCCCATAAATCTCGACGATGCGGCCGCGGGGAAGGCCGCCGACGCCAAGCGCGATGTCAAGGCCAAGGGAGCCCGTCGGGACAGTCTCGATCTCGACCGCCTTCTGGTTCTTGCCAAGGCGCATGATCGAGCCTTTGCCGAAGGCCCTTTCGATCTGGGAGAGAGCGGCGTCAAGCGCCTTGGTCTTATCCACGGACGATCCTTCCACGAGGCGGAGATTCGCTTGGCTCACGGGTCACTCTCCCTTAGTGGCACGGCGTCGCCCGACTGCGCAACGGCCCGTCACAGGCGCAAACGTACCTGATTTGTTCCGCAGCGCAAGTTCTTTTTTTGTTCTTTTCCGAAAAAACGGAAAGCGTGAGAGAGGCCAACAGGTTGGCTAAAGGCCGAAGCTGCCGCCGCCGTTCACGGCGATGATGTCGCCCACAACATAGGAGGACTCATCGCTGACAAGGAAGCACGCCACAGATGCAATTTCGCGCGCCTCTCCGATTCGGTTGACGAGGGTGCGCTCGCCCACCTTGCGCAGCGCGTCCTCGTCGTACTCCGCCGTCATCGCGGTACGGGTCGCGCCGGGGCTGACAGCGTTCACGCGCACACGGATCGGCGCGAACGAGCGCGCCAGCGCGCGAGTCAGCCCGACGATGGCGGCTTTCGAGGACACGTAGGCTGGCCCGCCACGGCCGTGGCCACCGACGCCCGAGACGTTGATGGAGCCTGAGCTGGCCAGCACGATGGCGCCGCCGCCGGTGCGCTCCATGGCCCGCGCGCACGCCTGCGCCATGAGGAAGGAACCAGTCACATTGACCGCCATGGCGCGGGCGAATTCGGCGGCGTCGAGTTCGCGCCAGGTCTTGGTCGAGTGAACCGCCGCCATGTGGATAAGCCCATCGACGCGGCCAAACTCGCCGACGGCGGCCTCAACCGCAGCCTCGCACGCGTTCGCGTCGGAGACGTCCGCGCGGGTGGCGATGAGGCGCGACACATGCCCGGAGGGCAGTCCGCCGACATCGATCTCGTTCACATCAATGGCGCAGACGCGCCAGCCCCGATCAAGGGCCGCCCCCACGCTCGCCGCGCCGATGCCACTGGCTGCGCCCGTGACGATAACGACCTTGTCCTGCTCCGCCATATTGTTGTCCTCCCCGCACGCAGCATCGCGGGCGAGGCCGGGGCGGGTCAAGCGTGGCGTCAGCGTCCGGCGGTCACCTGAAAGCCGCTGTAGCCGGGAGCGCGCTCGACAGGCCTGAACGCGGCCGTGGGCGGCGGCTTGGTCTCGACCTGCGCGGGAATGCTTGCGACGGGCGACCGGTCGGTGTTGAGGGGGATCTGGCGCGCCTGACGTCCGCCCGGCGTGGTCGCCGCCAACGGCGTGAGAACGGGTTTGGGCCGGCTTGAGAGGATCTCGTCGATGGCCTGCAGCCCTTTTGTGTACGTCAGCACGCAGACGAAGGCGAAACACGCTGCAAGGCCGGCTGTCGTCGCGACGCGCCGGCGCTGGCGCATGGCGAGGCGCGCCCGGCTGCGCCGCACGAGATCCGGCGCGGAAGAAGTATGGTGCGGCTGTTCCTCTGGACTCAACGTAACACGCATGATCGAACTCCTTGAGCTCGACAATGCGTCATGGCGGTTGGTTTAAGGTTAACGCTCAGCTTCCGCCAACATTGGCTTTCACGGCCTCGATGAGCTGCTTCAGGGAGAAGGGTTTTGGCAGGAAGCCGAATTCCTCGCCCTCGGGCAGGTTCTTGGCGAACGCGTCCTCGGCGTAACCGGAGACGAAAATCACCTTGCACTTCACCCCGCGCTTGCGCAGTTCGCCAAACATGGTGGGTCCGTCCATTTCCGGCATCACCACGTCGGAGACGATGAGGTCGATCTTGCCCTCCCGCTCGTCCACGATCTCAAGCGCCTGCAGGCCGGAACCGGCCTCAAGCACCGTGTAGCCGCGGGACGCGAGCGCACGGGCGCCAAACGCGCGCACCGCCTCCTCATCCTCGACGAGAAGGATGGTGCCCTGCCCTGTGGCGTCAACGGGCTTCTTCACCTCTTCCTTCTTGACCGGCTCTTCCTCCGCGGGGCCTTGAATGTGGCGCGGCAGATAGATGCGGAACGTCGCCCCTAGCCCGGGCTCGGAATCGCAGGCGATGTAGCCGCCGGTCTGTTTCACGATGCCATAGACCATGGACAGGCCGAGCCCCGTCCCCTTGCCCACCTCCTTGGTGGTGAAGAACGGCTCGAAGATTTTCGCCTTCACATCGGCCGGGATTCCGTGGCCGGTGTCGGTCACCTCAACGACGACATAATCCGCCGGCGCAAAACCCGGCTCCGCCACATCGGCGCATTCGGCTGCGGTGACATTACTTGTGGAAACCTTGATGCGCCCGCCTTCCGGCATGGCGTCGCGGGCGTTCACCACCAGGTTCACGATCACCTGCTCGAACTGGTTCAGGTCGGCTTTCACGAACCACAGGTCGCGACCGTGGCGAACGTCGAGATCGATCTTCTCGCCCACCAGGCGCCGCAGGAGGTTCTGCAGTTCGGAGAGCACGTCGTTGAGCTGCAACACCTGCGGGCGCAGCGTCTGCCTGCGCGAGAACGCCAGAAGCTGCCGCACCAGGCCCGCGGCGCGATTCGCGTTCTGCTTGATCTGCATGATGTCCTGGAACGACGGGTCCGTCGGGCGATGGCTCGCAAGCAGCAGGTCCGAGTAGCCGATGATTGCGGTGAGGACGTTATTGAAATCATGCGCGACGCCGCCGGCGAGCTGGCCAATGGCCTGCATCTTCTGCGATTGGGCGAAGCTTTCCTGCAACGTGCGCTGCTCGGTGGTGTCCAGCGCGAACACGTTGACGTTCGACTTGTCGGAGTTGTCTTCCGAAGGGGAGACAAAGAAACGCGCGGAGGCCTGCTGCTCCCCGGCGAGCGCCGCATCCACAGGCGCCAGATCGGCGCGACCGCCCATGGCGCCGGCAATGGCGGCGATCAGGGCCGGGCGATCCCGCTCCGAAACGCCGGCGAAGAGCGACCGCACGCCGTCGCTCGGCGTCAGCGCTTCGGGCATCAAGCGCGCGAAAGCTGCGTTCGAGCGTATGATGACTCCCTTGGCGTCCACCACCGCGATGGCCATAGGCGTCTGGTTGAAGAAGCGCGCGAACCGCACCTCCGCGGCGCGCAGGTTTTCCGAGGGCTCAAGGCCCGGCGCACGGTTGAGCACCAGCGTGCGCGACGGCCCGGGCGAGCGATCCTGCGCAAAGGCGACGCGATGGATGATGCGCACCGGCAGGCTCTGGCCGTTGCGCCGCTTCATATCGACGTCAAACTGCTCCGTGCGCACCTCGCCCGGCTGACCGGTCATTGATGAAAACAGCGCGGCGCTGGCCCCGGGCACCACGTCCGCGAGCTTCAGGCCGCCGGAACCAACCTGCGCGAGGTCATAGTCGAGCCAGTCCGCGAGGGTCGCGTTGATGTAGGTGACGCCGCCGCGCTGGTCGCAGGAGAAGAAACCCGCCGGCGCGTGGTCGAGGAAGTTGATGGCGTGCTGCAGCTCCTGAAACACGTTCTCGTGGCGCGCGCGCTCCCGGGTCACGTCGGCGACGCTCCAGAGGGTCGCAATTGGACGCCCGGGCCGTTCAAGCGGACGCACGCGGATGCGATACCAAGCAACGGCCGAATCGCCGGTCAGCGGCGGCGCAAGGCGCAGTTCTTCCGCCGCGCGTTTGCCGTCGCGGGCGGCCTGCGACAAGCGATAGACAGCCTCCGAGACCTCCGGAGAGCCCGAGAAAAGCCGCTCGATGGACCGGATGTGCGCCGGGTCACTGGCCCCGGACAGGCGCATATAGCTCTCGTTCGCATAGACGATCCGGCTGTCGCCCTCCGTCACCACCAGAGCCTCCGGCCCCGTATCGGCGACCAGTTTCGTCAGGTCGTCGCGGGCCGCCTGCCCGGCAAGCCGCACAAAGCCGACCGCATAGGCGAACAGGCCAATCACCCCCACGCTCGCCAGCAGCGCCAGGAGGAGGATGGTCAGGCGTCCGGCGTCCTCCGGCGGCATGAAGGAGAACGAGGCGGCGGCGCCGACAAGCAGCCCGGCGATCCCCAGCACGAGGCCCGGGCTCCCGGCCCGTTCGGCTCTGTCGAAGGCTTTGGGAGACGGAATTTCAGTCGCTTGTGACATACCCGGCCCATCTTGATGTCGCCGACCGCCGGCGCCTGCGTGTCGTAACGCCACGGATGAACCGCATCCGTCGCTCCTGAACCAGCTCGCCTGGTCGCCGAACGGCGACCCCGACTTTCATCGCGAAAACCAAACGAATCGTTTGAAAAACATTTTTATCCTAAAAAAGACCCAAAATTGCGTTGCCTCCCGGGTGGAAGCGCCATTAACCATTCGCTAACCTGCGCGCGCCAGTCGGGCGCCGGTTATGGTAAAGGTACGTCGCCGGAGCGTGCAGGGAGAGCGGACGGGTATGCAATTCCTCAACAACCTCATTGGAGACAACAAGATCCTCGGCTGGCTCCTGACGCTGGCGGCGGTCCTGGTTGTCGCTATCGCGCTCGTCCTGTTGTTCCGCGTCCTGTTCGGCGCGCGTTTGCGGAGCAACAGCGGCCGTGGCCGCCAGCCGCGCCTCGGCGTCGTTGACGCGTACGATCTCGACCGGCACCGGCAGTTGGTCATCGTGCGTCGCGACAACGTAGAGCACCTGCTCATGATCGGCGGCCCCAATGATGTGCTGATCGAGGGCTCCATCGTGCGCGCGCAACCCGGCTTTGTGGCCGAACCGCGCGCGCAGCGCGACGCCGGAGCGGACATGGAGCCGCCGGAATTCGCGCCGCGGCCGCCTGCGCCTGTCACCCCGCCTGCGCCTCCCGCCGTTCAAATCCCCACCCCGGCGCCCGCTTTGCAACCGGCGCTGCAAGCTGCGCCACAACCAGCGCCAGCGCCCGCCCTGAAACCGCAGCCTCAGCCTGCGCGCACTGCGGCCCCGGCGGTGACCGCGCCTGCGCCTCAACCTGCGCCGGCTGCCCCGACACCGGCGCCTCAGCCCGCGCCGGCGCCCCAGCCTGCGCCCGTGGCTCCGAGCTCCGGCGCGCCTGCGCCCCAGCGCCCGGAGGCAAGGCCCGTCGAGCCCACATCCCGCGCGCCGGCGCCGCCGGCGCCGTCCCTGCGAGCCCCGGCTGCGACCGCGTCGCCCACCGCCACGCAGGCTCCGCCGCGCCCGGCTGCGCAGTTGCGTCCCCTGCCGCCTAGCCCCCGCCTCACCGACGCGGTGGCGCCTTCTCCGCAGGCCAAGCCCGTCGAACGCCCGGCCGGCGTCGCGCCGGTGCAGCCTATTGCCCCCGCCCAGCGCGCCCCTACGCCGACAGCTCCCCCGCAGCCGGCCGCCAAGCCAGAGCTTCCCAAGACTTCAGTGGACGACCCGCTGGACGCGCTTGAGGAAGAGATGAAGAAGTTGCTCGGCCGCGGCTGAGCGGGCGCCGGCTCCAGAAACAAAAAAGACCCGGGAAACCGGGTCTTTTTTCGTTCCAGGGCAGCGCAGGCGCGCACGGATCAATCGTCCCGGTAGACACGCTCGCGACGCTCGTGCCGCTCCTGCGCCTCCAAGGACAGCGTGGCGATCGGGCGTGCATCGAGCCGCTTGAGGGAGATGGGCTCTCCCGTCTCCTCGCAGTAGCCGTAGACGCCCTCCTCGATGCGCTGGAGCGCCGCGTCAATCTTGGCGATCAACTTGCGCTGGCGATCCCTGGCGCGCAGCTCGATGGCGCGATCAGTCTCGGACGACGCGCGATCAGCCAGATCCGGATGGTTTTCACTCTCCGCCTGAAGAGCGACCAAAGTTTCACGACTTTCGCGAAGGATATCTTCCTTCCACGCGATCAATTTCCTGCGGAAATAAACGCGCTGGCGCTCACTCATAAAGTCTTCGTCTTCAGACGGCCTGTAGTCGCTGTCGATAGAGTCCGCCATATTCATCGCCGACCTACTCCCCGCTTCCGCGCGCCTTATAGCGACTCAAAACGCCCTCGACAACGCCCGGCTCCGGGCCGCTCCCCGCCCGCAAGTATTCCGCATGTATGACGCGGTTTTGACGACGCGCCGCCGCCAAAGCTCGCCTCATCCATGCGACTGCCAAGTTTCGAAACTCCCGTGACTGGAGTGCGATGCGAATCGGCCCACGCAGAAGCATTTGCCTTTGCGCTCCAATGGTTGTGGCGAGGCCGCCTGCGTCATTCGCGCATGGCCATCTCCGCGCATCCCGCCCGTGCGACAAGTTCACCGCGATCAAACGGCAACGACGCCAAAGCCCGCTTCGTGGCGGGCTGCGCTGTCAAAGCCTGTTTTCTGATTAACCTGATACCCTTCAACGGGACGACGGGATAAGCGAAAGAAACCGAGCCGACATCCGGGAAGCGCGCCTTCAGGAAGTCAACACCGGGTTCCGCGAATTGACCCTGCAGCGCAGGGACAACTTCATTGCACACAAAACAAAGCCGCGCCCGCGTGTTGCTTGAAGCAACAGGCTGCGCGAACGCGCCCAGGAAGACCCATCGCCAGAGCGCCGCGCGGCGGCGTGCAATAGCAGACACGCGCCTGATGACCCGTCACCCAAGGCAGCGAGGGCGTGCACAAATGCTGGGCATTCACCCGAAAGGGGCATGGATGGCCTCAGCTCCGGCTTTACCTCGACCGTGAATCGTGTTAGTGAACATTCACTTCATGCCAGGGAGCGCCCATTCCATGTTCGCCGCGCTGATCACGTCGAGGCGCTTCGCGCCCCTGTTCTGGACGCAGTTTCTCTCGGCGTTCAACGACAACTTCGTGCGCAGCATTCTTGCAATGCTGATCCTGTTCCGGCTCGGCGAGGAGAACGCGGGCGCCCTCGTCACGCTGGCGGTGGCGATTTTCATCCTGCCATCCGTTTTCCTGTCGGCCATCGGCGGCGAGATCGCCGACGCGCGCGACAAGGCGGCGGTGGCGCGGCGTCTGAAGTTTGCGGAACTGTTCGTGCAGATGGTCGCGGCCGCCGGCTTCATGCTCGGCTCGCTCGTGCTGCTCTATGCAGCGCTGTTTGGCCTCGGCGTCGTCGCAGCCCTCTTCGGCCCCGTCAAATACGGCATCCTGCCCGACCACCTGGAGACGCGCGAACTGCCGGCGGGCAACGCGCTGGTGGAGGGCGCAACGTTCCTCGCGATCCTGCTGGGCGTGATCCTCGGCGGCTATGCGGCGACCCATGACCACACCTCGTGGGCTCTCACGGCGCAACTCATGATCGTTGCGTCGCTCTGCTGGGGCGTGAGCCTGCTCATTCCCGCCACCGGCGTTGGCGCGCCGGGCCTGCGCATCGAGCGCAACGTCATCCGCTCCAGCGTGCGCCTTGTGCGCGAACTCGCGCAGGAGCAACGCCTGTGGGTCGGCGGTCTCGCGGTAAGCTGGTTCTGGATGACGGGCGCCGTCGCGCTGTCGCTTGTGCCTGTGCTCATCAAGCACAAGATCGGCGGCGGCATCGACGTCGAGACCGCGGTGATGGCGCTGTTTGCCGCCGGCATCGGTATCGGCTCGCTACTTGCCGCGCTTATCTCCAACGGTCGCCTGTTCCTGCTGCCCACGCCTGTCGCCGCCCTGCTGATGGCGATCTTCCTCATCGACATCGGGATAGCGGCTTGGGGGCTTCCACAAGCAGCAGGGTCCGTAAACCTCGCGACGTTCTTCACAAGCCCCACAGGCCTGCGCATCGCCTTCGACGTTGTGATGGTGGCCATCTGCGGCGGCCTGTTCGTGGTGCCGGTTTTCGCTGCTGTGCAGGCGTGGTCGGCGGAGGACCAGCGCGCGCGGGTGATCGCGGCCGTCAACATCGTCACCGCGGTTTTCATGGTGGCGGGCTCAGTCATCACCGCCGCGCTGCAATTCATCGGCCTCTCAGAGCCTGTTCTTCTCGCGCTTCTCGGCGTGCTGAATGCAGGCGTCGGCGTCTACCTGTTCCGCGCCCTGCCCGGCAACTTCATCGCGGACGGCGCAAACCTGCTGTTCCGCACACTCTTCCGCCTCGAGGTGAAGGGGCTCGAACATCTTGAGGCGGCGGGCGAGCGCGCGGTGATCGCCATCAATCACACATCGTTTCTGGACGCGCCCGTCGTGCTGTCAGTCATGGACCGCAAGCCGGTGTTCGCGATTGACTCCATCATCGCAAAGCAATGGTGGGTGCGTCCCTTTCTGCGCGCCGCGCGCACTTATCCCATGGACCCCACGCGGCCCATGTCCACGCGCGGACTCATCAAGGAAGTGCGCGCGGGCGAGCAGGTTGTGATCTTTCCGGAAGGACGCCTGACGGTCACGGGCTCGCTCATGAAGGTCTACGACGGCGCCGCCATGATTGCCGACAAGGCGGACGCGATGATCGTGCCCGTGCGTCTGGAAGGCTTGGAGCGCACGCCCTTCACTCGCCTGCCGAGGAGCTTCGTGCATCGCGCGCTGTTCCCCAAGGTGCGCGTCACATTCCTGCCGCCGCGCAAGCTTGAACTGCCTGCTGAACTCGTGGGGCGCCGGCGCCGCATCGCTGCCGGCGCTGCGCTCTACGATGTGATGTCGGACCTGATCTTCCGCACGAGCGACACAAACGCAACGCTGATCGAGGCTCTCGCGAGCGTCATAGATCGGGCGGGGAGCGGGCGCATCGTGGTGGAGGATCCCGTGTCCGGCTCGCTCACCGGGCGCAGGCTTCTGCTGGGCGCCGCGATCCTCGGGCGCAAGTTGATGAAAGTAAGCGAGCCGGGCGAGTGCGTGGGGCTGCTGCTGCCCAACGCCGCCGGCGCCGCCGTCACGTTCTTCGCGTTGCAGGCGGCCGGGCGCGTACCGGCGATGCTGAACTTCACAGCCGGCGCGGCGAACGTCGCAGCCGCATGCACGGCGGCGAATGTGCGCGTGGTGCTGACGTCGCGGACGTTCGTTGAAAAGGCGCGCCTGGAAAGCCTTGTCGAAAGTCTCGCCGCATCCACGCGGGTAATTTATCTTGATGACATACGCGCCACGATTTCCGCAGCCGACAAGGCGCGCGGGCTTCTCGACAAGGGGCGCGCGCTGCACCGGCGCAGGCCGAACGATCCTGCGGTTGTGCTGTTCACCTCCGGCTCCGAAGGCGCGCCGAAAGGCGTCGCCCTGTCACACCGGAACCTGCTCGCCAATGTGGCGCAGGTCAACGCGCGCTTCGACGTGACGCCTGCGGACGTGGTGTTCAACGTGCTGCCGGTGTTCCACGCATTCGGACTCACCGGGGGGATGCTGCTGCCGCTTCTCACAGGCATGAAGTGCTATCTTTATCCCTCGCCGCTGCACTATCGGCAGATTCCGGAAATGATTTACGGCGTCAACGCCACCGTGCTGTTTGGCACCGACACCTTTCTTGCGGGATACGCGCGCAGCGCCAATCCATATGACATGCGCTCGCTGCGCTACGTGGTCGCCGGCGCCGAACCTGTGAGGGAAACCACGCGCGCCACCTACGTGGAGAAGTTCGGCATCCGTATTCTGGAAGGATACGGTGTGACGGAGACAGCGCCCGTGCTCGCCGTCAACACGCCCATGTTCAACCGCTTCGGCACAGTTGGCCGGCTGCTGCCGGGCATTGAGGCGCGGCTTGATCCCGTACCCGGCATCGAGGAAGGCGGGCGCCTGTTCGTGCGTGGCCCCAACGTGATGATGGGCTACTACCGCGCGGACAATCCGGGCGCGCTCGAAGAAACGGTTGATGGATGGCATGACACCGGCGACATCGTCACCATTGACGCGCAAGGCTTTGTGACAATCCGCGGGCGTGCGAAGCGCTTCGCCAAGGTAGCGGGCGAAATGGTGTCTCTGGCCGCCGTTGAGGCGTTGCTCGCCGCACGCTGGCCCGATCATCCGCCAGCGGTGGTCGCGGTTCCCGATCCGCGCAAAGGCGAGCGACTGATCGCGGTCGCAACAAGCGCGGACGTCACCCGCGCAGACGCGCAGGCGTTCATGAAACAACGCGGTGCGAACGAGTTGATGTTTCCCGCACAGATCATGCTTGTCGAGGCCCTGCCATTGCTGGGTTCCGGGAAGACGGACTACGTCACGCTCAATCGTCTCGTGCGCGAGCGTCTCGAAAGCGAAGGCGCCTGATGAGCGCCATCGAACGCAAGTCACGCGATGGCGCGGCGACGCGAGCGCGCATCGAGAAAGAGGCCCTGCGCCTGTTCGCGGAGAAAGGCGTAGAGGGCGCGACCATTCGCGACCTCGCGCAGGCGGTGGGCGTCGCCGATGCGGCGCTCTATCGCTACTTCGGCTCCAAGGAGGAGATCGCCAGCGATCTTTTCCGCAGCCGTTATGGGGCGCTGGCGCGGGAGATTGCGGCCATCGGCGCCCGCGATCTGCCGTTTGCGCAGACCGCGCGCGCGCTTGTGGATCTTTTGTGCGCGCTGTTCGATGACGAGCCGGACGCGTTCGCGTTCATCTTGCTCAATCAGCACGCGCACCTGCGTTTCGTGCGCGAGCAGGACAACGCGGTGGAGGCCCTGCGCGACATCATGGCGCGCGCGGCCTTGCGGCAGGAGATCGCTGTGGACGAGCCCGACCTCGCAGCCGCAGCTGCGCTCGGCGCCGTGCTTCAGCCCGCCGTGTTCAAGCTCTACGGGCGCCTGCCCGGCCCCCTGCGCGACCGGGCCGCCGACCTTGCGCGCGCAGCGTGCGGCGCTGTGGGCGCGCGAGTTTGATCGCCTTCGCCTTGCCTTGCGGCCCGCCGTGCCATAACTCGCCAAGACGAGGAGAGACCCCATGCTGCGCACCGATAACGCCAAGGCCGTTCGTCTTTCGGATTACCAGCCGCCAGACTACCTGATCGACGCGGTGCGCCTCGATATCTCGCTCGCGAACGCCGCCACCACAGTGCGCGCTGCGCTCTCGCTGCGTCCTAACCCGCTCGGGCGCGCCGACGCGCCGCTTGTGCTCGACGGAGATGGGCTCGACGTCCGCTCTGTCGCGCTCGATGGTTCGCGGCTCCAGTTGTCTCCCCATGAGCTGACGCCAGACCGCTTGACGATCAAGCGCCCGCCGCAGGCCCCATTCACGCTGGAGATCGAGACCGTCGTCGATCCCGCGGCGAACACGCAGCTGATGGGGCTTTATCGCTCCGGCTCCGCCTACTGCACCCAGTGCGAGGCGGAAGGCTTCCGCCGCATCACCTACTTCCTCGACCGGCCGGACGTGCTGTCGGTCTATACCACGCGCATTGAGGCTGATCGCGCGGAAGCCCCGGTGCTGCTGGGCAACGGCAACCGGATCGAGGCTGGCGCGCTCGAAGACGGCCGCCATTACGCCATCTGGCACGATCCGTTCCCCAAGCCCTCCTATCTGTTCGCGCTTGTGGGCGGGCGGCTCGATTGTCTCGAAGACGACTTCACCACCATGTCCGGGCGCACCGTGCGCCTTGGCGTTTATGTGGAGCCCGGCAAGGCGGAACGCGCCCACTACGCCATGGATGCCCTGAAACGCTCGATGCGCTGGGATGAAGAGGCGTTCGGCCGCGAGTACGATCTCAACGTGTTCAACATCGTCGCGGTGTCCGACTTCAACATGGGCGCGATGGAGAACAAGGGGCTGAATGTCTTCAACGACAAGTACGTTCTCGCCCTGCCGCAGACAGCAACAGACGCGGACTACGCGAACATCGAGGCGATCATCGCCCATGAGTACTTTCACAACTGGACGGGCAACCGCATTACATGCCGCGACTGGTTTCAGCTCTGCTTGAAGGAGGGCCTCACTGTCTTCCGCGATCAGGAGTTCTCGGCCGACCAGCGTTCGCGCACGGTGAAGCGCATCGCCGACGTGCGCACGTTGCGCGCGTCCCAGTTCACCGAGGACGCAGGGCCCCTCGCCCACAATGTGCGGCCGGAGCAGTATCACGAGATCAACAACTTCTATACGCCGACTGTTTACGAGAAGGGCGCGGAGGTCATCCGTATGCTCAAGCGGCTGATCGGCGATGAGGCCTTCCGCAAGGGCATGGACCTGTACTTCGAGCGGTGCGATGGAACCGCTGCGACCGTTGAAGATTTCATCGGCTGCTTCGCGCAAAGCTCCGGCCGCGACCTGACCCAGTTCATGCGCTGGTACACCCAGGCAGGCACGCCGCTTGTCACTGCGCGCTGGCGCCACGACGCTGCGGCGCGAACGCTCACGGTTGATCTTTCGCAATCCTGCCCGCCGACGCCGGACCAGCCTACCAAGGCGCCGCAGGTGATCCCTGTCGCGCTGGGTCTCGTCACCGCCCACGGCGATGCGCGCCTCGTCACCCCGCCGGCCGGCGAGCCGGGAGGCGCCAGCGCGGAGGAAACCGCGCGCGGCTCCTTCGAGCTGACTGCGGAAAGCCGCACCATCATCCTTCACGATGTGGACGCCAACGCGACGCCCTCGCTGCTACGTGGGTTCTCTGCTCCTGTGCGCCTCGACGCACCCTACAGCGAGGCGGATTTTCTGCGCCTGATCGCCCACGACAGCGACGGCTTCAATCGCTGGCAGGCGACACAGACCTACGCAACGGGGCTCATCACGCGCTCAGCTGCAGCCATTCGCGCCGGCGAGGTCGCCGAGGACGCATCTGGCTTCTGCAACGCCGCCGCGCGGCTCATCGCCGGCTGGCGCGCGGATCCGGCCTTCACCGCGCAGGCGATCACCTTGCCGAGCGAGGCCGACATCGCCCGCGACATGGGAACAGATGTGGACCCGGACGCCATTCATCTCGCCCGCCGGGCGGTGCGCTCTGCGCTTGGCGCGGCCCTCGCGCCAGCCCTGCGCGAGATCCATGACGACCTGTCAGCGCCCGTACCATATGCGCCCGATGCGGCCGGCGCCGGCAGACGCGCCCTTCGGCAGGCCGCGCTCGATCTTCTCGTCGCCGCCGACAGGGACGAGGGCGGCGAACGGGCGATGCGCCAGTTCCAGGGCGCCGACAACATGACCGACATGTTCGGCGCGCTCGCTGCCATGACCCTCAATGGCGCAAGCCAGCGCGAGCAGGCGCTGGACTCCTTCTTCCGCGCCCACGCGGCCGATCCGCTTGTGCTCGACAAATGGTTCGCGCTTCAGGCGATGATCCCGGAGGCGGGCGTGCTGGAGCGCGTACGCGACCTCATGGGCCACCACGCCTTCTCCGTCGCGAACCCCAACCGCCTGCGCTCCCTTGTCGGCTCGTTCGCCGCCAACCCGACGCAGTTCAACGCAGCCGATGGCTCCGGCTACGCGTTCATGGCGGACGTCGTGCTTGATGTGGACGCGCGCAATCCGCAGGTCGCCGCGCGCCTTCTTGTCGCGTTCAAGATGTGGCGGGCGCTGGAGGCCGGGCGACGGGCGAAAGCTGAGGCGAGCTTGCGCCGGATCGCAGCGCAGCAAACCCTGTCCGCGGACGTCCGTGACATCGTCACCCGATCACTGGCTTGACTATGGCTCCTATTAAGTGACTCTCGCCAAAGAAGGTTCGCGAAGACCTTGTGGCAGCGAAAAAAATAACGCGATTCAGACTCTATTAACCTCTGGACAAACAGCCCTCCCGGGATTCAACTGGGACCGATTCGAAGCGATGCGGCACATGGCTTCGGGTCACACGAAACGAGGGGGCCAACCTGATGGCACGTGCATACGTGTCGGATGCGGACGCGCGTGCGGACGCATCTCCAGACTTATTGCGTTCAGCGGCGGCGGCGCCGCAATCAAAGAACGCCTTCGCACGCAACGCAATCCTGCGCTTCGCAGTCCCGGGCGCGGCGGCCCTGTTCTGCATCGCGCTGATTGCTTTCGCGGTGCTCTATGCGGTTCAGACACGCCAGAAGGCGATTGCGGACACCCGCGCAGACATTGAGGCCGTGGCGAGCATTGTCGCCTCCTCGCTCGACATTATGACCGGAGACTACGGCGCCAAGCTGAGGGCGGCGGAAGCGGCGTTGCATCCGCGCCTGACGCCTCCCGGCCGACGGATCTACATCACCGATGAGAAAGGCGATGTCTCCGCGACGATCAACGTGCAAGGGGAAGCGCGCGGACCCCTGTCGATGTATGTTGGCGCGGCGGCGCCCCTTTTTGTTTTCGGCTCCAAGGCGGGCGTGCTCGCGTCGGTTATGGACGACGGCAGCCTCGCGCTGACTGCGGCGAGCAACCTGCGCAGCCCCTTCGGCAATGTGGCCGTCGTGCAGTCCTTTGAAGAGGCCATGGGCCCATGGCGCGCGACCACGCAGCGCGTGGCTGTCCTTGTGGCCGCCATGGTGTTTGTCACGATCCTGCTCGCGTTCGCCTATCAGTGGCAGGCTACACGAGCCCGCGAGATTGCGGGCCGCTGCGACCAGCTCGCGAACCGCATCGACGTGGCCCTCAATCGCGGCCATTGCGGCCTGTGGGACTGGGATTTGTCGCGGGGGCGCGTGAACTGGTCGAACTCGATGTTCGACATGTTGCGCCTTCCGGCGCGAACCGGCTCCCTGTCGATTGGCGAGATCAACGATCTGATCCATCCCGATGACGGCGACCTGACAGAATTCGCGAAAGCCACTCTCTCGTCGAACACGCGCAACATCGACCGCACCTTCCGGATGCGCGCCGGCGATGGCGAATGGCGCTGGATGCGCGCACGCGGCGAGGTCGTACGGCGCGAGAACGACGGCGGGCTGCGCCTCGTCGGCATCGCGGTGGACATCACAGAGCAGAAAAAGATCGCCGAGAGCACAAAAACCGCCGGGGAACGCTTGCAGGACGCCATCGAGACGATCTCGGAAGCGTTTGTGCTGTGGGATGCGGACAAGAGGCTCATGCTGTGCAACTCGAAGTTCCTCCGGCTGCACAACATCCCGCCGGGCGCTGAGAGACGCGGCGCCCACTACGACGAGATCATGGGCATGGGCAGGCAGCCCCTCGTGGTGACGCAGGCCCCCATCGCGGATAAGCCGCGCGAAGGCGCCCGCTCCTACGAGGCGCAACTTGCTGACGGGCGCTGGCTGCAGATCAATGAGCGGATGACAAAGGACGGCGGCTTCGTTTCCGTCGGAACGGACATCACGTCACTCAAGCAGCACGAAGAGCGCCTCCTGGACTCAGAGCGTCGGCTCATGGCCACTGTCACGGACCTGCGCAAGTCGCGACAAGCCCTTGAGACGCAGGCGCAACAGCTCGCCGACCTTGCCGAGCGGTATCTGGAGCAGAAGGCGGAAGCAGAGCTGGCCAGCCAGGCGAAATCCGAATTCCTCGCCAACATGAGCCACGAGTTGCGCACGCCTCTCAACGCCATCATCGGCTTCTCGGAAGTGATGGAGCAGCAGACGTTCGGCGAACTGGGCAACGCGCGCTATGTGGATTACGCGGCGCACATCCGGGCGAGCGGACGGCATCTGCTGGGCGTCATCAGCGACGTGCTCGACATGTCCACGCTCGAAGCAGGGCGGATGCGCCTCGTGCGCACCGAGTTCGATCTGGACGCGGCGGTGACGGATGTCCTTGAGACAGTGCGCGCCGAGGCGGAAGAGAAAAACATTACCCTCACCGCCGAAACGATACCCGGCGTTCCGGTGAGCGCCGACCGCGAGGCGCTGGAAAAGATCATCGGCAAGCTGGCGCGCAACTCTATCAAGTTCACCCCCGCGGGCGGCCATGTGCGCGTGCGTTGCCGGATGATCGACGGCGCCGTGAACATCTACGTAGAAGATACGGGCGTCGGAATACCGCGCGACGCGCTGGCGCGGATATGCAGGCCCTTCGAGCAAATCAACTCGCCATTGCAAAACGGCGTGAAAGGCTCAGGGCTCGGGCTCGCCATCGCGCGATCATTGTCGGAGCTGCATGGCGGCAGCTTGCGCATCCGCTCCAGGGTGGACGTTGGCACCGTCGTGCGCGTGCGCTTGCCGATCCCACCGTCCGCGTTGATGGCGATCGCCGCGCGCGGGCGCGACGATGAGGCCAGAGCGACCGACGCCGCCTGATCAGGGGCCCAGCAACTCCTGAAAGATGCGGCGCACCTCGATGCGCCGCGCCGCGATGTCACTCTCCACGCCGCGGAAGTCCGGCGCATTCGCGGCCGATGCGATGCGGCGCAACACGCCGGGAGCCACCTCTTTCGGGTCGAAGCTCTCGCCAATCGTGAGCCTCAGCATCTGCATCACACCGCTGTAAAGCGCATGCGCCTGCGTCAGCGCATCAGCGTGCGCGGGCGACAGAAGGCCCATGGCGCCAGCCTTGCGCAGCACTCCAGCCGTGGAGGGATCGAGCACATCGGGACGCTCCCCGCCATGACGCAGGGAAAGATATTGCGCGATGAATTCGAGATCGATCAAGCCGCCTGAGGCGAGCTTGAGATTCCACGCGTCGCTCTCGCCCTTCTCGCGCGCGATGAGTTCGCGCATCTCACGCACATCCCGTCGCAGATCAGGCTCCGGGCGGTCGCGGCCGATCACTTTCGCGATCACCGCGCCCATATCTTCGGCGAGCGTCGCATCGCCCGCAATGACGCGGGCGCGCGTGAGCGCCATGAGTTCCCACGTCTGCGCCTCGGTCTCCTGATAGTCGCGGAACGCGTCGAGCCTTGTAGCGACCGGCCCCTGCCGGCCTGATGGGCGCAGCCGCATGTCAACCTCATAGAGCCCGCCGCGCCGGGTGGAGACCGTGAGCGCAGAGATCATCCGCTGCGTCAGGCGCGTGTAGTATTGCGCGGCATGCAGGGAGCGCCGCCCGTTGGACTCAGGCGCGGCGTCATCGAAGTCGTAAAGCAGAATAAGATCGAGATCGGATGTCGCGGTCATTTCGCGCGAACCGAGTTTCCCCATGCCGATCACGATGCAGCGTCCACCGACAACAACGCCGTACTCGGCAGCAAACGCGCGCTGCACATGGTCAAGGGTGGCCCGGACCACCGCTTCCGCCAGCTCGGTGTAGGCAGGGCCAGCGGCGACAGGATCCAGCGCGCGCGAGAGCACGCGCACGCCGATGAGGAACATTTCCT
Organism: Hyphomicrobiales bacterium; assembly: GCA_027484655.1. GTDB lineage: Bacteria > Pseudomonadota > Alphaproteobacteria > Rhizobiales > Beijerinckiaceae > Terripilifer. The sequence continues at coordinate 78,138 of JAIXSM010000005.1, read as the reverse complement.
CCTTGGCGATGTTGCGCACCTCGTCGAGAAACACCTCGATGCTGTCGGTTGATCCGGCGGCGCTCCCGATGCGCGCTTCATACGCGGCCTGTGTGGGCGGCGCGCGCAACAGCGCGGGATCGATGGCGGCGTCGAGCACATGGGGACGCTGCGCAACGACAGAAGCGAGGCGCGGCGCGCCGCCGAGAATATCGCCGAACAGTTCGCGCACGCTGCGGTTCGACTTGAGAATTGAAAACAGTTCGATGGCGGCAGGCATCCGCGACAGCGCCTTGTCGAAGGCCGCCAGCGCCGCATCAGGATCGCCGCTGCCAGCGAACGATTCAAGCAACGCCGGCACAAGTTCGGTCAGCACCTCGCGCGCGCGGGCGCTTTGCACGGCGGCGCGACGTCCGAAATGCCAGCCGCGCACCGTTTCCGTTACGCGCGCCGGATCCACAAAACCCATGCGCGCCAGAGTCTCGATTGTCTCGGGATCGTCCGCGACGCCGGTGAAAACCAGACTTCCCTTGGATGTGTCGAGCCCCGGCGCGTCCTCGAACAATCGCGCGTAGTGGTGCTCCACACGGCGCATCTGCGCTGTCAGCGCCGCCTCGAACGCGGGCAGATCTGGGTAGCCGAGAAAGCGGGCGAACTTTTCGATGTCGTCGTCACCGGCGGGCAATCGCTGCGTTTGCTCGTCCGAGATCATCTGCAAACGATGCTCGACGGTGCGCAGATAGCGATACGCGGCGCTGAGATCGGTGACAGCGTCCTGCGTCACCCATCCATCCGCGTGCAGGCCCGACAGCATGTCGAGCGTTCGCGCGCCGCGCAGTTGTGGTCGGCGGCCGCCGAAGATCAGCTGTTGCGTCTGCACGAAGAACTCAACCTCGCGGATCCCGCCGCGCCCCAGCTTCACATCGTGCCCGGCGACAGCGATGTCAGCATGGCCGCGCACCGCGTGGATCTGGCGCTTCATGGCGTGAATGTCGGCGATGGCGGCGTAGTCGAAATACTTTCGCCAGATGAACGGCGCGAGGTCCGCGAGGAATTTCGCGCCCATGGGCGTGTCACCTGCGATGGGCCGTGCCTTGATGAAGGCGGCGCGCTCCCAGTTTTGCCCCAGCGTTTCGTAATAATCATACGCTGCAGGCAACGAAACGGCGACGCTGGTGGAGCCCGGATCAGGCCGTAACCTGAGGTCCACACGCAGCGCGTAGCCTTCGCCGGTGCGCTCCTGCAACAGCTTCGCGAGTTGCTGCGTGATGCGCACGAAGACCGGCCCCGGCTCAAGATCCTCGCGAACGATCGCCGAGCGTGGATCAAAAAAGGCCACGAGGTCCACGTCGCTGGAATAGTTCAGCTCACCGGCGCCGTGCTTGCCAAGGGCGAGAATGACGAAGCCGGAGCCTGCTTCCGGATCATCGGGGTCAGCGATGTTGAGCCGACCGGCGGCGGCAGCCCGGCGAAGCAAATAGCGCAGCGCGTTGCGCACAGCCGCGTCAGCGAACTGCGTCAGTGCGCGCGTCACCTCCACCACATCCCACACGCCGCCGATGTCAGCGAGAGCGATCAGCAGGTGCGCGTCATGCTTGGCGGCGCGCAGCGCAGTCATTGCGTGCGCGTCGTCTTCCGCAGCGTCACATTGCGCGCGCAGCGTTGCGAGGCAGGCGTCGAGGCTTCGTGCAGGATCGTTCTGCAACAACTCCGCGAGGCGCTGTGGACGGGCGCGCGCGAGGCGCCACAGATAGGGCGAGTGATCGGCCAGCCCAAGCAGCAGGGCCTCAACGGGCGGCGCCGCCATGAGAGCCGCGAGCACGCCGTCAGCGTCCTTGCGCAGATCCTGCATTTTACTGGCGGCCAGCGCCGGATCGACGAGGACGGGTGCGGCGACGAGGCGATGCGCAAGCGGGCCGGCGATGGTGTCTGCGGTCATTGGTCCATCTGCTTCTGTGTCGCCTCGCCGGTCGCAGCTGGCGTCGTGATGATCGCGCGCAGGCCGGGAGCGTTGTCCTCAAGCCGCAGCGAACCATTGTGCAAGCGCGCCACCGCCGCCGCAAGCGAGAGGCCGAGGCCCGATCCCGGCTGCGAACGCGAGCCTTCCAGGCGCACGAAGCGGCCCAGCACGCGGTCGCGATCTTCCGGCGGAATGCCCGGCCCCCGGTCCGCAACCTCCACCTCCACGACGTCATTGATGCGGCGCACAGACACGCGCACCTCGGCGGGCGCGCCCTCGCCGGCACGCGCGCCATACTTGAGCGCGTTGTCGATCAGGTTGGCGATCGCCTGCCCCATCAGTTCGCGGCTGGCGTTGACGAGGCAGTCGGCGCATTCATCAATGATAAGCTTGACGCCTGCATCCTCGGCGAGAGGTTCATAGAGATCCACAACGTCGCGGACAGCAAGGCTGAGATCGAATGTCTTAACAGGCGCAGTTTCCGAGCCCGCCTCAAGGCGCGCGATCATCAGCAACGCGTTGAAGATGGCGATCAGCTGATCGCTTTCCTCAATCATCTTCTCAAGCGCCGCGCGATACTCCTGCGGCGCGCTGGCGGTGCGCAGCGCTTCCTCCGCGCGGTTGCGCAAGCGGGTAAGCGGCGTCTTGAGATCGTGGGCGATGTTGTCGGACACCTCACGCAGGCCCACCATCAATTCCTGTATGCGTTCGAGCATCGCATTCAGGTTATCGGCGAGGCGGTCGAGTTCGTCGTTGGACCTGCCAACAGGCAAGCGCTGCGCAAGATTGCCCTGCATGATCGTTTGCGCGCTCGCGTTCATGGCGTCGACGCGGCGCAACACGCGGCGCGCCACGAACAGGCCGCCGAAGGCGCCGATAATCGCAAGCCAGAAAAGCGATGTGACCAACGCGCGCCCAACAAGCGCGCTGATCGCCTCGCGGTCCTCCAGATCGCGCCCCACGAGTAGGCGGAATCCGCCAGGCAGGATGAGCACGCGTGCAAGCGCGCGACGCTCAACATCGGTGTCGCCAAGGCGCTCGTAGGTGGTCTCGCGCAGGCCCGGCTCGCGCAATGCGTCGGGGGGCAGCGCGACGATGTTTCCCGCGATAGGCTGACCAACAAAGTTGGTTATCAAGTAGAGCGAGGCGCCGGGCTGGCGCGCCCGCCTGTCGATGATGTCGACGATGCGCCGAATGCCGCCCGGCCCGGGCAGCTCCGCAAGGCCCTTGATCTCCGCCTCGATGGTGGCGGCGAGCTGATCGTTCATCACGCGGCGCATGTTCCACGCCACCCACCCCATGACGAGCGAGGCGGAAACCGCAAAGACAAGAAAATAGGCGAGCGACAGCTTGAAGGCCGTCGTGCGGAAGAGCTTACCGAGCGCTGTCACGGATCATGTATCCGGCGCCGCGGATGGTATGCAGCAGAGGCGAGTCGAAGCCCTTGTCGATCTTGCCGCGCAGGCGGGAGATGTGAACGTCGATCACGTTCGTCTGCGGATCGAAGTGGTAGTCCCACACGTTTTCCAGCAGCATCGTGCGGGTAACAACCTGTCCGGCGTGGCGCATGAGATATTCAAGCAGGCGATATTCCCGCGGCTGAAGCGGGATGTCCCTGCCCGCGCGCGTGAGCTTGTGGGACAGGCGATCCAGTTCCAGATCCCCCACGCGCAGCATCGTCGGCGCACTGCCGGAGCCGTTCTTGCGGCGGGCCAGCGCCTCCACGCGCGCAAGCAATTCGGAGAACGCATACGGCTTGGCGAGGTAGTCATCGCCGCCTGCGCGAAGGCCCTTCACGCGATCATCCACCTGACCCAGCGCGGAGAGAATAAGCACCGGCGTCTCCACCTTCTGCTCGCGCAGGCCGCCGATCAGGCTCAACCCATCCATCTTCGGCAACATGCGATCGACGATCAGCACATCGTAACCGCCGTCGGTCGCGCGCGAATAGCCGTCGAGACCGTCGGCGGCATGGTCGGCGACGTGACCAGCTTCGCGAAAGGCCTTTACCAGATAGGCGGCGGCCTCGCGGTCGTCCTCGATGATGAGCAGGCGCATGGTCTTCATATAGCCGATCCTTATGAAAAACGGCAGGCTGGGGGCGCCAGCCTGCCGTCATCCTGTGGAACGTCGGGCGCCGCGCTGGGGACTGGGGCGTTCGGCGCCCGCGCCCTCAGGACGTGGCGGGGAGCGCCACGAAGCGGATTCCCTCACTGGATCGCACGCGCAGCAGAATGGTGCGCCGCTGGCTGGAGCGCGCGTCACGCACGGCGCTCGCCACATCCGCCGGACGGCGGACAGCCTTGCCGGCCACCTCCAGAATTACATCGCCCTCGCGCAAGCCGTTGCGCTCCGCCGGGCTGCCGGGCTCAACCTGCGCCACCTCAACGCCGTCAGCGCCGGGCGCGAGACGAAGGCCAAGGCGTGCGCCTTCTCCATCCTGCGGAGGCTGGCTGGGCCCGCGACGATCCATCCCGCCGCGCGCATCGGCCGAACCATCCGGAAGCGCTTCAAGCGTCACGGCGACCACCTGTTCGCGCCCCTCGCGCAGAAAGCCGATCCGGGCTTCGCGCTGGGGGCCGAGACCGGCGATTTGCCGCGACAGGTCGCGCGCAGTCTGGACCCGCTGGCCATTCACGGACGTGATGATGTCGCCGGCCCGCAAGCCGGCCTTCGCAGCCGGCGTGTTCGCCTGCGTGTCGGCCACGAGCGCGCCGTCGCGCCTGCTCAGGCCCATGGATTCGGCGATCTCGGGCGTGATCGGCTGGATCTGCACGCCGATGTAGCCGCGGCTCACCTGTCCGTTCTCGCGCAATTGGCTGATGACGTCGCGGGCGACGGTGGCGGGGATCGCGAAGCCTATGCCGACGCTGCCGCCGCTCGGAGAGTAAATCGCCGTGTTCACGCCCACCACGCGGCCATGGAGATCGAAGGTTGGGCCGCCCGAGTTGCCGCGGTTCACCGGCGCGTCAATCTGGATGAAATCGTCATAGGGGCCAGCGCCGATGTCGCGTCCCCGCGCGGAGACGATGCCGGCTGTCACGGTCCCGCCAAGGCCGAACGGATTGCCGACCGCGAGCACCCAGTCGCCCACCCGTGGCGCGCCTTCCGCCCACTGCGTGAAGGGATACTGGCCGTCCTGTGTGATCTTCAGTAGCGCGAGGTCGGTCTTTTCGTCGGCGCCGACAACGCGGGCAGGCACGCTGCGGCCGTCATCAAGGCCGAGGACCACCTCGGTCGCGTTCTGGATGACATGGTTGTTAGTGACAACGAAGCCGTCGGCCGAGATGATGAAGCCCGAGCCCTGCGCCATGGCTTCGCGCGGGCGCTGGCGCTGGCCGAAGCCATCATCGCCAAAGCGCCGGAAGAAGCGCCCCAGCGGATCGCCGGGCTCCACGTTGGGCGGCATGCCGTGCATCCCGCGCCCGCGCCGGCCCTCGTCGCTGCGATCAGCGATGCGCACGCGCACGGACACCACGGAGCCCTTCACGCGGTCGATCACATCGGCGAACGAGGGAACGCCATTCGGCGCGCCGGGGATCGTTACAGACTGCGACGCCGGCTGCGCAAAGGCGCCGGGCAAATAAACGGGGATCGTCAAAGAGCCAATCGCGAGCGCGGCTGCTGCGCCGAGCAGGGTCTTGCGCAGCGGAACCCGCGTGGCGGCGGCGGCAAAACTATCGAGCAGGCTGTTCATGCTTCTCTCCACTTCGGGGCCGTTGGGGCGACCCGTTGGAGAGAGCATGGCGCGCGCCGGCTTAAACCGACATGTCGGGAAGATGAAAGATACGTTAGGCGGCTCAGGGGGAGTTGCGGCTCAGCACTTTATCGAGCGCCTTGCGTTCGTCCTCGCTCAACGGCGCCGCGCGCGTCTCAACGGCGAGCCTGCTGCGCCGGCGCCATGCGACCACGAGCCAGAGCAGGCCAGCAGCCAGCGCAAGCGCGGGCGATATCCACAGGATCACCGTTCCAAGCCGGAGCGGCGGGCGCAGCAGCACGAATTCGCCGTAACGTTGCACCAGATACTTGATGACCTGATCGTCGTTGTCGCCGGCCACGAGACGTTCGCGCACCACAAGGCGCAGGTCGCGCGCCAGCGGCGCGTTGGAGTCATCAATGGATTGATTCTGGCAGACAAGGCAGCGCAGCTCGGTGGACAGGGCCCGGGCGCGCTTTTCCAGAGCGGGGTCCGCCAGCATCTCGCCCGGCTGGACGGCGAACGAGGGAGCCGCCGGCGCCGCGAGAGCGATGAACGCGACCGCGAGCAGTCGCACAAGACTCAACAAGCTGAAGCGCGCCGCCATGGCCCTACTCCGCCGCCGAAGGCTGGGCTGCGGGCGCATCCTTGCGCGAGGGCCTGCGCGCAAAGCCGACGCGCAGGCGCCGATCCGCAAGCGAGACGCCGCCGCCAATGAACATGAAGATCGATCCAATCCAGATCAGCGTCACGTACGGTTTCCAGTAGAGACGCACGTCGAGCGAGCCGTCAGAGTTCTGCTCGGGAATGACGATATGCACCTGTCCGAGATCGATTGTACGCAACCCGGCTTCCGTCGTGGTCATGGAGCGATGGGCGTAGAACTTCCGCGACGGCTCCAGCCGTCCCACAACGACACCACCCTCGCGGATCGTCATGAAGGCGGCGGTCTCGATGTAGTTGGGGCCGGGCCGGCGCTGCACATCGTCGAGCGTGACCACATACGGGCCAAGGTCCACATTGTCGCCTGGCTTCATACCGGCGATGCGCTCGACGCCCCAGCCCGTCGCCGCAAGGCCGAACAGCGTCACGCCCGCGCCAGCGTGGGCGATGGCCGTTCCCCATGAGGACAAAGGCAAGCCGACAGCGCGTCGCCACATAAGCCCGATGTCGTAACCAGCGGCGGTCACACGGCTCCAGATCTCCACAAAAGATCCGGCGATGACATACGCCGCAAGCGCCGCGAAGAGAACCGCAAGCACGGGCTCGCCGCGCACCCACGCCAGCATCAGGCCGACGATCACGGCCAGTCCGATCACAAAGGCGAGTCGCTGCGTCGCGCCGAGCACGTCACCGCGCTTCCACGCCAGCAACTGGCCAATGGGCATGGCCATGAAGATGGGGACGAACAGCGGTCCGAACGTGAGGTTGAAGAAGGGCGGGCCAACGGAAATCTTGTCCCCGGTCACCGCCTCAAGCGCGAGCGGGTAGAGCGTGCCCACCAGCACGGTTGCGCAGCTTGTGGTCAGCAGCAGGTTATTGAAGACCAGCGCGCCTTCCCGCGAGATAGGCGCGAAGATTCCGCCCTGCTTCAGCGATTGCACGCGCAGCGCAAACAGCGCCAGCGAGCCGCCGATGAAGAAAACCAGAATGAGCAGGATGAACACGCCGCGCTGCGGATCGCTGGCGAACGAATGCACGGAGGTCAGCACGCCCGAGCGCACAAGGAACGCGCCGAGCAGCGATAGCGAGAACGCCAGAATGGCGAGCAGAATGGTCCAGACCTTCAGCGCGTCGCGCTTCTCCATCACCAGCGCCGAATGCAGAAGCGCGGTGGCGGCGAGCCAGGGCATCAGCGAGGCGTTCTCCACCGGATCCCAGAACCAGAAGCCGCCCCAGCCCAGCGTGTAATAGGCCCAATAAGAGCCCATGGAGATTCCCACCGTGAGGAACATCCAGGCGATGAGCGTCCACGGGCGCACCCAGCGCGCCCATTGCGCGTCAATGCGACCGTGAATGAGCGCCGCGGCGGCGAAGGAGAAGGTGATCGAGAGGCCGACGTAGCCGAGATACAGCAGCGGCGGATGGATCGCGAGGCCGGGGTCTTGCAGGAGCGGGTTGAGGTCGCGGCCTTCCATTGGCGGCGAGGCGATGCGCGCGAACGGGTTTGATGTGAGCAGCACGAAGAGCAGGAAGGCGCCAAGAACCCACGACTGCACGGAAAGCGCGGTCGCCGCCATGTCCTCAGGCATGCGCTTTGCGCGCAGCGCCACCAGCGCGCCAAACAGCGCCAGCGTCAGCACCCACAGCAGCATGGAGCCTTCGTGGTTTCCCCACACGCCGGAGATCTTGTAGATCAGCGGCTTCTGCGAGTGGGAGTTCTCAACGACGTTGAGGACGGAGAAATCGGAGACGAGGTAGGCGTACGTCAGCGCGGCGAACGATAGCGCGATCAACAGGAACTGCATGATCGAGACAGGGGCCGCGATGGCCATGAGCGCACGGTCGCGCGTGAGGCTGCCCCACATTGGCCCCACCATCTGCACAAGGCAGAGGGCGAAAGCGAGGACGAGCGCGTAATGTCCGACTTCGACGATCATGACCGCTCCCCTTCCTACTTCCCTGTCGTCTTCTGGTCGACCTGCCAGTGCCCCTGCTTTTTCAGCGAATCGGCGACCTCGCGCGGCATGTAGTTCTCATCGTGTTTCGCCAGAACGGAGTCGGCGCGGAAGCTCTTGGCGTCCTCAAGCACGCCCTCGGCGACAATGCCCTGCCCTTCGCGGAAGAGATCCGGCAGCAGCCCGGTGTAGCGCACGCGCACCTCGCCGTTTCCGTCGGAAACGATAAACGAGACGAACCGGCCCTCGCCCTTTTCGACGGAGCCTTCCTTCACCAGACCACCCAGCCGCAGGCGCGTGCCGGGCTTCACATCCTTCGCGACGATCTCAGCGGGCGAGTAGAAGAAAACGATGTTGTCGCGCATGGCGACGAGCACGAGCCCCAGCGCGATCGCCAGAACCGCCAGCGCGGCGACGATCATTGTGAGGCGACGTTGCTTGCGGGTCATGTTTATCCCCCGAGTCCCATCTCGCGCGCGAGCGCTTCAAGGCTCGCCAGCGCGTCCGCGTCAGCGGAGAGGGCGCGACGGGCCTGCACCAGAGCGGCCTTCGCCTTCTCCGGCTCCTTGAGAACGACGTAGGCGCGCACAAGGCGGCGCCAGCCTTCCGGATCCGCGCCATTCTGCTCAAGCCGCGCCGCGAGGCTATCGACCATGCCGCGAATCGCCACGTTACGCTGGTCCGCCGGCAAGGCGGCGATGGCTGCGGCGGCCTCGCCCTTCGGGACGCCCGAGGTTTCGCCAGGCGGCGGATAGCCGATGGTCTGCAACCGCTGCGCAAGCATGGGGCGCCAGGGGGAATCCGGCGCGGTGTCGAGATACAGGGCCGACCACAGGTCCGCGGCTTTGCCCTTCTCGCCCGCCTGCTCTGCCGCCATGCCCAGATAGAAGCGGGCCTGCGCATACGTTGGCGAGAGCGCGTGCGCGCGCTGGAAAGCCGCAAGCGCCTCGCTGGTGATCTTGCCTTCCGAGGCGAAGGTCAGCGCCTCGCCCAGCGATGTCTCTCGCTCGGCGTTGGCGCCCATGATGCTGATCGCCTCGCTCCAGGCGCGCACCGCATCGGCGTATCGGCCGAGCCGCATGTACACAGGCGCCACGACCTCCCGGCCCCGCCCGTCGCCGGGATTCTGCGCCAGATGCGCCTCGACTTTCGACAAGGCGGCCATCAGGTCCATCTGGTCGGGAGGCGCCGCGCGACGCGCCATCAGAGGCTGGTCCGGATAGTCGGGGGCGCCGATGAAACCGTAGAGCCCGACGCCGCCAATCGCGATGAACGCCAGCGACGTCAGCGCGACGATGCGCCGACCCCAAGGACTCGGGGCATGGTCGGGCTGATCGTCGGCGGCGGCAATGAGGCGGCGCGCGGCCTCCGCCTTTGCGGCTTCCGCCTCCGCCGCGTCAATGACGCCGCGTTCGAGATCCCGGGCGATGCTGGCCGTCTCGGCTTCGTAAAAGGCCACATCGGCGCGCTGCTGGCTCGAGCCTGCACCGGCGGCGGCGGCCGCGCGAGCCAACGGAACCAGCACGCTCAGGGCGGCTGCGGCGGTGAGTATGGCGAAAACAACCCAGATCATCGTGGCGTTTCTGTCAGTTCCCCTGCCCGTTTTGAAGCTGGCATTCAGTCACACGGGCGACTACGGGGATGTGTACACTGAAACGGCCCGGTTTGCATGTCCATAAAACTGGACAATCGCCAATCGCTCCCTACGCGCGCGGCAACGTCAGCTCGGCCGAGAGGCCGGCAGCTGCCTTCATAAAGGTTGATTGGGGAGAGCGCGGGGGGACGAAGGCCCGACACCGCGGGAACCGACGTGGGCGATCAACCGTCGTTAGGGTCGTTGCTCTCAATCAGGATCGAGGTTGCGCCACACTGATGAGCATCGACGAGATCCTCGAAAAACACCCTTGGCCGAGCCTTGTAGACCCGCATTCGGCCCCTTGCACCCCTATACCAAGCAAAATCTCCGTCATCGACGAGGTGGTCGATTCCGAATAGCGGCAAATCTTCGAGGCGTTCGGAAGGTATCTCTACCCAAGGCATGCTTGAGCTATACCTTAACGCTACGCGGCCGGCAAGAGATCCCGAAGGGTTGTCTTCAGCCGATTTACAGGTTGAACATGGCGTACCGGGATCGGCTGCACTTCCAAAGGCAGAACCTCTGCGCCAACGTTCACCCGCTGGACGTGGTAGAATTTTTCGATGTACGAGCGGAGGGTGTCGGAGACGAGGGACTTCACCTCCTCGATGTCCGACGCCTCGAAGCAGAACAACGGCTCCGAATAGCTCGCGACGGTAAAACCGGACCCGGTCCTTGAGATCACAATCTCAAGGCTCTCCAGTCTCCTGCCCAGAGCTTCAATGTCCCTTGAACGATGGTCGCTTTCGGTCATGAAATCGCTCCTCGCTTCCTACGAACTCGAATTGTGCTCACGGGCTCCTGAGGTACCGCGAGCGCCAAAAAATTATTTCGCGTCAACCCCGCTCCACCGGATCGGGTGGGAGAGCTGACAAGGTTTTTATGTCAACAAAAAACCTATACACCTGTTCTGGATCTGTAACAATCGACTTGCCGCGACCCATTACGTCGCACACTTACGGCTTGAACAGGTAATCCCCCCTACGCGCGCGGCAACGTCAGCTCGGCCATGAGCCCCCCCAGCGCCGAATCCTGCAATTCCAGAGAACCGCCATAGATTTTCGCGAGATCGGCGACGATGGCGAGCCCAAGGCCAGAGCCCGGCTTGGTTTCGTCGAGCCGTCGGCCGCGCCCCAGCGCCTCGGCCCGTTTCTCGGCCGGCAGGCCCGGGCCGTCATCCTCGACGCAAAAGGCGAGGAATGCGGCGTCAGCCGCGCCCGCCGCCCGCTCCGGCTCCCGCACGGTGACGGTGACGCGCGAGGCGGCCCATTTGCCCGCATTGTCGATGAGGTTGCCCAGCATCTCCTCAAGATCCTGCCGTTCGCCGCGAAACCGCAGGGAGGGATCGCACACATAAGCGAAGGACACGTCGCGGTCGGAGTAGATTTTCTCGAACGTGCGCACCAGCGCAGCCAGCGAGGGCTGCACCTCGCAACTGGCGCCGATGACGGTGGAGCGGGCGGCCGCCCGGGCGCGATCCAGATACCAGGCGACCTGATCGCGCATGATCGTGGTTTGCTCGCGCACCTTCGCGGACAGGGGCGAGTTTTCCGCCGCCGCCTCGTTGCTGATGACGCTCAGTGGCGTTTTGAGGGCGTGCGCCAGATTGCCCACCTGCGTGCGTGCGCGGTCCACCACCTCTCGGTTGGACGCGATCAGCAGGTTCAGCTCTCCTGCGAGGGGCGCGAGGTCATCGGGAAACGGGCCGTCGATGCGTTCGCTGTCGCCGCGCCGGATCGCCGCCACCTCATCCTGCAGCCGCCGCAGCGGTTGCAGGCCGAAGCGCACCTGCAACGCCGTGGCGCCCACCAGCGCGAGCGCCAGCAGCGCGAACGATGCAGCCAGCGCCAGAACAAACCGGCGTTTCTGCAAATCGAGGTCTTCGGTGGTCGCCGCCACCTGAATGAGCCATTGCCCCTCGGACCCCATGTCGATGACGCGCTCGATCAGGCGCAGGCTGCGGTTGTCCGGCCCGTCCACGAAGGCGCGGCGCAGGCCCGTCTTGTCCGCTGAAACCCCCAGCTCCGAGAGCATGGGCAGCCGCTCGGCGAACAGTGAGCGCGAGGAGCGAATGAGCGGCGACTGGCCGTCGATGCGCGTGACCTGCCAGTACCATCCGGAATTGGTCAGCTCGAATTGCGGCTCGCCCATCTGGCCCAGCGCCGTCGCGCTGTCGTCCACCGATTGCGCCACATCGGCGACGAGCGCGCGCAGGTAAACATGCAGACGATCATCGAAGGCGCGCTGGGAAGCGGCGCTGTAGAACGCGGACAGAAAGAGCCCCGCGATCAGCAGAACGAGCACGCTCCAGAACGCAGCGGAGAGGAACAGGCGGCGGGCGATGGAGCTGCGTCGCGCCAGCGAGCGGCCGCGCGTGACCAGATCCGGCGCGGGCACGGATCAGCGGCCCGCAAGCCCGCCCGAAGGCGGGACGCCCGGCACGGCGATCAGGTAGCCGAGCCCGCGCACCGTCTGGATCACGTCGACGCCGAGCTTCTTGCGCAGACGTCCGACAAAAACTTCCACAGTGTTGGAATCGCGATCGAAATCCTGATCGTAGATGTGCTCGACCAGTTCGCTGCGGCTCACCACCCGCCCCGTATGATGCATCATGTAGGCGAGCAGCCGGTATTCGTGCGACGTCAGGCGGATGGGGTTGCCGTCCACGCTCACGCGGCTGGAGCGTGTGTCGAGGCGCAGCGGGCCGCACACGAGTTCGCTGGAGGCGTGGCCCGCCGCGCGGCGCACCAGCGCGCGAATGCGGGCAAGCACCTCCTCCATATGGAAGGGCTTGGGCACGTAATCATCGGCGCCGGCGTCGAATCCGTGCACCTTGTCGCTCCAGCTGCCGCGCGCGGTCAGCAGCAGCACGGGCGTCTTGCGTCCCGCCTTGCGCCAGCTCTCCAGCACGGAGAGGCCGTCTTTTTTCGGCAGGCCGATGTCGAGGATAATGGCGTCGTAGGGCTCGGTGTCGCCGAGGAACCAGCCATCCTCGCCGTCGAACGCCGAATCAACCGCGTATCCCGCCTGCTCAAGCGCAGCGACCAGCTGGCGGTTGATATCCTTGTCGTCCTCGACAACGAGCAGACGCACGTTGAACCTCCGCCAATTCCCTGCGTCAGCGCGGCCCCGGAATCTGGGTCCGGCCGTCCTGGGCGTCCACGTACACGCGCACGACTTTGCCGTCGCGGCGCAGCAGCGCCATTTCATACACGAATTGCTCTTCCATGCGACACAGGCGCGACCGCAAGGGCTCCGCCTGCGCGCGCCGGGCCATGGCCCGAAGGGCGGGCGATGGATCCGCCAGCTTGTGGCGGACGATGGCCGCCCGCGCCTCAGCCGCCGCCACGCACGAAAAGGCCGGCCTCGCCGCCGGCGCTTCCGCGGACAGGAGCGGAGGCGCAACGGGAGCCGCATACAGCGCAAGCGGAAACAGGAAAGCCGGAACCATAGGGCTCATTCTTGGTCACGCCCTGTGAATGCACGATGAATGGCCTCTCACTCGGGCTCTTTCGCCAGACCTGCAGGCGTCCCTCCTGCGCTGATCCGGCGGGCGTGAAGCGCCAGCGCGGCGTGACGGCGGGCGCATGTGGCGAGCGCGATTCGGTCTCGCGCCCACAGGGCCGCGGCCCGCTCGCCGGTCAGTCCCTCTTCCGGCAGGGCGCGGGGCCAGTCGCAGGCGCGCAGCAGGGCCTCAGGGGCGGTCGCCACGTGCAGGGTCGCGACCGATCCGGTTGAGGGCGCGCACGAGGCCAGCATCAAGGCACACATCGCCGCCGTCAGCCGTCCGGCGTTTTTCAAGATCATGCAGACTCTCCTTCATGGCGTCCTCGTCCTGATCGATGGCGAGGGCCTGCCGTTCGGCGTCGGCGCGGGCGGCGTCCAGTTGCGCCCGCCGGGCGTCATCGAGGACGCGCGATTCGAGCGCCGCCGCCATGCGGCCATGGCGTTCGCCGCGCGCGAACTCCGCCGCAAGCGACGCGCGCAGCCAGACCGCCCCGCCCGTGAGGGCGAGGCAGATGGCGAGGGCCCCGTAGAGGCCCGCAAGGCGGCCCATGGTCAGCGAATGACCGTGGTGGCGCGGATGCGGCCCACGATGGCGTTGAGGCCGCCGAGCGCCGCAGTGAGTGCGGCGGCGAACGCCTCAAGGTCGCCGGATCGCCACGCGAGCCAGGCGCCGGCCACCGACGCGCCCACCACGGCGAGCGCAGACCAGATGGTCTGCGAGGCCCAAAACGGTTTGGTCTCTTCAGTCAGCGCCGGGGGCGCCACGGTCATCTTTGCGCTCATGCTGTGTGTCTCCTTCTCTCTGCTGGGGATGGAAATCAGAAAGCGACGCCCGCGCCGTCGAGCCACGCGGCGCCCGTCCAGTGGAATGGCCGCGGCGAGCCGGAGGCCGGGTTGGTGATGAAGATCGTCTCGCCCACGATGGAGCCCGCCGGCGCCGCCGTGCGTGGGTAGGCGCGCAGAACGAGATGACGCGCGGCGGTGAGCACCGTGTTCGCGCCGCCCATCTGCAGGTCGCCGGAGGCGGCGAACCGGAAGCGCTCAGAGCCGCCGAAGACGACGCGGTGCGAGGTGACGCCTGCCCCGAAGGTCTCCTGGCCGAAACCATTACCGGCGCCGTTGTTCACCTCCATGTTCACGAACACGTTGGGCGCGCCCGATATGAGGGAGATTAAGGCGGAGGCGGTGGCGCCTGTGTTCCCGTTCACGACGCCTGCCTGCACGACGGTTGCGACGTTGCCCGAGAAAACGGCTTTCCAGACGCGGCCAAAGTCCGCGCCCGCGGAGCCCACGGCGAACGTGCCGCCCGCGGTGAGACGCGCCTGCTCGACGCCGCCCACCACGAGGCCAATCGTATCGGCGGCGGGGTTCGTGAAACCCGTATCCGGGTCGGCGATGAACGACTGTCCCGGCGCCGCGTTGGCGCCGCTGGCGCTGAGCAGCGCGCCGGCTTTCGATACGGCGTACACCGCCGCGCCGTTGCGCCAGTATTCCACAAAGCGCGAGGCGGCGGCGGACGCTGTGTCCGTGAGCGCAAGCCGCGCCGCCACAAACGTGACGGCGACGTTGTTCCAGACGCACGAGAGATCGACCCAGGGCGCCGCAGACGCGCGCACCCCGCCGGCGACCGTCAACTGCCCGCCAATCTCCACGCCGCTCGTGGAGGCGATCAGCGGATCGCTCCACGCCTGCCCGTCGCCGGAAACGCGCACCCGCCAGCGGTCGTCGCCCACAAGGCCCGTCTCGGCGCGACCGCTCCAGTTTGTCTGATACAGTTGCGAGACGGTTCGCCCGGCAGCCTCCTTGTTGAGTTTGAAGCGCAGGCTGCCGTCGCCGCCCTCGCCCGAAGAGCGCGCGGTGAACAGCGCGTTGCCGGCGCTCACCGCCAGCGGATTGGTGGCGTCCGCCGTGGTTCCCACGCCCAGCAGCGAAAGCTGCTGCAAACGGCTGATGCTCGCATCGAAGCGAACCCACGCAGCGCCGTCGTGAACGAACGCGCAGCGGTCGGCGGTAGACCACACGAGCCAGCCCGCGCGCGGCGCAAAGAAGCGCCAGGCGCCCGCGTCATACATCGCAAGGCGCCCTTCGCGGCCGGCGAACGCGCCCGCAGCGCCGGCGCCGACCACCACACGGGCGCCTTCAACAGGCGGCGCAGGCGGCGCCGTCGCACTCATTGCCAGCACCGTGGTCTGGACGAAGGCGTCCAGCATCGCGAGCGCCTCATTATGCGTGACGTGCTTCTGCGCCTGCGCCGCCTCGATGAAAGGCAGGCCCAGGTTTGGGCTATCGCTCATGATGTCACCTGATGGTTGCGTTCAGTTGATGGGCAACGTGAACGTGCGGGAGAAACCATCCCCGACCACGGGGCTGATCTGCGCAATGCGGACGGAGAGCGTCGCTTGTTGCGCTCCGAAGTCCGCGAGCTCGTGCGTGTAGATGGCTCGCGGCGAGCCCTCGGCGATGAGCGTGCGCTTCACGTCGCCGCCGCCAAGCACATCGATGCGATAGCGTTCGGCATCCTCGCCAAGTGGAATCTCGGCGAGCCCCCAACCGTCGGCGTCGATGCGCCCGCGCCGGATGAATGTAATCGCCACGCCCTCCGCAACCCGACGCGCGCGCGCACGCACCGGCGCCAGCGGGCGCAGGGCCAGCGCCGAAACGGGCGCGGTGACTTCAACGGCGAGATCATCCGCGAAATCGGTGGACGCCGGCGCGAAACGCCACACGCATGTTGAGCCGATCAGGCCCACATCCGTGACCAGCGGGACGACCGCTTCGTTGAGCAGCACCACCGCCGCGCCGGCGGGCACGGTCCTTCGCGAAAGCTCATCCTGGCCCAGCCCACGCACAAGGCGGCTGAGCCTGTAGACGCCGCGCTCCACAAGTTCGGCGTCCGCGTAGAGGAACGCCTCCCAGGCGCCATCCTGCCCACAGATCGCCAGCGCGTTCGCGCCCGACAAAGCCGCCGCCTCATCCAGGGAGGACAGCGCCCCGGAAAAGCGTACGCGCAGGCTGTTGGCGCGGTCATAGCGCGAGGTCACGCCGGGGCCGAGCGGGTCAAGCGTTTCGCCCACCACGGCGCGGCTTTCGATCAGCCGCTCGAACTCAAAACTCTCGCCCACGCGCCGCCACACGGCGAACGCGCCGGGCCAGGGATCGGCGTAGATCGCCGCATACTGCAACGCGGACAACCCCGGACGAACCAACGCCAGATCGAGCACGTCAACGCGCGCGGGCCCGGCCGTTCGCTCCGCCGGCAACGTCGCCGGCGCGAGTCTGGGCGGCGCGTGATCGTAGATCGCCGGCTCGCATCCGTGCGCGTCAATCTCGATCAACCCGCGCTCAACGGTTCGGCCCACGCGAAACAGCCGCTCCGGCGCGCCCGGCAATGCGATCACGTCTCCGACCTCCACATCCAGAAGGCCCGGGCGCACCCGCATCCGCATCCGCTCGCGCGCCGACCACACATCCTGCAACGCGACGTCACATCGGTGCTGGGCTTGCGCCCGGGTCAACACAATCGGAACATCGGTTGAAAGCTCGCGCGCAGAGCCCGTTTCAAGCCTGCGGGAGTGAACGCTGGCGGGCCGGTACTCGCGCTCGCCGTCATGAAACGACAGCGCAAGGCGCCGGGGCAGTTCGCTTTCCTGCGCGCGGGTGAGCGAGTGCAGGACGCCGCTCTCGTCGGGCGCCACATCGTCCTCGCTCAGAACGCGCGGCCGAGCGCGCCCGCGCGGCTCGAAACGGATAGCCCCGCCGGACACAACGCCGTCGAAGGCGAACAGGTCCGCCAGCGGCTCCAGCGCGCGCCGGGCCGACATCGGCCGGTCGATGATGAAACCGTCGATCCACGCGGCCACGTGCGGCCGCACGCTGCGCGGGTCAATCCCCGGCGTCCGCGCGCAGATCTCGCTGATGACGACATCGAGACTGGCGCCTTCCACGCGGCCGTTGATCCAGTGGCCCGTGGCCCACTGGGCGCAATCGCTCCACACATCCGGGCGCTGCGGAAAGGCAGGCCACGGCCGCGCGTCCCACGCCCACACGTGAATGCGCGCAGGGTCCACCATCCGCCCGCCATAAAGCGGCGACACCGGATTGAAACTATCCTCAAAACCGTCTGCAGCAGGATCGAAGCGCGAAATCAGCGCCTCCAGCGCGCGCGCCTGCATGAGGTCGTCGCGGTGGCCGCGCGAGAAGTGGGGCAGCGCGCTTTCCGACGATTTTGGATCCGGAAAGACGTTGGGCGCGTTGGCGCCGCGATCAACCGCCGGGCACCCGATCTCGACAAGCCAGATCGGCTTGGAGGACGGAACCCAAGCGGTGCGCGCTGGCGCCTCGACGCCGCCCACGCGCTCCACATGGGGGTTGGACCACCAGCCCACGAGATCCTTCTGGCGGAACATCCAGTGCTGGCCGCGCAAGCCATCGACGATAGGCGAACGCGTTTGCGCCGCCCGCGCAGCCGCATCCCTGTAGAACCAGTCGAACGCCTCGCCGCCAGCGACGCGCCGACGCAGATAAGCGGGATCATAAACAGAGGTCGCCTCCGCAGCGTCGAGATGCCTATCGCCATCGCGCCAGTCACTCAGCGGCGCATAAAAGTCGATTCCGACGAAATCGACCGCCGGCGCGCCCCAGAGCTTGTCGAGCGGAAAACGCACTTCCGCGCCATTTCCCGGCACATGGGCGCCATACTCGGTCCAGTCCGCCGCGTAGGACACCTTGCAGGCTGCGCCCACAATCGCCTTTACCTCGGCTGCGAGCGTGATCAGCGCGTCTACGGCCGGATAGACGCCAGCCGCAGAGCGCACGCGCGTGAGGCCCGGCAGCTCGGAGCCGATGAGAAACGCATCGACGCCGCCTGCGCGCGCGCACAAATGCGCGTAATGCAGGATGAACCTGCGATAGGACCACTCGCCCGCGCCGGGCGTCGCTGATCCGAAGAACGCACCAACTTGCGCGGCGGCGCCCGTCGCTCCATCGGGCGAGCCCGCGCGACCGGGCGCCGGATCGCATGTGATGCGCCCGCGCCAGGGATAAGCGGGCTGCGAGGCGCCGCCGCTCCACGGATCGGGCAAGCTGTTTGTCGCCGGCACGTCCATCATGACGAAGGGATAGAACACGACCGACAAACCGCGCGCGCGCAGGTCGCCAATAGCGGCGATCACATCGGCGTCCGACGGCGTGCCGCCGTACGCGGGCTTGCCGTCATGAGCGCTGACCGCGCGCGCGCGACCCCGCTCCACACCTGCGACAGACCAGCGGCTTGACGGCTGCCGCGAGGCGCCCTCAACGCGGGGCGCAATGGTGCAGGCGCCCGCGCGCAGATCATCGCCGAACCAGCTCACCACCAGCGCGGCGCTCTTTGCGTTCGGCAATGTCTGCTCCAGCGCGTTCATGGACGCTGTGAAGTCTGTCGCCGCAAGGAACGTATTGCGGTTCTCCGCGACGCTCGAGCCGAGCGATCCGCGCACAAAGACAGGCGCCTTCGCGTAAACGGACTCGCCGGCGCCAGGGATGATATCGACGCCGCGGATCATCGTGGCCAGCCGGCTTGTCGGACGGATCACCTCGAAGGAAAGTTGCGGAATGCGATTGCCGAAATCGGCCAGCGGCATCCGCTCGAACACCACGTAGGCTAGGCCGCGATATGCGGGCGCGTTGTCCGCGCCTTCCTTGGCGACGATCAGCGGATCGGCCTGCTGCGTCTCGCTTCCGTCATAGATGCGAAGCGTGAACCGCGTCTGGTCCAGCTCGCGCCCATCGGCCCAGATGCGCCGGACGCCGCCGACGGGCCCCTCGCACAAACCAACCGCGAAGTTTGCAAAATAGTTAAACGTCTTTGGCTTCTTGCCGCCGACGCCCTTGCCGCCTCCAGAGCCGCGCGACGTGGTCTCTTCAAACCGCGTCGCCCAGATCACCTGCCCGCCCACGCGCGCACGTCCGTACACAACGGGAATGGGCGCGCCCTCTGTGGAGGCGAGCGCAGGCATCGTGTTGAGCCGCGGCCCATCAGGCGCCTTGGGTCCGAACAGGCGCTGATCGATGGCGGAGCCAGCGACCGCGCCAACCGTTTGGCCGATAATGGCGCCAATGGGTCCACCGAGAAATTGCCCGACAGCCGCGCCCACCGTTTGAAGAACGACTGTCGCCATGACGCACCTTGCTGTGAAACGAGATCAATCAACGATGTTGGGAAACGCGAACGCATAGGCGATGCGCCGGCGCCAGAACGGCGAGATCGCAACCTCGCAGACGCATGCGCCATCGTGGGCGTGGATCATCGACGCGGGCGAAGATGCTATGGCGCAGTGCTTGGCTGGCGCCCCGTCGCGCCAGCGAAACAGCAACACGTCGCCGGGGCCGAACGCATCGACGGCGACCGGCGCCAGATGCCGGAAAGCGGCTTGCGCCAGGCGTTCCTCGCCGCTCGCCTCCGCCCAGTCCGGCGTGTACGGGCCAATCTCCTCCCGCTCGGGGCCGACGCACGCGCGCCAGACGCCCCGCACGAGGCCGAGGCAATCGCAGCCTGCGCCAAGCGTCGAGCATTGATGGGCGTAGGGCGTGCCGATCCACGCGCGGGCCGCGCGCACGATGTCGCTGCGGCGCAGGCTCATCGAAACAAGCTCCCGCCATCAAGCTGCGGTCCTGACAAGGCCGGCGCGAACAGCTCGTCATTGCCGGGCAGGTGCGGAAATCCGCGAAAATTGCCGATATTGCGAAACGTGTCGCGGCAGGTGGCGAACGTCTTGTCGCAACCTGCGTGAATGCGGATGCGGTCGCCGCTGGCCGGCGCCAACGTGGGCGCCGTCCACAGGGTCAGCACGCCATCGCGATGCGCGCGCACAGTGTGCGACGCGCCCGCGTTCGCGCCGCTCACAAACGTGATGCGCCCGTTGGCGTAAAAGCCATCCGCCACACGCGGAAGCGGAGCGCGCACGCCAAGGTCGCCATATCCGGCGACGACTGTCTCATGGACGAAAGGCGACGCGCTTAACGCAAAGCGGCAACGCACATCGCCCAGGTCGGCGTCGCAGTGGGCGCCGAACAGCCGCCCCCTCTCCTGATCGAGCGCGTGCGCCAGCGAGCGCAGTTCCGCCACGAAGCGCGCGCCATCGCGGCGCACCTCGCCCACCACGCCGCTCTGCATGAGCACGCGATGTTCGGGCGCCGCCCAGTCAACGCGCCAGATCTCAACGCGCGCGCCATCCCATGCGCCATTCAGAAGATCGCGCTCGGTGATGGAGGCGGACGACAACGCGCCGGCAGCCTCCGCGCCGCCGACAGCGAACCCGAGGTCTGTCTCGAACCCGGAGCCATCGAGGCCCGACGCGGCCGAGTACGTCACGCCATCAAACACAATATCGACGTCGTGGTCGGTGAACCCCTGCACGACGCCGTCGCGACGCACCACGCGCCAGCACGCGCACAGCGTTGTCGCCCCGGCGTCAAGACGCGCGCGAAAAGCCGATGAGATCTGGCGCATGGAGCCTCACACAAAAACTTCGATGATGGGGATCACGGGGATTTCGCCAGCCTGGAAAGACGCCACATCCGCCTCAAGATAATCGGCGTCGAAGCGCGCGGGCGTATCGAACAAAAAGCCCGCCGTCACGGTCTGTCCCGCAGCGGGCGCGCGCCCGGCAACGAATGTGACGACGCCCGTGGCGGTATTGACCGCGAAGTCTGCAACGGGGCGCTCAACGCCCCCTACCGCAACGCGAACAGAACCCGTCACAGGCTTGCTGATGTCGCGCACGTAAGGGGCGAATGCCTGCCCATAGGTCTTCACGAGTTGAAACTGCGTCCGTGACCCGTTGCCGATCCCGAGCGCTTGATCGCGCGGGCCCGGAGCAACGCCCGGCGCGCAGGAGCGATGATCAAGCGGATCGCGCCAGCGAAAGCCAAAGAGCCTGCCGCGTCGCTCTTCGAAGAACGCCACAACCTGGTCGATGTCCGACAGGCGCCGCACGCCATATCCAGCGTTCCATTTGCGTCGGGAGCGGCGCCAGCGCTGGTTTCGCTCCTCGCGCCCCGAGCCGGTGAGAACCACCTCCGTGAGGCGCTCCGGCCCGCCGCGCGCGCCCAGCGAGATGCCCGTGGGAAAAAGGATTTCATGAAAACTCATGAGGATTGATCCAGAGCAATGAGAGGGCGCGGCGAAGGCCTAAGGTGATGCCTGCCGCAACAGTCAAGGAGAAGGACGCCATGAGCCACGTTCCTCATGACCTGAACGAGGAGTTTCCGCAGCATGGCGAGCGCATCCGCACGCTGAAGATGAACGACAACCACTTCGCGCGGCTCGCCGAGCGCTACCACGACGTGAACCGCGCGATTCATCGCGCCGAGGTGGAGGTGGAGCCCACAAGCGATGACTTTCTTGAGGAGCTCAAGAAGCAGCGCCTGCGCCTGAAAGACGAAATCGCAACGATGCTGCGCGCGTAAGTTACAGCCCGCGCCGGCCGCGGCCAACGGCGCGCGCGAGAGCGGCGGACACTTCCACCTGCGAGCGGCGGAAACTCTCCGCATCCGGCGTGTTGATGGTGACATTAACAATAGGCGCGCGCGCTCCGCCGCCGCCGGTCATCGCCACGCCCAGGCGTCCGTCCGCCCCGCGCGCCAGCGGCATGATCGCTTCCGCGCCGCGCTCGCCCATGAGGCCAAGACCGCCTTGCGCGCCGAAGAAAGTGGGGCGCGCCACAACGCCGCCATCGGCGAACGGAGTGATGGCCGGCGATCCGCCTGATGATGAAAACGCTGACATCAGCGCGTTAAGCGATGACGATACGCCCTGTTGAAGCGGCTTCATCGCGCTGTTGAGCGCCATTTTCGAGAGCGCGAGCGCGACACCCTTCAGCGTGTCCTCAAATGATTTTCCGCTCACCACAGCGCTGGCGAAAGCGCGCGTCAGCGTGCGCGACATGCGTTGCGCCGACGCCTCCACGCGGTCCAGGCCGGCGCGCACATCGTCGGCGTCCTGCGCGGCGAAGCCTCCATCCATCTGTGTCATTCACATGCTCCATCGGGAAAGTCGCGCATCAGCGCATCGAGAACGCCGCGACCCATCGCCTTTGGCGCCGCGCCGAACACGCCTTCGTGGGCGCTCGCAAGTTCGCGCGGCGTCAGCGACCAGAAGGCCGCCGCGTCAAGCCGCAGGACGCCCAGCCCGAAAGCCATCGCCTCACGCCAGGGGAAGGGCGGCGGAGCGGATCTCGCTCCGCTGGAGGCGCTTTCGGCGCTCAGGCGTCCTGCGGCTGCGGAGGGTGCGGGCTGCAACCCTCCGCATCCGGTTCGCCGAATGTCGCAGCCAGAAGATCCGCGACGATGCGGACGTAATCGCTAAGGCCATTGTCAGCGGCAAGGTTTGCAGCCTCCGCGTCGCTGATCTGCGCGCCCCCGCCACGCAGGCCCGCGCCGATAATGTGCAGGAGATCACGCGCGCCAAGGCGCCCGCTCTCAAAACGCTGCGCAAGCTCCATGAGGTCGCCTGCGCCGAACGCATCCTCAAGTTCCGCCAGCGCGCCAAGCGTCAGGCGCAAGGTGTAACGTTTGCCGCCGAGAATGGCGTCGACGTCGCCGCGTCTGCGATTAGCCATGGTCAAGCCACCGTGAACGTGAGCGGCCCGGCGGATTCAAGCGACAGTTCAAATGTCACCTCGCCGGAATGTTCGCCGCGGTAATCGAGACTGGAGATATGAAAATCTCCCTCGATCACCCCGAACGAGGGAACAATCACCTGCCATCCACGGATGATCCCCTCGAAGAACGTGGCGCGGATCAGCGCGTCTGACGCCACATCCTTGAACACGCCGGCGCCTGCGATGCTGGCGCGTTTGACGCCGGCGCCTGCAAGCAACTCCCGCCAGCGGCCGGCGGACTCCATATGCGTGATATCGACAGTGTCGGCGTTCAGCGCAAAGCGATGGGTGCGCAGTCCCGCCACCGTGACGAACTGCCCTGCCCCGTCCTCAACCTTGAGGAGCAGGTCTTTGCCTTTTTGTGCGGCCATGATGATCTCCGCCGGGTTGGGTTAAACAGTTTCCACAAGAGCGCGCACGCGCAGTCGTCCGCGCGCGAAACGCCCGCCAACCTCACGGGTGGTTTGCGTATCGAGAACACGCACAAGCACGCACGTCGCGCCCGGCAACGTCAGTTGCGCATCGTTCAGCGCATCTGCGATGAGCGCCATGATCTCGAGCGCCTCCCGCGCGCCGGGGCTCTGCGACCAGACATCGAGAAACAGCATGTGTTCGCCGCCGCGCTCGGTCATTGTCGACCAGTCGCGCACCTGCGACTGCGCTATAACCACGTAGGGCGTGGGCGCATCGCGGGGCGCCTGGTCGTGGACGCGCGCGCCGCCAAGGCGCGCGACCAGCGCGGCATTTGCGAGCAACCGGTCTCGCACCGCCTTGCGCAACGCGATTTCATGAGCAAACGTCATTGCGGTCTCCTCACGCGATCTCGTCGCATTGCAGGCGCAGGAAGCGTCGGCGCCCATCGGCGTCGGTCGCCGCATTGATGACAAATACGCGTGCGCCAAGCCGAAGCCGCAGGGCCGCAGTGACATCCGGGCGCCAACGAATAACGATGCGGTGTGGCCCCTGAGTCTCGGGACGCTGCGCGATGAACGCAGCCTCGCCGCCCAGCGTCTCCAGCCGGCCCCACACGGTCGCGACGCTGGCCCACGTGCGCGAAGCGCCGCCGATGTCATCGGCCGCATCGACAGGGCGCTCAATCGCGAAGCGCAGATTGAGTTCGCCAACGCGCGCGCGCCTCATGCGAGCCTCACGCGCCGATAGGGCGCGACAAGCGCGGCGACGGAAGCAGGCGTCCGCGCCATATCCGCATCGGCCTCCACATCCCCGCGGTTTTCATACCAGCGCGCGATGAGGATACGCATCGCTTGCCGCAGCGGCGCGGGCACACCCGCCGCGGTATCGGAGAACCCTGCGACGAAATCGATCTCGAAGCCATCACGCAAGCGTCCGGGCGATGGCGGCGTCGTGTTGAACACGAGGCGCCCGGTTCCCAGATCCTGATCGAGGGCATACATGTCGGCGGGCAACGTCTGCGCAGGCCCTGCAAGAGGAAACACGCGCACAGCCGCAATGGAGCGCACCGGCGAAATCGGAAGCAAAAAGCCGCTCGCGGGCGCGCTGTCCAGCGCGATGCGCCATGTCTGCGCCACCAGCACGCGACGCACGAGCGCCTCCACCACGAGCCGTGCGGAGGCGATGAGCGCGCCGATCACATCATCGTCGGATGTTGTGTCAACGCGCAGCCAGACTTTCGCCTCAGCCAGCGACAAAGGCTCGACGGCTGGCGGCGCAATGAGTATGGGAGTCATGGTCGTCAAATCCTTTGGAGCGAAGCGTGAACAGGCGAAGCGCTGTGTTGATCCTTGCCGCGTCCGCAGCGCTGGGCGCTCCGGCGCAGGCGCTCGTCGGCCCCTCGCAACCCGCGGATGCGCACATTGCGGCGCAAACGGTGATGGTGCTCAAGCAGAGCCGCCAGGCCGCTGCTTTCTGCACGGGCGTCGCGTTGTCCCGCACAGTTGTGCTGACAGCGGCGCATTGCGTGGACGGCGCATCTGCGCTCGCTGTGAATGACGGCGCATATGGGCGGCCGCGATTGATCGACGTTTCAACCGTCGAGGTGCACCCCGAGTTCGTGCGCGACGCAGCGCGCAAGCGCGCGCGCTCCATCGATCTCGCGCTGGTCCGCCTCAAGGAGCCTCTGCGCGCTGCTATCACGCCCGCCCGCCTGTCAGGCGAGAGCCGCGTGGCGACAGGCCAGGAGTTCACCATCGCGGGCTTTGGACTGACCCGTGAGGGCGACGAGCAATCAGCCGGCCATCTGCGGATGGGCGCGCTGACGGCGCGTGCGCCCTTGTCGAACATACTGCTGTGGGCGTCTGATCCCAGGCAGCAAGGTTTTGGCGCATGCACGGGCGATTCAGGCGGGCCGATCTTCGCCCGCGATGGCGCCGTCATCGCCATCACCACGTGGTCAACGGGCGAAGGCAAGCGCACGTGCGGCGCCATCACCCAGGCGGCCCTGATCCAGCCGCAGCGCGGCTGGATCGACGGCGTTCTGGCGAAGTGGAGCCGCTGAGGCGCTTACGCTACGGAGAAGCGCAGGAACTTGATCGCATCAAAATCCTGCACGCCGCCGCCAACCCGCTTCGTGGTGTAGAAGCAGACGAAGGGCTTCACGGAGTAAGGATCCCTCAGAATGCGCACGCCCATGCGATCAACAACGAGGTAACCGCGCTTGAAATCGCCAAAGGCGATCGCGCGGGCGTCCGGCCCAATGTCAGGCATGTTCTCTGCTTCGGTGACAGAAAAGCCCATGAGGGTCGCGTTCTGGTCTGCGCTTGCGGGCGGCTGCCACAGATACTCGCCGGTGGTGGCCTTCAACTTGCGCACAGCAGCTTGCGTTCTGCGGTTCATGACAAACCGCGCGTTCTGGCGATAGCCGGCGCGCAGCGCATAAATCAGATCGACAAGCTGATCGGACGGGTTGGCGGCGGCGAAGGCGCCGGCGGCGCCAGTTGGCACATACGCGATGCGCCCCCAGCTCCAGGCGGCCTGCGTGGAAACCGGATAGGAGAGGAAACCTGTGGGCCGGTTCACCCCGTCGCCACCGACAAACGCCGCGCCCTCCTGCTCGGCGAACACGGTGTTCACCTCTTCCGCGAGCCACTGCTCCACATCCACCGCGGCGTCATCGAGCATGGTCTGCGTCGCTGCCGGCATCGCGAACAGCTCCATGGCCGGGAAGGTCATGTCCGCGAGTTGTGGCCCTGTGGTGCGGTTGCGCGCGTCCATCTCCGCTGTCCAGCCTGAAACAGGCCCCGTCACGGGAAACGCCTTGCGAAAGGTCGCGGTCGAAATCTCACGCACGGACGCGATGGCGCGGATCGGCGACACAGACGCCATGCGCATGAGGATTTCCCGCTCAGCGGGCTGCGGCACAAGAAAGCCGCCATCCGGGCCGGAGGCGGCGTTCATGTTTTTCTCTTCCATGCCCTTCAGGCCGTGGCTCTCGCCGCAACGCATGTAAGCGCGGAAGGCGGCTTTGTGCTCGCGCTCAACGCCACTGTCGCGGCCGCCTTCGGCCATCAGCAACGGCCGCGATTTCTGGATCAGCTGCTGATCCAGGCGGCGCTGCGTCTCATCGAGCGCGCGATCGATGCGCGCAAGCTTCTCCTCCGTGATGACATCGGCGCCGAGACGGCGTTCGATCTGGCCGAGACGCTCATCGTTGGCCTCGCGGAACGATGCGAATGCGCGATGAAGGTCGCCGAACGCGTCCGCGCCTTTGGTTTCAATAGCAGTCATGACAACTCCTTGTGAGAACGACCGTCGAAGAATGCGAACGCGCGACGGCGGCGCGCCAACAGGTCAGCGCGCGCGATCAAGCGCGGCGCCGAAAGATGCGGCGGCTGTCAACCATTCAAGCCGCGCAAACGCCGGCGCGGCAGCCACAGATGCGCGCTTCACAGCATGCACCCGCGCCTGCGGCGCCATGGGAAACGTGACGATGGAGATCTCGACAAGCTCCAGCGTGTGAATGCGCCGCTCGCCGCTCTTGCGATCCCGGCTCACGCGCCCGGCGCGAAAGCCGATGGACAACCCATCCACCGCGCCCTGCCGCAGCAGCGCAAGCGCCTCGCGCCCGCGCGCAACATCAAGATTGAGCCGGCCGCGCGCCTTAAGGCCCACGCTGTCCTCAATGAGAGAAAGCCAGGCGCCAATAGGCTCGCCGGCTTCGTGCTGCCAGAGCATTCGCACCGCAGACGCCGCGCGGCTGCGCAACGTTTGCGCGAATGCGCCCGGCATCACAATATCGCCGCCGAGATCTACCTCGCCGAAGACGCTCGCGTAGCCTTCAAATACGCCTGTCTCATCGACGCTGGCGAGGCCGCGCGACGCGCGTTTCATCTCAAGCGCCGCGTGGCGTGAACTGCGCGCCGGCGTCATCGTGGCGCCCGATGGGCAACCGGGGAAGCTCCTCTCGCGCGCAGGCGCGCCAGAGCCTGAACGAAGGCGCGGAATACACAATCGGCGGGGGCGCCCGCCCATCGGCTGCGCGCGCGGGGAATGACAAACAGCTTCATTCATCTCCTCCATAGGTGCGGTTGAATCTGGCAAGCTCGCGCACGAAGGCGTCAAAGCGGCGGTTGGCGGCGGCAAGTTCGCGCACCAGAAATCCCAGCAATCCCGTGGCGCCGGTGGCCCACAGGAACAGCGCGAGATGTGCGAGATCGCCGCGCTCGGCGATGTGGCCGGCGACGTCGGACATGTGAGTTGATCCATGCTTGAGAAATGAACAAGGCCTGCCGCGCGTCAGCTTGGCGCGGTCAGGCCTTGGGTTTCTGGCGCGCGTAGTGCGCCGAAGTCAGAGTTCAGCGCGCGCAATGTGCTTGCTGTTGGCGCAAGGCGTCAGCAAGAAAGATCACTTGCCGGAGATCAGCGCGTCAAGCGTATCGAAGTCCCGACGGCAGTCCTCGTTTCCTTCAAAGATGCTCCAGTCCACGACAGTCTCCTCAAACCGCACCTCGATGCGGGAGCCCGGCAAGGTGAAGCAGACGGTGATGTCGTCTGGGCTAGTGTGATAAAGATAATATTCCAGATGCTTTTCCTGGAGAAGCGCCAGGAATGCGAGAAGGCCAGAAAGGCCGGGCTTGATGTCCATGCAATCAGCGTCCGTTTGAAATGATGGGCCGCGATTAAACTCCGTCGCCCTCACACCTCAAGAGGGCGAATGATGACGCCATCGCGGACGAAGTTGAAACTCCCCTCGACGAGGTCGAGCTCAGCGCCCTGCACTGAGTCAGCCAGCCACTGGGGAAGGCTGTCGTAGATCAGAAGCTCCGTGTCCTCATAAGGCTGCATCCGCTCAACGCGGGAGCGCTCGAAAAAACACAGCGTCGGGCCGGGATCATCCTCGTTGCCCCTGCGGTTGAAAATCCAGCCGATGGCAGGAACATAGTTTTCCTGCGCGATCATTTCGGCCTCTTCCTGCAGAATCTCCCTGATTTTCGCCTCGGCGCGAGCAGACATGCGCATGTGGCCTCCTGACAATGTCTTGGAACAATCTAGACAGCTAAACGACTTCAACACTGTCAGATTAGCGTTTGCCGGCTTCCTTGTATATGGCCCGGAGGTCCGCGGCCTTCAGCCTGGTGTCGCCGCGCCCCACATAACCGTCCAGAAACGCCGATATTTCGCGCTCGAAGCGCGGGTCCGCAAGCCGCTCGAAGATATCGGGCATTCATCCCTCATCGTGCTGTCGCACCAATTCGACAAGCTTGAAAAAGCGCGCATCCGAGGGGCGCATGTCGCGACGCCCCTACTTGTCGACGATGTAATCCTCAAGCGCGTCGAAATCGTCGCGGCATTCCTCATGGCCGTGGAATGTCGCGAAATCGACCTGATCTTCCTGGAAGCGCACTTCGATGCGAACGCCGGGGCTGGCGAAGCAAACGAGAACGTCGTTTGGACTGGTGTTCAGAAGATAATAGTCAACGCCATTCCGCGTCAGAAACGTAAGAAACGCCAGAAGGCCAGGCAGGCCGGGCTTGATGTCCATGACAAAATCCTTTCTCGGCTATGATCATTTTTTTCTGAAGCGACCCTCATTAAGCAGCTTGTAGCATTGTCCTGCAGCTCTGTTTCCCTGCGCCCTGAGGCTCAACAGGTCTTCCAATTTAGTATCCATGAATTGGCCAGGCAACTCTCTATGTATTTTGCCAAGACATCGCAGGGACACGAACTCCTGCACTGTGATCCCTAGATCCTCTGGCGCGAATCCCCCGCTGTTCCCTGCGACCCTGAAAGTCTCTGGCGCATCAACTCCCGACGGCGCGCGATGGGCTGCATCTGCACTGCCTGACGAAGTTCATCTCCCGTTCTGGTCGCGCGGTTGGTCGGGCGAGTAGCGACGCGCAATGGGAGCCGAGCTTACCGCGCTGCCATACCCCACCGCCGCGCGCTTTTCGTCATCGCTGAGAAAGCTCGCCGCGCCGATGCGCCGCCATTCGGCTTCGCGCTCATCGGCCAACGCGTCGAGTTTGTCGAGATCTGCGGTGAGCGTCGCGCCTGGAAAAGCCGCTGCAAGCCAGTGCTCAAAGCTTTTTTGCGTGCGCTGCACCAGCGGCAGAATCGTCTGGCGCCAGAAAGCGCGATTGGCCTCCGCGTAGTTGGCGTGGGTGTTGTCGCCGCGCAATCCCAGAAGCAGCGGCGGCACGCCGAAGGCGAGCGCGATTTCGCGCGCCGCATCATGCTTGGCTTGCGCGAAATCCATGTCCTTGGGCGTGAGCGACAGCGCCTTCCAATCAAGCCCGCCTTCGAGCAGCAGTGGCCGGCCTGCGTTGCGCGCGCCGGCAAAGTTTTCGTCCAGCTCTTTCTTGAGCCGTTCAAACTGTTCTTCCGACAAGGCGCCGTCAGCGCCTGCATAAACAAGCGCGCCGGAGGGCCGCGCGGAGTTGTCAAGCAGCGCCTTGCTCCAGGCGGATGCGGCGTTGTGGACATCCAGCGGGGTTTGCGCGGCGGCCAGCGGCGCAAAACCATAATGATCATCCAGCGGGTGAAAGAGTTTGAGATGCAGAATGGGCGAACGTCCGTCCGCCTCCACCTCGTAGCGCACCACATCCGCGCCCAGCCGATACTCGAACGCGGCGGGCCAGCCGCGCGGGCCGGGCGCAACGGCCATGCGGTCAGGCCGCAGCGAATAAAGCTCGCGCGGGAAGCCGTTCAGCGACACCGCCTCCACATATGCGTTGCCAAACAGCGCGAGGTTGGTGAAGACGCCCTCAAGAAGCGCGGGCCCCGCCTCGCCGGGGTTTGGTCGCGCCAGAAGTTGCGCGAGCGGATGCGCGGCGTCATCCACGCCATCCTCATACACAAGCCATGGCACGCTCGCCGCGTTCTCGGCGATGAGGCGCACGCAGCGATAAACGATTGCGTTGCGCTCAAAACCTTCGCGCGTAAGTTCTGCGCCGACGCGTTGCGTCCAGCGCGGGCGGCCAAGCGAATGCAGCGCCAGCAAGGCGCCGGTGCGGGAGGCTTTGGCGTCGTGAGGCGCGCGCGCGCGCGTCCCCGCGCCCAACAGGCGGGAGAAAAAAGAGGGCATTGGATGTCCTTACTGATGTATAATTAGACCCGCCGCACTTTCGGCTGCGCCTGGCGTGAGGAGAGCGCCAGCGCGGTCACTGCCCACACCAGCGCGTCGAGGCGGTCGGGGCTGCGGCCGCCCGGGAGGCCTCCGGCGGTGAAGGCGCACATCTCGTCTTCCAGCGCAGGGAACGCGCCTGCATGGCGCACCCTGCCCTGCTCATAGAGCTGCGCCACGGGCGCGGCGCGCAGATACTTGCCGCGCGTGGCGCGCACCTGCCGCACAAGCACTGAGGCGTCAGCTTCGTGGATCACGGCGCTCACCATGTCGCCGCCCTGGTTCACCTCCGCGACGATGCCGTCGGCCTCGTGGCGATGGCAGCACGCGATGGCCGCGCGCGCCCATTTGGCGGGCCGGGCCGCGCCCAGCGAGCAATCTTCCAGCACGTGCACCACGCCGTCCGCGTCGAGCCCCGCGGCGACGATGCCGCAGCGGTCGGCCCGGCCCGAGGACGAGGCGGGCGGATCGACGGCCACCACAACCCGGCACAGCGCGGGCGCAGCCTCTTCGCGCGCGGCTTCGATGAGATCGCGGGTCCACAGGGCGCCTTCCGCGTCCTCAACGACCTCGCCCTCAAGCTCTTGGCGACCAAGGCGCGTGCCGGCGTAACGGCCCACAATCGCCTCAATGAAGGACGGCGCGAGGTTTTCCGCGTTGGCGTAGGTTGACGCCCGCGACAAAGCGGTGCGGGGATTTTGCATGAGGCGCCGCAGCGCCTCCGTGGGGCGCGGCGTGGTGGTGACAAGCTGGCGCGGACGCTCGCCCAGCCTCAAGCCGAATTGCAGCATGTCGAACGTCTCCTGCGCATGGCGCCACTTGGCGAATTCATCCAGCCAGGCGCACTCGAATTGCGGGCCGCGCAGGCTCTCGGGATCTTCCGCCGAAAACGCCTGCGCGATCGCGCCGTTTGGCCATTCGAGCCTACGCCGCGATGGCTCCCACGTGGGCCGCTCGGCCCTGTTGTGGACCGCCAGAATGCCGGACACGCCTTCAATCATCACATCGCGCACGTCGGCTGCTGTCTCGCCCACAAGGGCGATGCGGCCTACGGGCCGCGCCGCGAAGTCAGGTTCGCCCAGCGCCAGCCCGCGCACCCATTGCGCGCCGGTGCGTGTCTTGCCGGCGCCGCGTCCGCCCATCACCAGCCAGACCGACCAGGGCCCGCCGCCCTGCGCCGCATTCGGCGGCCACTGGTCGGCCCGGGCGGCGAGCGGCCAGGCGGCGAGCAGCGCTTCCAGTTCGCGCGGGTGCAGCGCATCGAGAAAGGCCTGCAGGAGAGCGCGCGCCTCAGGCGGGCGACAATCTCTCAAGAGCGCGCGCCAGCTCTTCGCGCAGGGTGTCGAGATCCCGCGGGGGGCGTTCGTCGCACGCATCGGCGTCTCCGGTTTGGCCCGCGGTTGAAGGATCGAGCGTTTCAAGGCGCCGTAATTCGGCGAGCGATTTCACAAGACTCGCCAACGTGCGCGCGGCGCGCTCGGCGGCGTCGTCCGACGCGGAGGCGAGCCTTGCGCCAGCGCTTGAAATCTCACGATGCAGGCGCCCCTCCAGTTGGCGGCGCAGGGCGCGCGCATCCACCGGCGCGCCGGCGGGCGCGGGATCCTGCCGCGTGTCCCGAGAGGTTTCATCATTGGCGACGCGCGGCGCCCGAGGGGACTTAGCGGGCGGCTGCGCGCGCGCCGTGGCGCGCTTCCCCGGGGGAGGTTTGACCGCGGCGCGCGAGCCGCGCCCCGCCTGACGCGAGGACTTCTTTCCTTTCGCGGACGTCTTTGCGCCCGCAGCGCGCCTGGGTTTCGCAATCGCAGACGCAGTTACTGGAGCCGGTTTGGCGACGGGCTCGCGCAGCGGCCAGCCATTGGCGATCCGCAGATCGCGGAACGCCCGCAAACTAACGCCAAGTTGATCCGCGACGCGCGCGACCGGCGCGCCCGCGTCATACAACGCGCGCGCTTCTGTGATGGAAATGGGCATGGGGGCTCCGGGTCAGGCCGGGTTCGTGCGCAGGGGCGGCACGGTGCTGAACATCAGTTGTGCGGCAGCGTTTTATTCGGTTTCTTTTTCGCTGCGGGGCCGGGCTGTTAAGCCCGGCGTTCGAAAACGCAAAAGGCCCCGCTTACGGGGCCTTTCAGGAAGATAAGCCAAGAGCTTATGGAGCTGTGTGGGCCAGCATCTCTTCAGTCGGATCTATTCCATCAGGGTCAGAGACAAGCGCGGCCTCGTCCGTCCCATCCCAACCAAACAGCTCTGTCGCTCCAATGGAAGCAACCATACTCCGCCGACCAGAGCTATAAAAACGCTGGGCGTGATCTATCGCAGCGGCAAACTCCGCATGAATTGCGGAAGAAAGCTCTGCCTGATAATCGTCAGCAACATCAACGATATCGGTCGCTTTCAAAACGGCGTTCATCTCAAAGTTCCTTGCACAGGTAAGCAGCCGATACACGGCGTAACCGGTACGTCTCGTATCCGTACCGAGCGTACTTGGAAGGTTCAACAGGATTTTTGATAAGAACTCGTCTGCATCCGAGTAGCCTCGCATATTCCTCGGCACATGCCAAGATCGGGAGAAGGATACCGCCCCTCATGTAGGTTGGGGCGAAACTTCTTTCCACCCAGTTGATGGTCAGGTGGGTTTTACCATCTGACGGCTTGCCGAGCGCCAGCCCCTGCAAAAAGCGCTCAGGCCCCACTCGTTGCCAAACCGCGAGATCAAAAAACGAAGGGATTGGCAGGAACTTCCTGTGAAGACTTTCCCAGCTGCAAGAAAACCCGCTGTGTGTTTGCTCCGAATAGTACTTCGGCCAATGCCGGCTTGCATGTTCCAAAGCTGGCCCGTCGATAGACCCAAGCACCATCCCATGCCAATTAGATATGCCGGTCCCGCCAGCCCTGATCCGCTTGAGAAAATCTTGAACGACAATGGTTCTCGCCGCTGTTTTGAGCCCGTAATAATAGGCATGTTTCGACTGAATCACTTCCCGCTCCGGCGTCTACGCCGGAGATAATGGCAAAGCTCATGCCTACTGCCAAGAACCTTCCCATTCTTGGCTCGCAGGATGCGCCAGCGCGGCATTCGTCGCCAACAGATACTGGAGGGCAGCAGCTTACCCGGCGATGACCCGCTCGCCACGCCACTTCGTCAGCGTAGACTGGAACATAGCAGCATGAGGTGAGGTGATAGTGGACCGAGCGAACTTCCGGGCTTTCCGGCGCGGTTCTGGAGAGACCAGACCGTAGCCCCAATCCCCCGTCCCCCGCACACTTGTGGAGGATGCGCTTCTTCTACCCCGGCAGCGCGACGGTGTCAAGGACTATATTCCTGATACTACCGGTTGCCAAAAATGTAGTTAGCTAAATATGCCTAATGCACGATGCGCAATCGATTTAGCAAGACATGGCTGTAAAATCACCGCGCCTCTCGCCGGTTTCTGCGGTCACGGCAAACAGAGGCGGAAGCTCGCGAGATGAAAATCAAGGGACGCCGATTGGAGAGGTTTCAGAAGAGCCAAGTTTTGCCTTTTGCGAACTGCCCTTTTGGATTGGGCGAGCTTTGATTTCCTCAACAATTTCATCAATCTTTGAACTCAGCCCCCGGGATTTCAGAAGAAGGACCACCGAACACGTAACGAACACTACAAACACAGTGGCTAGGAGAAGATCAGACATTGCAACCATCTCTTTGCTATAAACGGACCTCGCGACGCTCAAGGCGTTTTGGAAGAAACCGGCAGCAGCGCCGCCCGTTGCCAAGGCTATCTCGAAGGACCGATCCTTGCCGCCCTCCTTCAGGGTCGTCAGCTCCCAGTTCTGAATCATATGCATTTCAATCTGTGTCGGGAGTGATAATGCGATAGTCGGCGCATCGAAGTTCAGTTCAGCCATTACCGCCCTCCGTAGGAGGGTCAAGAACGCCGGTCGCTACTGCGTTAAACAAAAGAGTGTTGCCGCAATTTGTGCAAAGGAGCGCAAAGTGGGGATAGCTGGATCCGCCAAGAACTAGAGTATTGCCGTGAAAAGCTGGAGGCGCGAGCATTTCCGGCAATAATTGCCAGTTTCTATCACCGCAGACTGAGCAGGTGAAACCCTGAGAGGTCTTCTCTCTGCTCCACTGTTGAATGCGCTTCTTCTGATTTTCGGTCAGACCTCGGTGTGGCCCTGGGTCTAGGCTATCGGCCATGTATTCCCTCACTCGCGCCAAGGAGAACGACACGCAGAGGCAATTTCGCTGGCCAAAATCCCGACCTGCCGATGGCGGAGTTCACCATTGGAAAGATTAAAAGCCGCGTTCGCAGCTGAAGCGGCAGACAGAATCGGATCTCGCAGCCAACGGCACGCCTCCCGCACCACGGATTGCGTAGTATCTAACTCAAGCGGAGCCGAAGGTAAATACGCCCCCCGCACCCCGCACACTTGTGGAGCATGCGCTTCTTCTACCCCGGCAGCGCGACGGTGTCAAGGACTATTTCCCTAAATCGGAAAAACAGCCTAATTTCCTATCGCGCCGTGGCGGCGCCGATGGTCTCGATACGTCCGGGCGGGCCGAGCTGATCGTTGTCGGCGCGACGGCCGAGTTGTTTTTCGGCCGCGCCGCGCATCATGGCTTCAATGGAGCCCAGCGTCTCGCTGGACCGGCGCGACAGCAACGCCGGCCGCTGCGCCGGGCCAAGGCTGGAGGCGCCGGCCGGTCGCGCAATCGATGCGGTGGGGATCGCCGCATCTCCCACGCCGTAGGGGTTCTTCAACTCCACGCCGGCGTGGGCGTATTCCATGATCGCCCGGAACGTGCGCGCGGGCAGCGAGCCGCCGGTCATGTTGCGCGTGGAGGTGGAGTCGTCGTTGCCGTACCACACTGCGGCGGCGAAGTTTCCGGTGTAGCCGTTGAACCACGCATCCTTGTAGGCGTTGGTGGTGCCGGTCTTGCCCGCCGCCTGCACGCCCGGCAGCATGGCGGCGCGCGCGGTGCCGGCGTTCACCACTTCCTTCATCATGTTGTTGAGTGCGGCCACGGCCTCCGCCGGCGCCACACGCACGGAGGGCGGCCCGTCCGTTTCGTGGCGATAGATCACCTGATCCTGCGAATTGCGGATCTCGATAGCGGCCCACGGCGTGACGCTCATGCCGCCGTTGGCCAGCACCGCGTTGGCGGCGGCCATGTCGATGATGCGAACCTCCGCCGCCCCCAGCGGCAGCGAGACCGTGTCGTTAAGCGGCGTGTGGACCACGCCCATGGCGCGCGCAAGCTCGACAACCTTCGCGCGTCCCAAAGCTGAGACTCGGGCCTGATGATGACCCACGCCCCGCGGCCAGTGCGCCTCGCCCACCTTCATGGTCAGCCACACCGCCGCGGTGTTGAGCGAGCGCTGGAGCGCGTTGACCATGCTCACGCGTCCGGCGGAGGCGCCGCCGTAGTTGCCGGGGCACCAGTTGCCGATGCAGATCGCCGATCCGTCCACAACGCTGTCGGCCTTGAAACGCCCGGTCATGAGAGCGGCGAGATAGACGAACGGCTTGAACGACGAGCCTGGCTGGCGCGAGGCGTCCGTGGCGCGGTTGAACTGGCTTTGGCCATAGTCGCGGCCGCCGACGATGGCGCGCACGGCGCCGTTGGGCTCCATCACCACCACCCCGCCCTGCTCCGCGCCGAACTGGCGACCGAACTGGCGCAGAATATCCTCGACCACATCATCGGCGTGGCGTTGCAGCCCTGTGTCCAGCGCGGTGCGCACGGTGAGCACGCGGTCGGCGCCCAGCTTGCCGCTGGCGGCGAGGCGCTTCACTTCCTCGAAGGCGTAATCGAGATACCAGTTGGGCGCGAGATCGCGCCCGCGCTCCACAGGCGTCGCCGGGTTCTGCCGCGCGGCGAAAATCTGCCCCTGGGTGAGGAAACCCGCGTTCACCATGGCCTGCAGCACATCGTTGGCGCGCCCGCGGGCGGCCGGCAGGTTTACGTGCGGCGCAAAGCGGGACGGCGCCTTGAACAGGCCGGCCAGCATGGCGCCCTCGGCGAGGGTGACGTCGCGCACAGACTTGCCAAAGTAAAACTCCGCCGCCGCCTGAATGCCAAAAGCCCCGCCGCCCATGTACGCTCGATCAAGATAGAGCTTCAAAATCTCGTTCTTGCTCAGGCGGAACTCGAGCCACACGGCGAGAAACGCCTCGCGCACCTTTCGATCAATGGTGCGCTCGTTGGACAGGAACAGGTTCTTGGCGAGCTGCTGGGTGATGGTGGACCCGCCCTGCACCACGTTGGAGGATCGGGCGTTGACCGTCAGCGCGCGCATGAGGCCGATGGGGTCGATGCCCCAGTGCTCGTAGAAGCGCCGGTCCTCGGTGGCGAGCACGGCCTGAAGCACAATCTCGGGAAACTGCGTCAGCGGCAGCGAGTCGTCGTGGCGAATGCCGCGATGGCCGACAGGCTGGCCATGGCGATCCAGAAAGTTGACCGCCAGATCCTGCTTCTTCAACCAGTCGTCGGAGGTTTCCTGCATCGCCAGCGTCGCCAGCGAGAGCATGAGCACCGCGCCGGCCGCGCCCATGGTCAAGCCCTCGCACGCCAGCTCCACAGCGCCGCGGCGCCAGCCGGAGACGTGAAAGCGGTCCATGAACGTGGAAAAACGCTCCCACCGATCCCGCGAGCGCTGACCGCTTTCATGGAACGTGGTGTCGACCCACGAGTCGAACGACAGCAGCGCGCGCCGGATGCGCGGGCCCCACTGTCTGCCTTTCAATCCTTCGAACACGTTGAGATCTCGAAGCCGCAAAAACGCCGAATGGTTCACGTTAACACATGAGCAACCGGCTTGACGACGCTCGCCGCAAGGCTCATGCCCAAAGAAGCGTCCCAAAATGGGACGCTGGAGACATCCATGACCACATCCCGCGGCAAGTCAGCCACCGCCCGGCCAACGGCGTCCGATGGCGAGGGTTCCGCCGCCCCGTTCTGGAAGAAACCGCTGGAATCGCTCACCCGCGGCCAGTGGGAAGCCTTGTGCGACGGCTGCGGACGCTGCTGCCTCGTGAAACTCGAGGATGAGGATGACGGGCGCATCCACCACACGTCGATAGCCTGCCGGCTGCTGGACAAAAAGTCCTGCCAGTGCAGCGATTATGCGGGCCGCAAAGCCAAGGTGCCAGATTGCATCAAGCTAACGCCGCGTCGCGTTCGCGAGATTCCATGGCTGCCGCCCACCTGCGCCTACAGGCTGGTGGCGGAGGGGCAGGATCTGCCGTGGTGGCATCACCTTGTGTCCGGGTCGCGGGAGACTGTGCACAAGGCGGGCGTGTCGGTGCGCGGGCGCGTGGCGGCGATGGAGGACGAGGTGCCGTTCGATGACGTGCTCGACTACATCGTCCTTTGGCCGGGGCGGATTCCAGCGAAGGCGAAGGCGACGGCGGCCGACGCTCCAGAAACGCCCCGCCCCCCGGCGTCCCGTGGTCGCGCTGTCAAACGATCTGGTTGAGCCGTTCGATCTCGGCGGCGAGACGGTCGGCGTCCTCCGCGCGCAGAAGGGCGATATCCTTGGCCTGCGGCGTCACCCCTGCGCTCCGCTCCGTGCCCCCAGCAGGGCCTGCGTCGCCTCGAACGCCAAGCGCGCGCGCGCAGCGGCAGGCAGATGCGCATGGCGCGCGGACGGCGCCTCCACGCTGATCGCCACATCGGGCGCCAGCGCGTCGAGCAGTTCGTCGAGCCAGAGCGATCCCTCGCCGGGAAGCAGCCGCGCCGTGCGCGATTCCTTGCGCAGTTCGTCCACGCTGCGGCCCTGCGCGGGAGGCGGCGGCGCGTCGCAGAAATGCACGAGGGGAACGCTGGCGGGATCAATTGCCCGCACGTCCGCAGGCGACCCGCCCGAGCGCGACAGATGCAGCACGTCAATCAGCAACTTGCCGTTGTGTCTCCCGGCGGCTGCGGCCAGCGCCGCCGCATCGGCGAGGCTGCGGCAGCCGGAGTACGGATTGAACTCGACCAGCGCCTCCATGCCGTAACGGGCGGCAAGGTCGCACATCGCAGCAAACGTGCGCACGCGCCGGGCCTCGTCCTCATCCTCGATGGGGCAGACGAGGTAGCGCGCGCCGATGCGGGCGGAAAACGCCACAACGGGCTCGAAATCGGAAACGCGGGTGTCCGCCTTGAGAGGAAACACGCCGATCTCAAGGACGCTGAGCCCCGTCTGCGCCAGCGCCGCAAGCAACGCGGCCTCACGCTCCGCGTCACCCACGATCGCCTGATCGGTGGCGAGCAGAGGCTGCAGGCGCAGGCCAACGCTGCGAAAGCCGCCGGCCTTGGCGGCATAGACCTGACCAATGGGGCCAGCGTCGAGAATGGAAAGCGCGGCAAGCGACAGGACGCCCATAAATCCTCATGCGGTTCGTGACCCGTGGGAACCTACATGGACAGGGCCGCGATGGGGAGGGGGCTACCGTGGACCGCGCGCCACCTCCCCGGACGCCGAAGGCGATCCGGGGCCCCGCGCGCATAAATTGTAAACAGCGCCCCCTCCCGGCTGGCTCCGCCAGCCACCCTCCCCCACGTTGTGGTGGAGGGATGCGCGCACGTTGGTTTGCGCTTGATTACACAGGCTGAATGATCGTGGTTGGCGCCCATCTCCCCACAGCGTCATGCCGACGAAGGTCGGCATCCACGACAGGCAAACGCTCCGGCCCTGCGGCCTATCGTGGATCCCGGCCGTCGCCGGGATGACGGCGAGGGTGGCGCATAAACTAACACGCACTATTTGGCCACTGCGGCGCCGGGGAGGGGGTGAACCCTCACTTCTCTTCGGGAAGCACCACGCGACGCACGCGCTCGCGCATGTCGGGGGTCGCCTGCCCCAGCGCCTTCAGCGCCAGTCCGCGGGCGACCTCCGGCTCCTGGAAGCTGACGAAGCGGCCAGTCTTCTCGCCTTCCGCGATCAACTCGGGATCGGTGAGCGCCTTGCGCACCGCCGCGCGCAAAAACTCCAGCCTGTCCGCAGGAACGCCCGGCGTGGTCACGAGAATGCGGCCAAGGTCGTTGATGCTCATGCGGAACTCGAGCCACCAGCGCTGCTCGTCGTCCAGCTTCGTGGACTCAAAGATCGTGGGAACGTCGGGAAGCAATTCGGAACGCTTGTCGCCCATGGAGGCGACCGCGCGCGCCTGACCGCTCTTCACATATTGCGCCGCGGACGAATCCGACACGTAGAGCGCGTCCATCTCGCCGCGCTCCATGGCGAGCGCGATGTCGGCGCTGCCCTTGTAGCCGAGCACAATCTGACAGCCGATCTTCAGGGCGTGGCAGGTGATGCGCGCGCCATCGGCCGGGCCGTCGGTCGGCCCGACGCCGCCCCAGCGAAGCCGCACGTTCTGCGCGTCGGCGGGGGTCTTCACTGGGGACTGGTTGTTCACCAGCCAGATCCACGGGTAGGCGGCGATGACGCCCAGATGCTCAAGCTTTGTGAGGTCGTAGCGCACGTTCTGCTGATCGAGGAGCTGGCCCAGCGCGGCAGGCGTGCCATTGACGATCATCAGGTTCAGGCCGTCGGGCTGCGCCGTCGAGATGCGGTTGAGGGCGACAAGGCCGCCGGCGCCGAGCTGATTCTCCACCACCACGGTGGCGTCGAGGTTGCGGGCGAGATAGGGCGCAATCATCCGGGCGTAGGCGTCGAAGCCGCCGCCGACGCCGACCCCCACAACAAAACGCACGGTCTTGCCCTTGTAGAATGCAGCCGCGCTCTGAGCGCTCGCCGGCTGGGCGGCGAGAGCCGCAGCAAGCAGAAGAGCAGCGAAGCCTGCGCAGTTTCGAAGCGCCTTGAGCATGTTGTGTCGTCTCCTCCGGAAGGCTGCATCCTTATAGCCCGTCGCCGCCGCAGGCCAAGCCCCGGCCTGATCCTGCCGGCGGCCCACGGCGCGCTCTTGCTGACCCAAGACGCGCTCTTGCGCATGAGCGTCTGGAATGCGATGCGTGAGAGGCTTCACCAACCGGGGCGCCTCGGGACGCGGCGCGAAACACCACTTGATCGGACTCCTCAAAGCGATCCTCGCGGCGGTGATTGGCGCATGTCTCGGCCTTGCGGCGACATGGCTCGCGCTGGAGCGCAACGTCACATTCGGCGAGACCCGGCTAGGGCCGTGGATTCACAATCCCCGAGCGGCCTACGCCGACGCTGATCCCTACACGCGCGCCCATCGCGCCCGGATGGGGGACGTCCCGCTCAGCCAGGGCGAGGGCTTGCTGTTCTTCGCAACCGCCTCGGCGGACGGAAGCCCGCTGGATCCGCGTTGCGACTATGTCATCTCGGGCCCCATGCCGCCCGCGCGCCTGTGGACCCTGAGCGCCATGACGCCGGATGGGCAGCCCACCCACGCGACTGCAACGCGCACGTCAATCAGCTCCGCTGAAATCGTGCGCGATCATGCGGGCGGCTTCGACATCATCGCGTCCGCGCGCGCCCGTCCGGGCAACTGGCTGCCGCTACCAGCCTCGGGCGCCTTCGTGCTCATGTTGCGCCTGTACGACACCAGCGGCAGCGCCGCGGCCGGAGTGATGACGGGCGACCAGATGCCGGGCCTGCGACGGGGGCGCTGCGCATGAAGGACCGTGACCTGCTGATGGAATGGCTGCCGCCCGCCCTCGCAGCGCTGACGATTGCGGCCATCGTCCACATCATCGCAATCCTCGTGGTGCCGCGCCTGTCGACCCTCGACGCCTGGGACCGCCTCGCCGGCGCGGGGCCGCTCAACCGCTTCACGCTGATCGAGCGCGGGGCGAACGGCGAACTGCCCCTGCCCTTCGAGGATCCGCGCACGTTCATCGCAGTGTGCAGATACGACATCAGCAACGGGCCCGTGCGCGTTCGCGCGGACTTCTCAAGCGACGGACTTGTGGTGATGTCGTTCCATGATCGCCATGGAGCCACGTTTTACGGCCTCACGGACCGCGGAGGCTTGCGCGGGCGGCTCGACGCGCTGATCGTCACGCGGGCGCAACTTGCAACGCTCGACGAGGACACGCCCGACGACGAGCCGGTGCAGGAGCTGCGTCTCGCAAGCCCGACGACAGAGGGCTTCGTGCTGGCGCGCAGCGTGATCGTGGATCCAACCGACGAGGAAAACGCGCGCCGGCGCCTCGCGGGCGTCTCGTGCGCCACACAACCCGCGCGGTGACGTCAGGCGCTCCGCTTGCCTCCATCGGGGCGGCGATTGCGCGGCTTGCGGGGCTTTGCGAGCCCATGTCGCTCATACCGGACGCCTGTAAAAAAGAGCACCTGCGCCGGTCCTTTTGGCGCGGAGTCTCCAGCATCCCTTGGTTTTCGTCGTGGAGAAAAATTCAGTAACAAGCCCATCGTCGTCTCTCCGGTAATGTCCGGCAGGACTGCCGCGAAATTCAGAACGAGACCGATTGAATGTCCGACATGGTTAAGGGTTCGTCAATAAAGGAGCGCGTATAAAAGTTTAGTTGAAGTTATTTTTTTGCCGGTGCGCCACATGGCCGATTCAACGCCCCTTTCAAGGTTCAAGACGGCGGCTGCTCACTCCGGCGCCGGGGAGACGATGCGCGCAAAACCCGCGGTGCTGCGCAGTCTCGTT
The DNA here is from genome assembly GCA_027484655.1 of Hyphomicrobiales bacterium. Classification (GTDB taxonomy): domain Bacteria; phylum Pseudomonadota; class Alphaproteobacteria; order Rhizobiales; family Beijerinckiaceae; genus Terripilifer. The sequence goes on along the minus strand of JAIXSM010000005.1, from coordinate 35,995 downwards.
GATTTTTTCTGTCTGAGAACTGACCCGCTGCCCGAGGAGATCGAGAACTTCAGCGCGCTCGCGCTCGAACTGCTGCCGGAGACCGGCCCCTCGACGCGCATGTACGTGGCCGCCCGTCTCGCAAGGCATGCGGGCGCGCCCGGCGCCGTGCTCGATTACCTCGCCCGCGAGGACGCCGCCTGCCGGCAGGTGCTCACACAACACGCGATCAATCTGCCGCTCGCGGCGCAGATCGACATCGCGCACAAGGGCGATCGCCGGCTTGCAAGTCTGCTCGCAGCCCGCAAGGGCCTCCCGCCAGAAGTGAGCGCCGCGCTGGTGCAACGCAACGATCCGGTGGTCACGAAAGCCGTCGCCGACAATGCAACGGCTGTCGTCTCACGCGAAAGCCTGCGCGCCGTCGCAGCGCCCGGACGCTCCGACCGCCAGCTCGCCGCCGCGCTGGACGCGCGCTCGCCGGAGCCCGGCGTCGATCCCGCGCGCTTTTTCGAAGCCTCAAGACTTGATCGCCAGCGCCTGATCGCCAGCGCGCGACGCGCAGCCATCGGCGCGCCCCACGCGCCAGTGGTTCCCGACGCGCGGCTGATCGAGACAATCTCGGGGCACGCCATGAACCGCGACTGGAGCAGCTTTGCGGAGGCGGTTGCTCGCGCGCTGTCTATTCCGCGCGAACTGGCGCTGCGCATGACGCAAGATCCGGAGGGCGAGCCCCTCGCCCTTTTGCTGGCGTGCGTGGGCGCCAGTCGCGAGAACACGGTGCGCATCCTGCTGTTCTGCGACGAGGCGGTCTCGCACTCCTACGCCCGAATCCAGGAGCTCACGGACCTCGCCGCAGACGTGCCGCCCAACGTCGCAGGCGCGCTTGTGCTCGCCATGGGCGGCGTGCGTCCGCGCCTCGCCACGAACGCGCGGCCGCAGGACAACGGCAGACGCCGCGTTGAGCGCCGCGACACCCCGCGCGAGCAGCAAAGACACGACAGCGCGACCGACGCCTTGCGGCGCATCCAGCGCTGAACCTAAGGCGCGACGGTCTCCAGAAAGGATCGCCCCGCGCGATCCTCCACATCGACAATCCACAGGTCGGGATCGAAGCGCATCTCTTTGGCGATGCGCTCTGCGGCGGTCGGCGGATCGATCCACTCGTCCCCGTGCAGCCGGGCGAACCGGCGCACGCCATCGTCCCCCGCCTCGCTTTGTGGCGCCGGACCCCATACGGCCATGCGGCCGTCGAGACGATCCACAACCACGAAGATCGCGCCGGCTTCCGGCGAGCCGCGCCGACGCAAGACGGCGTAAGCGCCCTCCACCGCGCAGCGGCGCAGGTGCGCCGCCACCCACAGATCCGCGCGAAGACGCGCGCTCATCTCATTGAATCTGGAGGCCCGAGCGGGACGCCAGCTCCCTCATCGTGCGCGGGTTCAGCTCGCCGGTGACAGGCAGGCGCGCCTCGCGCTCAAACGCCTGGATGGCCGCCCGGGTGGACGGGCCGGAGAGGCCATCGGCCTCAACCTTGTGGCCAAGTTTCGACAACGCGCGCTGGGCGGCCATCACCCGGCGCGGGCCGGGATCGGGCGTCGTGCTGGCGGTGGCTGTGCTCGCAGTGGTTGCGGGCGCAAGCGGCGCGGCGGGCGGGGCCGAGCCGGACCGCAGGAACTGGGTGATCGGATCAAACTTCTGTTCGGCCTCCGCCGCGCGCGCGGGCTGGCCGCGCTGGGGAGGCGCCGGCGGCGCGGTGGGCAGGGCAGCCGCAGGGGCGGCCCCGGAGGGCACAGGGCCCGACGGCATGGGCGCGACGGCCGGGGGCGCCGACCGTGGCGCAGCGACGGGCGACGACTGCGCCGTCTGGGACTGCGCGCGCCCGGCGTTCACGGCGTCGGCCGGCGCGGCGGCCTGCCCCTGTCGCGGAGCCGGCGCAGGCGCAGGATTCGGCCTCGGCGCGTCCTTGCTGGCGAACAACGGAGCCGGATGCGGGCCGCTCTGCATGAACAGCGCGTTGGCGAAGAAGCCGATCGACAGCGCGGCGCCGCTGAAAATGGCGAGGCTGAGCATCGGCCTGCGCAGCACGGCGTGAAAGACGCCGCGAGCGCCCCCGGCGAGGGGCTGGCTGCGCGCCGGCGGACGCGGCGCTGCGGCGATCGTCGGCTCCACATGGCGCGGGCGCTGGCGACGGGGCGGCGGATCGTCGGCGTAGTCATAATCGACGCGGGCGGCGGCTTCACGCAATTTGCTTCACCTTCTCGTCGGGGGCGGCAGGGCGGCAAGGGCCGCGCGTAATCGTTTCAATGCGGGCGACCCGCCCTTTGGAGAACGCTGGCGCGGCGCGGTAGTCGAGCGGCAGCGTGATGGTCACGCGCGTGCCTTCTCCCGGGGCGCTTTCGATGCGAATGGCGCCGCCGTGCAGGCCCACCAGACCACGCACCACGGAGAGGCCGAGCCCCGTGCCCTCGTAGGGTCGGTCATAGGCGTCCTGGGCCTGGAAGAAGGGATCCCCGAGGCGGCCAAGGTCGCGCGCGCCAACGCCGATGCCATTGTCCTCGACCTCGATGGCGACCCCAGCGCCCGCAAGCCGCGCGCGCACGGCGACGGCGCCGCCGGGCCCGGCGAACTTCACCGCGTTCGACACGAGGTTGATGAGAATCTGCTTCACCGCGCGCTTGTCGCCGACGATTTCGGGCAGGCTCGCCGGCGTCTCGCGGGTGAGGATCACCTGCGCCTCTTCGGCCTTCAGCCGCATCATGTCGCAGCACTGATCGACGAGGGGCGTGAGTTCAAAGTGCTCGGCGGCGAGCTGGAAGCTTCCGGACTCGATCTTCGACATGTCGAGAATCGAGTTCACCACCTGCAGCAGATGCTGGCCCGATGAATTGATGATTCCGGCGTATTCGCGCCGTCGGGCGGGATCCAGCGGCATCATGTCGCTGCCGAGGATTTCCGAGAAGCCGATGATCGCGTTGAGCGGCGTGCGCAGTTCGTGGCTGATGTTGGCGAGAAAGCGGTCGCGCGAGGCGCTGCTCTCCGCCGCAGCCGTGCAGGCGTCCGCGAGTTTCTCCTCCTGCGCCCTGCGCTCGCCGACATCCGCCAGAGCGGCCAGCAACGTGCGCTCGTTGACGCCGTTCTGCACGGGCGACACACGCAGCCGGACCAGACCGAAGCAGACGCCGTCGCCGGTGGTGGCGGCGCGCACGCGCATGTCAGCCTCGAAAACCGCGCCGGCGGCGAACGCGTCCGAGACAGTCTTGAGGAACAGCGGCCGGTCCGCCACGTGCACGCGCTCAAACAGGCCGCGGCCCATCAGGTCAGCGCCAGCCAGCCCGAGAACGCCCGCGCCGGGATTCACCGCGCCGAGCACGGCGCCGGTGCGATCAAGCCGCACCACAAAGTCATCAAACAGCGCGGCCAGTCCGCTGCGTTCAGCGTTCACGTGCGCCCCATCGGCGCTGCGCAGCGCCATGATGCGCGCGACGCCGCAGGCCGTGGTGAGCGCGTGAAGACAGGCGACGCCCGCCACCAGGACGAACGGGAACCCCAGAAACGGCGCTGCGCCCGAGTCTTGAGCAAGCGCGGCGCACGCGAGAATAACGACAACCGCGGCGGCGCCCGCGATCCCCGCCAGCGCGAGCCCACCGGCGAACAACGCCTCCAGCGGGGCGAGCGCCGCGAACGCCGTGGCCACGCCCGCCAGAGACGGCGCGGCGAAGGCGAGCGCCAGCGCGAAAGCAAGAAACGCCGCAGCCGACATCGCGGCGGCGCGACGAAGGTCACCAGTGCGCGTGACGGCCAGAAACACGAGGATCGGCAAAAGGGCGAGCGCGAACGCAAAGCAGGCGCTCAGCGAAGGCGCGCCACCAAGCGCGACGGCGAACGGGGCGGCAGCCAAGGCCAAGGCGCACAGAACAAGCTGACGCGCGGCGAAAACGCCATGGGTCGCCCGCTCTTCGGCGCGCGTCACGCTCTCGTGCGCGAGCGCCGCCACCTGATCCCACACCTGCACCGTTGTTTTCACGCCACGCAACCTTTGGGAGCCAAACGCGCTCCGGTTCAGACAAACTCGCAGGAGCCCCTTAAGTGAACCCTAAGCACCCCGGCCACAAAGCCGCCCCGATGGCGAAAATGCCCCGATATCGCAGACGATCAGGCGGGTTTCGACCGGCATGGTTGACAGTCGATTGCCAAAACGCCCGCCTCAAGCGAGTACGCCGCCATGGTGAACGATCCATGAACACGCGGGGAAGCATTTGACCGGAAAGTTTCGCGCTTTTTGCAGCGATCCCAATGCATAGTGGGTTCACTGATCGGAGCGCGACATGTTCTTCCTCCTGCGAAGCGCCTTCTGGCTTGGGCTTGTGTTCGTCTTTCTGCCGACGCCCGGCGACCCCCGTGGCGAAACGGGGAGCCGCATCGTGCGCGAGGCGCGCGACGCCGCGGTCGACTCTGCGGGACAGATGGCCGCCGACGCCGGACGACTTTGCCTTGAGCGCACGCAAGCCTGCCTCGAGGCGGCCGCGCTGCTGAGCGGCCGGTCCGGCGCCGACACTCTCGCAGCCGCCGACCGCGCTACGCCATGGCGAGCCCCCGCGCGGTAACGGTTTTTCGCTGGCGCCCGCCCGCCCGGCCTTCCATATAGGGCCTCACGAAGCCCTGGACGCGCCATGACCATCGACGATCTCATTGACGACTTCGCCCTCATCGACGACTGGGAGGAGCGCTACCGTTACGTGATCGAACTCGGCAAACGTTTGCCCGAGTTGCCCGAGTCTGCGCGCTCGGAAGACAACCGCGTGCGCGGGTGCGCCAGCCAGGTGTGGCTTGAAACAACCGTGGGGAAGAATGAGCGCGGGGAGGCCGCCCTCACCTTCCGAGGCGACAGCGACGCCCACATCGTGCGCGGGCTCGTCGCCATCATCCTCTCGCTCTACTCGGGCAAGACCGCGCGGGACATCCTCACGACCGACGCCATGGAGGTGTTCGGCAAGCTGGGGCTCGTCGAACACCTGACGCCGCAGCGCTCCAACGGCGTTCGCTCCATGGTGGAGCGCATCCGCCGGGACGCCATGGCGGCGGCCCAAGCAGCTTGAGCCAAGAGCGGCTTGACCCAAGAGCGGCTTAAGCCAAGAACGGCTTAGGGTGAGAGCGGCTTAGCCTTCGAGCGGCCCGATTCGTGGTCGGTAATCCTCGGCGCCCCAATGGCGCACGCCACGGGACCGCCCCGGCCCCAGCGCCTCCGGCGCGACGCCGTAATGTCGCGCCAGCGTCGCCAGGGCCATGCGCAACACCACCTTGGCGGATCTCTGCGGCCAGTTGCGCTCCGCCTCGATGGTCTCCAGCCCCTTCAGAAAACCGCACACGTCCATGAGCAGGCCGGCAAACTCCGGCCCCGCCGCCGTCATCGCAGCAGAGACCCGCTGGCGCGCAGCAAGCGCCAGATCTGTGACATGGCCGGGACCGGCGCCGCGCGCCCCTGACGCAACGCTGGACGACCAGTTCGCCGTCACCCGCGGGAGGATGGCGCCGATCTCCAGATCACGGCGCAGGCGCTCTCCCGCCTCAAACTCCGCCGCATCGACCAACTTGCGCCGGGCGAGCCACGCCAGCGGGCTCTCCTCGGCGTCGATCAGCGTCGCGCCACGTCGCTCAAGGGTTGTGTGCTGCGCAAGAAACGCCGCGTCCGTGCTCGGCGCCATGGCGCGAGCGAGCGCCGCGCGGCCAGCGTCCGTGATGGTGAGGCGGCGGCGTCCCGACGCGCGGCCCGTGGACCAGCACGCGAGATCACGCGCCGCCAGCGCAGCGCCCGCCTGCGCCGTCGCCCGTCCTGCAGGCGATGAGGCGCCGCCACGCTGCGCCACGATGACGAGTCCAGGGCCAAGCTCGTCCTCCGCCGCATAGGCGGCAAGAGCGGCCAGCGCCTCAAGCAGGCGGACCTCGGCGCGCGTCAGCGCGCTGTCTTTCGGGGGCGCCTTCATTGGCCCGCCTCCACAACCTGTGAAAACGCCGCCCGCCAGACGCGCAAAGCCCGTTCGAGGCGATCAAGGGCGCAATCCCACGCAAGCCGCTCGCGCCCGTCCTCAATGCGCGCGCACGCCCGCCGCGCCGCCGCACGGTGGCGGCCAAAAAGCGCGGCGCAGCGCGTCATGGAAACGCCGAGCCCCACATGGGAGAGATGCAGCCCGAGGCGCCTCGCCCGCTGACAGGCGTCGGCGCGATTGCGCCCCGGAATCGCCGCCGCCGGCACGCCGCACACGCCTGCGGCCACGCCGCCCGAGAGGGTCGCCCAAGAGGCGTCCGCCGATGCGGCCTCCTCGCCAGCCCGTCCTGAAAGTCTGCTGTCCATTGATCCGCTCCACGCCTTCACGCCGCGTGGTGAAGACTAAGCATGGAGCGGCTGGCGTCAAGATTTTTTTCCTATTCTGATCCGAGATTGATTTTATTCGATAAATTCGACTTCCGCCCGTCCCCCCGGCCCGCCGCCATACTCGGGGCGCCAATTGGAGGGATCATTTTGGGTGAGAAATCCTATATTCCGGCGCGCGTGACGCGCCACGCCCGCGCCGCCGCCTTCGGCGTCATTCGTGACGGCGCCCGGGCCTATGAGCGCGCGCGCTGCCTACCGCGGGTGCTGCCGATGCTCGCCGGGCACTGCCATGGGCCGGAGCCCGAAACCACGCGTCTCATCGTGCGCAAGCTCGCCGACGCGATACGGCGCGAGCGGCGTCTGGGCCGCGCGGGCCACTGGGCCTACGATCTCAACAAGCACCTCGCCCTGACGCAGGCTTGGGAAGCGGAAAGCCGGCAAGCAAAAAGCTGGGAAGCAAAAAACTGGGAAGCAAAAAGCTGAAAAACGAAAACGGGGACCGCAGGGCAGCTCTGCCCTGAGTCCCCGAAAAAATCTACCTGACAGCGCCTCGCGCGCGCTCAGCTCTGGAGCGGCCTCGACCACATTGGATCGATGTGACTGCTCCAGAACTCGCTTTGAACGCGCAATTGTTCCGACCCTCGCTTCGCTCCGGCCGGATTGCGATTCAGGCGCGCGACCGGTTCTGGCCCAGGCCCATTTCCTTGGCCAGCGCGGAGCGCGCCTTGGCGTAGTTTGGCGCAACCATGGGATAGTCCGGCGGCAGGCCCCACTTCTCGCGGTACTGCTCGGGCGTCATGTTGTACTGGGTGCGCAGGTGGCGCTTGAGCGACTTGAACTTCTTCCCGTCCTCAAGACAGATGATGTAATCGTCGTGAATGGACCGACGGGCGGCGACGGCCGGCTTCGGCGCTTCCACCGCAGGCGTTTGCTGCCCGACATGGACGCGGGCAAGGGCGGCGTGAACATCGCGGATGAGCGTGGGCAGCTCGGACGCAGCGACCGTGTTGTTGCTCACGTACGCTGACACGATGTCGGCGGCGAGTTCAATGAGAGCTGAAGGTTGCGTCGCCATGTCCTGCACGCCCTCGCGCTTATCCATGTCCATGAAGTCTACCGATCATTCTTGTTTCGTAAAAAATCGTCCTGGGGCGTCCGATTCGTCGAACCACTATATCCATCGCGAGGATCGCAGCAAGTAATCCTCGCGCGACATCTTGAGCTGGATATGTGTTTCCTTTTACGACACTTCACGCACGCTGGCCGACGCAACGCCTTGCCGGAGACCGCCCGCCCCATTACCTGTGGCCATGCCCGTGAACGCGGGAACACTGGAGCCGCCTGATGACCGAGCCCCCCGCCGAGGGCAAGACACGCGCACCCGCCCGCCCGCGGGCCGGCAAGCGCATACCTGCCGGGGCAAACGCCCGCAAGCCCCGCCCCGCAGCGAAATCCGCGCGCGCGGGCGTCTCCGCGGAGACGCCGCCGCCGCCTGCGCGACGCAAAGCCGTGGAGCGCGTGTTTCATGGCGAGCGCGTCCAGGATGATTACGAGTGGCTGCGTGCGCCCAACTGGCGGCAGGTGCTGCGTGCGCCCTCCGCCCTGCCCCGATCGATCCGAAACTATCTGGTTCGCGAAAACACATACGCTGAAGCGGTTCTCAAGCCCGTGGACGGTTTGCGCAAGGAACTGCTCAAGGAGATGCGGGGCCGCATCCGGGAAGATGACGCCACGCCCCCCGCGGCGGACGGACCATGGAGCTACTACACACGCTACCGCAAGGGAGACGAGCATCCGCTGATCTGTCGCAAGCGGCGCGAGGGCGGCCGCGAGACGATCATGCTCGATTGCGAGAAACTGGCCAAGGGCAAGCGCTTCTTCGATCTTGAAAGCGCCGCCCATTCGCCCGACCACACACTGCTCGCCTGGAGCGTCGATCTCAAGGGCTCCGAATACTACACCGTGCGTGTGCGCGATATCGCCAGCGGACGCGACCTGCCCGATGAAACCATCGACACTGACGGCGACGTGGTGTGGAGTTCGGACTCATCAAGCTTCTACTACGTGCGCGTGGACGAGAACCATCGCTCCTGCCAGATCTTCCGCCATCGGCTGGGCACGGACGCCCGCGACGACGATCTCATCCTCGAGGAGCTGGATCCACGCTGGTTCGTGCGCGTGGGACAAACGCAATCGGGCGATTACGCGATCCTTGAGATCGAGGATCACGAAACGTCGGAGACATGGATCCTCGACCTCGCCGACAAGCGCGCGCGCGCCCGCGTGGTAGAGCATCGCCACGCGGGGCTGCAGTATGAGGTCGAGCACCACGGCGAGAAGCTGCTCATCCTGACCAACGCCGAAGGCTGCGAGGATTTCAAGATCGTTGAAGCGCCTTTGGCCACGCCCGACAAGGCGCACTGGAAGGATGTTGTGCCCCACAAACGGGGCCGCATGATTACAGGCTTCGCCGTATTCGCGCGCCACATGGTGCGCACCGAACTTGAGGACGGGCTGCCGCGCATCATCGTGCGTGACATCGCCACCGGCGCCGAGCACGCCATCGCCTTCGACGAAGAGGCTTACGATCTCGACCTTGAAGAGGTGCTTGAGTTCGACACCAACGTGATGCGCTTCGGCTACTCGTCGCTGAAGACGCCCGGCGAGGTGTGGGACTATGATATGGCGACCCGCGAGCGCACGCTCGTGAAGCGTCAGGAGATTCCCTCCGGGCATATTCCGGATGACTATGTGACGCGGCGCATTTTCGCGCGCTCCCATGACGGGGCCATCGTCCCCGTCTCGATCCTGCATCGTCGGAATACGCCAATCGACGGCTCCGCGCCGCTGCTGCTCGAAGCCTACGGCGCCTATGGATATGCGTTCGAGGCGCACTTCTCCGCGTCGCGGTTTTCGCTGGTGGACAGGGGCTTCGTTTACGCCATAGCCCATGTGCGCGGCGGCTCGGACAAGGGCTGGAGCTGGTATCTCGACGGCAAGCTCTCACGCAAGACGAACACGTTCCAGGATTTCATCGCCTGCGCGCACAAGCTCGCGGCCGAACGCTACACCCGCGAGGGGCGCATCGTCGCGCTGGGCGGCTCGGCCGGCGGAATGCTCATGGGCGCCGTGGCCAACATGGCGCCAGAACTGTTCGCCGGCGTCATCGCGGACGTGCCGTTCGTCGATGTGCTCAACACCATGCTGGACGACACGCTGCCGCTGACCCCGCCGGAATGGCTCGAGTGGGGCAACCCCCTGCTCGACGCGGAGGCGTTCCGGCTCATCCGGTCTTACTCGCCCTATGACAACGTGAAGCCGCAGCGCTATCCCGCCATGCTCATCGAAGCGGGCCTGACCGATCCGCGCGTCACCTACTGGGAGCCGGCGAAGTGGGCCGCGCGCCTGCGCGCCACCATGACCGGGGGCGGACCTGTCCTGCTGCGCACCAACATGGAGGCCGGCCACGGCGGCGCCTCAGGCCGCTTCGACCGGCTGAAGGAAATCGCGGTGGAGTACGCCTTCGCGATCTGGGCGGCGCGGCGGGCCATGGAGGACGCCGCCGCGGACGCGAGCGCCTGATCCGGCCTCAGCCCCTTCGGTTTCGGTCGAGATGGGCGCGCAACTCGGTAATCGACGCGAAGTGATGGCGCGAGCCGTCCGCTTCCGCGTCGATCGATCCATCCTCATAGAGCGTGTACTGCACGCCCTGCGATTCGTAGCGCCGCGTGACGCGGGAGGGGTTTTGCGGGCGCGGTGGCGGCTCGCCGAACGCTGGACCACGGGGAAAGAGCGAAGGCGCCTCGCGCAGCGGCCGGTCTTTTGAGGGCTTGGGCTCGGGCGGCTTTGCAGGCTCGGGCGGCTTTGCGGGCGCAGGCGGCTTCACGGGCGCAGGCGCCTGCTGGGGAGGGCCGCCGGATCCGGACTGGCTCAAGGAGCGGGCAATACGGTCAAGGCGGCTCATGAGAGCCGCCGCCGCGAACATCACCATGCCGGCGCTCAGGAACACGGCGCCCGCGATGACGCTGCTCCAGCCGCGCTCAACCTGCACGATCAGCCATCCGGTCCAATGGAGATACCCGCCCCAGGCGACCAGACCGATCCCCGCCACGACGACAAGCCACTTCATCCCGGCCGCTGCTCCTCGCTTGGCCCCGCTGGGGGCAAGGTAAGCCTCCGGGCCGAGAAAGGCAAAGCCGGGACCGCGGAGCCGCCGGCGCGCAGGATTGATTCGGGACCTGATCGAAAGTATGCCCTCTGGTACCGACGCCGCCGGGCTGGCCGGACCTGGGAGCCGCCAGCGGCGGGTCACGTCGTCGTCACAAACGGTTCGTCGTCATAACGAAAGGCGCCAAGATGTCCTTCACGCTTCCCGATCTTCCCTACGCCTACGACGCCCTGCAGCCCTACATGTCGAAGGAGACGCTGGAGTATCACCACGACAAGCATCACCTCGCCTATGTGACCAACGGCAACAACCTGCTCAAGGGCACGGAGTGGGAAGGCAAGTCGCTGGAAGACATCGTGAAGGGCTCGTTCGGCAAGAACGCCGGCCTCTTCAACAACGCCGGCCAGCACTATAACCACCTGCACTTCTGGAACTGGATGAAGCCCAACGGCGGCGGCGCCATTCCCGGCGAGCTGGAGAAGGCCATCATCGACGGCTGCGGTTCGGTCGCCAAGATGAAGGAAGATTTCATCCAGGCCGGCGTCACGCAGTTCGGCTCCGGCTGGTGCTGGCTTGCCGTGCAGAACGGCAAGGTGATCGTCTCGAAGAGCGCCAACGGCGAAAGCCCGCTGGTGCACGGCGCCACGCCGATCCTGGGTTGCGACGTGTGGGAGCACTCGTACTACATCGATTATCGCAACCGCCGTCCCGACTACGTGAAGGCGTTCATCGAGAACATGGTGAACTGGGACTACGTGGCGCAGATGTACGCCGCCGCGACCAAGTAAGAACCTGTCTTGAAAAAAATCGACGCGGGCTGCGCAAGCGGCCCGCGTTTTATTTTGCAGAAAGCGCGCGGCTCAGAACAGGCGGTTCACACCGAACGTCAGCCGCGTTTCGACCTCCTGCATCTTGGCCGGAAGGATTTCACCGATCCTTGGGTTGCGGTCGAGTCCGGTGGCGTCTTTCGGCAGATCTCCGCCGGCCTGGCGCGATCTATCAGTCGCGCCGTAAAACCTGCCATCCGTGACGCGGAGGTTGGGGTCTTTCCTCATAAGCGCCATGGCCGAAAGGTCCACACGGGCCGTCCAGTTATGGCCGATAGCGCGCTCGAAACCGAAGCCGATCAGCGGGCCGAACATTCCGGCAGAGCCGGCAAGATTGTAGTCCTGCGCGTATTGAGGGACCGTCGAACCTGTCGGCGCACCTGTCGCGGTGTTAGGAACATGCCAGTACGACACAGTGTTGACGTTCATATTCACGTCCGTTTGCGTGTAGCCGACGCCCAGTCGCCCATAGAGCATCAAACCATTGAGGCAATCGCACAGGAAGGAGTTGTCGACCACATAGCCCAGGCGCAAGCTCGCGAAGCCTTCAATGCGCTTGTGCAACTCAATGCACTGCGCGACGGGATCAAGCTGGGCGGCACAATCGATCTGCTTCTTCGGCCCCCAGAGGCCCTCAAACTCGAAGCCCGCGAGAAAGCCGCCGCCGAACACATAATTACAGCCCGCCTGACCGCCGATCACAGGGCCCGGAAGAGTGTCGCTGGTGGTCTTGATCTGCTCAGCGACGTACCATTCGGTCCGGCCGAACTTCATCTGGTTGTCTACGATCTTCATGCCCGCCTGCAAGCCTGCATAGCAGCGACTCCAGTCGAACGCGCGCTTGTCTGCAGGCGGGACGATGGGGGCGACCGACTCCAGCGGGGGCGGCATGTAGGGCAGTCGGTAATCCGCAGCCCAGGCTGATTGAAAACTGAGGGAGGCGAGAGCCGCCGCAAGGAGTCGCTTCATGGAAAAGCCTCTTGAAAAAAGCCAATAGCAGGCGTGAAAAGTCGTTCCCCGCATCGCACAAATGGGACGGAGTGTATCTGGATAGCGCTAGCAGGATGGAGCGAGTCTAGAACAGGCGCTTGACGGCGGGCGTCAGCATCGTCCCGATTTCGGGACATCGCACGCGGAAAACGTCATGAGCCGTGACGTGGCGCTTGACGTTGGTGACATCGTTCGGGGCGCATGCGGGCGCAGCGAACGTCAATCGAAAAACCAACATTGAAAACCCCTGAAACGCAATTTCACTTGACGACGAAAATCGCGGAACAGAGTTAATTTAAAGTATAGATCAAGCTTGCCGCCGCAAACTTCAAAGCGTCATGCGACCACAGGCCCCGCCGACAGGATGGCGCCCGCGCGCCCCATCGCGTCCTCGAAACGGGACGAGAGCAGGAACGCCAACTCGTTCTCGCGCGACGTGGTGACCGGATCGACGCTCGCCAGTTCATCGTCCACATGCCCCGGATGGCACATGATGAGATGGCGCGCGCCGGGCGCGACAAGATAGCGCTCGAAATCGGCGCCGTAGTCGCGGCCAGCGTCGAACGCCGAGAAGCCTGAAAATCCCTCATTCGTGGAAAACCCCGCGGCGGTCGCATCGCGCGCGAAGCCGCGGGCGAACCATGCGAGCCCAAGCGCTTTCGGCGTTTCCACACGACGGCGCAGAATGCGATCCGGCCGGTCGGCGCTGTTGCGAAACCACACGCGCCCAGCCCAGCCGCGCCGCGCCGCCTCCTCAATGACGAAAGTACGCACGGGCTCCAGCACATGCACATGCTGATGGCCGTCGATGAAATCCGGCGCGCGGCCCATGGCGTCCTCGAACGAGTCGAACTGGCGGGCGATCTCGGCCGCGGTCTCCGCAATCGCCTCGCGGGACAGCCGCCCGCGCAGATAGGTGGCGAGCGGCGGCAGGCTTCCATGGGGCGCGAGGTTCGGCGCCGCGCCAAGCGGGGCGCCCGCCGTCAGGTTGAGATGCACGCCAAAGCTGGCGCGCCCTTCCAGCGGCGCAAGATCACGCGCGGCGCGCCGCCAGTCCGGACGGTTGGTCATGGCGCCTGTCGCGCTGAGGCGCCCGGCCTCCAGCGCTTCCAGAATGCCGGCGCTCACCGCCGGCGAAAGGCCATAATCATCGGCGCAAAGAATGATGCGGGAGCTGAGCACGTGCGTTTCCCAAGGTTGGCTGGCGCCCTTTTACCACAGGCCGCGCCGGCTGGTCGCCCGGAGCGCCTGCTTGCAACCGGCGGCGCGTTCGGCATACGTCTGCCGGACGGGCCGCGACGGAACCGGACCCGGCGAACGAAAGACCCGCATGAGCCATACGCTGGACGACCCCCGCGCCGCCGCCCTCGCCGCCTCCGCCGCAAGCGAGCGCCCCGAGCTGTCGGTCGTCATCCCGATGTTCAACGAGGCGGACAATCTGGCGCTGCTGGTGGAGACGCTGACCCCGGTGCTGGAGCGCTGCGCCGCCTCCTTCGAGGTGGTTTTTGTAGACGACGGCTCCAGCGACGGCACGCTTGAGGCGCTGCGCCGCGCCAATGACGCCGACCCGCGCCTGCGCACGGTGTCGTTCAGCCGCAACTTCGGCAAGGAGATCGCCATCGCCGCTGGCCTCGACCACGCGCGCGGCGACGCGGTGGTCATCATGGACGCCGATCTGCAGCATCCCCCGCACATGATCGAGACGTTCATGGCCCGCTGGCGCGAGGGCTACCAGAACGTCTACGGCCAGCGGGTGGATCGCACCGGCGACTCGCCCATGCGCCGGGCGCTCACCATGCGCTTTTACCGGCTGTTCGAGAGTTTTGGCGAAACAAGCCTGCCGCCCGGCGCCGGCGATTTCCGCCTGCTGGATCGCAAGGCCGTGGACGCCCTGCGCGCCATGCCGGAGCGCGCGCGCTTCTCGAAGGGGCTCTACGCATGGATCGGGTTCCGCTCCATCGGCGTGCCCTTCGAGGTGGCCGAGCGCGCGTTTGGCACATCCAAGTTCAGTTATCGCAAGCTCACCCGCTTCGCGCTTGATGGGCTGATGTCGTTCTCCACCCTGCCGCTGAAGGTGTGGACGTACGTGGGCACTATCATTTCGATCTTCGCGCTGGCCACCGCGGTGTTCTTCATCTTTCGCACCATGGCCCATGGCGCGGACGTGCCGGGCTACGCCTCGCTGATCGTGTCGATCATGTTCTTCGCGGGCGTGCAGCTCATGTCGCTTGGCATTCTGGGCGAGTACATTGGCCGCATCTTCGCGGAGGTGAAGCGCCGGCCGCTGTATCTGGTGGGCGAGCGCGTGGGCATGGAGGAGACCGCCTCGCCGTTGCCCCCGCCGCTGGCGCAGGGCGAGCGTCTGTGAGTCTCGCCCGCAGCCTCGCGTCGGTCGGCGGCTTCACGCTGCTGTCGCGGGCGACGGGCTTCGCGCGCGACGTGGTGATGGGCGCGACGCTGGGCGCGGGAATGCTCGCAGACGCGTTCACCATCGCCTTGCGGCTGCCCAACCACTTTCGGGCGATCTTCGGGGAAGGCGCGTTCAACGCCGCCTACGTGCCGGCCTATGCCCGCGTGCTGGAGCAACAGGGGCCGGAGAAGGCGAAGCAATTCTCCGCGCAGCTTTTCACCCTGCTGCTTGGCTCGCAGGTCGTGCTGCTGCTGCTTGCGCTTGTCTTCACCCGCGAGTTGCTGGCGCTGCTGGCGCCGGGCCTTGAGCGAGATCCCGAAAAGCTCGCCCACGCGCTGTTCATGACGCGGGTCACGTTTCCTTACTTGCTCTGCGTGACGCTGGTCACGCTCATCGCGGGCACGCTCAACGCTCACGGGCGCTTCGCGGCGGCCGCCTTCGCGCCGGTGCTGCTGAACCTGTCCATCATCGCCTGTCTCGCCGTGTGGTTTCTGTTTCCCGATGCAGGCGTGGCGGCCGCCACAGGCGTGCTCATCGCAGGCGTGCTCGAACTCGCGCTGATGATCGTCGCGGCGCGGCGCGCGGGCGTGTTCGCGTGGTTTGCGCGGCCGGAGTTCGGCGCCGACGTGAAGAAATTCTTCACGGCGTTCCTGCCCGCCGTCATTGGCTCGGCGGGCGTGCAGATCGCGCTCTTCGCCGACACCATCATCGGCTCGATGCTGCCCACGGGCGGGCTGTCATCGATCTACTACGCGGACAGGCTCTACCAGTTGCCCGTAGGCGTCATCGGCATTGCGGTCGGCACGGTGCTGCTGCCGGAAATGAGCCGGCGCTTCGCTGCAGGCGAGGACGCGCGCGCCTACGACGCGCAGAACCGCGCCATGGCGCTCACCATCGCGCTGTCGGCGCCGTTCTTCGTGGCGTTTCTGACGATCTCCGACCTCATCATGGCGGGCGTGTTCCAGCGCGGCGCCTTCACGGCGGAGGCCGCCGCGCAGTCTGCGGCGGTGCTCACCGCCTACGGCTCGGGCCTCCTGGCGGTGGTGCTCATCCGCTCGGCGGTGGCCAGCTTTCAGGCGCGCGGCGACACCTTTGCGCCGATGATCATCTCGCTGGGCGCGGTCGCGGTGAACGTCGCCCTGAAGATCGTGCTGTTCGAGCCGCTGGGCGCACCCGGCCTTGCGCTCGCCACCGCCGTGGGCGCGTGGCTCAACGTCGCGCTGCTCGTCGCGCTGGCGGCGCGGCGGGGCGACATGCGCCCTGACGCCCTGCTGGGCAAGACCATTCTGGCGAGCGCCGTCGCGAGCGCTGCGCTGGCGGCGCTGGCGATCTTCGGCCGGGCGCCCATCGCGGGGCTCGCCGCGAGCCTCTTCCCATCGTTCACCAACGAAGCGGCGCTGATGGCCCTCGCGACGCTGGGCGGCGTCGCCTACCTCGCCGCGCTGGCGGGCCTGCTGCTGGCGCTGGGCGTGCGCCCGGGCCGGTTGCGGCCGCTGCGCAGGGCGGAGACCAAACCCGAATGAGCGCGGCGACCAAAGTCCGGGTTCCCTCCAGCCTCCCGGCGGGGAAAATGTGCGCCGATGCCGGCACCGGGAGGGCGGCGCCATGACCTTCGCCGTCTACGTTTTCGACGCTTACGGCACGTTGTTTGACGTGCACGCCGCTGTCGCCCGCCACGCCGCCGAGGCCGGGCCGCAGGCGGCGCGCCTGTCCGAGCTGTGGCGCACGAAGCAACTCGAATACACATGGGTGCGCTCGCTGGCCGGCGCGCCGTACCGGGATTTTCGGGCGCTGACCGCGGAGGCGCTCGACTTTGCCGCCGCTGCGACTGGCGGGCTGGCGCCGGGCCTTCGCGAGAAACTTCTCGCCGCCTACGATGCGCTGGCGCCCTACCCCGACGCGCGCGGGGCGCTGGAGGCCTTGAAAGCGCACGGCGCGAGGCTCGCGATCCTCTCCAACGGCTCGCCGGACATGCTGGCGCAGGCCGTGGACGCGGGGGGCTTCGGCGACCTGTTCGACGCGGTTCTCTCCGTGGACGCCCTGCGCATCTACAAGACCGCGCCGCAGGTGTATGCGCTGGCGACAGAGCGCTTCGGCGTTTCGCCGGCGCAAGTGTCGTTCCAGTCCTCGAACCGGTGGGACATCGCCGGCGCGAGCTTGTTCGGCTTCCGCACGGTGTGGGTGAACCGCGCCGGCCAGAGCGATGAATACGCCGACCTGCCGCCCGCCAGAATCATCCGGGGCCTTGACGAACTGCTCCGGCTCAACGACTGACCTGCACGGCAGCGTTCCAAATCCGTCCCTTCCTCCCTACATCCGCAGCAGAATGAGCGAACCCATCATCGTCCGCACCGTCGCAGACCTTCGCGCCACGACCGCCCGCTGGCGGGCGGCGGGCGAACGCGTCGCCCTTGTGCCGACCATGGGCGCGCTTCATGCGGGCCACATCTCGCTTGTCCGGCTGGCGCGGGAGCGCGCGGAGCGGGTCATCACATCGATTTTCGTGAACCCGACCCAGTTCGCGCCCAACGAGGACTTCGCCAAGTATCCCCGCACCTTCGCGGCGGACGTGGAGAAGCTGGCGGCAGCGGGCTGCGACGGCGTGTTCGCCCCCACCCCGGACATCATGTATCCGCCGGGCTTCGTCACCACGATCTCGCTGGACGGACCCGCGAAGGCCGGGCTGGAGGATGCGTTCCGCCCCACGCACTTCGCGGGCGTGGCGACCGTGGTCGCCAAGCTGCTCATTCAGGCGCAGCCGGATGCAGCGATCTTCGGCCAGAAGGATTTTCAGCAGCTCGCCGTGATCCGCGCCATGGCGCGCGACCTCGACCTGCCGGTCGAGATCATCGGCGCGCCCACCATGCGCGAGGCCGACGGGCTGGCGATGTCATCGCGCAATGTGTATCTCAGCGCCGCCGAGCGCGCTGCGGCCCCAACGCTGCACGCAACGTTGCAGGCGTGCGCCCGCGCCATCGCCGCAGGCGAGGCGTTCGAGCCCACGCTGGCGGACGGGCGCGCACGGATCGAAGCCGCGGGCTTCCAGCTGGATTATCTCGAACTGCGCGACGCAGCCACGCTCGCCCCGGCGGAACCTTCGGGCGATGGCGCCCTGCGGCTGCTGGTGGCGGCCCGCATCGGCGCAACGCGGCTCATCGACAACATCGACGCGCCCCGACCGGCGAAGGAGAGCTGAATGGCCTATCTGGCGGATCGCAAGCCCCTGAAGCTCGGCGACTTCGCGAAAATGCGCGCGGCCGGCGACAAGATCGCCATGCTCACCTGCTACGATTCAAGCTTCGCGGCGCTGCTTGATCGAGCGGGCGTGGAAGTGCTGCTGGTGGGCGACTCGCTGGGCAACGTGTTGCAGGGGCATGGCTCGACCCTGCCCGTCACCATGGAGCACATGGAGTATCACACCGGCTGCGTGGCGCGCGGAGCCTCCCGCTCGTTCATCATCGCCGATATGCCCTTCGGCTCCTATCAGGAGAGCCCCGCGCAGGCCATGCGCAACGCCGCTCGCCTCATGGCGGCCGGCGCGCACATGGTGAAGCTGGAGGGCGGCGCCTACATGGCGGAGACCGTGCGCTTCCTTGTGGAGCGCGGCGTGCCCGTGTGCGCCCATACGGGCCTGACGCCGCAGGCTGTGAACCAGCTCGGCGGCTATCGCGTGCAGGGCGCGACGGAGGATTCCGCAGCGCGCTTGCGCGCCGATGCGAAAGCGCTGGAGGATGCGGGCGCTGCGTTCATGGTGATCGAGATGATCCCTGCGACGCTGGGCGCGCAGATCACGAAAAGTCTCGCCACAATGGCCACCATCGGCATCGGCGCCGGCCCCGACTGCGACGGACAGGTGCTCGTGCTGCATGACATGCTGGGCGTGTATCCCGGCAAGAAGCCGCGCTTCACGAAGGATTTCATGCAAGGCGCCGCCAGCATCGAGGCGGCAGTCACGGCCTATGTGCAGGCCGTGAAGGGCGGGACGTTCCCCGCGCCGGAGAATTGCTACTGAGGCAGGGACTTCTCCCCGCGGGCGCGGGGAGAAGCATTGCGTTCGATCAGCGGGCGATCGCGCGGTTGTACCACGTGGGATCGTAGTACTTTTCCGGCGCGCCCATCTTCTTCTGCGGCTGGCCGTACTTCTCACGCAGCGCGATGACGTTGCGCAGCCCCTCCATGTTGAGCTGGCCCTTGCGGTCCACGGCAGCCTGGCCGACGGTCAACCCATCGACGCTCGGCGCCGCAGCCGATTCCGGAATCTTCGCGTTGGCGGCGAGGATCTTCACAGACTCGGCCTTGTTCGCCGGATCGTAGATCCAGTCGATGGCCGACAGCAGCGCGCGGATGTACTTCACCACCGCTTCTTCGTTCTGCTTCGCCCACGGACGGTTCGCGATCTGCACGTTGGCCTGGTAGGGGCCCACCGTCGCGACGCCCTCGCCGAGAATGGCGAAACCTTCCTGACGCGCCTGCGTGGTGAAGGGCTCGCTGATCATGGCAGCCGCGGCCTTCTTCTCGCGCAGGGCGACGAGGCGTTCGCGCGTGCCGCCGAAGGGCACGAACTTGTAGTCGTTGGGGCCCAGCCCGTTCTTCTCCAGCATATGCCGCAGCACGAACGCGTAGCCGGTTGACGGGGAGTCCAGCGCGAAGTCCCTGCCGCGCAGTTCCGAGATGCTCTTGATGTCGGGCTGCGCGACGAGGCTCAGCTCGGTGGAGGACAGGCCCATGATGGTGATGAGATCGGGCTCGCGATCCACCTTCGCGGTGCCCTGCCCTTCCATGTAGGCAATCAGGTTGTCGATGGCGGTGCCGGCGATGTGAAACTTGCCGGAGATGAGGTTCGTCATCTGGAAGCCGGAGTTCGGCGTCGGCGTGACATTCACCTTCAGGCCCTCGCGGGCAAAGAAGCCCTTGTCCTGCGCGACGTAGACCGGCATGGCGCTGGTGCCGGCGAAGAGCACCACCTCAATGGTCTGTTGGGCGGCGGCCGGCCCGCCTGCGCCGGCGGCGGCGAAAAGCGCAGCCGCAGCGAGTGTGCGTAGTTTCATGTTTCTCTCCCTTCTTGATCCGTGCGCGGTCTTCAGTCGCCGCGCCAGATGATGTCGTTGTTGATATCGCGCGGACGTTGAACGCCCACGTAAGCCATGGTGCGTCGCATCTCGTTCTTGAGAATTGACAACGCCTTCTCCGCGCCGGCCTGGCCACCGGCGGCGGTTCCGTACAGCGTCGCGCGCCCTGTGAGCACCGCTTTCGCGCCCAGCGCGAGGCACTTCACAATGTCGCTGCCGCGGCGCACGCCGGAATCCACGATCACCTCGGTGCGGTCGCCCACCGCCGCAACGATGCCCGGCAACACCGCAATGGTGGCCGGCGCGCTGTCCATGTTGCGCCCGCCATGGTTGGACACAACGATGGCGTCGGCGCCGTGCTCCACAGCGCGCTGGGCGTCATCGACGCGCATGATGCCCTTGATGATGAGCTTGCCGGGCCAGATGTCGCGCAGGCGATCCACATCCTCCCACGACACCTTGTCGGCGCGCATCGCTTTCGTTTTCGGCGCGCCTTTCTTCTCACCGCCCTGCGTGATGCTGGTGCGGAACTGTTCGGGATAGTTGACATGCTCGGGCATTCCGCCCCCAAGCATGTAGCGGCCCATCACAGTGAGCAGCCATTCGGGATGCGTAAGCATGTCCACGGCGCTGCGGGCGTTGAACCGGTAGGGCGTCGCAAAGCCATTGCGCAGATTGTGCTCCCGGTTGGCGCCGTGGCCGATGTCGACCGTCCACACCAGCGCCTCGAAGCCGGCGCCCGCGGCGCGGCGCACAAGATCATAGGAGAGTTCTTTTTCGCGCCACATGTAGAGCTGGAACCAGGCCCGGGCGCCGGATTCCTGCGCCACCTTCTCCATGGGCGTGTTGGAGCCGGTGGCGAGCGTGAACGGGACGCCCGCCGCCGCAGCGGCCTTGGCGAGTTCAAACTCACCCTCGTGCCATGTCAGCCCCGCGATGCCCGTTGGCGCGATCACCAGCGGCATGGCGGCTGATTGTCCGAGAATATTGGCGTCGAGGCGCACGTCGGACACGTCCACCAGCACGCGGTTGAGCAGCTTCGTCTCGTCCAGCCGACGACGGTTGCCCGACAGCGAGATCTGATCCTCGGTCCCCTTGTCGAGATACTCAAACACACCTTTGGGCAGGCGACGGCGGGCGACGTCCCGCAGGTCGGCGATGTTGTAGCAGCGATCAAGCCGACCCATGCGGCGCGTTCCTCCGGAGCAGCCGGTTCACCCGACCTTGGCGCCGAAGCCTAAAAGCGGCGCCGGCGTCTGTCCAGCGGGCTATATGCAAAATACATATGTGAATTAATAAAATACACATTTACAAATGCGAATTGACGGGATAATCACACTCCCAGCTTGAACAAAGGATCCGCGCCCATGCTGTCTTCCCGCCGCGCTTTCCTCGGCGCCGCTCTGGCCTCGGCTTTCATGGCCCCGGGCTCCCGCGCCTTCGCCCAGCAGGCTGTGCCGGTCCGCGTCGGCTACATTCCGATTCTTGGCGCAGCGCCGCTGTTCGTCGCCGACAAGGAAGGCTTGGGGAAAGCCGCCGGCCTCGAATTCCGGATGACGACGTTCGAATCCGGCCCCAACATGATTTCCGCGCTCGCCTCCGGCACGCTGGATGTGTACGTCGCCGGCGTCGCGCCGCTGGCGGTGGCCCGCTCGAAGGGCATCAACGCCGTAGTGCTGACGGCGACCGCCGTCGAGGAGATGACCGTCGCGGCGGGCGCCTCTCTGGCGCCCTACTTTACCCCCGGCGTACGGGCCGCCGAGGCGTTCAAGGCGTTCCGCGCGAAAACCGGCAAGGCGGCGCGCATCGCCACCCAGCCCCCGGGATCGGTGCCGCACACGACGCTGCTGCACTGGCTCTTCGAGGTGACGAAGACCGACAAGGCTGACGTGGAGATCCTGCCCATGGGCATCGACGCGACCCAGCAGGCGTTGCTCGCCGGGGCGGTCGACGGCGCCACCATCCGCGAGCCGACCGTCGCCATCGTTCAGGGGCGCAATCCGCGCATCAGGATCGTGGCGCTGGGCGGCGAGATGTTCCCCAACCAGCCGGGCACGGTTGTTGCGGTCTCGGAAGCTTTCCTGAAGCGCAATCCGCAGGCGGCCCAGGCCATCGCCGACGCCATGGTGAAGGCTGTCGATCTTATCAACAAGGAGCCCGCCCGCGTCGCGCCCCACATCGAGGCGGCGCTGGGCAAGGGCCTCGTGGACACCGCGACGATCCTCAAGGCGCTGGGCTCGCCGGCCTCGAAGTTCGTTGCCGACCCACGGGTGATCGTCGAATCGACGGACGCCATGCAGAAGTATCAGGTCTCCATCGGCACGCTGGACAAGGCGGCCTCGCTGGAGGGGCTGTTCGACCACTCCTTCTATCTGAAGGCTGTCGGGAAGTGACGAATCGTCCAGTGACGGAAGTCGTGAGCCGCCCATGAGCGCACGCAGTCCCCTCCACGCCCTGCTGCCGCTCGCGGGTCTGGTCGCTTTCCTGCTGATCTGGGAGGCTGCCCCGCGTCTGGGGCTGTTCCCGCGTGTGCTGCTGCCGCCGCCGAGCGACCTGCCCGGCGCGCTCATGCGCGAGATCAACAGCGGCATGTGGCTTCGCTCCATGAACCAGAGCCTGTCGCACTACACGATGGGCCTCTTCGTGGGCTCCGCCGCGGGCGTGGGCTTGGGCGTGCTTACCGGCATGTCGCGGGTCGCCGAAGGCCTGATGTCATGGAACAACCGCGTGCTGCGCCCGATTCCGGGCCTTGCGTGGGTGCCGTTCGCCATCATCTGGTTCGGCGTCAATCAGGGCGCGGCGGTGTTCATCATCTCCATCGGCGTGTTCTGGATCGTGTATTTCGCCACCCACGGCGCGATCCGGGCCGTGGACCGGGATCTTGTTGAGGTGGCGAGCGCGTTCGGCTTCACAAGCGCGCCGGAGCGACTCATCAAGGTAATGCTGCCCGCGGCAACGCCGGGCATTCTGGTGGGCCTGCGCACGGCGTTGGGGCAGGCGTGGATGGCGGTGGTGGCGGCGGAAATCTTCGGCGTCAGCGGGCTGGGAAGCCGCATGATGCAGGCCTCCAGCCTGCTCGCGACCGACGTCGTGGTCGTCTACATGCTCACTATGGCCGCGCTGTACGGCATCATGGACACTATCTTCATGTACGCGCAGGGGAGGCTCCTGCAATGGAGACCGTGACCGCCGCTCCGCAACCCGATGGGCGCGCGCCGATCATCGAGATCGTCGGCCTGTCGCTCTCCTTTGAACAGGACGGCCAGCGCACGGATGTGCTGCGCGACCTGAACCTGGCGCTCGCGCCGGGCGAGTTCCTCGCGCTCGTGGGCGCGTCGGGCGTGGGCAAGTCCACGCTGCTGCGCGTGCTGATGGGGCTCGCGAAGCCCACTGCGGGCGAAGTGCATGTGCGCCCGGACCCCGCCGCCGACCGGCCGATGGCGCTCGTCTTTCAGGACTCCCGCCTGCTACCGTGGCGGCGCGTGATCTCCAACGTCGCCTTCGGGCTGGAGAAGACAAGCCTCGACAAGGCCGCGCGGCGCGGGCGAGCCATGGACGCGCTGCGCCTCGTGGGTCTGGCCGATCTCGCCGACCGCTGGCCATGGCAGCTCTCGGGCGGCCAGCGCCAACGTGTGTCGCTCGCCCGCGCGCTCGCCGTGCGCCCCTCTATCCTGCTGATGGACGAGCCGTTCTCGGCGCTGGACGTGGCCACCCGCGAGAATTTGCAGGATGAGCTCATCCGCATCCGGCAGGAGACGGGCAAGACGATCATCTTCGTCACCCACGACATCGATGAGGCGGTCTACCTCGCTGACCGGGTCGTGGCGCTCGCCGGCAAGCCGGGAGAGGCCAAGGCGATTCGCGTGGTGGACATCGAGCGCCCGCGAAAGCGGTTTTCCCTCGCGCTGCAGGAGCTGAGCGCCCGGGTGAAAGCCGACATCGCGCCGGAATCCGCGCCCCGCGCCGACGACTGGGTGATCTGAAGCGGTGGAGAGGCGCCTGCGACCTTTCGAGGCGACGCGGCGAAAGCGCCTAATTCCCCTTTTATTCAATGACTTGGGCAAAAAGAGCGGCGCTTGACACGCTTACGCCTCGCCAATATGGTGCGCGCGCTCGCAGGGGTGTTCTAACGGTTTTCGTTCGATGCTGGATCCGGCTCCCGCCGGGTCGTCTTCCGGCCTGCTTTCGGGGTGATGGGCAGAGGCATATCCATGCGCCGCAGGGCGCCGAGGTGATCGCCATGACCAGTCCCGAAAACGGCAAGGGTGACGAGGAGGCTCTGAAGGCGCGTCTCGATCGGCTTGCAAAGGCCCTTGAGGAGCGTGACCTGAGGCCGCCCGCCAGACGCGGCGAAGTGGACGTCTCCGCGCGCAGTACGGGCCGCGCCCTGTCTCTGGGGATGCGGGTCCTTTCGGAATTCACGGCGGGAATCATCGCCGGCGCCCTCCTTGGATGGCTGCTGGACAAGGCATTCTCGACGTCGCCGGCGTTCCTGATCGTGTTCATCGGTCTTGGGACGGCCACCGGCTTCTGGAACGTATATCGGCTGGCCGTCGGATCCACCGGCGCGCCCAGGAATGGCTCGAAATGATGCGCGCGTTGCGCGCGGACGAAGGGTGAAGACGTGGCTGCTCCCGGCAAGGCGATCGATCCGATACCTCAGTTCGAAGTGAAGACGATCATCCCGATGAGGATCGGTGATCTCGACCTGTCCTTCACCAACGCCTCGCTGTGGATGGTGATCGTGCTCCTCCTCGCCCTCGGGCTGATGGTGTACGGCACCCGCGAGAAGTCGCTGGTCCCCGGCCGCCTGCAGGCCGCCGCCGAGATGATGTACGAGTTCGTCGCCTCCACCGTGCGCGGCTCGGCCGGCAACGAGGGAATGCGCTTCTTCCCGTTCGTGTTCTCGCTGTTCCTGTTCGTGCTGTTCTCGAACCTGGCGGGCCTGATCCCCTACTCCTTCACGGTCACCAGCCAGATCGTCGTGACGTTCGCCTTTGCGGCGATGATCATCACCACGGTTCTCGTGTACGGCTTCTACAAGAACGGCATGCACTTCCTGCACCTGTTCGTGCCGTCGGGCCTGCATCCCGCGCTCACCGTCTTCGTGACGCTGATCGAGATCATCTCCTTCCTGTCCCGTCCGGTCTCCCTGTCAGTTCGTCTTTTCGCGAACATGCTCGCCGGGCACATCACCCTCAAGGTTTTCGGCGGATTCGTCACCATGCTGCTGGGCGCTGGCGCCTATGCTGCGCTGGCCCCGCTGCCGCTCATGGGCGTCGTCGCGATCTACGCGCTCGAGCTGCTCGTGGCGCTGCTGCAGGCCTACGTGTTCGCCATTCTAACTTGCGTCTATCTGAACGACGCAATTCACCCGGGCCACTGATAAACATCTCAACAACAGACGGTCGCCCTTCAATCTCGAACAGGAGTTCGAACAATGGATCCCGTAGCAGCTAAGTACATCGGCGCCGGCATCGCTTCCATCGGCATGGGCCTCGCGGCTCTCGGCGTGGGCAACATCTTCGGCAACTTCCTCTCCGGCGCCCTGCGCAACCCGACCGCGGCTGACGCGCAGTTCGGCCGCGCGTTCATCGGCGCGGCGCTCGCGGAAGGTCTCGGCATCTTCGCGTTCCTCGTCGCGATCCTGCTGCTTTTCGTGGTCTGACTTCTTCCGCCGCGCGCGGCCGGGCCGGACCTCTGATCCAGCCCCCGCGCGCGGCGCTTTCCATTCAGGGCAGCCACCCGGGACCAGACGATGTTCATCACCCAAGCGCTTGCCGCCACTGCGGCGCAACCGAACGCCTCCGGAGCCGCCGGCGTATTCCCCCCGTTCGACACCGCAACGTTCTCCTCGCAGCTCTTCTGGCTCGCGATCACGTTCGGCCTGCTCTACTACATGCTCTCGAAGGTGGCGCTGCCGCGCGTCTCCGAGATCCTTGAGGCCCGTAGCGCGCGCATCGCCAGCGACCTCGAGGCCGCCAACGCCGCCCGCAAGGCTGCGGACGACGCCGGCGCCGCTTACGAGAAGTCCCTCGCGGACGCCAAGGCCGGCGCCCAGAAGTCCGTGCAGGATCTGCGCGACAAGCTGACCGCCGAGACGGACGCGAAGCGCAAGGCGCTTGAGGCGGACCTGAACGCGAAGCTCGCCGCCGCCGAAAGCCAGATCGCCGCCACCAAGGCGCAGGCCATGGGCAACGTATCCGCCATCGCCGCCGACGCGGCTTCGGCGATCGTGCGCCAGCTCACCGGCCGCGACGCGGATCGCAAGCTTGTCGAAGACGCCGTGAAGGCGGGCTGAGGAGACTGACATGCATTTCGACTCCGGTTTCTTCGTCGCCGTCGGCTTCTCCCTCTTCGTCCTGCTGCTGGCCTATCTGGGCGTGCACAAGATCATTGTGGGGGCGCTGGACAAGCGCGGCCAGATGATCTCCGACGAACTCGAGGAGGCCCGCCGCCTCCGTGAAGAGGCTGAGGCCGTCCTCGCCTCCTACAAGGCGCGCGCCGCCCAGGCGCAGGCCGAGGCAGACGCCATCGTCGCCCAGGCCCGCGACGAGGCGGAAGCCCTCGCCCGCGAGACTGCGACCCGCATGGAAGAGTTCGTCGCCCGCCGCACCAAGCAGGCGGAGGCGAAGATCGCCATGGCCGAAGCGCAGGCGACCAACGACGTGCGCGCCGCCGCCGCTGACGCCGCTGTGCTCGCCGCCGAAAAAGTGCTGCGCGCGCAGGTCAAGGGCGATGTGGCCGCCGATCTGGTGGGCCGCGACATCGCCAACGTGCGCGTGAACCTCGCCCACTGATTGAGCCGCAGGGCTAAACGACAAAACCCCGGAGCGCTGCTCCGGGGTTTTTTTTATGCTCGACGTAGGATGGTCTGGACCGCGGGCGTCCTCGCCCGCACAGGCCCACTCAAGAGCGCGCGGGGCCCCGGATCGCTTCGCGTCCGGGGATGTGGCGCGCGGGGACGCGCGCGGTCCATGGAAGCGCCCGCCTCACCCCAGATCGATCATCCGCTGCACGGAGCGGCGGGCGCGTTCGGCAAGCGCCGCGTCGATGACGACCTCCTCGCGCATGTAAACGAGGCTTTCGAGAATCTTCGGCAGCGTGATGCGCTTCATGTGCGGGCACAGGTTGCAGGGCCGCACGAACTCGGTGACGCCCAGCGTCTCCGTGGCGATGTTGTCGGCCATGGAGCACTCGGTCACCAGCAGCACGCGCTTGGGCTTCTTCGTCTTCACGAAGTCGATCATCGCCGCGGTGGAGCCGGCGAAGTCGCTTACCTCAACCACCTCCGGCGGGCACTCCGGATGGGCGATGATGGTGATCGACGGATCGTCGGCGCGATAGCGCAGCATCTCTTCCGCCGTGAAGCGCTCATGCACCTCGCAGGCGCCCGCCCATGAGATGATCTGCACCTTGGTCTGCGCCTGCACGTTCTTCGCCAGATATTGGTCAGGCAGGAAGATCACGCGGTCAACGCCAAGGCTCTCGACCACTTTGAGCGCGTTCGACGACGTGCAGCAGATGTCCACCTCCGCCTTCACCTCGGCCGACGTGTTCACATACGCGACCACCGGAACACCCGGATACTTTTGGCGCAGCAGGCGCACGTCGGCGCCGGTGATCGATTCCGCCAGCGAGCAGCCAGCCCTTGAATCGGGGATGAGCACCGTCTTGTGCGGGTTGAGCAGCTTCGACGTCTCGGCCATGAAGTGGACGCCGCCCTGCACGATGACATCCGCGGTGGATTCAGCGGCGAGCTTGGCGAGCTGCAGCGAGTCCCCCACCACGTCGGCCACGCAGTTGTAGATCTCGGGCGTCTGGTAGTTGTGCGCCAGAATGACGGCGTTGCGCTGCTTCTTGAGATCGTTGATGGCCTTCACGTACGGGGCGTGGAACGGCCACTCCACCGGCGGCACGACGGCCTTGACCTTCTCGTACAGGTGCGCGGTCTCGCGCTCGACCTCGGGCGTCCACGCCAGATCGGGCATGGGGAGGACGCCGAACCGGCGCGCGGCGTCGGAGAGCGCGGGCTTTGCAGCCGACGTCTGGTTGAGAGCGCTCGTGTCGTCCATGTCCTCTTCCCTTCTACTCATTGCGAGCATAAGAGCCGCCTGCAAAAGCCGGCTGGGGGCCGGCGCGCAATTCTTATACTCGCTCCGAGCATAAAGCTAGGGCGCCCGATCGGTTTTGACAGGGGCGCGACGAATTGAACGCTTCAGGTGCCGGCGTCGTTATGGATGACACGCTCCAACGCCGAGGCTGCGACTGACCCGCCCCCTGCCTGACGACCACGCGCCGACGCGCGCTCCCCACCCCGACCTTCGGAACGGGCGTGCGGGCCGCTTCCTCAAGTTCTCGCTCGGCTTCTGGCGCGGTCCGGAACGCCAGCGCGCGTGGCTGCTCACCATCGGGGTGATCGCCTTCGTCCTGGCTGTGGTCGGCGCGGCGCTGGCGGTCAATCGCTGGAACAAGTACTTTTTCGACGCTCTCGAGCGCCGGGATGTGGCGACCCTCTGGACGGGCGTCGCGTTGATCGCTGGTCTGGTCCTGATCTCAGCGCTGGCGGCGATGGGTCTCATCCACATGCGGACCCGGCTGCAGGTGCGTTGGCGGCGATGGCTGACGCGCGCGCTCATGGCCCGGTGGCTGTCCGGGCGCCGCTTTTATCAACTCAGCATTGTGTCCGGCGAGGCGGCGAACCCGGAGGCGCGCATGTCGGAAGACGCGCGGCTGGCGACCGAACTGCTGGTGGATTTCGCGGTCGGCGCGTTGAACGCGATCGTCGCCGTGATCTCCTTTGCTGGCGTCCTGTGGGTGGTGGGCGGCGGCATCCATGTCGGCGGCGTCTATATTCCCGGCTACATGGTGCTGGGCTGCGCGCTCTATTCGGCTGTCACGACGTTCGCCGTGGCGGTGCTGGGCCGGCTGCTGGTGCAGGAGGTGGAGCGCAAGACTGCGGGCGAAGCCCGGTTCCGCGACGAGTTGACCCGGGTGCGCGAGAGCGCCGAGAACATCGCCCTCATCGGCGGGGAGGAGGACGAGCGCAGCCGCCTTTCGCACACCTTCGCCGATGTGATCCGCCGCTGGCGCGCCATGATGTGGAAGCAGGGCCACATGACATGGATCACCGCCGCCACTCTGATGATTGCGCCCGTCGCGCCCCTGCTGCTGGGCGCGCCGAAGTATCTGGCGGGCGATATGAGCCTCGGCTCGCTGATGCAGGCTGCGGCCGCATTCGTGCAAGTGCAGGCGGCCCTCAACTGGATCGCCGAAAACGCGCTGCGCCTCGCGGACTGGTTCGCATCCGCCCGGCGCGTCAGCGAGCTGAACGACGCTTTCGACCGACTCGACGCGACGATCAGCCGCCACGGACGCAGCGACATGGTGGCGCATCGGCCATCGCCGGACGACAGCGTGCATCTGTTCAATGTCCGCATCACCCAGCATGACGGGCGCATCGTCGTCGGGGACGCCGAAACGGTGATCGCGCCGGGCCAGAAAGTGCTGGTCCGCGGCGATTGCGGCTCCGGCAAAAGCACGCTCATCCGCGCCATTGCAGGCCTGTGGCCGTGGGGATCGGGAGAGATACAGATCCCGCCCCGTGCAAAAGTCGCCTTCCTGCCGCAGCAGCCTTACTTTCCGCCGGGCTCCCTGCGCGCCGCGCTGCTCTACCCGAACTTTGAACGCGAAGAACCGCAACAGCGGATCGCGGACGCGCTGACCCGCTGTGGGCTCGCGCACCTCATTGCGCGGCTCGACGAGACAGACGACTGGCGCACCGCGCTCTCGGCCGGCGAACAGCAGCGCGTCGCCTTCGCCCGCGTGCTGCTGGCGCCCCCCGACGTGCTCGTGATGGATGAGCCTACCTCGGCCCTCGACGAGGAGAGCGAGGCGCGGATGATGGATTTTCTCCGCGGGGATCTGGCTCATGCCATCGTGATCCACGTCTGCCCCCAGCCGGGGCTTGAACGTTTCCACGACCGGGAGCTTCACCTGCTGCGCGAGGACGGCGGGCAGGCGACAGCGGAGAAACGGGCGCCCTGCCTCGGGCGTGACCACGGCGACGTACCCGGCTGATGGGGCGCGCGCGCCTGTGGCGTGACATCCGCGCCGCCAGCGACTAACAAGCCCCATCACACAACGAACGCTTGGCCATGCCCGACCTTCTCCTCGAACTGTTCAGCGAAGAAATTCCCGCGCGCATGCAGAAGCAGGCGTCGGATGACCTCAAGCGCCTCGTCACGAACGCGCTGGTGGAGCGCGGCCTCGCCTACGAGGGCGCAGCCGCCTTCGCCACGCCCCGGCGCCTCGCGCTGCATGTGGCCGGCCTGCCCCAGCGCAGCCCCGACGTGCGCGAGGAGAAGAAAGGCCCGCGCGTGGGCGCGCCCGACGCCGCCGTGCAGGGATTTTTGCGCGCAGCGGGACTCCAGTCGCTCGATCAGGCGAAAATCGAGGCCGACCCCAAGGGCAAGGGCGAGTTCTACGTCGCCGTGGTCGAGAAGGCCGGCTCCGCCACCCTTGATGTGCTGGCCGAGGTGCTGCCCGCCATTATCCGCACGTTCCCGTGGCCCAAATCCATGCGCTGGGGCGCGGCCTCCACGCGGCCCGACGCGTTGCGCTGGGTGCGCCCGCTCCATTCCATCGTCGCAACATTCGGTCCCGAGACCGAAGACCCGGACGTGGTTCCCTTCGAGGTGGATGGCATCCACGCCGGCGATGTGACCTATGGCCACCGTTTTCTGGCGCCGCAGGCGATCCGCGTGCGCCGGTTCGACGACTACCAGCAGGCGCTGGAGAAGGCGAAGGTCGTCCTCGACCCCGAGCGCCGCAAGCACATGATTATGGCGGACGCCAAGGATCTCGCCTTTGCGCAGGGCCTTGAACTTGTTGAGGACGAAGGCCTGCTTGATGAGGTCGCCGGACTTGTCGAGTGGCCTGTGCCTCTCATGGGCGCGTTCGAGCAGGAATTTCTCGACATCCCGGCGGAGGTGATCCGCGCCACCATCCGCGCAAACCAGAAGTGCTTTGTGCTGAGGCGCCCTGACGGCGCGCTGGCCAACCGCTTCATCCTCGTCTCCAACGTCATCGCCACCGATGGCGGCAACGCGATTGCGGCGGGCAACGGCCGCGTGGTGCGCGCGCGCCTGTCCGACGCGCTGTACTTCTGGAAGACCGATCAGGGCCCCCTGCCCGACTACGCGAACGATGAGAACCGCGCCAAGCCGCTGGACCAGCGCCTCGCCAAGCTGAACGCGCTGAATATCGTGTTTCACGAAAAGCTTGGCACGCAAGGCGAACGCGTGCAGCGCATCAAGGCGCTGGCGCAGGAGATCGCCCCGCTTGTGGGCGCTGACCCTGCGCTTGCCGCGCGTGCGGCGGAACTCGCCAAGGCCGATCTGATGACCGAAGTCGTCGGCGAGTTTCCCGAGACGCAGGGGCTCATGGGCCGCCGTTACGCGGAGCTTCAGGGCGAGCACGCGGACGTGTGCGCGGCGATTGAAGAGCACTACAAGCCGCTGGGCCCCAGCGACAGAACGCCAACAAACCCGGTGTCCGTGGCGGTGGCGCTGGCCGACAAGATCGATACGCTTGTGGGCTTCTGGGCCATTGATGAAAAGCCCACGGGCTCGAAGGATCCTTACGCGCTGCGTCGCGCGGCGCTGGGCGTGATCCGTCTCGTTCTTGAGAATGAGAAGCGGGTGGGGCTCGCATCGCTCGCCGGCTCTCATTTTGCTGCAATGGGTCAGCGGGTCGCGCTGAAGGCTTCGGCAGAGGACGTCACGGCCGACCTCCTCTCCTTCATCCACGACCGCCTGAAGGTGTATCTGCGCGACAAGGGCGCGCGGCATGATCTGATCGACTCCGCGCTGGGCGCGGGCGGCGCGAGCGACGACCTGCTCATGATCGTGCGGCGCGTCGAGGCGCTGGGCTCCTTCCTTGAGACCGACGACGGCAAGAACCTGCTCGCCGGCTACAAGCGCGCGGCCAACATCGTGCGCGCTGAAGAGAAGAAGGAAAAGGGCGCGGACTTCGGCGTGGCCTACGACGCATCCGCGTTCGTGCTCGATGAGGAAAAGGCGCTTGCCCTCACGCTGGAGCGCGCGCAGGCGGAGGCCGCGCAGGCTATCGCGCGCGAGGATTTCGCCGCCGCCATGTCCGCGCTGTCAAAACTGCGCGCGCCGGTGGATGCGTTCTTCGAGAAGGTCACCGTGAACGATCCCGAGCCCGCGCGCCGGCTCAACCGTCTTGCGCTGCTCAACGCGCTGCGCGGCGCGGTTCACACGGTCGCGGACTTCTCGAAGATCAGCGGCTGAATGTCGCTCTTGCAGCTCTGACGTTGCGACAGGCGCCGCTTTCGCGCCCGTCGCGGCAAGAGGCGCCCTGCGAACAGCGCCGCTCTACCTTGCTATTGGCAGATCAATGCCCTATGTGAGGGACATCGACTTTGGCCTGACGACTTGGCTGCTTCGCCTATCTGAGATCGGCGCACGACTGTCCATCTACCAAAACTCGACGACCCCGGGCGGCGCGTCAAAACGCTCGCTCATGCGCACTTACGATCAAAGGATAGTCCCATGGCTACGGGAACAGTGAAGTGGTTCAACACCGAAAAAGGCTACGGCTTCATTCAGCCGGATCAGGGCGGCAAGGATGTGTTCGTGCACATCTCCGCCGTTGAGCGCGCCGGCATGCGCACGCTGAACGAAGGCCAGAAGGTCTCCTACGAGCTCGAGACGGATCGCCGCTCGGGCAAGCAGTCGGCTGGCAATCTCCAGGCCGCGTAAGCGACCTCTCAGCGAGATTTTGAACCCCTTCGCGCCCTGCGCGGAGGGGTTTTTTCTTAAGTACTATCCCGGTGCTGGGATGGTTCAACGCTCGCGGATGTCGGTGATCTCCACATCCATCTGAAGCACGCGACCGCCGCGGCTCACGCCCAGACGCACGGTTTTTCCCACCCCGATCTCGCGGAGCACAGACGCCAGATCGCCGAGCCTGCGCACCGGCTTGCCGTTGGCGGAGACGATGACGTCGCCCAGCATTCCCGTGCGCGGATCGAGCCCCCGCAGGCCGGCGCGCTCCGCAGGTGAGCCCTCGACGGTCCGCATGATGATGAGCCCGTCCACGCCCAGCTGCGCGGTCATGCCCTCGTGGCCGACAAGAACGCCGATCCCGGGCGTTGGAACAGACCCCTGCCTGATGAGCTGCGGCGCGACACGGTTCACCACATCGACCGGTATTGCGAAGCCGATGCCCACCGACGCGCCGCTGGGCGAATAGATCGCGGTGTTGACGCCGATCAGCCGGCCTGTCGAATCCAGCAGTGGCCCGCCAGAATTGCCGGGATTGATCGCCGCGTCCGTCTGGATCACGTCGGACAGTTCGCCACCGTCATCGGTGGGCACGCGCCGCCTCAGCGCGCTGATGATGCCGGTTGTGAGCGTCTGGTCGAGCCCGAACGGGTTGCCGATGGCGTACACCGCCTGCCCCACCTGCAAGTCGGCGGACGTGCCCAGCGCCAGCGGCGGCGGGGGCGACGACACGCGGCCCAGCCGCAGGACCGCGAGATCGTACGCCTCGGCGCGGCCTACGAGCGTCGCCGGCACGTTCTCGCCGTTGGCGAGGCGCACACGATAGGACGCGGCGCCCGACACAACGTGGTTGTTGGTGACGATGTGGCCCGCCTGATCCCACACAAGGCCCGTGCCGCTCTGGCGCTGGTCATCCTCGCTCTCGCGGCTGCTGAAACGCTCGCGCAGGCGCGATCCGCGCGGCTCGGCGAACACATGCACGACGGAAGGCGACGCGCGCCGGAACAGCTCGATGGTGTGCTGCTCGCCCTGCGCCAAACCCCCAGATGGGGTCACCGCGCG
The DNA here is from genome assembly GCA_027484655.1 of Hyphomicrobiales bacterium. Lineage (GTDB taxonomy): Bacteria > Pseudomonadota > Alphaproteobacteria > Rhizobiales > Beijerinckiaceae > Terripilifer. The sequence goes on along the minus strand of JAIXSM010000005.1, from coordinate 2,308 downwards.
CGGCTCCGTGGCGCTGTACATGAGACGCGCCACGTACGGCTCGGCGACGAAAAGCGCCAGCAGCACGAGAGCGCCAGCCATGAGCCAGCCGCTGAACCTGTTCATGCGCAAAGTCTCCGGCGAAGGCGTTGGTTGTTCAACATAGGCAGCTTGCTGGCGAGCCGCCAGCGCGAGGCGGCGTCAACCCGGCGCGAGCGCCTTTTTCAGCGTGCGCAAATCCGCCCAGGCGAGCTTCTTGTGAAGCGGCTGGCGGATCAGGTAGGCGGGGTGGAGCATGGCGCAGGCATGAATACGCCGCGCCCCCTCCCCTTTGCCGATTTCGTATTCATACGCCCGGCCCCGCGCCCGGGTGATGCCCTCCTTCACACCAAGGAGCGCGGCTGCGGAGGCGGCGCCGAGGCACACCAGATGATCGGGGTTCACAAGCTCGATCTGACGGCGGATGAACGGCTCGCAGACCGCCATTTCCTGCGGCGTGGGCGTGCGATTGCCCGGCGGGCGCCACGGAACCACGTTGGCGATGTAAACTTGCTCCCGGTCGAGCCCGATGGACGCGAGCATCCGGTCCAGCAGGCGGCCTGCGCGCCCGACGAAGGGGCGGCCCTCCCGATCCTCATCGCCGCCCGGCGCCTCGCCGACCAGCATGATGCGGGCGGCGGGATTCCCGTCCGCGAACACGAGCTTGCTTGCGGTGCGCTTGAGCCCGCCGCCGTCGAAAGCCTCCCGCCCCGCGCGCAGTTCGTCGAGCGTGGCGGCGGCCGCCGCAGTCTCCTGCGCCTTGAGGACAGCCTGCTCCGCGCTGATGGCCGCCGGCCGGGCCGGCGGCAGAGGCGCAGGCGGGGGGCGCAATGGTGAGACAGGCGAGCGACGGGGCGCGTCGGCGACGGGCTGCGGGGCGGGCTGGGCGGCGCGGCGCGCGACCTCCTGCTCGAACTCCGCGAAGCGGTTGCGAGGCGCGTCCACGAGCGGCTGGTCGACGCCCATCGCCGCGTACCAGCGGAGAACGGCTTCTAGCTCGGCGTGGGAGAGCTGGGCGGCGTCGATCATGGTTGTCATTGTAGTCGCACGCGCCAGCGGGGAACAGTCTTTCGCAGCGCCGCGCGAATGGGCTAATCAGGATGCGGGAGCCCAAGGACCATCAGGGAACGAACACATGGCCGAACTGCCGCCGCGCGAGAGCATGGAATACGACGTGGTTGTCGTCGGCGCTGGGCCGGCAGGCCTCGCCGCCGCCATCCGCCTCAAGCAGCTCGCCCCGGACGCCTCCGTGGTTGTGGTCGAAAAAGGCTCGGAAGCCGGCGCGCACATCCTTTCGGGCGCGGTGATCGACCCCATCGGCCTTGACCGCCTGCTCCCGGACTGGCGGGAAGACGCCGCGCGGCCGCTGAAGACGCAAGTCACGGAAGACCGGATGTACGTGCTGGGCCCCGGTGGCGGCGCGCGCCTGCCGCAGCGCCTGATGCCGCCGCTCATGAGCAACCATGGCTGCTTCGTTGGCTCGCTGGCCAACGTGGCGCGCTATCTGGCCGCCCGCGCCGAGGCGCTGGGCGTCGAGATCTATCCAGGCTTCGCGGCGACCGAACTGCTGTTCGACGAGAATGGCGCGGTGCGCGGCGTCGCCACCGGCGACATGGGGGTGAGCCGCGACGGCGAGCCCAAGGACTCCTTCACCCGCGGCATGGAGCTTGTGGGCAAGTACACGCTGCTGGCGGAGGGCGCCCGCGGCTCGCTCTCCAAGCAGGCCATCGCGCGCTATCGGCTCGATGAGGGCCGCGACCCGCAGAAGTACGCGATCGGCGTGAAGGAGATCTGGGACATCGACCCCGCCTTGCACAAGCAGGGCCTCGTACAACATTCAATGGGCTGGCCGCTGGACAACCGCACAGGCGGCGGCAGCTTCATCTACCACATAGAAAACAATCAGGTTCTCGTGGGGATGGTGGTCCATCTCAATTATGAGAATCCGACTCTCTCTCCCTTCGATGAGCTTCAGCGGTTCAAGACCCATCCGATGATTGCGCCGCTGTTCGAGGGCGGCCGCCGCGTCGCCTACGGGGCGCGGGCGATCACGGAAGGCGGCTGGCAGAGCGTGCCGAAGCTCGTCTTCCCAGGCGGCGCGCTGCTGGGGTGCGCGGCAGGCTTCGTCAACGTGGCGCGCATCAAGGGTTCGCACAACGCCGTGCTCTCGGGGATGCTGGCGGCCGAAAGCGTCGCGCAGGCGCTGGCGGAAGGGCGCAGCGGCGACGAACTCGCGGCTTATGAGAACGGCTGGCGCGCAAGCGATATCGGCCGCGACCTTGCGCCCGTG
>JAIXSM010000067.1 GCA_027484655.1 Hyphomicrobiales bacterium | reverse complement strand
TTCCGCGATGCGGCGGCCGCCCTTGCCAATCACAACCGCGATCTCGCCCTCGTAATCGAGCTTGTCGGACTCAAGCGGGATGAGGATCGGCTGATCGTGGCCGAGCTGGCTGTTGGCGAAACGCACGAACAGCGCCGGATCCTCGGTCTTCTCGCGCTTGGTCTCGCGCACGTGCTCGTCATAGTTGAGGCCGACGCAGATGATTTTTTCCGGGTTCAGCACCGGCGGCAGTAGCGTGACAGCGTCCAGAGCGTGGTCGGCCTTCGCACCGTTCAGCGCCGCCTTGGCGCGGTCCTGCGCGCCGGCTGCGATCAGTGAGCGGACGTCCGGGATATTGGGAAGCCGGACGCCGAGATCCACGACGCCGCCGTCAACGACAGCGCCCCAGCTCACCTTGCCGCCTGCCGAAAACGTAACCAGCTTCATCCCGGGCCTCCCCATATGACGCACGCCGCGTTCACGCGGCCGCTTGATCAGTGATCCTGATATTGTCTACTGTCCGCCGCCGCAGTTGGCAACGCCGGTCTGGCGCCGCGGAACGACGGGGGAAACGTTGGATTTCAGCTTCACGGAGGAACAGGATCTGCTGCGCGACAGCGTGCGCAAGCTGATGGCCCGCCATGCGCCCGCTGACGCGTTGCGCCGGCATGATCGCGAGCAGACGTTCCCTTATGAGCTGTATAAGGCGTGGGCTGAGGCGGGCTTGCTCGCGCTCCCATTTCCGGAAGAATTCGGCGGACTTGGCGGGAGCGTGATCGACCTCGCTATTGTCAGTTTCGAGTTGTCGCGCGTCAGCGCCGATCTCGCGATGGCCTATGGCGGCAGCATCTTTTGTGGACTGAACATTCTGCGCAAGGGCACGCCCGAGCAGGCGCGCCGGTTCATCGAGCCCATGGTGCGCGGGCAGACGCGCTTCGCCATCGGCATCTCGGAACCCGATGCGGGCTCTGACGTGGGCGCCATCAAGACGTTCGCCAAGCGCGAGGGCGACCGCTACATCGTCAACGGCCAGAAACTCTGGATGACCGGCGGCGGCCTGAAGAACACGGTCATCAGCGCGTATGTGAAGACCAACCGCGACGCGCATTATCGCGATGGCATGTCGCTGCTGCTCATCGACAACGACGCGCCAGGCGTGGAGTGTCGCAAGCTCGACATGCTGGGCCGGCGGTGTGTGGGCACCTACGAGGTGTTTTTCCGCGATGTGGAGGTTCCTGTCGACCAACTCATCGGCGGCGAGAACAAGGGGTGGGATTGCCTGATGGGCGGCCTCCAGATCGAGCGCGCGGTCTCCGCCGCTGGCTCATGCGGGGCGGCGCAGGCCATCGTCGATCTGGCCGCCAGCTATGCGCGCGAGCGCGAGCAGTTCGGCCGGCCCATCGGTTCGTTCCAGTCCATCGCTCACATGGTCGCCGACATGGCGACGGAGGTGGACGCCGCCACCATGCTGATGTGGCGCGCGGTATGGCTTGCGTCTGAAGGCAAGGACGCGCTGCGCGAGATCACCATGGCGAAACTCTTCGCCTCGGAGGTTTACGCCAAGGTGGCCAACATGGGCGTGCAGATCATGGGCGGCTACGGCCTCAACGCCGAGTACGACATGCAGCGCTATTTCCGCGACGCGCGCAGCGCCACCATCGCCGCCGGCACCTCGCAGACACAGCGCAATCTCATCGCCGGACTGATGGGGCTCAAAGCCTCGCGCTGAAGGAAACTCGCGGGTCCCCGCGTGGTTAACGGTTCGTTTGCGTCGCGTGATGATCATGCGGCGCATAACGGAGGCGCAGATGCGAACGGTTGCGAAACTCGGGTTGGCGCTGTTGCTTGCGCCCTGCGGCGCTCTCGCCCAGGAGCGCGGGACGCTGGCGCCCAAGCCGCTGCCGCCGCTGGCGCGCCCCGACGATCCCGCGACGCCTGCAAAGGACCTCTTCGGCCGCAAGCCGGAGCCCGCCAGCATGGCTGCGCGCTCCATCGGCTTTTACTCGCGCGGGTGCCTCGCCGGCGGCGCCGCGCTGGCGGTGGATGGCGACGCCTGGCAGGTGATGCGCCTGTCGCGCAACCGCAACTGGGGTCATCCCGAACTCGTCGCGACCGTCGAGCGCATCGCCCGGCAGGCGAAGGCGGAGGGCGTGTGGCCCGGTCTCCTCGTGGGCGACCTCGCCCAGCCCCGCGGCGGGCCGATGCTCACGGGCCACGCCTCGCACCAGATCGGACTCGACGCCGACATCTGGCTCACCCCCATGCCGACACGCACCCTTAGCCGGCTTGAGCGCGAGGAAATGTCCGCGCTCGATATGGTGCGACCCGACAGGCGCGATGTCGATCCCGCTCGCTGGACGCCTGCTCACGTCCAGATTCTGCGGATTGCAGCCCAGCAGCCAAACGTGGAGCGCGTGCTCGTCAATGCGGCTATCAAGAAGGCGGTGTGCCGCGACGCGCGCGGGGATCGCAGCTGGCTGGCGAAGATCCGCCCCTACTGGGGGCACAACTTCCATTTTCACGTGCGCGTGAATTGTCCGGCGGGCGATCCGGCGTGTCGGCCGCAGGAGCCCCCGCCCCCGGGAGAGGGCTGCGATTCGTCGCTGGACTGGTGGTTCACCGACGCGGTGCTTAACCCGAAGCCCGATCCCAACGCAAAGCCGCGGCCGCCGCTCACCATGGCTGATCTGCCCAATGAGTGCAGGATCGTTCTGAACGCCCGGTGAAGACACCGGGCGCTTTGCCGCATCAGTGCTTGCCGGCTTCGCCCGACAGGCGATCGGTCAGCGCAAGCAGGACGCCGGTGACCACGAACACGCCGTGGATGCCCACGAGCCAGAGCAACTCGCGGTCCGTGGTGTTCTCGAGATTCATGAACGCCTTCAGGACCTGAATGCCGGAGATCGCCACAATGGAGGATAGAAGCTTCAGCTTCAGACCTGTGAAATCGATCTTGCCCATCCAGTCCGGCCAATCCTTGTGCTCGGCCTCGTCGATCTTCGAGACGAAGTTCTCGTACCCGGAGAAAATCACGATGACGATGAGCGAGCCCGTTAGCGTCAGGTCAACCAGCGCCAGCACGCCGAGAATGACCTCCGCCTCGGTTGCACTGAGGGCATGGCTCATGAGGTGCCACAGTTCCTGGGCCGCCTTCAGCAGCAACGCCGTGAGGGCGATCACCAGCGCCACATAGAAGGGCGCCAGCAGCCACCGACTCGCAAAGAGAAAACGCTCGAGCGAACGCTCAATCATGAGGCGATCCTGTGATGAACAGCGAAGTTTTAGCGATTTGACACGGCGGCGGCCTGACCGCAAGCCCTGTTCGTCGCGTCAAGCGGTCAATCCTACAGGGCACGCGACGCCGGTTCCGCCAAGGCCGCAGTACCCGTTCGGGTTCTTTGCAAGGTACTGCTGGTGGTAGGCTTCGGCGTAGTAGAACGGGCCGGCGTCGAGGATTTCGGTCGTGATCTGGCCATATCCCTTCGCCGCGAGGGCCGCCGCGTAAGCGGCCCGCGAGGCTTCCGCCTCCGCCCGCTGGGCGTCGCTGAACACGTACACCCCGGAGCGATACTGGGTGCCAACGTCATTGCCCTGACGCATGCCCTGAGTCGGGTCGTGATTTTCCCAGAATACGCGCAGCAGATCGCCATAGGAGATCGCCTTTGGATCAAAGACGACGAGCACAACCTCATTATGCCCGGTGCGGCCAGAGCAGACCTCTTCATAGGTGGGGTTCGGCGTGAACCCCGCCGCGTATCCCACAGCAGTCACATGCACGCCCGGCCCCGCCTGCCAGAACTTGCGCTCGGCGCCCCAGAAGCAACCCATGCCGAACATGGCCGCCTCAAGCCCGGCGGGCCAGGGTCCGTGAAGAGCGCGACCGTTGACGAAATGGGTCGCCGCCGTCGGAACCGGCTCGGTTCGGCCTGGGAGGGCCTCCTCACGAGCGGGCAACTCGACTTTCTTGCGGAAGAAGATCATTGGCGCATCCTGAAAACTCAGCGGCTGGAGAACCCGACCTGTGAGGCGCGCGGCCGCGCCGCCCAGTAGAGGAGGACGCCGAGGACCGCCAGCACGAGCCAGCCAGGCGCCAGGAAGACAGACAGGAGAAATGGATCCCAGACGAGGGGGTGAAAGCGCTGCTCCACCGCCGGCTGCAAAAGGGGAAAATGGTGGGGCAGCAAGCGGTAAATCGTTTCCCCGAAGGCCGTGACGACGATTCTTGACACAGCGATGGAGCGGACCCCGTCCACCACCAGGGCTGCGAACGCGGCCGCAAGGAGAAGAAGTGCGACAGTCCGGACAAGAAAGCGAACCATGTTGGCACCATGTACCCAGTACGACCTGTCTGGCAAGCGGGGCGCGGTTCCTTCTGCTGCGCTGCTCGTTTCTTAACGCTTGGCTCGTGAGAACATTTGGTCTATCAGACACTCCGTCCGGAGGGGTGGCCGAGTGGTTGAAGGCGCACGCCTGGAAAGTGTGTATACGGGAAACCGTATCGCGGGTTCGAATCCCGCTCCCTCCGCCAAGATTATCTAGTCGATTGTGTTTCCTTCATATTCTTTGATGCCCGCCGGGGTGACAGCGCACACGTGTGTCGCCCGCCTCAGAGTTTTCAGGCGAGATTGGGCGTGATCGCCCATCGCAAAAAGCCCTTCAGACGCGCCTCATCTCTGTTCCTTGCAAACCATCCCGGGGCAAACAATCCCAGGAGGCTGAAAAGCTCTCAGCATGGGCCGACCACTTTGTGGGCGGAGAAGCGCGCCATCGATTGTATCGGTTGATGCACGCCGCCATTGCGCCTTCTGTCTGGACGTAAGCCCGCTCTTGAGCAACGCACGCGCGATCATGACGGCTTGTAAGGATGGCGCGCGATATCGTGGCACGTGAGCGTCGCAATTGCCGCGCGTCTCACAGCCGTCATTAACAATCCATTAACCAAAACATCGGTACCAATCATAGCCTAGATCAAGCTGATCTTGGCGCCCGCCCGGGAGTCGTGCAGCTGCGCTAGTTCGCATGATCTTTGGGGAGCCGCGGATGAAGGTTGTCATTTTGGCAGGCGGGTTTGGCACGCGCCTCGCGGAGGAGACGGCGGTCCGGCCCAAGCCAATGATCGAGATCGGCGGCCGCCCGATCCTGTGGCACATCATGAAAATCTATTCGGCTTACGGACTGAACGACTTCGTGATCTGCCTCGGGTATCGCGGATACTACATCAAGGAATTTTTCTCTAATTACTTCCTGCATACTGCGGACGTGACTTTCGACGTCCGCGCAAACACGATGCAGATCTTGCGCGACACAGCTGAGCCTTGGCGCGTGACGCTGATTGACACCGGAGAAAACACCCAGACTGGAGGGAGGATCCGTCGCATCGCTGATCATATCCGTGACGATGAGGCGTTTGCGATGACATATGGCGATGGTGTTGGCGATATGGATATCGCTGCGGCGCTGGGATTTCATCGCGCTCATGGAAAAATGGCGACTGTCACTGCTGTGCGCCCACCCCGCCGCTTTGGCGCAATCGCCTTCGACGGAACCAAAGTCGTCAATTTTATCGAAAAGCCTCACGAAGACGGCGGATGGGTGAGCGGCGGATTCTTTATTCTTTCGCCAAAGGTGCTCGACTTGCTGGATGGCGATGGCGCCGTATGGGAGCTTGGTCCCATGGAATGGCTCGCCCGCAACGATGAACTGCGCGCCTTTCGGCACCAGGGCTTCTGGCATCCCATGGACACTCTCCGAGACAAGACTTTCCTTGAAGAGCAATGGTCAGGCGGCGCCCCTCCATGGAGGGTGTGGTGACCGTGCAAGGCTTCTGGAACGATCGTCGCGTGCTGGTTACGGGCCACACGGGCTTCAAGGGCTCATGGCTGACGTTGCTCCTGAGTCGTCTCGGCGCCGTTGTGACTGGCTATGCATTACCGCCCGTAAACCAATCGCTCTTCGAACTCGCCCACGTTCGCCGCGACCTCGCCGGTGATTTCCGAGCCGACATCTGTAACGCAGAGGCATTGGCGAACGCGTTGAACGAAGCTGATCCCGAAATCATTCTGCATCTTGCGGCGCAGCCGCTCGTGAAGGCTGGTTACGTCGATCCAATCGAAACGTATCGGGTGAACGTTCTCGGCGTCGCACACATTCTTGAGGCGGCCCGTCGGCGCTCAAATGTTCGAGCCGTGCTCATCGTCACCTCGGATAAATGCTACGAAGTCGATCCCCGGGGCGTTCGCCATAGCGAGAACGCTCGCCTGGGCGGACGCGACCCCTACAGCGCCAGCAAGGCATGCGCGGAACTCGTCAGCTCCTCTTTCGAGGCTGCTTTTCGCCAGATTCAGACTCTCCGTATTGTGACCGCTCGCAGCGGCAACGTCATCGGCGGGGGAGACTTCGCGACTGACAGGATTGTCCCGGATGCGGTCCGCGCATTCATGAGTGGCCAACCTGTCTCAGTGCGCATGCCCGGCGCCGTACGCCCGTGGCAGCATGTCCTTGACCCGTTGTCTGGATACCTCCTGCTTGCGGAGCAGGCATGGCGACAAACCCTCGCGGGAGCATGGAACTTCGGACCTGACGAGGATGACGAGCACGACGTGGAGGCGTTGGTGACCAAACTAGCCGCCGCCTGGGGAACTCCTGCAGCGTGGATAGCAGACCTTACGCCGCATCCTCCTGAAACTGTGACGTTGCGTCTTGATTCAACGAAGGCCCGGCACACCCTGGGATGGCGACCTTTGTTGGACTTCAGCAACACCGTTCAATGGAGCGCCGACTGGTATCGGGCTTATGCAGGGGGCGCTGATGTGCGTGCGATCACTTTGGCGCAGGTCGATTCTTATCTCGCATTGAACGGGTAGCAGAATTCTTCACACAACTCGATTTTAAGCGATGGTCGTTGATGTCTAACCCGGTTGATCCTTCCGCGGCCACGATACGTCGCGAAATTCTTGAGCTCGTTGAGCGCTACCATGCGCTTGCCCACGTGCCGCCGCCCTTTGATCCGGCTGTTTCGCTCGTCCCTGTAGCAGGGCGCGTTTATGGCGCTCGGGAAATGCAGTTTCTGGTCGACTCGGCCCTTGACTTCTGGCTCACAAGCGGACGGTTCAACGATGCTTTCGAGGAGCGTCTCGCGCAATGCGTCGGCGCGCGGCATACACTGACCGTTAACTCGGGCTCATCAGCGAACCTGATCGCCTTCTCCGCGCTAACCTCCCATAAGTTGAAAGGACGGCGCCTCCAGCCGGGCGACGAAGTCATAACCTGCGCCACTGGATTTCCAACAACGATCAATCCCGCGATTCTGTGGGGTATGACTCCGGTCTTCGTCGATGTGCATTTACCAACCTACAATATCGACGTATCCGCCCTGGAAGCTGCGGTGTCCCCGCGCACTCGTGCGGTCATGCTTGCGCATACTCTTGGAAATCCATTCGATGTCCGCGCCATCCGGGCGTTCTGCGACAAATACGATCTCTATCTCATCGAGGATTGCTGCGACGCGCTGGGCGCTACTGTTAACGGGAAGCCTGTCGGCACTTTCGGTGACATCGGGACACTTAGCTTCTATCCCGCGCATCATATTACAATGGGCGAGGGCGGCGCCGTCTTCACAGATAATCTCATGCTGGCGAAGGTAATGGAGTCGTTTCGCGATTGGGGTCGCGACTGCTATTGCAAACCTGGATGCGACAACACCTGTAACAACAGATTCGGCTGGACGCTTGGCGACCTCCCGACAGGCTACGATCACAAGTATGTCTATTCACATCTTGGCTTCAATTTGAAAATAACCGATATGCAGGCCGCAGTCGGCCTTGCGCAACTTGACCGGCTTCAGAGCTTTATCTCGGAACGACGCCGAAACTTCGCGACGCTGCAAGATGGCCTCAAGGAGCTGGAGGAATACTTCATTCTTCCAGCCTCAATCGAGGGCGCCGATCCGTCATGGTTCGGCTACCCCCTTACCCTTAGAGAGGGCGCTTCGTCGACCAGAGATGAGCTTGTGAAGGCCCTTAATGCGCGCCGTATTGGAACGCGCCTTCTGTTTGGCGGCAATCTTGTGCGGCAGCCATACATGAAAGAGCGGACCTTCCGGGCGCCGGCGCCGCTGGTCAATGCCGACATTGTCGTTGACCGTACATTCTGGATCGGCCTGTACCCCGGCCTCTCGGAACCCGCGCTCAACTATACGATTGAGACCCTGCATGATCTCCTGCGGGGCGGTATGGGTTCAAGGCCCCCGGATGGAGCCAGCGTCGAGCCTTCTTCGCCGGCATTATCTGCGCTGTCGGAACCAAACACAGCGAGCGGCCCTGTTGAAGGTTTAATGGGCCGCACGCGGAAGATTCTTCTGGACCCGCTTTTGGCGCGTTTCGTGACGGTCGGGATTCTGAATACGGCTGTTGGGTACTCCCTCTTCATCGCTGCCCTTGCCGTCATCCCGAGCAGCTTTGGCGCTTTAGTCGCGAGCTATGTGCTGGCGTTATCTTTCAATTTCTGGAGTACGGGAGGGTACGTGTTCGGAAGTACGAGCCCTGACCGCCTGATCCCGTTCTTTGGCGCTCATGCATTTATCCTGACGTTCCAGGCCATCGGCTTGCGTGCCTTGGAGGGAATTGGCATGGCATCGTGGGCAGCGGGCCTCTTGCTCCTGCCTGCCGCAGTGGTCATGAGCTTTATTCTGAGCCGATATGTTGTGTTCGGGAGGCGTCCGTGAACACGGTTGGCGCCCTCGCCCGTTCGATAGTCATAACGAATCGCACCGTGTTTTTGGGTATGAGCGTGCTGATGGTGATCCCGACAGCGCTTGTCTCGGTTGGCTTCAAACCGCTCCCAGCCGCGGTCCTTCTCACCGGATGTCTTGGCGTGATTGCTCTCGTCGCGCGTGACCCCTCCATGCGCCCAGACGGCGTCCTGCAGCAAAGGGTGAACCCCTTGCTGCTCGGAGCATGCATTTGCATTGCTGCAGCGCTCTTGTTCTACTCCGGTTCGCTGCATTTTTTCCCACCAACTTTCGACTGGCGCATCCGCGATGCAGTGCTCGCCGATTTGAGCGCGGCCGGCTTTCCAGCAACCTATCGTGTTGGAGGCGAAGAGTACCTGCTGAGGGCCCCAATCGGCATGTACGTCATGCCTGCAATGTTGGGGTTTTCCTCTGGGTTGTTCAGCGCCCACATCGCTTTATGGATTCAGAACAGCTTCGCTCTTGGTGTGATCCTCTACTTCATCTGCGCACTGGGATTTGGTCTTCGACACGCCGCCCTTCTGCTGTTGTCGGGAACGTGTGCGATCCTCCCGGTGGCTCTACTCTGGTTCTTGGGCGCCCTGCCGCCATTCAATGGTCTCCTTGTCTACGGATTGGACGCGTGGCATCCGACCTACCAATACTCATCCGCGATGATCCAGTTCTTCTGGGTTCCGAATCACGCGATCCCGGGCTGGTGGATTGCAGTTGCATTTCTCCTTCATTTTGAGGAGGAACTCGACGGCGCGAGCGTCGCTGCAACAACCTCAGCGGCTCTCTTCTGGTCGCCGCTCGTGGTCTTTGCTGTTCCCTTCCTGCTGTTAGGGCGGCTGCGTGAGCACGTAGTGCGGCCAAGAATGTGGATCTCGGCGCTCATCGCCTGCTGCTTCGCGCCGGTGGTCATTTATTTCACCGCCGACGCTTCAAGCATTCCCCTTTCGACAGCCCCCGCGACCGCCGAAACTTTCTCACTTTATTCTTTGTTCGTGCTAGCTTTGGCCCCGCATGCAGCGTTCCTATTTCTCAATCGCAAGTCGCTGCCCAAGCAATATCGTATGGCGGCTGTCATTTCTCTCATTCTTCTTTTCACACTTCCCGCATTTATCTTCGGAACATCGAACGACATCGTTATGCGCGGGTCAATCGTGCCGCTGACAATTTTATGGTTTCTTTTCGGCTACGTTCTCCTTGGCGCTTCAATCCAACACGTGAGAGATAGATGGCTTGGCATGGTAACCGGGGTCCTTTGCAGTCTGTCGGCAGTCGGAACGCTCGCCATGCATCATCTGGCTCCCGGTTGGCCAATAAGTTATTGTTCAATTGTTCAGAGCGCACGTGAGCTTGGAGCCGGCGAACTGTCGCCTCACTATCACGCGCGTTGGAGCGTGATTCCCGACTGGCTCATGATCCGTGGAAGCAGTGAACTGCGCCCGACCGCGCCCCGCGAATGTTGGAGCTTGAACGAGGAGCTTTACCAGACTGGCATTTTTGGCGGAATTAGAGCGGCTGAAGCTCAATTGCCGGGGTGACTTTCTAATTATAGAGAGTCGACTCGTGTCGAAGAGAGAACATTGAAAACGTTTCTAGTAAATCGATTTTGGAGGTCAAAATGGCTGCGGCGCATCAATTGATTGAAACAAGATCGGACAAATCACCATTGTTCGTGTTTGAAATGGCCAACAATCATATGGGCGATCTCGACCATGGGCTGCGCATTATTGATGAATGCGCCAAGGTCTCGGAGAGATTCAATTACGATTTCGCATTCAAGCTGCAATATCGTGAGCTTGATACATTCATTCATCCATCATTCCACGCGCGTATGGATGTGCGGATGGTAAAGCGCTTTATGGACACCAGGCTATCGCGCAAGGAAACCTCGGCGTTGGTCTCTGCGATCAAGGCCCGAGGGTTCAAAGCGGTATGCACCCCATTCGACGAAGTATCGGTGCGCCGTATTGTGGATGATGGCTTTGATACGCTGAAGATCGCAAGCTGTTCTTTCACCGACTGGCCCTTGCTTGAGGAAATCGCCAGCGCCACTCTGCCGATTATTGCTTCGACAGGGGGGGCATCGATCGAAGATATGGACCGAGTGGTATCTTTCTTCACGAATCGCCAGAAGGCTCTTTCACTGATGGCTTGTGTCGCGGAGTACCCGACTCCGTCCGCCTCGCTGGAGTTGAATCAAATTGACCTACTGCGAGCGCGATATCCATCGGTCCGTGTTGGCTACTCTACACATGAGGAGCCAGACGAGATCCTACCGGTGGTTATGGCCATTGCCAAGGGTGCGTGCATTTTTGAAAAGCATGTTGGCGTGCCAACAGACAAGTACTCTCTCAATGCCTATTCCGCCAATCCCGAACAGGTTCGCCGGTGGCTTGAGGCGGCGGAGACGGCCTTCGCAATGGCTGGGCGGAGCACATTACGGGACGGACCGTGCGAATCTGAAAGAAAAGCGCTGGGTGAGTTGCGAAGGGGTGTGTATCTCAAAAGAGATGTGAAAGCAGGCCTACGCCTGACCGATGATGATGTGTGCTTTGCGATTCCAGCGCAGACCGATCAGATTACCGCAAATGAGTGGTCCAAATATCGGCAGTATTTTTCAGGGCGCCAGCTCGAGGCTGGTTCGCCAGTCTTGCATACGGATACAACATGCACCGACGTGCACTCTCAGGTGCGCGCTATCGTTATGCGAGTGAAGCAGCTCATCACCGAAAGTAAGGGCGTGGTGCCAGGTGAAGCTGTCCTGGAATTGTCCCACCACTATGGCCTTGAGCGGTTCGACGAGGCTGGCGCGACGATGATTACGGTGGTTAACCGGGGCTATTGCAAGAAGCTCATCGCGGTGCTTCCTGGCCAGAGACATCCAGCGCAATTCCACAAGATAAAGGAAGAAACGTTCCATGTGCTGCATGGAACGCTCAATCTCACGGTCGATGGGCGACGCAGGGTCTGTCATCCCGGCGATGTCATCACGATCATGGCAGGAGCTGTCCATGAGTTCGACAGTGAGACAGGGTGTGTTTTTGAGGAAATCTCATCGACGCATGTGGCGGAGGACTCATTCTATTGCGATGAGGCAATAAACAAGAATACGAACCGCAAGACCATTCTCCGGTACTGGCTTTAGGCGGAAGGGCATGGTCCCATGAAACAATCCATCCGGCTCGCGGACTACGTGGCCAACCGGGTCGCTGCGGAAGGCGTGGGATGCGTCTTCCTCGTCCCGGGCGGCGGCGCGATGCATCTCAATGATGCGTTTGGGAACCACGAGAGCGTCCAATATGTCGCGAACCATCATGAGCAGGCCTCCGCGATAGCGGCTGAAGCCTATTCCCGGATCCATGGCCATCTAGGCTGCGCGCTCGTAACCACGGGTCCAGGCGCCACCAATGCTGTCACTCCCTGCGCGGGTGCGTGGATTGAATCCGTGCCGTTGCTCATTTTGTCCGGGCAGGTGAAGCGAAGCGATTTGATGGGCGACAGCGGCGTTCGACAGCGCGGTCCGCAGGAAGTGGATATAGTTTCGATTGTGCGCCCAATCACCAAGTACGCGGCCACGGTGACGGACCCGTTGGACATACGTCGTGTTCTTGATGAAGCAATTCATCTTGCGACGAGTGGGCGCCGGGGCCCCGTTTGGGTCGATATCCCGCTTGATGTGCAGAACGCAACCATCGTCCCGGATGATCTTCCGGCATACACTGCCGACACTGCCGCGAGCGTATTCATCGCGCCACAGGATGTGCATGAGGTGATGGCGGCCCTCGTCGGCGCGCGTCGCCCCTTAATCCTCGCTGGACATGGAGTTCGGCTCGCCGGCGCCGCACGAGCGTTCAGGCAGCTTGTTGAAGCGTTACAAGTTCCAGTCGTGACGACGTGGAACGCCAGTGACCTGATCCCTTTCGATCATCCGCTTAATGTCGGGAAGCCCGGTGTCGTCGCGCTTCGTGCGCCGAACTTTGCCGTGCAGAACGCCGACGTTATTCTCACGATCGGCGCGCGGCTGGACGCTGTCGTTACAGCGCATAATTTGGAGAACTTTGGTCGCGCCGCGCAAAAGATCGTGGTCGATGTCGATCCGAGCGAGCTTCAGAAATTCAACGGGGTTCCTGGCTATGCAAGGGTGATTTGCGCCAACGCTGCTGAGTTCATTGATGCGTTACTTGCGCAAACGGATGCTTCCATGGCGCTGGATCGTGCGGATTGGCTTGCACAATGCGATGCATGGAAGCTTCGATTTCCCGCCGCGCATGGCTCACCTGCCGACTGTGCGGGACCCATCAGCCATAATCGCATAACGCAGGCTCTTTCGAGCGCGCTCCCGAGCGATTGCCTGATCGTCACGGGGTCGTCGGGGTTGGCGATAGAGTTCTTCTACATGGGTTTTCAAAACAAGGAAGGACAGCGGGTCTTCCTGACGTCCGGGCTCGGGGCGATGGGGTATGCGCTGCCCTCTGCCATAGGCGCCCACATGGCGTCAGACGGGCGGCCATTCGTTTGTATCGAGAGCGATGGCTCGCTCATGATGAACGTGCAGGAGTTGCAGACGCTGGCCACCTTACGCGCGCCGGTTCGCCTCTTTGTTCTGAACAACAAAGGTTATGCCTCCATTCGGAACACTCAGCGCAATTACTTTGGCGGACGTTATGTTGGGAGCAGCTCGAACGCCGGGCTGGAGATGCCTGATCTCGAAGATCTGGCTCGCGCCTTTGGCTGGGAGTTCATGCGGATTGATGACGGTGCGAACCTTGAACGCAAGATAGGGGATGCCCTTGGTCGGCCCGGTCCACTGCTGGTTGATATTCAACTCGTTTCCGATGAGGCGCTAGCGCCAAAATGCGCGGCGATTTCGCTTCCTGATGGTTCGATGCGCTCAATGCCGCTTGAAGACATGTCGCCGCTTCTCTCCCTTGAGGAATTGCAGCGGAATATGATCGTTCCGCTCGATCCTGTGTCATTGAGCGCCAGGCCTCGCGAGGCGCAGGCGTGACGGTGTTTGCGGGCGTTGAGGTCGGGGATCTCGAGCAGGTGCTCGCACGCTCTTCGTCGGCGCTCGAAGCGCTCAGGGGCGCGCGTATCTTTGTCACGGGGGGAACGGGCTTCTTCGGGCTTTGGCTTTTGGGGAGTTTGGCTCGCGCCTCGCGCCGATATGATCTTCATGCTGTCGTACTGACCCGAGACGCGCAGGCGTTTCAGCGCGCTGCGCCGGGTCTCGCGAACGACCCCGCAATCAAACTCGTGGAAGGAGATGTCAGGACATTTGAGGCCCCTGGCGGGAGCTTCACCCATGTCATTCACGCAGCGACGGACACGAGCGCGACAGCCGATCAGGACTCGCTGACCCTGGCGGACACAATCGTCAGAGGTTCCGTCCGAGTTTTGAAGTTTGCGCGCACGAGCGGCGTCCGCCGTATGTTGTACGTCAGCTCTGGAGCGGTGTACGGACCGCAGCCCCCAACTCTTGAATGGATGCCTGAGAGTTTTGAGGGAGCGCCACCTGTGCTTGAGGGCGGGTCTGTGTATGGGCAAGCGAAACGTCTTGCCGAACAGCTCTGCCTCGCTCAGGCAAGCGCGGACTTCGCGCCTGTCATTGCGCGTGGGTTCGCGTTCATTGGCCCCGGACTGCCATTGGAAGGACACTTCGCCATTGGCAATTTCATCGCTGATGCGGTGGCTGGACGCCCGATTCTGATAAGGGGCAATGGTGAGACGGTCCGGTCATATCTCTACGCGGGCGACCTTGCCGCATGGTTGCTGACACTCCTCGCCCATGCGCCGGCGGGATCCGTCTATAACGTGGGTTCAGATCAGGCTTACGCGCTTCGCGAAGTCGCCACATGTGTTTCAGCGCATGCGCCTGGCAGGCCGCCCGTATGCATACTTGGGCAAACAGGCGACGGCGCGCGCCAAAGATACGTTCCCGCCATTACGAATGCGCGTGGCCTTGGTCTTGACGTGTGGACGTCGCTTGACGAAGCGATCAGGGTTACGATCATGCACGCCCTTCGAACAGGACGCGCCTCGCGCTGATCGCTATGCGAGGCGAGCCGCAATCAAGAACACATGTCGCTCCCGGCCCGCCACTGTGACGGCTTTGGTCGTTCGATTCACCGTTTGGAGGCCGGTGTTTCGAAGCAGGTGGTCCAGAGAGTCTGGAGTAAAGAAGTTGATATGCTCGTGCCAATGCCGTTTCAGCGCAAGTCGCTCGTCATCCGAATGGTGATGCCGGATCAAGTCTTCATAAGGCAACTCGATATAAAGTAATGTGTCCTGATCCATTGCGCTTGTGACAAGGCGGAGTGTAGCAGTTGGATGGGACACATGCTCCAGGACGTTGGCGAGGACGACGAGATCGTACGCGCCCGGGCTGATTTCGTCTTCGGTGACGGCTGTCGCTCCCTCCACGAGTGTGCGCTGCGATATGTCATAAACATCATGGCGGACAGCTTCTGCCCTGAAAGGCGTGTTTGCTCCAGTATCGCCACCCCAGTCCAACACGCGCGGCCGATCGCATGTGAGATGCGGGCGAATGAACGCCTCGACCTGTGCGGTGTAGTCACCGCCTTCGCGCAGCATCGCGTTCAGCGCCGCGTAGCCGGGCTCGATCCTGTTGCGCAATTCAGTGTACTGCGCGCCTCGATAGTCGCGGTAGAGAGCATCCATCTCGTCCGCATCAAATCGCATGTCCAGGAAAATCATCCCGCATTCGTCGCACATGAGCGTCGCGCAAAGCGAGTACGCCTGTCCGGCGTCAATGTCGCGGAGCCCCCACTCGGGTGTGATTGTCGTTGGCTGCCAGCCGAATATGCGTGCAGCCAGGAAGGGCATTAACACGGCCGAGCGACTTCTGAGGCGGGTGCTGTGACAAGCGACGCAGGCGTGACTGATTTTCATGGGCACCTTCGAAATGAGCGTTCCGCAATCTTTAACGCCTCGATGGTTACGTCCAAGTTTCCTGATGCAGCCCCGCGCGAATGGTTTGACGAATGGTGACGCTCAGCATTGTAACGCCATGCTACAACGAAGAGGCCACGATTGAGGCCTGTCATGCCGCGGTGCGTGATGTGCTCGCCGCGCACGCGCCGGATGTCGCGTATGAGCACATTTTCATCGATAATTGTTCAATGGACTCGACCGTAGACCGCCTGCGCGTGTTGGCGGCCGGAGACCCACATGTGCGCGTGATCGTGAACGCGCGCAACTTCGGCCCGGCGCGTTCCCCCTACCACGCCTTGCTTCAGGCTCGTGGAGATGCAGTCATTCCTGTCTTGGCGGATCTGCAGACACCGGCAGAAGTCATCCCCGAGATGATCGCGCGCTGGCGTGCTGGCGCGAAGGCTGTTCTGGCGGTGAAACGCTCAGGTGACCAAAACTGGTTTCAACGTTGGCCCCGTGCTCTCTACTATAGACTGCTCCGCGTCCTTTCGAGAACCGAGCAAATTCCGGACTTTGAAGGGTACGGGCTTTATGACCGGTGCATCCTTGACGCATTGCGCACGCTTCGCGAGCCTGAGCCTTATTTTCGCGGGCTTGTGCTTGAAGTTGGTTTTGAACGATCGGTCATCATGTACGACCAGCCGCCGCGATTGCACGGAAAATCAAGCTACAATCTTTACTCGCTTGCTGATTTCGCGCTTCTTGGCCTTTCGGTGTCATCCCGGGCGCCGCTTCGGCTTATGACGCTCCTCGGCTTCTCTGGCGCAGTCGTCAGTTTTATCGTCGGCTTCGCTTACCTCATCATCAAGTTGACGTTTTGGTACAGTCTTCCGATTGGCGTGGCCCCGGTGCTGATCGCAGTATTCTTTCTTTCCGCGTTGCAACTGTTCGCTCTTGGCGTTTTGGGCGAGTACGTCGGATTGCTCCTGAATTACAGTCGCAACTTTCCGCTGGTGATCGAGAAGGAGCGAATCAATTTTCCCGCTAGCGGGGGCAGCGTAGAGGGGTCGAGCCCGCTGCCGGGATCAGACCGCAATCAGGGGGCCGCTTGAGAGCGCTGTCTTTTTTCAAGTTCAACCGGCCTGATCGTCGTCTCGTTCAGGGGCAATAAAGCGCTCGGGACTGATTTATGCTTACTTCAGTTTTTGCTCCTGCGCGCCCAGCGCGTCAGCGAGCCGCATTTTCGCAGAACCGGGCGCGAGCGGCTTTTGTTGACTTTCGTGCGGGGCCCATCCT
Source organism: Hyphomicrobiales bacterium (assembly GCA_027484655.1). Lineage (GTDB taxonomy): Bacteria > Pseudomonadota > Alphaproteobacteria > Rhizobiales > Beijerinckiaceae > Terripilifer. The sequence goes on along the minus strand of JAIXSM010000067.1, from coordinate 38,715 downwards.
GACAGCCAGATGATCTCGAATGTCGCGCGCACGCGGCCGTCAGTGTCGCTGAAGCGTTCCGCGTACACTTGTGCAGCGCGCATCAGCAGCGCGCGTGGCAAGGGGCGGCGCAGGCGTTCGTTGAGCGCGTTCGTGGCGCCCATGGCGCGCAAATCGCGCAACAGGCCGAACATGTCAGAGTAACGCACGGTCACGGTGTCCACGTCGGTGACAGGCAGGGCGAGCCCTGCGCGCTGCAGCAGTGAGCCCAGATCGCGCACGTCCGCGAAGGGCGCCACCCGCGGGCTGATACCGCTGGTGAGTTCCTCTTCCGCCGTGGCGAAAGCCTCGCGCAGCTCCCGCAGCGTTTGGCCTCCCAACAGGCAGGCCATCAGCAGGCCGTCAGGGGCGAGGGCGCGGCGCATCTGGATCAGCGCCCCCGGCAGATCGTTCACCGATTGCAGCGCGAGGGCTGAAACGACGAGTTCAAAACTTTCCGCAGCGAACGGCAGCGCTTCCTCATCGCCCACCACCGTGCGCCAGCGCGGGTCGTCGGGTTCGTCGAGTGGCGCGAGTCGGGTGATTGCACGTTGTTCGGAAAGGCGCGCGAGCGCGGCGGCGAGGGCGGGCGTTGGTGTGCTGGCGTCGAGCACGCGGGGGAACGGGCGCAGCACTGCGCCGAGCCGCTCGCAGAGGTCTTCAACCGCCCGCTCCAGAAGGAACGTTTCGGGTTGGCCACGACGCGCCCGCGCCATGCGGCGGCGCATCAGGTCGCGGTCGAAAATCCGGGGGGCGGGGCCATTTTGTTGCATGGGATCCATATGGGTCACCTGCAGGGTCTGCGTCAAAAGGGTTGTCGCGACGGGCCGGGGCGCCTTAGGCTGAGCCATGTCTGACGCATCGGCATCACCTCAGAGCCGGACCCGCGAACCGTTGACGCGGCGTTTGCGGGCGGCGGCAGCCCGCGCTCTGGATGTTCTGTACCCCGCCGCATGTCCGGCGTGTTTTGCGCCCGTGGCGCGCAATGGGTTCCTGTGCGCGCCCTGCTGGGTGTCAACGCCGTTCATCGAGCGTCCGTTCTGCGAGCGTTCCGGCGCGCCGTTCGCACAAGATCTTGGCGATGGCCTGTTCTCGCCCGAGGTGATCGCGGATCCGCCGGTGTGGAGCCGCGCCCGGGCGGTGGCCCGCTATGAGGATGGCCCCGCGCGCCGGCTCGTGCATCGCCTCAAGTATGGGGACCGCATCGAACTGGCTGGCCCCATGGGCGCCTGGATGGCCCGAGCCGGCGCCGAGTTGCTGGCGGACGCGGATCTGCTAGTCCCGGTGCCGTTGCATCGGCGGCGACTGTTCGCGCGCCGGTTCAATCAGGCCGCGGAGCTTGCGGCCGCGGTCTCGCGGGCGTGCGGCGCGCCCGCGAACCCGCTGGCCCTTGAGCGCGTGAAGGCCACCAGTCCGCAGGTCGGGCTCACCCGGGCGCAGCGCGCCGAGAATCTGCAAGGCGCCTTCCGCACGCCGCCGGAGCGGCGCCAGGATGTCGCCGGGCGCCGGGTTGTGCTCGTTGATGACGTGATGACGTCGGGCGCCACCGCAAACGCCTGCGCTCGCGCGCTTTTGCGGGCGGGAGCGGAACGGGTGGACGCGCTGGTCTTCGCGCGGGTTGTGACAACGCCGTGACGGCGCCTATATGAAGGCGCACGAGATTTTGCCCAGGTTACGTCCAGGTTATGCCCATGCCGCCAATCACCATCTACACGAAATCAACCTGCGGCTACTGCGCCGCCGCCAAGGACTTGCTGCGCAAGAAGAACGCCGCCTTCGAGGAAATTTCCGTGGATGGCGACTCGGCCGGCCAGCAGGCCATGTCCGAGCGGGCCGGCGGGCGCTGGACCGTGCCGCAGATCTTCATCGGCGACCGCCATGTGGGCGGCTGCGACGATCTCTACGCCCTTGAGCGCGCGGGACAGCTCGACCCGCTGCTGGCGGGCTGAAGGACATCCCATGATCAAGTACGCCCTTGTCTGCGAGCAGGGCCACGAGTTCGAAAGCTGGTTTTCCGGTTCGGAGAGTTTTGAAACCCAGGCGAGCCGCGGGTTCGTCGAATGCCCGCATTGCGGCTCCACGCAGGTGCGCAAGGCGTTGATGGCGCCAGCGGTCTCCACCTCGAAACGCCGCACCCGCAACGAGGCCGCAGGGCAGTCGGAATCGCAGCCGCCTGCGCCGGATGCCGCGCCCGAAGCCGCTACCGGCGAAGTCGCGCTCATTGATGAGCGCCAGCGCGCGCTGCGCGAGGCGATCCGCGAGTTGCACGCAAAGGTGCGCGAGCAGACGGTCGATGTGGGCGCGCAATTTTCCGAAGAGGCGCGCCGCATGCATCTGGGCGAAGCGCCGACCCGCCCCATCCGCGGCGAGGCGACAGTCGCCCAGGCCAAGGAGCTGTGGGAGGAGGGCGTTCCGGTATTTCCCATTCCGGCCCTGCCGGATGATCGGAATTAAGCGCGCGATCGGGTTTGGCGCCGTCCGCGAACACGGCTACACGGGACGACGTGTTCTCTAACCCGTGTCCGATGTGACTTTGTCCAGATTAGCTCCCGCCGCCGTCCTTGTGCTTGTCACCGGGTTTCTTGTGCTTTTCATCGGCGGCGGCTCGCGCATGGCCATTGGCCTCACGCTGCGGCCCATGGTCGAGGAGCTGTCGTGGGCGCGCGGGGATATCGGCGCGGCCGTCGGCGTGTTCCAGTTCGTGTCGGCGGTGTGCATGTTCATCGCCGGGCGTATGGCTGATCGGATGAGCCTGCGGATTGTGCTGTGCGCGGGTCTCGCCATCGCTGCCGTGGGCATCGGAGCGATGACGTTCGTGCGCGAGCCGTGGCAGGCGATCGCGCTTTATGGCGTGGTGTTCGGGATCGGCAATGGCGTGGCGTCCACGATCCCCGTGGGGGTGATGGTGACGCGCACCTTCCCCGGCCGTACGGGCCTCGCCAATTCGGTTGCGCTGTCGGGCATGGGCGTGGGGCAACTCATCATTGTCGCCGTGCTGGCGGCGGTGTTGATGCAGGCTGGCTGGCGCTCGATCTTTTTCTGGATCGGCGTGGCGCACATCGCAGTCATCCCGCTCGTGCTGCTCGCGGCGCCTTCTCACTCGGCTGGATCCGCCAGCGCTGTGCGCCCAACCGAGGGCATGTCGATCCGCGAGGCGGCCCGCACCAAGCCATTCTGGCTCCTCATGGGGGTCTATGGCGTGTGCGGCTTCAACGACTTCTTTGTGAGCGCCCACGTGGTCGCCTTCGCCCAGGACAACGGTGTTGATGCGCTGGTCGCCGGCAATCTGCTGGCCCTGATGGGGCTCACCGGGCTCGTGGGCGTGCTGTGGGCTGGCGCTGCGGCCGACAAGTACGGCCCGGTCTGGCCGACGCTGGTCGCCAACTTCATTCGCATCGCCGCATTCGGTCTCGTGCTTGTGGACACGAACACGATTTCGGTCGCCGTGTTCGCCCTGTCATTTGGCTTCACGTTCTTCATCACGGCGCCGCCGACTGTCCTGTTCGTGCGGGAATCCTTCGGCGTGCGCCACCTCGGCGCCCTCACCGGGCTCATCACCATGGTGCATCATGCGTTCGGCGGCCTCGGCGCGTGGATCGGCGCGCTCGCGTTTGACGGGTCGGGCTCGTACGCGCCTGCGTTCGCCGTGATGCTCGTGGCGACGTCTGCGGCGACCATCCTCACGGTCGCCTATGGGCGGGATCGGGCGGCCAAGGCCTGATCGGTCAGAAGTCGCTGGTGATGCCCTTCACCTCCCAGTCGCCGTAGCGAACCGGGTCCAGTCCGCCGCGCCCGTCGATTTCGCGGGGCCCCTGCGCCGTCTGCGCTTCCGCCAGCCGTCTGCGCTCCTCCGCCTCGGCCAGGGCGCGCTGCGCCGCCGGGGACAACACGCGAGGGGCGGGCGCGGCCTCGGCGGGAACTTCGATGGTCGTATCTGGTTGCTGGCTCATCTCTCGTCGCCTTCGTTGCGGTCGCGCCTTGCGCGGCCGCCGGGTTCGACCCCACATATAGTCTGCCGCCAGCGCCCCCGACAGGCGCGGCCGAGGAGGTTCGTTCGATGAATTTCATGCGCACCGCCATTCTCATGGCCGCCATGACCGCCCTGTTCGTCGCCGTCGGCGCCTTGCTTGGCGGCCAGACCGGGATGCTCCTTGCGCTGGCTTTCGCCGGCGTCACGAACCTTTACGCCTACTGGAACTCCGACAAGATGGCGTTGTCCGCCAACAACGCCCAGGAGGTGGACGCGGCGAGCGCGCCCGAACTGGTGCAGATGGTCGCGGAGCTGGCGTATCGCGCCCAGATGCCGATGCCGAGAGTCTATATCATTCACGAGGATCAGCCGAACGCCTTCGCCACCGGGCGCAATCCGGAGAACGCTGCGGTCGCCGTGAACACCGGGCTGATGCAGATCCTCACGCGGGAGGAGCTGGCGGGCGTGATCGCTCACGAACTCGCCCACATCAAGAACCGCGACACCCTGACGATGACGATCACCGCCACGCTCGCCGGCGCGATCTCGTCCATCGCCCAGTGGGGCGCCCTGTTCGGAAATCGCAACAACGGACCGGGTGTTATCGGCTCGCTGGCGTTGATGGTGCTCGCTCCGCTCGCAGCAATGCTGGTGCAGATGGCCATCAGCCGCTCGCGGGAGTACGAGGCCGACCGTATGGGCGCCGAGATCTGCGGAAGCCCCGTGTGGCTCGCGGGCGCGTTGGCGAAGATTTCCGGCGGCGCGGCGGCGATCCCGAACCAGAACGCCGAGGCGAACGCGGCCATGGCGCATATGTTCATCATCAACCCGCTCACCGGGCAGGGGATGGATAACCTCTTCTCAACGCACCCGAATGTCGAAAACCGCATCGCCGCGCTCGACGATCTCGCCGCGCGCTCCGGCAAGGCTACATTCTCCGAGGCCTATGCCTCTGGTTTTCATGGTGATAGTCCTTCGGGGCCGTGGAACGGCGGCGAGGTTCGTGATAACTCCAAATGGGGTCGGCCGCGCGGTCCCTGGGGTTGATCGCGCGCACAGGGCGTTTCGCTGATGACGCGATTCGCCCCCTGAACACACCTGGAGTGGCCAAGTCTTGAATCAGAATGCGCGGCCCTTCGGGGCCCGAAATCGTCGTGCTGACCGCGCGGAGCCTCCGCCGCCTCCGCCGCCTGGGCTCGCCGTGCGCATGGCTGCGGCCGCCGCCCTCGCCGACATCCTTGGCAACGGGCACACACTGGAGGAGCGTTTCGCTGCGGACGCTGCTGCTGGGCGCCAGCAGGCCTTTGATGCGCGCGACCGCGCCTTGATCCGCTCCATCGTCACCACCACCCTGCGTCGGCTCGGAACGATCCGCGCGGCGCTCGCGCGCTTCCTCGAGCGCGGACTGCCACGCAAATGCGGCGCCCTGGAGCCCACGCTTCTCGTCGCCGCAGCGCAGATTCTCTACCTGGACGTGCCCGATCATGCGGCTGTCGATCTCGCCGTGCGGGCCGTGCGCGCGGACCAGCGCTCGGCTCCCTTCGCCGCGCTCGCCAACGCCGTTCTGCGGAACCTTGTTCGTGCGCGCGATGAGGTAAAGGACGCTGAGGATCCTTTCCTCGACACGCCGCCGTGGCTCGCTGCGCGGTGGAAAAAGGCGTGGGGGGAAGAGGCCGCGGCGCGCATTGCGCTGATGCACCGCCATGAGCCCACGCTCGATCTCACCGTGCGCAGCGATGCGGCCGGTTGGGCGGAAAAGCTCGGCGGGATTGTTCTGCCCACCGGTTCCGTGCGCCTCACGACGCGGCAGGCGGTCAGTGAACTTGAGGGATATGCGGACGGGCAGTGGTGGGTGCAGGACGCCGCCGCCGCCATTCCCGCTCGCTTGCTCGCGGCGCAACACGGCGAGCGGATTGCTGATCTTTGCGCTGCGCCTGGCGGTAAGGCGGCTCAACTTGCGGCCGCAGGCGCCTCCGTCATCGCGCTCGACCGCTCCGCCGAACGCATGCGGCGGCTGGCGGAAAATTTCGAGCGCCTGCGATTACCTGTGGAAATCGCCGTCGGCGATGCGCTCTCATACGAAGCCGCGCCGTTCGATGCGATCCTTCTTGACGCCCCCTGCACGGCCACCGGCACCATCCGCCGTCACCCCGACGTGGCGTGGGTCAAACGTGTCGGGGACATCGGCGCATTATCCGCGGTGCAGGCGAAAATGCTCGATCGCGCGTGTGATCTGCTCAAACCTGGCGGACGCCTTGTCTACTGCACATGCTCCATTGAACGGGAGGAGGGCGAAGCGCAGGTCGCCGCGTTGCTGCGTCGCAATCCCGACATCCAGCGCGCGCCCGTGGAGGCCGCTGAAGTCGGAGGGCTGAGCGAGTTCATCACCCCCGACGGAGACGTGCGTACGCTGCCATGTCATTTGCCCAACGCGGAGTCGCGTCTTGCGGGTCTGGATGGCTTCTTCGCCAGCCGCCTTGTGCGCAGACGGCAGTGAGGCCGAATTTTGATGCCAAGCCGAAATGCCATACAATTGAAAGCTCGATGCCCTGCGTGCGGCGGCGCATCATGGAGGCCTGATCCTTGACCCGGCGCACCGTCGCTGAACGTCTGCGTATGGCACGCCATGCGGCGCGACTGAAGCTCCGCGAGGGTCGCAGGATCCTTCGCGAGCCTTTGCACCTCCTGGGACAGATGGGCGGGCCGGGGCCGGAGCGTCTCGTGATCGCGCCGCAGGATATTCGCACGAGCGACCCGACAATCGCGGATGACATCTACGCCGGGTATTTCGCCTTCGGTTCGCGCATTGTCGATGCGCGCGGCTCGTCGCCGTTCGCCATCGTCCCGCCGAGCGACGACTGGGAGGCGGGTCTGCTGGGGTTCGGATGGTTGCGCCACCTGCGCGCGAGCCATACCGAGCTGTCCCGTGAAAACGCTCGCGCCCTTGTGCGTGAGTTCATGCTCCTGCATCCACGTCCCGCCCGGACACCCGCGTGGCGCCCAGAGGTCGCGGCGCGGCGCATCATGTCATGGGTGAGCCAGTCGCCCTTGCTGCTTGAAGGCGCGGACGCGGAGTTCTACCGGCTTTTCATCCGTTCGTTCGGGAGACACATCACTTTTCTGCGCACCGAACTGCGCGGCGGTCTTGTTGGGGAGCGGCGCCTGATGGTGGCGATCGCGCTCGCGCAGGCGACGCTTTGTTCGGACGGCTACACCGCCTTGCGCACGCGCGCGACGCGATGGATGGCCGAAGAGTTTTCGCGGCAGATTCTGGCCGATGGCGGTCACGTCGGACGCAATCCGCGCACGATTGTGGAGTTGCTGCTCGATGCTTTGCCGCTGCGGCAGGCTTACACAGCGCGCAATATCCCGCCGCCAGAAGCGCTGGTGAACGCAATCGACCGCATGATTCCGATGGTGCGCATGTTGCGGCATCCGGATTCCTCGCTGGCGCTCTTCAACGGGATGGGGTTGTCGGAGGCGGACATGCTCGCCACGGTCCTCGCCTATGATGACGCCCGTTCAAGCGCGACCCTGAACGCTCCCTTCTCCGGCTACCAGCGCCTGGAGGGGGGGGATCTTGTCCTCATCCTGGACACCGGGGCGTCTCCGCCGCCGGATTTCTCGCAGGAGGCGCATGCTGGCGCCCTGTCGTTCGAGTTCTCGGGCCGGGGCGAGCGGATCGTCGTGAACTGCGGCGCGCCGTCCCAGGGGGGCGCCTTGCGCGAGGCGGCCCGCCTGACGGCGGCTCACTCGACGCTTGCGGTGGCCGACGCGTCGTCTGCGCGCATTCCCTACGAGCACGGCGGCCGCGACTGGGTTGCGGGGCAGATCGTCATTGGGCCCTCGCCAATCAAGGTGATGCGCATCGACGACGAGGATGGCTCCTCCGCGGAAGCGGCCCACGACGGGTATGTGAGCCGCTTCGGCGTCGTCCACGCGCGGCGGGTGTTCGTCCTTGCGGACGGCCGCCGGGTTGAAGGGCGCGACCGCCTGGTGCCTGCAGGCGCGCCCATCTCCCGCGCGGATGAGCCCTACGTGATCCGTTTCCACCTTCATCCCGGCGTCAAGGCCGGGCGCGTGGAGAATGGCCTTGGCGCGCTGATCGTGACGCCCTCGGGCGAACAGTGGACCTTCCATGCCGGCGGCGCTGGGGTCGAGATCGAGGAAAGCGCGTACTTTGCGGCGCCCGAGCGCATCCGCGCCTGCCAGCAACTCGTGGTCCGCGGCGCCACGATGTCCAACCCAGAGGTCAACTGGGTCTTTATGCGGGGGTAAGCTTCCCCCTGCGTCTTCAGCGTGCTAATCGCGCCCCCACGCCCATCACACGAGCTTCAGCCATGCCAGTGGACCATCGCCGCGTCTCGCGCGCGCTCCTTTCCGTTTCCGACAAGACCGGCCTCATTGACTTCGCCCGGGCGCTTTCCGCTCGCGGGGTGGAGCTGATCTCGACGGGAGGCACCCGCAAGGCCATCGCCGACGCCGGTTTGCCGGTGCGCGATGTCTCCGACGTGACGGGATTTCCGGAGATGATGGACGGGCGCGTGAAGACGCTGCACCCGGCTGTCCATGGCGGCCTGCTCGCCATTCGTGAGAACCCCGAGCACGAGGCCGCGTTGCTCGCCCACAACATCGCGCCCATCGATCTGCTCGTGGTCAACCTCTATCCGTTCGAGGCGACCGTCGCGAAGGGCGCCGATTACGACGATTGCATCGAGAACATCGACATCGGCGGCCCGGCGATGATCCGCGCGGCGTCCAAGAACCACGCCGACGTGGCGGTGGTGGTTGACGTGGCCGACTACGCGCTTGTCCTCGAAGGGCTTGCTGCCAACAACGGCGCGCTCGACCTCGCCACCCGCAAGCGCCTCGCGCAGAAGGCCTACGCGCGCACCGCGGCCTACGACGCCGCCATCTCAAACTGGATGGCCGATCAGCTCGGCGAGACCTCGCCCGCTTACCGCGCCGTTGGCGGCGCGCTGGCCGAGACCATGCGCTACGGCGAGAACCCGCACCAGAGCGCCGGCTTCTACCGCACGCCCGAGCAGCGTTTCGGCGTCTCGACTGCGCGGCAGGTGCAGGGCAAGGCGCTCTCCTACAACAACGTCAACGACACGGACGCCGCCTTCGAGTGCGTGGCGGAGTTTGATCCCGCGCGTACCGCGGCTGTCGCCATCATCAAGCACGCGAACCCGTGCGGCGTGGCCGAAGGCGCGTCGCTGGCTGAGGCTTACGCGCGCGCGCTGCGCTGCGATCCGGTGTCCGCCTTTGGCGGCATCGTCGCGCTCAACCGCCGCCTCGATGTGCAGGCCGCCCGCGAGATCGTGAAGATCTTCACGGAGGTCATCATCGCCCCGGATGCGGATGACGAAGCGATCGCCATCGTCGGCGCGAAGAAAAACCTGCGGCTCCTCCTCACCGGCGGCCTGCCCGATCCCCGCGCGAAGGGTCTTTCCGTGCGCACCGTCGCAGGCGGTTTGCTCGTGCAGGGCCGCGACAACGCGGTCGTGGACGACATGGAGCTGAAGGTGGTGACGCAGCGTGCTCCCACCGCTCAGGAGCTCGCTGACCTGAAGTTCGCGTTCCGCGTCTGCAAGCACGTGAAATCGAACGCCATCGTGTACGTGAAGGATGGCGCCACCGTGGGCGTTGGCGCGGGGCAGATGAGCCGCGTCGATTCCTCGCGCATCGCCGCGTGGAAGGCTGCCGAAGCCGCCAAGGCCGCCGGCCTGCCCGAAAGCCTCGCGAAGGGATCGGTGGTGGCCTCCGACGCGTTCTTCCCCTTCGCCGACGGCTTGCTGGCGGCGGCGGAAGCCGGCGCTACGGCCATCATCCAGCCCGGCGGCTCCATGCGCGACGACGAGGTTATCAAGGCCGCCAACGACGCCGGCCTCGCCATGGTGATGACAGGGCATCGTCATTTCCGGCACTGACGGGGAAAGGCGTGTGGGCCGGCGGCGCGCGTTAACCGGCGGTTAGCGTTTCGCCGCGATTTTGCCTGAAGCCAGACCATATTTGCTTCGCATCGGCCGTTTTTGCGCCGTCAGCGCAGGCGAGGGTCCGGTCAGCGTCCGCAGTGGACGCTCAACCGGAGTGTTCATAACGTGCGCGTCACCGCCAACCGTCAGTTTGAAGAAGCCCGCATCGTCACGGAAATCGGCCGTATCTCGGCGGCGTCGGAATGGCGTGGTCAGTCCACAGAGCAGCAGCGCATGGCCGCGCTGGAGAAGCTGAAGGCGCTCGCGCTGGAGTTTGAGGCCGACGCCATCGTCGGTCTCGATTTCGAGATCGACGCTGTGCAGGCCGGCGAACTCGCCCCTGTGCCGCTGGAGCGTGTGAACGCTGTCGGCGTGGCGGTGAAGCTCGCGCGGGGATAATCCCGCCCGGGGAGCGTTCACCCCCCGCTCGCGGCCAGAAGATCCGCCTGATGCTGGGTGATGAGCGGCTCGATCACGTCGTCGAGCGCCTCGCCGGTTATGACCTGATCGAGCTTGTAGAGCGTCAGGTTGATGCGATGATCCGTGACGCGCCCTTGCGGAAAATTGTACGTGCGGATGCGCTCCGAGCGGTCGCCTGAGCCCACTTGCGACTTGCGGTCGGCGGCGCGCTCGCTGTCGAGCTTGCGCCGCTGCTCGTCGTAAAGGCGTGAGCGCAAAAGCGACATGGCCCGCGCCCGGTTCTTGTGCTGCGAGCGCTCCTCCTGAACCATCACCATGAAACCGGTCGGCACGTGGGTGATGCGGATCGCCGACTCGGTCTTGTTGACGTGCTGCCCGCCGGCTCCCTGCGCGCGCATGGTCTCGATGCGCAGGTCCGCTTCGTTGATGTCGATGTCCACGTCTTGCGCTTCGGGCAGCACCGCGACGGTTGCGGCGGACGTGTGGATGCGTCCCTGCGTCTCTGTGGCCGGCACCCGCTGGACGCGATGCACGCCCGATTCGAACTTCAGCCGTGCGAACACGCCCCGCCCATTGATCGAGGCGATGATTTCCTTGTACCCGCCGGCCGTCCCCTCGCTCGTGGACAGGATTTCGACGCTCCAGCCCTTCTGCTCGGCGTAGCGCGCATACATGCGGAACAGGTCGCCGGCGAACAGCGCCGCCTCGTCGCCACCCGTGCCCGCGCGCACTTCCAGAATGGCGCCGCCCTCGTCGGCGGCGTCCTTGGGCAGGAGGGCCAGGCTGATCGCCCGTTCAAGCTCCTCAATGCGCGCTTGCGTGTCCTCGATCTCGGTTTGCGCAAGCTCACGCATTTCCCGGTCGCTGGCGGGGTCCGCCAGCAGGGCGCGAGCGCCCTCCAGATCAGCGACCGCCTGCCGCCAGGCGGCGATGGAGGCGGCCACCGGCTCGATTTCCGATAGTTCGCGCGACAGCCCGCCGAATTCGGCGCCGTTCGCGCCGGCGGCGAGTTTTGCCGCCACCTCGTCCCGGCGGCGGATGATCAGATCGAGCTTTTCCTGAGGCAGCATGGGCAAGGTCTCGTTGCGGGCGGGCAGGGCGACGGGGTTGCGTCGTCCGCTACAACGGCACGCCCCTGGCGTCGGCGAAGGCGCGCAGCCGCTCCCGCAGGCTGGGGGCGCCGTCGCGTCCGTCGAGCAGCTTCGCCGTGAAGTCGGCGAATTCGCCTGCGTCTGCAGCCAGCAGGGCGGCCTTCACGGGGCCAATGCTGGTGGCCGACATCGACAGCGCTTTGTACCCAATCGCGACGAGTGTGAGCGCCTCAAGCGGGCGCCCGCCAATTTCCCCGCACAGCGTGACGGGCTTGCCGGCCTCCTGGCCCTTGACGGCGACGTGACGAAGGGCGCGCAGCACCGGGGCTGAGAGCACGTCAAAGCGGTTGGCGACGCGCCGGTTGTCGCGATCGGCTGCGGTCAGATACTGCACCAGATCGTTCGAGCCGACCGACAGGAAGTCCACGCGCTCCAGCAGTTCATCGAGCTGCCACAGCAGGGACGGCACCTCCATCATCACGCCGAGCTTGAGGCTGTCGGGGGCGCCGTGGTTGTGGCGGCGCAGGTGCGCAAGCTCGCGTTCGACGATGGCTTTCGCCTCATCAAACTCGCTGACCATGGTCACCATGGGAAAAAGAATGCGCAGTTCGCGCCCTTCGGCTGCGCGCAGCAGCGCCCGTAACTGAAGGCGAAGCAGGCCTGGCCTGTCGAGGCCGATACGGATCGCCCGCCACCCCAGCGCCGGGTTCTCCTCCTCGTAGGTCGCCATGTAGGGGAGGATCTTGTCCCCGCCGATGTCCAGCGTGCGGAAGGTCACGCCGCCGGGCGCCGCCTCCAACACCTGCCGGTAGAAGGCCTGCTGCTGCTCGAGCTTGGGGAAGCGCGACGCCATCATGAACTGCAGTTCGGTGCGGAACAGCCCGATCTGCCGCACGCCCGCTTCTTCCAGATGCTGCAGGTCCACCATCAGGCCTGCGTTCATCATCAGGTTGATTTCAACGCCGTCGAGGGTGACCGCGGGCACGTTGCGCAGGCGGTGATACTGCTCTTGCCGGCGGGCGCGCAGACGCGCCTTCTCCCGGTAGGCCGCCTCCACGTTGGGCTGCGGGCGCAGATGCACCTCGCCGCTCGATCCGTCGACGATGATGGCGTCGCCCTGCTCCAGCAGGTTGGTGACGTTGTCCACGTCCCCCACCGTGGGGATGCCCAGCGCGCGGGCGACAATGGCCACGTGGCTGGCGCCGCCCGCGTCCTCCAGCACGAGGCCGCGCAGCTTCTTGCGGTCGTACTCAAGCAGCGCCGCAGGCCCCATGCTGCGCGCCACGAGAATCGCATTCTCCGGGATGCTTTCAGGCGCGGCGACAAGCGACTGGCCGGTGAGCTGGTGCAGGAGGCGGTTGGCCAGGTCGTCGAGGTCGTGCAGACGCTCGCGCATATAGGGATCAGTCTGCCGCTGCAGGCGGGCGCGGGCGTCGTTCTGGACGCGCTCGACCGCGGCTTCCGCCGTGATGCCGGTGGAGACCGCCTCGCGCAGGCGGCGCAGCCAGCCGCGATCATTGGCGAAGACGCGGAACGCCTCCAGCACCTCGCGGCTCTCGCCGGCGGAGCCGTTGTTGTCGAGCAGTTCGTCGATGTTCGCGCGCATCGCCTGAAGGGACGCGTCGAGGCGCTCAAGCTCCTTGGTGGTGTCCTCGGCGACGATCTGCGTGACGACGATGCGCGGCTCGTGCATCACTGCGTGGCCAAGCCCCACGCCGTCGTTGATCGGCGAGCCCTTGAGCGCCACGTGGCGGCGCAGGTTGATGTCCGCGCCCGGACGCACGATGGACTGCAACTCGCCGGATGCGATCATCTCGGCAAGCAGCATGGCGATGGTTTCGAGAACCTCGACCTCTTCCTCGGAGTAGGCGCGCTTCACCCTGTTTTGCACGACAAGGACGCCGAGCGTGTTGCCGCCGCGCAGGATCGGCACGCCGAGGAAGGAATGGTAGATTTCTTCGCCTGTTTCCGGGCGGTAGGAGAACGAGGGATGCGCCTGGGCCTCGGTCAGCGCCAGCGGCTCGGCCGTCTTGGCGATGAGGCCGACGAGGCCTTCATCCACCCGCATGGTGGTGATGTGGACGGCTTCCCGCTTCAGGCCCTCGGTGGCGAACAGCTCGAGCCGCTGGTCAGCCCGCAGGACGTAGACCGAGCAGACCTCGGCCACCATGTTGGAGGCGACCTGCACCACGATGCGGTCGAGGCGCGCCTGCGCGTTCACCGGCTCCGCCATGAGTTCGCGGAGCCGGCGCAGCAGAAGGCGGGGTCCGCCGAGCGCGCCGCGCGTGGGCATCATGTGGTCCGTTCTCAAGCCGCCGAACAAGCGCCTGGCCGTCGGCAGGTTCCCTTGAGGCTATAGCCACAGGGCCGGGCGGCGGCAAGGTGAGATAGGGACGCAAAACTACGGAAGGGCGACCATGCCGCAGCCTGGGCCACGCTCGGACGGGGCCAGCTCGCGGGGCGGCCTCAGGCCGCCTTGTCGAGGCCGTAGAGCGAGTGCAGCGTCCGCACCGCCAGTTCCGTGTAATCCTTGTCGATCAGCACGGAGAACTTGATCTCGCTGGTGGTGATCGCGCGGATGTTCACGCCCTTTTCGGCCAGCGCCTTGAACGCGCGGGCGGCGACGCCCGCGTGGGAGCGCATTCCCACGCCAATGGCGGAGATCTTCACCACGTCGGTCGCGCCCTGCAGCGCCTCGTAGCCAATTTCGGCCTGGCGCTTGCGCAAGTGGTCCATGGCGCGCTCATAGTCCGCCGCCTGCACCGTGAAGGTGAGGTCCGTGGTCCTGGCGTCGCCGGACACGACCTGGATGATCATGTCCACGTTGATGTTGCTGTCGGCGAGGGGTCCGAAGATGCTCGCCGCCACGCCCGGCTTGTCGGCGATGCGCCGCAGGGTGATCTGCGCCTCGTCCTTCGAGAAGGCGATGCCGGTGACGACCTGCTGTTCCACGATCTCCTCCTCCTCGCAAATGAGCGTTCCGGGCGTCGGATTGGCCGGATCGTCGAATGAGGACCGCACAAAAGTCCTGACCTTGTGAACCATGGCGATCTCGACGGAACGCACCTGGAGCACCTTGGAGCCCAGAGACGCCATCTCCAGCATCTCCTCGAACGACACCTTGTCGAGCTTGCGGGCTTTCGGCACCACGCGCGGATCGGTGGTGTAGACGCCGTCCACGTCGGTGTAGATGTCGCACCGCTCCGCGCCGATGGCGGCGGCCACCGCCACCGCGCTCGTGTCTGAGCCGCCGCGGCCCAGCGTGGTCACACGGCCCGAGGGCTCATGGACGCCCTGAAAGCCCGCAACCACAGCCACCTCGCCGCGGGCGAAGCCTTCGTTGAGCGCCGCGGGGTCGATGCCCTCAATGCGCGCCGAGCCGTGGGCGTCGCTGGTGCGAATCGGGATCTGCCAGCCCTGCCAGGAGCGGGCCGGAATGCCCATCTCCTGAAGCACGAGGGCGAGCAGACCGGACGTCACCTGCTCGCCGGACGCCACCACTGCGTCATATTCGCGGGCGTCGTAGAGCTTGGAGCAGTCGTTGACCCAGCCGACGAGTTCGTTGGTCTTGCCAGACATGGCGGAGACCACGACGGCCACCTGATGGCCAGCCTGCACCTCGCGGCGCACGTGCGCCGCCACGTTGCGGATGCGCTCAATGTTGGCGACGGACGTGCCGCCGAATTTCATCACCAGTCGGGCCATGTGCCTCGATCGCTGCGTCGCGAAAACCCGTGGGGCTTCGGGGGAATGGAAAGGCGCGGCGAAGTCGCCGCTCGCCGCCCCTGCAAAGGGCGCGTATAGATACCTTGGGCGTGCCGCCTGTCAAACCCGGCTTCGCCGCATCCGGAGATCACGCCTATGGAATCTGCCCGCGCGTCCGTCGATCCCCGCGAAATTGACCAGTTCGAGCGGCTTGGCGCGGACTGGTGGCGCGAAGATGGCCCCATGCGCCCGCTCCACAAGATGAACCCGGTGCGCGTGCGCTGGATGCGCGCCGCCATGGTGGAGCATTTCGCGGGGCTCGATGGGTCTGCGCGCGATCCCGACTCGCTGCGTTCGCTGGAAGGCTTGTCGATCCTCGACATCGGCTGCGGCGGCGGCATTTTGTGCGAGCCGTTTTCGCGCGTTGGCGCGCAGGTGCTGGGCATCGACCCCGCGCCGGGCAACATCGAGATCGCCCGCGCCCACGCGGAAGAGACAGGCGCGCCGGCGCAGTACCGCGCCGTCACCGCTGAGGAGCTGGCGGGTGAAGGCGCGCGCTTCGACGTAGTGTGCGCGATGGAAGTCATCGAGCACGTGGTCGATCCGGCGGCGTTCATCGGGGTCGCCGCGTCCATGGTGAAGCCGGGCGGGCTGTTCTTCTGCTCGACGATCAACCGCACCCTGAAGAGCTTCGCGCTCGCCATCGTCGGCGCCGAATACGTGCTGCGCTGGGTCGCTCCCGGCACGCACCAGTGGGAGAAGTTCGTCACCCCAGAGGAGCTGGAGGACGCTATCGAAGCGGCGGGCCTCGACCTCTTCGCGCTGACGGGGGTTCGTTACGATCCGCTGCGCCGCTCCTGGGACACCGCCCGCGACCTCGACGTGAACTACATGGTGGTCGCGCAGCGGCTGGCTCGGATCGCCTGACCCGCGACACAACCTAAACCCACAACGGGTTGTAGGAATATTTGACAGAACATAGGACGCGTGGCATAGTCAAGTCCATGTCCACCGCGTCCGATTCCATTCCGTGCGCGCCCTCTGGCTCTCGCGCCGCGCCCCCCGCCGTGCTCGGGGGCGCTTGCCTTGTGGCTGGCGTGTTGATCGGGCTGCTGGCCGGCGGCGCGCCGCGGCCCGCGCCCGTCCCGAGGGAGTCTGCGATTCAGGCGCCCCGCGCAGTCTCGCCCAGAATCCTGCCGGGGCCTGTCGCCGTCACTCCCCTTCGCGTGATCGACGGCGACACCTTTGAGGCGCGCGCGCCGGTATGGTTCGGTCAGGAAATCACCGTGCTTGTGCGCGTGCGGGGCGTGGACGCGCCGGAGACAAATGGCAAATGCGTCCGGGAGGTCGCCATGGCGCGCGACGCGACCGCGACGCTTGGCGAAATCCTGGGCGGCGGGCGTGTGGTCCTCACCGAGCTGGCGCCGGACAAGTACAATGGTCGCGTGGTCGCCTCGGCGTGGCTGGAGACGGGGCATGGCCGCGACAGCGTCGGCGACATGCTGGTGGCGGGCGGCTACGCGCGCCCCTATGACGGCCGCGCCCGGGCGCGGTGGTGCGCCTGATGTTCAGTCGGTCGGGCGCTCGCCGCCTGCGCCTTCCGTCAGATCTTCGTAGAGCAGCCGTGCCTGCTCATAGGGCCCGCGCCGTTCCGCCAGCGCCACGATGCGCAGCACGCGCACGGCCCGTTCCAGCGAAATCGTGAGCACATCTCCCGGGCCGACCGCCCGTGCGGGCTGGTCGATCTTGCGGCCGTCCACTCGGACATGGCCGCTGGAGACAAGTTGCGCGGCCGCCGAGCGGGTCCGCGCCATGCGCGCGAACCAGAGATACTTGTCCAGCCGCTGCCGCGCGGCGCTGGCCTCTTCCGAGGGCGCGCGCGGCGAGCGGCTCAATCCTTGTCGCCCTTGCCTTCGAGCTGCTGCTTGAGAGCGAGCAGTTTCGCGAACGGCGAGTTCGGATCCGGCTGCTTGTCGCGCTCGCGCCGCTGCTCGCCGCCGAACTGGCGCGGGGGTCCGCCGCGCTGGCCGGAACGGTCGTCTCTGCGATCATCCCTGCGGTCGTCGCGCCGGGGAGGACGCGGACCACGATCGCCGCGGTCCCCGCGCTGCTCCGGGCGGTCGCCGCGTGGACGGTCGTCCCGACGCTGTGGGCGCTGGTCGGCGCGCCGTTCGGGCCGTCCCTCCTGCTGCGGAGCGGGGGCTGCCGGCGCTGCGCTCTGCGCGCCCTCCGTCGCCTGCTGGCCAGGGGGGCTGCTGCGGCCGGGGCGCCGGTCGCCGCGGTTGCGGTCCCGATCGCGTCCGCCGCCCGGGCGCTGGTCGCGGCCCTGATGCGGCCGGCGGTGATGTTGCTGGCGATGGGGACGCCACACCTCGATGAGGGGTTCTTCCGCCGCTTCCGCAGGCGCAGCGTCTTCCGTCGTCGCAGGCTCAAGCTGCGCCGCCGTCTCTGCTGCGGCATCCTGGGCTGCTTCTGCGGCTGGCTCTGTCGCCGTGTCCTGCGTGGCCTCTTCTGCCGTGGCGGGCGCTGCAGCAGGCGCCTCTTCGGCGACAGCTTCCGGCGCGGGCGCCTCTTCTGCGAGGGTTTCTGGCGCAGCCGGCGCCTCTGTCACGGCTTCTGCCTCGCCCGCAGGCGCGTCCGATGCCTCGGCGGTCTCCGCCGCTGACTCAGTCGCATCGCTCGCTTCCGCCCCGTCCTGCGTCGCCGCAGGCGTGATGGGGGTGGTCGGCGCGGCGGGCACAAGCGGCACGGTGATCGCAGGCCCCTTGCGCTGCTCCGGCGCGTAGCCGAGCGAGCGCAGGATGGAGGCGAACGCCTCGCCAGAGCACCCCACAAGAGAGGTCATCGCGACGGACACCACGAAGCCGTCGCCATCGGCGGCGCCTGGCGGCGGATCGCCCGGGGTGACGCCGGGGCGATAGGCGATGGCGGGGCGAATCAGGTCCGCAAGGCGCTCCAGAATGTCCACGCGCACAACGCGCTCGCCGCACACGCGGAAGCCGGCTGCGAGGTAGAGACCGCGCGGGATGTCCTTGTCGGCGGCGAACGAGGTGCGTCCCGACGCCGCAAGGTGGGGAACCTCGTCAAACCCCTTCACGACCTCGAGGCCGCCGTGCTTGAGCGCCCAGAGTTGGGCGGCCAGGGCGCGCGGCGCGGGCTTCAGTAATGGCTGGACGTAGATGTGATGGGCGCCGAACCGCACGCCGACCTTGCGCAGGGCGCCGCGGGCGCTCTGGTCCAGCGATTTGATATCGTTGGCGACCTTCGAGCGTTCGAGAACGCCCAGCGCTTCGCCGACCTGGAAGGCGACGCCCCGGGCGATGCCCTCCAGCCCCTCGCCATTCTCAAGGTCGAGGAGCGGCCCGAGCAGCTTCTTGACGTGCTGGTCGATCCACAGGTTGAGCCGGCGCTGCACCAGTTCAAGGGAGCCGCCGGACAGTTGCTCGTCAGCCAGCACGCGAACGCGCGGCTTGAGGATGTGATCGCCGCTGGTGAGCTTTGCGATCGGCTCTCCCAGCCAGCGGAGCACGCCGTCATGGGCGAGCACAAAGGCCTGATCCACCGCGTCGCTGACCCGCTGCGCGCGGCTTTCAAGCTCGCTTGCGAGAGCCTTCAGCGCCGCCGCGTTCAGCGTGCGCTGGGCTTCGCCCTCCGCCTGCGGATCAGGTGTGAAGCGGAATCCATGCAGGAGACCGATATGTTGTCCCTCGACGAGGACGTCTCCCGCCGTCGTGATTTCCGCTTCCAGCATCGCGTTCTCTCTCAATCGACGCATCAGGACGCTGGTCCTCCGGTCGACGAACCGGTGGGTCAGCCTCTCGTGAAGGGCGTCGGACAAGTTGTCCTCTACCTGACGCGTGACGCCCTGCCAATGCTCCGGATCAGCAAGCCAGTCCGGCCGATTGGCGATAAAGTTGAATGTGCGCACCTGAGCGATGCGGGCCGAGAGCGCGTCAATATCCCCGTCGGTGCGGTCAAGTGCTCGCAATTGCAAGGAAAACCAGGCGTCTGGCACACGCCCGGCGCGCACCACGAATCCGTAAAGCGTCTCCACCAGCTCCGCATGGGCCGTGGGAGAGACTTTCCGATAATCTGGAACCTGGCAAGCTTCCCACAGCCTCTGCACGTCCGCTTTTGTCGCCGCGCTCTTCCGGATCTGGGGGTCGCGCGACAGAAGATCGAGCACGATGACGTCTTCGCCCAGCGGCGCGCGGGTCAGGCCGGGGCGACCGGGGTCGCGTTCGAGCGAGGCCTGAAGGGAGCTGATCGTAGAGAAATCCAGCTCCGAGTTGCGCCATTGCAGGGTGGACAGCGGGTCGAACGCGTGGGTCTCGAGCGCCTCCACCAGTTCTTCCTCGAAGGGCGGGCAACGCCCCGTGGTGCCGAAGGTGCCGTCATTGGCGTGGCGCCCGGCGCGCCCGGCGATCTGCCCGAACTCGGCCGGAGTGAGGCGGCGATACTGCCAGCCGTCAAACTTCCGGTCGCTGGCGAACGCCACATGGTCCACGTCGAGGTTAAGGCCCATGCCGACGGCGTCGGTGGCGATGATGAAATCGACTTCGCCTTCCTGATACATCGCCACCTGCGCATTGCGGGTGCGCGGCGAAAGGGCCCCGAGAACCACGGCCGCCCCGCCGCGCTGGCGGCGGATCAACTCGGCGATGGCGTAAACCTCCTCCGCGGAGAAGGCGACAATGGCGCTGCGGCGCGGCAGGCGCGACAGTTTGCGCTCGCCCACGAACGTCAGGTTCGACAGGCGCGGACGGGTGACGAACGACACGTTGGGCAGCAGCCGTTCGAGCGCTGGCGCCATGGTGGCGGCGCCAATCATCATTGTCTCCTCGCGTCCGCGACGGTTGAGCAGCCGGTCGGTGAACACGTGGCCGCGGTCGAGGTCCGCAGCGAGCTGGATTTCGTCCACCGCCACAAACGACACGTCGAGATCGCGCGGCATGGCCTCCACGGTGGCGATCCAGTAGCGGGCGTTGCGGGGCTTGATCTTTTCCTCGCCAGTGACGAGCGCCACCTGGTCGGCCCCCACCCGGGCGACAACCTTGTTGTAAACCTCGCGGGCCAGGAGGCGCAGCGGCAGGCCAATGACGCCGCTGGGGTGCCCGAGCATGCGCTCGATGGCCAGGTGCGTCTTGCCGGTGTTCGTGGGGCCGAGAACAGCGGCCACACGCCGCGAACTTGTCGCCGGACGCCCTGGGGCCGGGGCAGGCGATGCATAGGTCATCGTATGGGGCGCCTCCATTGGGGCGCTTCCATGAGCGCCGGCGGGTTGTACCACAATCGTACGTTGCGGCCATGACAGGCAGGCCGGATCGAACGAGTCGCGAACGAACCGCGCCCGAATCAACGACTGTGGACGAGTCCTGTTTTGTTCATCGCAAGATGTAGCGCACGCGCCCTCAAGTTAAACCAGCTTTTGTGGCGCACCTCGAATCTCGCCACATTTTTTTCTTCTTTCGCTCGACTCACCAGCGGGCTCCGGACGCGTTTTTTGTCAAGCGCTGGACTCGTCAGCTGATTCCGGCGGCCGGACTAAACTTCGGCGCGCAGCGCGGAAGGCTCCCGCGCAGTAAGTTCAGAGGTGGATGGTCCGGGTCTGGTCGCCCGTGGTTTGGTGCGGAGCCGCGTCAGCGCGTAGCGCTGCGGGCTGCGCCGCCGGCGGACGCCAGCGAGACGGCCGTCGCCTCGATCACGACGGTGCCCATCTGGGTCGCCACGGAGATCTTGTAGGGCGTGACGACGCGGGCGCTCTCCACCGGCATCAGCCATACCTCCATACTACGGTTGTTCTCCATGTACCGGGTCGAGGCGCGGTCCTGGCGATGTCCGGAGATGGCGGTGTAGCGGGCGGTGCAGACCGCCACGGGGCCTTTGTAGGCAGGGGCGCGGACCTCGCGCGTGCCGGCGTAGGAGAGGCTCACGTCGAAGCGCGCGTAGCCGTCGAACACGGGCAGGGTGCGATCACACGCGGCAGCGCCGGTCAGCGGGCCGCGGCCGGCCACCGGCATGACGAGCGCGCTGAGCGGATCCACGATCCCGCGCTTGTGCGCCTCCGTCACCGGAACCCGGTGCGGATTGGGCTCGAGCGGCGGCGCGACGTCCACCGCCCGCACTGCGCCGCCGTTCATGGCCATTCGCACCGTGCGCGTCTCCTTGCTGTTGGACGACGTGGTCGCATAGGCGCGGGGTTGAACGCGCCCTTGCGCGATCGATCCGCTCGACTGGGCAATACCCTGAGCGCGAGAGACAATTGTTGCGAGACCCGCGAGCCGGGCCGAGACCTCGATGTTGTAGCTCGCCGGGTCCAGCTTCGCTGACAGCCCCGCCGTGCCAAGCGGTAGTCCGATCATCCGCACGGAGTACTTCACGTCGAGCTGTTCGCCGGCGGCGAAGGCCGGGGCGCCGGACAGCGCGAGCAGGAAAGTCGCGAGCGCAAAGCGGGCGTGACGGCAGTGGAGCTGGGCGACCATGAGACCACGTCGGGTTCGAACCGGGGGATACCACTACCATTCATCCGTCCCGATTCCGACGGTTTCGTGGTCGTCGCCGCGCCGGGCGGGTTTGTTGGGGAGCGACTATCCCCCGGTGGGGCTTAATGCGTCGTTAACCACGTTCCAAAGTCATGCGACGGTTTTTCGCAAACCGCGCCGCGCCGGCGACGAAACCCGAAAGGGCGCGCTGGCGTAAACCACGCGGCAATCTGTTCCGGCTAAGTTTGGGATAGATTTCGGCTGCCCCTGCGGAAGCCACGCAATATTTTGAAAAGGATTGTGAATTGTGGATCCCGCTCTACGTCTGACGGATGCCGTTTCATTGCCGCAGCGTCATGTGATGACTCATTCTCCCGTTCTTGTCGTCGATGCAGACACAACATTGTGGCGCACCGCCCTGCCTCTGGAGGGGTTCTGGCGGCTGGCCTCGCGTTCGCCCCTAGAACTGGTCGCGGCGGCGGATGGTTCAGGCAAGCGCTGGCGCGCCGCTATCGAGAGCGAGCTCGTCGCCATGGCGGCTGACGATCCGCTGCCTCCCATGAACGAAGATGTGCTCGCCGCCATGCGGGAATGTCGCGCGCAGGGCGGTCGCGTGGTTCTGGTCACGGCGCGGCCGCAGGCGTTCGCTGACCGCCTCGCCGAGCGTCTTGGCTGCGTGGACGAGGCTCATGGCGCCGGGCGCGCCGTGGCGCTGCCGGACGCGGTGCTCGACGCTCCGTCCGGCGATAGAGCCCGCGAGAAGGAGCCAGCCCCCGCCGCGCAGGCGGCGCCGGCGAGCGCGCGGGAGACCCTTCGCATCTACGCCCGCGCGATGCGCACCTACCAATGGTCCAAGAACGTGCTCGTGTTCCTGCCCCTGCTCGCGGCGCATGAGTTTTCCGCGCAGGCCTGGGGCGCTGCGCTCCTTGCCTTCCTCGCGTTCAGCCTCGTGGCTTCGAGCGTGTACGTGGTGAACGACCTGCTCGACCTGCGCGCCGATCGCGCCCATCCGCGCAAGCGCAATCGCCCTATCGCATCCGGCGCCGTGCCGCTGGCGGCGGCGTCCCGCCTCGCCGCCGGGCTTGCGATTGGGGGGCTTGCCGTGGCCGCCCTGTCCGGGAGCATGGCGCTGGTGGCGGTCGTGATCGCCTATCTCGTCCTCACCACCGCCTACTCCGTGCGTCTGAAGCGCGAGCCGATCATCGACATCTGCGCGCTGGCGGCGCTCTACACCATCCGCATCGGCGCGGGCGCGGCCGCCACGGACGTGCCTCTGTCCATGTGGCTGCTGGCGTTCTCGATGTTCATTTTCCTCTCGCTGGCGGCGATGAAGCGGCAGGCGGAACTGATCGACAGCGCGTCGTCGGGGCGAACAGCCGCCGGGCGCGGCTATCGGGTGGACGACCTGCCCATCATCGAGGCCCTGGCGGTGGCGTCCGCGTGCGCCGCAACCCTTGTCTCGGCCCTCTACATCAACACGCCCTCCGTTCAGGAGCTTTACGCCAACTCCGAGTACCTCTGGATCGTCTCGGCCATCCTGCTGTACTGGCTGGCGCGGGCGGCCTTCATCGCCCATCGCGGGGAGATGGACGACGACCCCATCATCTTCGCTTTCCGCGACCGCGTGAGCCATCTCTGCGGCGCGGGCGTCGGCGGCGCCCTTATGGCGGCGACGTTCCTGTGACCGGGCGTCAGATCGCCCTGCGCTACGCTGCATTCGCGGCGCTTGCGACCCTCGCCAACCTGGCCACCCAGCGCGTCGTTCTCGCTGCCCTGGACGCGCGCGCCGAACTCGTCGCCGCGATTCTCGCTGGCACGGCGGCAGGTCTCGTCGTGAAGTATGTGCTCGACAAAAACTGGATCTTCTACGACGCCTCCGCCGGGCTCGCCGCTCACGGGAAGCGCTTCTCGCTCTACACGGCGATGGGCGTGGTGACGACGCTCATCTTCTGGGGTTTTGAGGCTGGATTCTGGCTGGTGTGGCGCACGGACCTGATGCGCGAGGTCGGCGCCGTCATCGGCCTCACGATCGGCTATCTCGTGAAATACGAACTCGACCGGCGGTTCGTCTTCACATCGTCCAACGCCGCGAGGCGCCCATGCGCGAAATGATCCTGAAACTCTCCGGCTGGGGCCGTTTTCCGCAGACCGAGTGCGTCGTGACGCGTCCGCGCAACATCGAGGAGCTGCGCGCGGCGCTGGCGCGCGGGCCCGGGATCGCGCGCGGCCTCGGCCGCTCTTATGGCGACAGCGCGCTCGCGCCAGCCTCCACCATCGCCATGACCGGCTTCCGGCACATGCTCGCGTTCGACGCGCAGACAGGCGTTCTGACGGCGGAGGGCGGCGTCGCGCTGGGCGATGTGATCGAGAGCTTTTTGCCGCGCGGGTTTTTTCCGCCCGTCACGCCAGGCACCAAGCATGTGACCATCGGCGGCATGATCGCCGCCGACGTGCATGGCAAGAATCACCACAAGGCCGGCTCCTTCGGCGCCTTCGTCGACTGGATCGACGTCATGGGGCCGGATGGCGCCCTCACACGCTGCTCGCGGACCGAGAACGCCGATCTGTTCGCGCAAACCATCGGCGGCATGGGGCTCACCGGAATCATCGTGCGCGCCGCGTTTCGGCTCATGCGGGTCGAGAGCGGCTGGATCCGCCAGACGAGCGTGGCTGCGCCCAATCTCGCCGCCGCCATGGAGACGTTCGAGGCGTCCGCTGACGCGACATACTCGGTCGCGTGGATCGACTGTCTGGCGCGCGGCGCCGATCTCGGCCGCTCCATCCTGCTTCTGGGCGAGCACGCCCGGCTGGACGAACTCGACCATCCCAAGCGCGCCGCGCCCTTCGCCACGCCGCGCAGGCGGATGATGGCCGCCCCGTTCGACGCCCCGTCGTGGGCGCTCAATCCGTGGTCGGTGCGGGCCTTCAACGCCCTCTACTGGCGGCGCGGCGTCGCAGGCGCCGGCGAGCGGCTGGTGGACTGGGACAGTTATTTCTATCCGCTCGACGCCATCGCTGACTGGAACCGCATCTACGGCCGGCGCGGCTTCGCCCAGTTTCAGTGCGTCCTTCCGCTCGAATCCTCGAAGGCGGGTCTCGGCGAGTTGCTTGAGGCCATCTCGGCGTCCGGGCAGGGCTCGTTCCTCGCCGTGCTCAAGCGCATGGGCGCGGGCGCGAATGCAGGCGCGGGCGCGATCTCGTTTCCCATGGAAGGCTACACGCTGGCGCTTGATTTCCCCGCGAGCCCCCGCGCGCTGGCGCTCATGGAGCGGCTGGATGCGATCACGCTGGCCCATGGCGGACGCTTCTATCTGGCAAAGGACGCGCGCATGAGCCGCTCCACCTTCGAGCGGTCCGATTCCCGCATCGCCGCGTTCCGTGAGGCGCGGGAGGCCCAGGGCTTCGCCGCCTCCTTCAAGTCATTGCAATCAGGAAGGCTTTCATTGTGACCAAAGATCCCGTTCTTGAAAAAGGTCCAGTCCTCGTTCTGGGCGGCGCCTCCGACATCGGGCTCGCCGTCGCCCGGCGGTTCGCGCGCGAAGGCCACCCCATCCAGCTCGCCGCACGCCGGCCCGAGGAGCTGGAGACCGCGAAGGCCGACATCGAGGTGCGTTACAGCGTTCCCGTGAGCCTGCACGCCTTCGACGCGCTCGCGATCCACGCCCATGAGCATTTCATCGACACGCTCCCCGCGCTGCCGGAGGCGGTCGTGTGCGTCGTGGGCCTGCTCGGCGACCAGCGCGAGAGCGAGACTGATCTGGAGGCCGCCGTGCGCGTGATGCGCTCGAACTTCGAGGGCCCGGCGGCGATTCTCGGCGTCATCGCCAACCGGTTTGAGGCGCGTGGCTCCGGGGTCATCATCGGCGTCAGTTCCGTGGCGGGCGACCGTGGGCGTGCGACGAACTACGTCTACGGCTCGGCCAAGGCCGGCTTCACCGCCTTCCTGTCAGGCCTGCGCAACCGGCTGGCGAAAAAGAGCGTGCATGTGATGACCGTGAAGCCCGGCTTCGTGGCCACCCGCATGACCGAGGGCATGAAACTGCCTCCCGCCCTCACCGCGACGCCCGAAGCGGTGGCGGACCAGATCTACGCCGCGGTCCTCAAGAAGCGCGATGTGGTCTACGCCAAGCCGGTGTGGCGCGCCGTGATGGGCGTCATCGGCGCGATCCCGGAGCCGATTTTCAAGAAGCTGCGTATCTGAAGGTCGCGTTTCGCTTGACGGGCAAAGCCCCGTCACATAAAGAACCGCATCCCGCTCGACGGTCAGACGCGCGGCGATGGTTCTTGGCTCAATGATGCCGAAGGGCCCCGCCGGGAACGTCCTGTCGGCAACACCATTCACGAACCGCTGTTCGGTCAGCCTAGTTCAGGCGCCGGAGAGACGAAAGGAAGATCCATGTCCCGCCGCTGCGAGCTCACCGGCAAGGCTGTTCAGACGGGCAACCTCGTCAGCCACTCGAACCGCAAGACCCGCACGCGGTTCCTGCCGAACCTGTGCAACGTCACGCTGATTTCCGATGCGCTGGGCCGCTCCGTGCGCCTGCGCGTCAGCGCCCACGCCCTGCGCTCCGTGGAGCACCGCGGCGGCCTCGACGCCTTCCTGCTGAAGGCCCGCGAGGAAGAGCTGTCCCAGAACGTGAAGGTTCTGCGCCGCGAGATCATCAAGAAGCAGGCTGAGGCCCAGGCCGCGTAAGTTTTCGGCCTGATCGCTTCTGCTGAAAGTTTCCGAACGCCGGCCCTCGTGGTCGGCGTTTTTGTTTGGTCCTCATCGCGCCATGAAAAAAGCCGCCCGGAGGCGGCTTTAATTGTTCCGTCTGGCGCGCGTCACCGCGCTGGCAGCGTCGCCAGCGAGTGGCGCCGCGGCGGGCGCATGGGCTGGATCGGCGCCAGCGGCGTGACGCTCTCGTCGAACAGTTCGGCGAGCTTTTCCGTCATGGCGCCGCCCAGCTCTTCCGCATCGACAATCGTCACCGCGCGCTTGTAGTAGCGGGTCACATCATGGCCGATGCCGATGGCGATCAGCTCCACCGGCGAGCGGTTCTCGATCTCGTCGATGACGAAGCGCAGGTGCTTTTCGAGGTAGTTGCCGGGGTTCACCGAGAGGGTGGAATCGTCCACCGGCGCGCCGTCGGAAATCACCATCAGGATGCGCCGCTGCTCGGTGCGGGCGAGCAGGCGCTTGTGCGCCCAATCCACCGCCTCGCCGTCAATATTCTCTTTCAGCAGGCCCTCGCGCATCATCAGCCCGAGGTTGCGGCGCGCGCGCCGCCAGGGTGCGTCGGCGGCCTTGTAGATGATGTGGCGCAGGTCATTGAGGCGCCCCGGGGCCTGCGGCTTGCCCGCCTGCAACCACGCCTCGCGCGACTGGCCGCCCTTCCAGGCGCGGGTGGTGAAGCCCAGAATCTCCACCTTCACGCCGCAGCGCTCCAGCGTGCGCGCCAGAATGTCGGCGCAGGTGGCGGCCACGGTGATGGGGCGCCCGCGCATGGAGCCGGAGTTGTCGAGCAGCAGCGTCACGACAGTGTCGCGGAAGTTCATGTCCTTCTCGCGCTTGAAGGACAGCGGCTGCTGCGGATCGATGATGATGCGCGACAGGCGCGCGGGGTCGAGGATGCCTTCCTCCAGGTCGAAGGCCCATGAGCGGTTCTGCTGCGCCATCAGGCGCCGCTGCAGCCGGTTGGCGAGGCGGGCGACGATTGCCGAGAGGTTGCTGAGCTGCTTGTCGAGGTAGGCGCGCAGGCGCTCCAGCTCCTCGGCCTCGCACAGCTCCTCCGCCGTGACGATCTCGTCAAAGCGCGTGGTGAACGCCTTGTAGTCCGGGCCGCGATGTTCGAGCATCGAGGGGTTGGGCGCGCGCCGGCTTTCAGAGGCTTCCTCCGCCTCGCCCATGTCGGAGTCTTCGGGCATTTCGCCCGTGGGCGCGTCGTCCGCGTCCATCTCTCCGTCCTCGACGTCTTCGGTCGAGTCCTCGGCCTTCTCCATCTCCACGGCGTCGCCGGTGGAATCCTGCTCGCCCTCGCCCTCGCTCTCCTCGGGCTTGGAATCAGGCTCCGAATCGCCGCTTTCCTCGCCGGTCTGGTCATGATCCATGGCGCCCTCGTCCATCATGTCGAGGGACTGGAGCAGCTTGTGGATCGCACGGCCGAAGGCGCGCTGGTCTTCCAGCGAATCGCCGAGCTTGTCGAGTTCGCCGCCGCACCGATCCTCGATGATCGGGCGCCAGAGTTCGACGATGCGCTGCGCGGCCTTTGGCGGCGCAAGGCCGGTCAGGCGCTCGCGCACCATCATGGCCACGGCGTCCTCCAGCGGCGCGTCGGCGCGGTCGCTGACCTCCGCGTATGTGCCGCGGTGGTAGCGATCCTCCAGCATGGCCGAGAGGTTTGAGGCCACGCCCGCCATGCGGCGGGAGCCGATGGCCTCCACCCGCGACTGCTCGACCGCCTCGAACACGGCGCGCGCGGCCTGGTTCTGCGGCATCATCTTGCGATGCACGCCGGTGTCGTGGCACGCGAGCTTGAGGGCCATGGCGTCGGCATGGCCGCGGACAATGGCGGCCTCTTCAGGCGATAGCTTGCGGGCGGGCTCGGGCAGGCGCGCCTTGGCGGCCTCTCCTGAGCCCACAAGGGCGGGGCGCTCGGCCGCGTAGGTGACTTCGAGTTCCTTGACGCCGGCCATGGCGCGCATACAGCCCGCGACGGCGCGCTTGAAGGGCTCCTGCGGGGCTTCGCCTTTGCCCGCGGGCTTGCGATTGCTGGTGGGGGAAGACATGTCCGCAACATACCCCTTGAACGCGTGTTTACAAGGCCTCGTGCGGGCCGGCGGCTAGCAGCCCAACTGGTCGGCGAGGGCGCTGAGATCGCGCGCCGCCCAGTCCACGGCCATCCCCGGTGCAGCCTCGCCCTTGCCGGGTCCGTATTCGTCGGGCCGCGCCACATGGGCCGTGCGCAATCCGAGCGCGGCGGCGGCCGCCAGATCGTAGGTGTGGGCTGCCACCATCACGCAATCCTGCGGCGCCAGATCCAGCGCCGCGCAGGCGGAGAGATAGACGGCAGGCTTGGGCTTGTAATCGCCGCAGAGCTCCGCGCCGAGAATGGCGTCCCAATGAAAGCTGTTCGTGCGCGCGAGCCCCGCCATGAGCGAGATGTTGCCGTTGGAGACCGGCGCCAGCAGGAAGCGGGCGCGCAGGCGCCGCAGCGCGCCGGGAACATCCGGCCACGGCGGCAGGCGCCGCCACGCGTTCATAAGCTCATCAAGCGTCTGTTCGCTCACGTCTGTAACGCCATGGCGTGCGAGGACGGGCTGAACGTTCTCGCGATGCAGGGCGTCGAGCTTCACGTAAGCGCGGGCGCCTGAGCGCACCTGCTCAAGGGTGGGCTGATACTGCGCGCGCCAGTCGTCGGCGAAGGCCAGCCAGTCGAGCCCATGGCCGAGCGGGGAGAGGATCGCCTCGCTTTCGCGGGCGATCCCGTTTCTCCAGTCCACGAGCGTGCCGAACACGTCGAAGAACAGCGCGCGCGGACCGTTGCGCTCCACGTCAGCCTCCGGGCGCGCTCAGGTCAGCGCCACGTTAACCGTGCTCTCGGGCAGCTCCTGCCCGAACGCGCGCTGGTAGAACTCGGCCACGAGGGAGCGCTCCAGCTCGTCGCACTTGTTCAGGAACGTCAGGCGGAACGCGAAGCCCACATCCTTGAAGATGTCGGCGTTTTCCGCCCACGTGATGACCGTGCGCGGGCTCATCACGGTAGACAGGTCGCCGGCCATGAAGGCGTTGCGGGTGAGGTCGGCCACGCGCACCATCTTGTTGATGATGTCGCGCCCTTCCTTGTTCTGGAAGTGGGGCGCCTTGGCGAGCACGATGTCGACTTCCTTGTCGTGCGCCAGATAGTTCAGCACCGTGACGATGGACCAGCGGTCCATCTGCGCCTGGTTGATCTGCTGGGTGCCGTGATACAGGCCCGAGGTGTCGCCGAGGCCGACCGTGTTCGCAGTGGCGAACAGGCGGAACGCGGGATGAGGGCGGATGACGCGGCTCTGGTCCAGAAGCGTCAGGCGGCCGGAGGACTCCAGCACGCGCTGGATGACGAACATCACGTCCGGGCGGCCCGCGTCATACTCGTCGAACACGAGCGCGATGTTGTTCTGGTAGGCCCACGGCAGAATGCCGTCGCGGAACTCCGTAACCTGCTTGCCTTCCTTGAGGACGATGGCGTCCTTGCCGACGAGGTCGATGCGCGACACGTGGCTGTCGAGGTTCAGGCGCACGCAGGGCCAGTTCAGGCGCGAGGCGACCTGCTCGATGTGGGTGGACTTGCCGGTGCCGTGATAGCCGGTGACGATCACGCGGCGGTTGCGCGCGAAGCCGGCGAGAATCGCCAGCGTGGTCGGGCGATCGAACAGGTACTCGGTGTCAATGTCGGGAACGTGCTCGCTCGGCTGGGAGTAGGCCGGAACCTCCATGTCCGAGTCGATGCCGAAAACCTGGCGCACCGAAACCTTCGTGTCGGGCATCCCAGGGGTCTGTGCCGCTGCCGTTTGCATTCGTCCTCCAAGCCTCGACGCCGATGCTCAGCGACAGGCAATAGTTGCGCCGTTGTCTCGGGCCACGCTCCCCGGCCTTACTCTCCAGCAACCGTTTCCGGGCCGAAGTCCGCCGGGTCATCCACGGGTCCGCCGTCAGGCGAGCCGGGCCGTGCGCAGATGTTTATAGGCCTGAATGATCTCGCGCAATTTTTCCTCTCTCGACCGGTCGCCGCCGTTGGCGTCCGGATGGAGGCGCTTGACCAGTTCCTTGTACCGCGCGCGGATCGTCGCAGGGTCGGCCGTCTCGTCAAGATCCAGCGTCGCCAGAGCCTTGGCGGCGGCCACGCCAACGCGCGGACCCTGGGGCTGCTGCTGGGCGCGGGCCCGGGCCTGGTCTGCGCGATTGCGCATGACGCCGAGCGGATCGGCGAAGAGTTCGGGATCGTCGCCCAGGGTGCGGTCGCCGGCCGCGCGCCGCGCGCCCATGGTCCACGTCGGCCGGTGGCCGATGATCGCCTCCTTCTGGTAACGGGCGACGTCGTCGTCGCTCATACCATTGAAATAGTTGTAGGACTGGTTGTACTCGCGCACGTGCTCGAGGCAGAAGCAGAAGTATTGCCCCTCCCGGTTTCGCCCTTTCGGCGCGCGGTATTCGCCCGGCTGCGCGCAACCAATACGCTCGCAGACAATCGCGTGCTCGCGCGTTGGCTGTTCCGCCTGCGATTTGACGCGAATCCGGTCGAATATGGACGAGTTCAGGTTCATCC
Source organism: Hyphomicrobiales bacterium (assembly GCA_027484655.1). Classification (GTDB taxonomy): domain Bacteria; phylum Pseudomonadota; class Alphaproteobacteria; order Rhizobiales; family Beijerinckiaceae; genus Terripilifer. Next base: position 7,764 of record JAIXSM010000067.1, on the reverse strand, counting down.
GGCTCACTCTAGGCAGGCGGGTCGCTGGCGGCAAGCAGCCGGAGCGCCGCATGCTGGTCGATGAGGGCGTCATGCGTTTGGCGCATGTTCTGTTTCTCCTGCTCCCTTGCGCAGTGTGGCGCGGCGGCGCATCTATGCGAGGTCGCGCCGGACGCGATGCAACGTCAGGAATTGCAAATGAGCGTGAAGGAGCGGATGCGGGAGAAGCTCGAACGGGATCTGGCGCCGACGGCGCTCGACGTGATCGACGACTCCCACAAGCACGCCGGGCATATCCTTCATCCGGGCGGGGTGGAGCCGCACGGGGAGACCCATTTCACGGTCAAAGTGGTGTCGCCGGCGTTCTCCGGCAAGAGCCGGATCGAGCGTCATCGCATGGTCAATGCGGTTCTCGCACAAGAGCTTTCCGAGGGCGTTCACGCGCTGGCCATCCAGGCGAAGGCGCCGGGGGAATAAGCGCGGACGGGCGCGGCGCCATTTTCATGCCTTGAGGCCGTGGTTCATCGCGACGCGGTCTGCGCGCTTTGCGCGCAGGCGCAAAACGGTTACGACTCTCGCGCTCGCCGCTCGGACGCGCGACCGGCGCGGGCTCGAGAGCGGAAAGCGACCTGATTGCATCAGGTCGTCCGCTCTGGCTTCTTGTTTTTCCCGCATTTTCTTACGTCCAACCGGCATCTGCTTGGACGGAAAATGCTCTGGCGGAGCAGACATGATTTTCGGTTGGCCGCGCGCCGCTTTCGGCGCCTTGTGCGTTCTGGTGGGCTTTGCGGGCGGGTTGGCGCCCGGGAACGCGCGGGCGGCCCCCTCGCTGGTGATCGACGCCGCGACCGGCGTGGTGCTGCACGCCGAGGAGGCGACGCGGCCTTGGTATCCGGCTTCGCTGACGAAGCTGATGACGGCTTATGTCGCGCTGCGGGCCGTGCATGAGAAGCGGCTCACGCTCGACACCGCTCTCCTGGTTTCGGTGCGGGCCTCGCGCATGGCGCCCTCGAAGATGGGCTTCAGGCCCGGCACGGAGGTGACGCTTGAGAACGCCCTCAAGATGATCATGGTGAAGTCCGCGAACGACGTCTCCGTGACCATTGCGGAAGGCGTTTCCGGATCCGTCGAGAACTTCGCCGCCGAGATGAACCAGGTGGCGCGCGCGCTGGGCATGCGCCAGTCGAACTTCGTCAATCCCCACGGCTTGCACCATGAGCAGCACATCAGCTCCGCGCAGGACATGGCGATCCTCGCCCGCGCGCTGCTGGCGCATTTTCCCGAGCACGCTCCGCTGTACGGGATCGGCGCCCTGCGGCTGGGCGCGCAGGTCATCCCCACTCACAACGGACTTCTTGGCCGATATCCCGGCGCCGACGGCATGAAGACCGGCTTCGTGTGCGCCTCGGGCTTCAACGTGGTGGCGAGCGCGTCCCGCAACGGGCGGCGTCTTGTCGCGGTGGTGATGGGCTCGCCCAACGCCAAGGCGCGCACGCTCAAGTCCATGGCCCTGTTCGAGAACGCTTTCGCAGCGTCGTCGTGGGGGGCGCGGCCGACGCTGGCGCAGCTGCCGGCCTCGCAGTTCACCGAGCCGCCGAACCTGCGCCCGCAGGTGTGCGGACCAAACCGCAACCGCGGCGCCGACGAGGATTTCGCGATTCCCATTGCCGGAATGACGAACCAGGATTCCGGAATGGAGCAGAGCAACGCGGCTTTCTTCTCGAATCAGGGGATGGGCGCCAGTCCGGCCCTTCAGGCGCTGGCGAGCGGGCAGTTGGGACCGCGCCCTGCGTTTGAGCCCGTCCCGGTCTATGTGGGCCGCGCGCCGGGCTGGAGCGGCGTCGCCCGTCAGGCGCTGACCGACGAGAAGCCGGATCCCGCAATCGACAATCCGCCGCGCAGGCAGCGCGCCGCCAAGCGGGCGGGCGCCAAGCCTGCGGTAGTTCAGGCTGCGAAACCCGCTCCCAGGTCGGCAGCCAGACCTGCAGCGAATTCCACCGCCAAACCTGCAGCCAGACCTGCTCCGAAGCCCGCAGCCAAGCCTGCAGCCAAACCTGCACCCAAGCCTGCAGCCAAGCCCGCGGCGAGTTCCACCGCCAAGCCTGCTCCGAAGCCTCCAGCCAGACCCGGCCTGCAGGCGGCTCCTCCTCCGGTGGCGCGCTGATGAACGACACGGCTCTCACGAGGCGGCCGCCGCCGCCGATTCCGTTCACGGTCCTCACCGGGTTTCTTGGCGCGGGCAAGACGACCTTGCTCAACCGCCTGCTCGCTGATCCGGCGCTGTCGGACGCGCTGGTGCTCATCAATGAGTTCGGCGAGGTCGGCCTCGATCATCTGTTTGTCGAGAAGGTCGACGGCGACATGGTGATGATGTCGTCGGGCTGCCTGTGCTGCACCATCCGCGGCGATCTCATCGCAACGCTGGAAGATGCGCTGCGCAAGCTCGACAACGGCCGCATCAAGCCATTCTCACGGGTGATCGTGGAGACCACGGGGCTGGCCGATCCCGCGCCGGTGCTGCACACCATCATGCATCATCCCTACCTGATGCTGCGCTTTCGCTTGCAGGGCGTGGTCACGGTTGTGGACGCGATCAACGGACCCGCGACGCTGGACGCCCAGGAAGAGGCGGTGAAGCAGGTCGCGGTGGCTGATCGTATCGTTCTCACGAAGGCGGATCTCGCCGACACGCCCGAGCGGCGCGAGGCGCTGCAGGCCTTGCGGGAGCGCGTGCACGCGCTCGCCCCGGCGGCTCGCCTGATCGAGGCGCCCGACGCCCGCGCGGATAACCTGCTGGATGCCGGGCTTTTCGGCTTCGAGGGCAAGATCCCTGACGTGGAGCGCTGGCTGAACGCGGAGGCGCTTGCCGAGGACGCAGCGGGCCACGGGCATGGCCATCATGGGCACGCGCACCATGAGCACGATCACGCGCATGACCACGCACATCATGCGCATGCTCATCACGATCACGCGCACGATCCCAACCGCCATGACGCGCGTATCCGCGCGTTCTGTCTCACGAGCGAGCGGATGCTCGCGCCGGCGACGTTCGATCTCTTCATCGACATGCTGCGGAACATCCACGGGGCCAGCATGTTGCGGGTCAAGGGCATCGTCGGCCTCACCGACGATCCGTCGCGCCCGGTGGTGATCCACGGCGTGCAGCATGTGTTTCATCCGCCCGCGCGGCTGGAGCGCTGGCCGGACGGGCGCGCGCTCACGCGCATCGTGTTCATCCTGCGGGATCTGTCGCCCGAGCATGTGGAGGGTCTTTGGGCCGCGTTCGCCGGCGACCCCCGCCCTGACGTCGCCGACGCCGCCGCCCACGCTGACAATCCCCTCGCGCCGCGGCCTTCCGGGCTGTTGGGCTAATCAGGGCCGGTCGCGCAGCAGGCGGCGGATAATCTTGCCTGTGGTCGTCATGGGCAGTTCGTCCACGAATGTGATCTCGCGCGGATACTCGTGGGCCGACAGGCGGGTGCGCACGTACGCCTGAATGTCGGCTGCAAGCGCCTCGCTTGCCGCAAAACCCTGACGCAGGACGATGAACGCGCGCACGATTTCCGTGCGCAGCGCGTCCGGCTTGCCCACGGCCGCCGCAATCGCAACCGCCGGATGGCGCAGCAGGCAATCCTCGATTTCGCCGGGCCCGATGCGATAGCCCGACGAGGTGATGACATCGTCGTCGCGGCCGACGAAAAAGACGTACCCGTCCGCGTCGGCGTAGCCCTGATCTCCGGTGGTCATCCAGTCGCCGATGAATTTAGTCGCGGTCGCCTCGGGACGGTTCCAGTATCCCAGAAACATCACCGGATCGGGCCGGCGCACGGCGATCTGCCCCTGTTCTCCGGGCGCACAGACAGAACCGTCCTCGCGGATGATCGCCACATCATGGCCAGGAACCTGCTTGCCGATGGCGCCCGCGCGGCTGACGCCTCCCGCCGCGCAGGAGGCGAGCACAAGGTTGCACTCCGTCTGGCCGTAGAACTCGTTGATCGTCATGCCAAGTTCCTGCTGGCCCCACGCGAACACTTCTGCGCCCAGAGACTCGCCCCCCGAGGCCATGGTGCGCAGATCGAGCGCGAATCGCGCGCGCGGCCGCTCGACCGAGCGCAGCATGCGCAGGGCGGTGGGCGGCACGAACGCGTTGCGCACGCGTACCCGCTCCATGAGGCCAAACGCCTGCTCCGCGTCGAACCGGGGCGCGCGGTGGGCGACGACAGGCACGCCGAAAAAGAGCGACGGCAGCAGGATGTTGAGAAGGCCCCCGGCCCACGCCCAGTCCGCTGGCGTCCACATCAGATCGCCGGCCTGCGGAAAGAAATCGTGCGGCCATTGCACGCCGGGCAGGTGCCCGGGGAGCACGCGATGGGCGTGCAGGGCGCCCTTGGCGAGGCCCGTGGTGCCCGATGTGTAGATCATCAACGCGGGATCCTCGCTCGACGTGTCGAGGGTCGGCGCCTCGCTGGCCGCATCCTTGATCAGCCGCTCCAGTCCAAGCGCGTCGCCGTCGTCCCCGTCGCTGGAGACGATGACCTCAAGCGCCGGCGGGCGGTCGGTCATGGCGCGCAGCTTGGCGACGCCCGCCGCATCGGTGATGACGGCCCGTGCGCCGGAATCGCTGAGCCGGTACTCGAGCGCGTCCACGCCGAAGAGGGCCGCCAGCGGGAGGACAATAGCTCCGAGCTTGTAGGCCGCCATGTGGGCGCTCACCACATCCGCCGACTGCGGCAGCAGGATCGCCACCCGGTCGCCGCGCGCGACGCCGCGGACCGCGAGCGCGCTCGCCAGCCGCCCTGCGCGGTGGGCGATCTTGCCATAGCTCGTCACCTGCAAGCCGCCGCCGGTCGCGTCCAGAATCGCCGGGCGGTCTGGCTCGCGGGCGGCCCAGGCGTCCACGCACGCGGCCGCGATGTTGAAGCGCGAAGGGATGCGCCACGCGAACGCCCGGCGTAGATCGTTGTAATCGCGGATGTCAGGAAGCAGCATGGCGGAGCCCTCCCGCCGCCGATACCGTCTCCGGCGGCCAGCGGCAAGCGCCATACGGTAAGCCGCCGCCGCGCTGCGGGGGGCCGGTAACCCTAACGCGCGTCCCCCCATTGGCGTGAGCTTGAGCATTATGGTATGTGAAAGGTGTAGTTTATGTTTTTGGGGCGCGCCCCGCCAGGAGCGTTCATGAAGCCGGCCGTTATCCTCGTTGGCGCCGACAAGGGCGGGGTGGGCAAGACCACCGTCTCACGGGCGCTGCTCGATTACCTCGCCTCTCGCAACGTGGTCGCCCGCGCCTTTGACACCGAGCACCCGCGTGGGACGCTGAAACGCTTCCATCCGGGCCAGACCGAGGTCGTGGACATCACCTCGACCTCCGACCAGATGCGCATTTTCGACACGCTGCTCTCCGCCGGCCCGAAGGTGTCGATGATTGACGTGCGCGCCGGCCAGCTCGGCGCCAGCCTGCGGGCTCTCCAGGAGGTTGGCTTCCTCGACGCTGTGAAAGCGCGGGAGTTCAGTCTCGTGGTGCTTCACGTGCTTGGGCCCTCCATCGCCTCTCTCGACGAGATCGAGGAAACCGCGCCGTTCATCGGCGACGCGAGCTATTTCCTCGTCAAGAACTTCATCAACGACACTACGTTTTTCGAATGGGATCCGCAGACCTTCTCCCACTACTTCCGCAAGGCGCCGGAGAGTGGTGAACTGGTGGTCCCCAAGCTCAACGCCATGGCCTATGAGCAGGTGGAGCTGGCGGGAACCCCATTCTCCACCTTCGTCGCCGACCGGCGCAGCGACGGCTCTGCGGCCGGACATTCTTTCGTCCTGCGCGGATATGTCCGGACCTGGATGCGCAACATCAGCGCTGAGTTCGATCGTGTCGGGTTGCCCAAGCTGCTTGAGAACAAGCCGTCGCCGGCGCCGGCGAAGCCTGAAAAGCGCTCGCGATGACCCGGCCCGCCGTCTTCATCGTTTGCGCGCCGAATCCGCGCGCGGGGGTGACAACGACGGCGCGCTTGCTGGCCGAATGGCGACTTTACAACGGAGATCCTGTCTCGGTTTTCGACACCGATCCCGATTTCGCGCCGCAAACGCGCTTCGTCCATGGCCATGCGAGAACGGCGGATCTGGCCACCGTCGATGGTCAGATGGCCCTGTTCGACGGCCTGCTTGCCGATGACGGGGCGACGCGCATCGCCGACATCTGGTGTCGCTCTTACCGCCGGTTCGTTGATCTTGCCGGGGAAATCGGATTTTTTGCGGAGGCGGCCCGCCGGGGGACGGACACGCACATTGTGTTCGCCGCGGACGGCAGCGACGGGTCGCTGGCCGAAGCGTGGGGGCTGCACGAGCGTTTCCCCGATACGCGGCTTCTGATCGCCGTCAACGGCGCGAGGGTCCCCCCCGGAGACCATACGCTGGGCCGTCTTGCCTCCTTCCCGACCACACAGGGCTTTTCCTTTCCCGCGCTCGATCCTGTCGCGGCGTCTGTTCTCGACGGCTTCAACGGACGCCTCGCCCGCTTCATCGACAATCCACCGGAAGACCTGTCCATCGTGGTGCGCGCGCGCATGCGGGACTGGGTGACGAAGGCGTTCGTGCAGTTCCGCGCCTTCGACGTGCGCCGTGCGTTCGAGGCGACCAGCCTGCTGGGTTGAGCCCAAAAGGAAAGGGCCGCGCAATGGCGGCCCTTGTAACAAGCAGAGCGTCGAGAACCTGTCAGAGGCCGAGGGCGGCCTTGACCTCGCGCAGCTGCGAAAGCCGCTCGGAAGCGGCCCGGCGGGCGTCGTCCGTGCGAGCGTCGTTGAAATCCTCTTCGGCGTTCTTGATCTCGGCGTCGATTGCGGCGAGGTCCAGCTCCTCAACCGGCACAGCCTGCTCGGCGAGGATGGTGAGACCCTTCGCCGAGACGTCGGCGAAGCCGCCGCGCACAAACAGACGTTGCGTGCGAGCGCCGTCCGAAACCTCGACCACGCCGGGCTTCATGGTGGACATGAAGGGCGCATGGTCCTTCAGCACCGTGATCTGGCCTTCCGATGCGGGAACGACCACGGAGTCCACCTCGCCTGCGAACAGGAGACGCTCCGGGGAGACGAGTTCGAATTGAAAGGAGGGCATCGTGAATCTCCGGACCAGTGACCCCCCCCGTCGCCGGAGAGGGGATGTCATCTGCGCGCGATTACGCCGCTTCGGCGGCGAGGCGCTGGGCCTTCTCGATGGCTTCCTCGATGGTGCCGACCATGTAGAAGGCCGCCTCCGGCAGGTGGTCGTACTTGCCTTCGACCAGTCCCGTGAAGCCCTTGATGGTGTCGGCGAGCGACACGAGCTTGCCGGGCGAGCCCGTGAAGACTTCGGCCACGTGGAAGGGCTGCGACAGGAAGCGCTCGATCTTGCGGGCGCGGGCGACGGTGAGCTTGTCCTCTTCGGACAGCTCGTCCATGCCCAGGATCGCGATGATGTCCTGCAGGGCCTTGTAACGCTGCAGCGTCTGCTGAACCTTGCGCGCCACGGCGTAGTGCTCTTCGCCCACGACCAGCGGAGAGAGCATGCGCGAGGTGGAGTCGAGCGGGTCCACGGCCGGGTAGATGCCCTTTTCCGCGATGGAGCGCGACAGCACCGTCGTGGCGTCAAGGTGGGCGAACGAGGTGGCGGGCGCCGGGTCGGTCAAGTCGTCGGCCGGCACGTAAATGGCCTGCACCGAGGTGATCGAGCCCTTGGTGGTCGTGGTGATGCGCTCCTGCAGGGCGCCCATGTCCGTCGCCAGCGTCGGCTGATAGCCCACGGCGGAAGGAATGC
>JAIXSM010000019.1 GCA_027484655.1 Hyphomicrobiales bacterium | reverse complement strand
TTCCCGGCGTTCGGCTCCGTAGAGCACGGCGGCGTCTCTCTCGAAATCCGGCAGGCGCTGGAGCCCTGGCATGTGCTGGGCGAGGAAGGCGCCATCGGCGGCACGGTGCGGTACGTGGATTCCTCCGTGGAGCGCTTGCAGGTGAAGGCGAAAGGCTTTGTGCCGGGCCGCCATGTCATCGCCTGCAACGGGCGCCGGATGCCCATGGCGAGCGCGGGCGCCCACGGAGAAGCCGTGGCCGGCGTTCGCTTCAAGGCGTGGCAGCCCGCCTCCGGGATGCATCCCACAATCCCTGTCCACGCTCCCCTCACCTTCGATGTTATCGACACATGGAGCGCCCGTTCGCTGGGCGGGTGCGTCTACCACGTGGCCCATCCGGGCGGGCGGAACTACGACTCGTTCCCGGTCAACTCGTACGAGGCCGAGGCGCGCCGTCTCGCACGGTTCCAGCACCACGGACATACGCCGGGACGCATCGCGCCGCCGCCGCTGGAGCAGACCGGCGAGTTTCCGCTGACCCTCGATCTGCGCCGACCCCGGGGGATGTGAGGCGTCCGGTCTAATGCGGACGGGTGGCGCCAGCGTGCGGGTGGCGCCTGTATGCATATCTTCGTGATCTGCTGGAAAGAGACGCTACGCCGAAAGCTGAATGATACAAGTATTATAGGAAACAGCGATACGCGCCGGCGCAACGACTGCGCCAGTATTTGTCCAGTGTGCAGTCACGGAGTGGAATAGCGTAACTCGATTTCGCAATCGAGATTCGTTGTTGCTATTTTGTGTTTCCGATACACCTTGGCTTATGAGGCGAGCCAATGCCGACGTAGTCATCGAGTTACGCAAGATAACCAATGGCAGTCCGCATTTTCGCGGGTTCCTGTCACTGGAGATCTTGCTCAACATTGCGCGGTCTGGTGGGTCGATTGAACTCCGGCGCCTGTTCAGGGAGGTTGGCGCAACTCAGGTCGCTATCCGCCAGCACATGCAGGATCTCACCCGCGCCGGATACCTGACGGTTGAGACTGACGCCGCGAACAGGCGATGCAAAGTGGCTCGCCTGACCCCCTCCGGCTGGCAGGTTCTGACCGCCTGTGAAACCAGCATTGAGACAACGATCGCCAAGTGGGCGCCGGCGTCTTCGGATCTGAACGCCGACGCGGCGCCGCTGCCCAACGTCATGTCCCTGAGGTGAACAGGTCTCCCTGCCCATCGGTCCAGCCAACGAGTTGACCGCCGCCCTGAATCGCGGGACATCGGGGCTAGGAGCTGGCATGAACTCGATCCCCGAAGTTGTATTTGGCGATGTGGCTGTTGTGGTTGTCGCCGCCGGGCGTGGCGTGCGGGCCGGCGGCGGCCTTCCAAAGCAGTATCGCCCCCTCGCCGGCAAGGCTGTGCTCACACGCACGCTGGAGGCGTTCGTCGCCGCCCTGCCCGGCGCCCGGATTCTCACCGTGATCCACCCGGACGACCGCGCGCTGTTTGAGGCCGCAAGCGCAGGCCTGCCAGCGCAGCGATGGTCGCCCGGCGGGGCCACCCGTCAGCAGAGCGTGCTCGCTGGCTTGCGCGCGCTCGATGGCGCCAACCCCGCCGTTGTCCTCATCCACGACGCCGCCCGGCCCTTCGCCAGCGCTGCGCTCATCCGGGCCAGCGTCGCCGGCGCGCGGGAGCATGGGGCAGTCGCGCCGGCCGTGGCGGTGACGGACGCACTGAAGGAGACAGCGGGCGATGACGCCTTGTCGGAGGATGTGGATCGCAGCGCGGTGCGCGCAGTGCAGACGCCCCAGGCCTTCGCCTACCGGCTGATCCGCGACGCCCACGAGCGCGCTGCGGCGGCGGGCGTCGATGCGCTCGCGGATGATATCGCCGCCGCACGCTGGGCGGGTCACGCCGTGCGCGCCGTCCCGGGTGAAGCTTCCAACCTGAAACTCACAACGCCGGACGACTTTATCATGGCTGAAACCCGCCTTATGGCCGCGCTGGCCGATGTGCGCACCGGGCTCGGATACGACGTCCATGCGTTCGGCCCCGGCGACCATGTGTGGCTCGGCGGCGTGCGTATCCCCCACAGCGCGGGCCTCGTCGGGCACTCCGACGCCGACGTGGTGCTCCACGCCCTGACGGACGCCATTCTGGGCGCCATCGCAGATGGGGACATCGGCGCCCATTTCCCACCGTCTGACGCCCGCTGGAAGGGCGCGGCCTCGGACGTGTTCCTGAAAGACGCCATGGCGCGGGTGGCGGCCCGGGGCGGCGCCGTCGCCCACCTTGACGCGACCATCGTCTGCGAGGCGCCGAAGATTGGTCCGCACCGGGACGCCATTCGCGCGCGGATCGCGGAGATCACGGGGCTCGATATGGGGCGGGTCGCAATCAAGGCGACCACGTCAGAGCAGCTCGGGTTCACCGGTCGCCGGGAGGGGATCGCCGTTCAGGCGGTCGCCACCGTGCGCCTGCCCTTCGGGAGTCTATGAAATGACGGACGCTTCGATCTTCGACGCTGGCCTGACCGCGCGCGCAGCACGGGTTCTTGAACGCTGCCGCGCCCGCAAGCTCAAGATCGTCGCAGCCGAGTCCTGCACCGGCGGTCTCGTGTCGGCCCTGCTCACCGAAATTGCAGGTTCGTCAGATGTTTTCGAGCGCGGGTTCATTGTTTACTCGAACATCGCCAAGGTCCAGAACCTCGGCGTGTCCGAAGCGGTGATCGACGCTTGTGGGGCCGTGAGCCCCGAAGTCGCCCGCGCCATGGCGGACGGGGCCCTCACCCACTCTGGCGCGGATATATCCATCGCGATCACGGGCGTTGCAGGTCCGGGCGGCGGCTCCCCGCAAAAGCCTGTGGGCCTTGTGCAATTCGCCTGCGGCCGGCGCATGGGCGTCATCCGCAACGTGGAGAAACGGTTCGGCGATATCGGGCGCGGCGCCGTCCGCATGGCCTCCGTCGCAGCAGCGCTTGAGATGATCGAGGCCGCCCTCGACGAACTCGACGCAGCGACCTGAAATCTCAGCCCTTTCCGATGGCGGATGGGCGCGCTATTGGCCGCCCGGGACGGCCATAGATCAGGTCCGCGCGGCGCTCGAACGCCTCCGCGAACCGCCGGAACGCCGTTTCAAACATGCTGCCCATGAGCAGGCCCAGCATGCGGTTGCGGAACTCGTAGTCGATGAAGAAATCAACCTCGCAGGACGGCTGGCCGTTCGGGTTCTCCAGGTCGTTGAACGTCCAGCGGTTTTCTAGCCGGCTGAAGGGCCCGTCGATGTACTCGACCAGGATCTGGCGCGCCGGGCGATCAAGGGTCACGCGGCTGGTGAACGTCTCGCGGACGGCCTTGTAGCCAACCGACATGTCCGCCGAGAGCACCTCCCGGCCCGCCGCGTCCTGCGCACGGCTACGCACCCGCAAGCCCGTGCACAACGGCAGGAAAAGCGGATACTTCTCCACGTCTGCGACGAGTTCGAACATGTCATTCGCGCTGTGGCGAACGCGGCGCTGGGTGCGAAACGAGGGCATCTGGGCTCCGGAAGACGCAGGCCCATAACACGCTTCCGCCGCCCGTCGCCAGCCAGCCGCGACGAAAACCCGGGCGACGACCTGCGGCCGGGCGCAGGCCCGAACTTTTTCCCCTCGAAACTAGGGCGGCGCCTATTGCAATCTTTGCGCTTTGCCCCAGCTTAGTTCGGCCCAGCTTGGTGGAGGGATCAGGGGGGCAGTCATGTGGAGGGTTTGGATGACGAACGATACCCCAGCGGCGCCGGCTGACCGGCGCAAGTTTCTGAAGGTTGCGGGTCTGGCTGGTGCTGGCGTGATCGCCGCGCCGAACGTCTCGCGCGCTCAGACCGTCACGTGGAAGTTCCAGTCGACATGGCCGACGAAGGACATCTTCCACGAGTTCGCGCTCGATTTCGCAAAGCGCGTCAATGAGATGTCAGGCGGTCGCCTGCGCATGGACGTCCTCGCGGCTGGCGCGGTGGTTCCCGCCTTCCAGATGCAGGACGCGGTGAACGCGGGCATTCTGGACGGCGGCCATGGCGTGTCCGCCTACTGGTACGGCAAGAACAAGGCGTTCTCGCTGTTCGGCACGCCGCCGGCTTTCGGCTGGGACGCCAACAACTTCCTCGCCTGGATGAACTATGGCGGCGGCTACGACCTCTATAACGAACTGGTCGGCAGCGTGCTGAAGCTGAACCTTGTCGGCTTCCTCACCGGCCCCATGCCCTGCCAGCCGCTCGGCTGGTTCAAGAAGCCGATCGAGAAGCCTGAGGACTTCAAGGGCCTGAAGTATCGCACCGTCGGACTCGCGGCGGATCTCATGAAGGAAATGGGCGCGGCCATCACCATCCTGCCGGGTGGCGAAATCGTGCCGGCGCTGGAGCGCGGCGTCATTGACGGCGCGGAGTTCAACAACCCGTCGTCGGACTCCCTGCTCGGCTTCCAGGACGTCTCGAAGTTCTACATGCTGAAGAGCTTCCACCAGTCGGCTGAAAGCTTCGAGATCATCTTCAACAAGAAGCGTTTCGACTCCCTGGCCGCCGAGCAGAAGGCGATCATCAAGTATGCGGCGGAGTCCGCCTCCTCCGACATGCTCTGGAAGGCGCTCGACCGCTACTCGCGGGATCTCGAGGCGCTGCGCGGCCGTGGCGTCAACATCATTGCGACGCCGAAGTCGGTGCTCGACGCCCAGCTCGCCGCCTGGAACCGCGTGATCGACGATCTGTCGAAGGATCCCTTCTTCAAGAAGGTCGTGGACAGCCAGAAGGCCTGGTGCAAGCGCACTGTCGCCTTCGAGCGCATCAACGAGATTGATGGCGGCGCCGCCTACGATCACTTCTTCAAGGCCTGATCGCAGAGCACTGATCCCGAAATTGAGGCCCCGCTTCGGCGGGGCCGTCGCCATTTGAACGGGAGCCTCCGGCGATGCTGCCAACCGTCTCACCCGCGATCATCCTGCTGGCGATCGCGTATCTTGCCCTGGTCTTCTATCTCTCCCTGCGCTTTGAGCGTTTCCGGTTCGGCGTCGAGCAGTTTCACACCATTGTCGGAAAGCTTGGCGGATGGGCGATTGTCGTCCTGACTGTCGCCATCAGCTACGAGGTCTTCGCGCGTTACTTCCTGCGCCGCCCGACCGAGTGGGCGTTCGACCTCAGCTATATCCTGTTCGGCGTGCTGTTCATGCTCGCGGGGCCGTATGCGCTGGCGCGTAATGCCCATGTGCGCGGCGACTTTCTCTACCGCGACTGGCCCGTGCGCCGGCAGGCTGCCTTCGACCTTGTGTTGTACATCGTATTCTTCTTCCCCGGTGTGCTTGCGCTTGTCTATGCGGGCTGGGGGTTCGCCCAGTTCTCCTGGATGATCAAGGAGCACTCTTCTAACTCGCCGAACGGTCCGCCGCTCTACCACTTCAAGACGTTGATCCCCCTCGTCGGCGCGATGCTCGCAACCCAGGGCGCAGTGGAAGTGGCGCGCTGCATTCTGTGCCTGCGCACGGGTGACTGGCCGCAACGCCTCTCGGACGTGGAAGAAACAGAAAAACTCATCCTTGAGGAAGCGCAGAAGCAGCAGGGGGCGGCCTGATGTTCGGTCTTGGCAATCCGGAACTCGGCGTGCTCATGCTCGTCCTGTTCATCTTCTTCATCATGTTCGGGTTTCCCATCGCCTTTACGCTCATGGCGCTGGGCGTTGGCTTCGGCTACATCGCCATGGGAGACACCGTTTTCCCGCTCGTGGTGCAACGCACCTACTCGGTGATGACCAACGACGTGCTCGTGTCGATCCCACTATTCGTCTTTATGGGATACATCATCGAGCGGGCTAACATCCTCGACCGGCTCTTCAACTCCCTGCAGCTTGCGCTGAACTGGGTGCCGGGATCACTCGCTGTCGCCACGCTGGCGACATGCGCCATCTTCGCTACGGCCACCGGCATCGTCGGCGCGGTGGTGACGCTGATGGGGCTGCTTGCGTTCCCGGCGATGCTGCGGGCGGGTTATGATATCCGCCTGTCGGCTGGCGTCGTCTGCGCGGGCGGGTGCCTTGGCATCCTCATCCCGCCAAGCGTGATGCTGATCCTGTACGGCGCGACTGCCGGCGTTTCGGTTCCCAAGCTGTACGCCGGCGCCTTCCTCCCCGGTCTGATGCTCGCCGCGCTGTACATGTTCTACGTGATCGTGCGTTGCGCCATGCAACCGCAGCTTGCGCCGAAACTGCCGCCGGAAGAGCGGAACGTGCCGGTGATCAAAATCATCGCCGGCCTTCTGCAGAGTTTCGTCCCGTTGACGCTGCTCATCATGTCGGTGCTGGGGGCCATTTTCTTCGGTCTCGCCACGCCGACCGAAGCGGCGGCGATGGGTTCGCTGGGGTCGCTGATCCTGGCGGCCGCCTATCGCTCGCTGAACTACGTGAAGCTTCGGGAATCCGTGTACCTGACCGCGCGCACGTCAGCGATGGTTTGCTGGCTGTTCGTGGGCTCGTTCATCTTCTCGTCCATCTTCGCGTATCTGGGCGGCCATGAGCCGATCAAGAACTTCGTCGACTGGATCAACCCGTCGCCGCTCACGTTCCTGATCCTGACCCAGATCATCATCTTCATTCTGGGATGGCCGCTGGAGTGGACCGAGATCATCGTGATCTTCGTGCCGATCTTCCTGCCGCTACTGCAGCATTACGGCATCGATCCCCTCTTCTTCGGGATCCTGATCGCGCTGAACATCCAGACGTCGTTCCTGTCACCGCCTGTGGCGATGGCGCCCTTCTACCTGAAGGGCGTGGCGCCGAAGCATGTCTCGATCAACCAGATTTTTGCCGGCGTGACGCCGTTCATCTTCCTGGTGCTGGTCGCGATGGTGTTTCTGTACATGTTCCCGGGGCTCGCCCTGTGGTTGCCAAAACAACTGTACGGGTAGCGCAAACAAGAAGGGGCGGCGCCACACGCGCCGCCCCCCTTTCCCGGCCAATACGGCGCGGGCTTACTTGGTGAAAACCTATTTGGCGAAAACCTGGCTCATGTCGGCGAACGACTTGAACTCGAGGGCGTTGCCTGAAGGGTCCAGGAAGAACATGGTCGCCTGCTCGCCCACCTCGCCCTTGAAGCGGATGTAGGGCTCGATGATGAAGCTCGTTCCTGCGGCCCTGAGCTTCTCAGCCAACGCCTCCCACTCAGCCATAGGCAAAATGGCCCCGAAGTGGCGCACAGGAACCTGATGATCGTCCACCGCGCTCGTGGCATTATGGCCGCACTCTTCCGGCGACAGGTGCGCCACCACCTGATGGCCGTAGAAATCGAAATCCACCCACGCGTCGGAGCTGCGGCCTTCCGCGCATCCGAGCAGATCACCGTAGAACGCGCGCGCCTCGGCGAGGTCGCGCACCGGAAACGCGAGATGAAACAAGGGGACAGCGGTCGTCATTAAAGTGTTTCCTTATGGGCGGGCGTCTGAGAGCCGAGCGTTGCGGGCGGCCTGCAGTCGAGCGAAGTCTTCGCCGGCGTGGTGCGACGAGCGCGTGAGCGGCGTGGCTGACACCAGCAGGAAACCCTTGGCCATGGCGATGGTCTCGTAGGACTTGAACTCGTCCGGTGTGACGAAGCTCACCACGCGATGGTGCTTGCGGGTGGGTTGCAGGTACTGCCCGATGGTGAGGAAATCCACATCCGCCGAGCGCAGGTCGTCCATGAGCTGGAGCACTTCGTTGCGCTCCTCGCCCAACCCCACCATGATGCCGGACTTCGTGAAGATGGTGGGATCAAGCTCCTTCACCCGCTGCAACAGGCGGATGGAGTGGAAGTACCGGGCGCCGGGCCGCACGGTGAGATACTTCGACGGCACGGTTTCAAGGTTGTGGTTGAACACGTCCGGCCGGGCCTCGACCACCACCTCGAGCGCGCCGGGCTTGCGCAGGAAATCGGGGGTGAGGATTTCAACCGTGGTGCCGGGCGAGCGGGCGCGAATGGCGCGAATGGTGCGCGCGAAGTGCTCGGCCCCGCCGTCGTCCAGATCGTCGCGGTCCACAGACGTGATGACCACGTGGGACAGGCCCAGCTTGGCGACGGAATCCGCCACGTTGTCAGGCTCGTGGGCGTCGAGCGCGTTCGGCAGGCCGGTTTTCACGTTGCAGAAGGCGCAGGCGCGGGTGCACGTGTCGCCCATAATCATGAACGTGGCGTGCTTCTTCTCCCAGCACTCGCCGATGTTGGGGCAGCCCGCCTCCTCGCACACGGTGACGAGCTTGTGCTCTTTCACGATGGCGCGGGTGGCGTTGTACTGGGGGGAGCCGGGCGCCTTGACGCGGATCCAGTCCGGCTTGCGTGCAATCGCCTGATCCGGGCGATGGGCCTTTTCCGGATGGCGCACGGCGGCGCGGTCGGCGCCCTCGCCGGCCTGCTTGCGCGGATCGTTGTTCAGCGTGTCGATGACGACGGCCATGGCGGCTCCTGAAGGGGCCAGCCCCTTAGGCCGCGCCCGCGCTGCTCATGTAAGGCATGGGCGCGGCGGAGCCAAGGGAGTGCAGCGCGCCGAAGTGTTCGTTCTTCGTGCCAAGCGCTATCTTGACCTTCACCATTAAGGGCGTCAGCCTTGGCGCGGACATTGACCAATCGGGATTGTTGATTTATATGACAACAGCACAGGGACTGGCGGGTATCGGCCTGCTGGTCAGGGTCGAGGTTGCGCTCGATCCCGATGAGCAGCCGCAGCGTCTGGTCTATGTGCTGCCGGCTGTGAGGGACTGGATGGCTACCATTCTGCCGAACCTCGCTAGCGATGGCTTTGTGTCCGGAGCTGCGACTCCTTTCGAGCAGGCTGACGCCCTCCTTTACGACTTCATTATCGGCAAAGCTGGGTTCGAGATGGCGCCGCGGTGCATGAGGCCACGCGCGCATGGGGTCTGGGAGCTTCGAACCTATGACCTGCGCCTCTTCGGCTTTTTCTGGCGACAGGGCATTTTCATCGCCACGTCGGTGGACACGAAAGCCCGGTGCAAAGCGCAGGGCATCTACGCTGAGCACCGCAGCAATGCCATGCGAATGCGAGACGAACTGGACCTTGATCCACCGAAATTCATGACAGGGAGCGATCCAGATGACGTCCTTTAGCTTCGGGCCTGAGAACAGAAAAGATCGTATCGCCGCCCGTTTCATAGCTCAGGTTCACGCTGTCCTCGCGCGCGCAGCGGTGGAGGCGCGCAAGGAGCGCGGCGTGACCCAAGCGGGCGTGGCGCGCGAGCTGGGCGTTGATCGCGCGACCATATCCAGACTGCTCGCTGGCGGCGGGAATCCCACTGTGCGAACTATCGGTGAACTCGCCGGCGCCTTGGGCTACCGGCCAGAACTTGTCCTGCACAAGGTGCAACCTGCCACTGGCGCAAACCACGCCCCCTTGATGGTGCAGGGAACGACTGTGCGCGGCTCTGTTCAAAACACGGTTGGAACCAGCGGGACTGTGTTTTCGGCCAACGCGAAAAAGCCTGCCTTGGAGGATGCGCGGTAATGGCGATCTCTGCATCGGTCATTTTCTGCGACGACATTCGCGTCGAGGGCAACGGCAAGCTTATCCTGATAGGATTGTATCCTGCGGATCTTGTCCCGGGCTTCTTGCCACAAATGATGACGCTTTCGATCTGGGTGCGTTTGCGCGGGCTAGCGCCGGGCGCTCACAACGCGCGCTTCACTCTCGGCGTGAACGGTGTCACCCAAACGGAGGCCGAGGTCGCGTTGGTCGCTCCGGAAAGCAAAGAGGCAAATCTTTCAATCATTGGCCTGCCCATTGAACTGAAGGATTACGGCCGCATCACCTTCTCCCTCGCCGGCTTTCCCGGCGGGGAGACGGTGCACGAGGAATTGCCCATTGTGCCGTCTCCGGTGAGCGCAACGGTCGCCGGAGCGAACAGGTAGCGCCAGTTGCGCGCGAGGACGCGCGCGGTCCAGGGGTGGCGCTGTCCAGACATGGAGCGGTCCGAAGGTCGCGCAAGAGGCGTTAGCGTGGACCGCGCGCGTCCTCGCGCGCAACCCCCAGCCACACCACGTGTCGGCGGCCGCTCTTGCCACGATGGGCGTGAACGCGGTGATCTTCGACGGTGAAGCCAGCGCGCGCGAAGCGCTTCGCGAAGGCGTCGTCGGGCTTTTCAGACCACACCGCCAGCACGCCGCCGGCGCCAAGCGCGCGGCGGGCCGCGGCGAGCCCCGCTGCGCCATAGAGCCCATCGTTAGCCGCCTGCGTCAGGCCGTCCGGCCCGTTGTCCACATCGAGTAGAATGGCGTCCCAACGCGCGGCGCGGATCAGCCGCGCCACGTCCTCAATCTCAACGCGCACGCGCGGATCGTCGAGGCTTCCGGCGAAGAGGTCTGCCATGGGGCCGCGCGCCCAGTCGGCGACGGCGGGCAACAGCTCCGCCACCACCACCTCGGCCTTCGGCGGCAGAAGCGGCAGCGCGGCGCGCAGGGTGAACCCCATGCCCAGCCCGCCGATGAGCACGCGCGGCGCGCGGAGGCCCGCGAGTTTGGCGCACGCGAGCGTCGCCAGCGCCTCCTCGGAGCCGCTGAGGCGGCTGTTCATGAGTTCGGCGCCGGCGAGGCGGATCGAAAATTCGTCGCCCCGGCGGGCGAGTTTCAACTCGCCGCCGTCAGGCAGCCGTGTGCTGTCGAGATGGATCCAGGGGAGCACGCGCCGATTACGGCGTCACGAGTGCACCACGCGACCGTAGGCGTCCATCACGCTCTCATGCATCATTTCCGACAGGGTGGGATGCGGGAACACCGTGTGGATCAGCTCTTCTTCCGTGGTCTCGCAATTCATGGCGACCACGTAACCCTGGATCAGCTCGGTCACCTCCGCGCCGACCATGTGGGCGCCAATGAGCTTGCCGGTCTTC
The DNA here is from genome assembly GCA_027484655.1 of Hyphomicrobiales bacterium. Classification (GTDB taxonomy): domain Bacteria; phylum Pseudomonadota; class Alphaproteobacteria; order Rhizobiales; family Beijerinckiaceae; genus Terripilifer. Next base: position 24,119 of record JAIXSM010000019.1, on the reverse strand, counting down.
GCGTCGAAGATGGTCTTCACCAGCCCCTCCGGCTCGCCGAGCGCAATCGCCTTGCCGTTGCCCTGGAACGGGAAGCGCCCAACCTTGATCTGGAAGCCCGCCTCCTTCGCCTTCGCCTCGGTGAGGCCGACGCTGGCGACCTGCGGGTGGCAGTAGGTGCAGCCCGGGATCATGGTCTTTTCCATGGCGTGGGGGTGCAGGCCCTTGATCGACTCCACGCACAGCACACCCTCGTGCTCCGCCTTGTGGGCGAGCATCGGCGGGCCGGCGACGTCGCCGATGGCGTAGACGCCCGGCACGTTGGTCTTGCCCAGACCATCGGTGACGATGGCGCCGCGATCCATCTTCACACCGAGCTTTTCGAGGCCCAGCCCTTCCGTGTTGCAGACAACGCCGACGGCGGAGATCATCCGCTCGGCTTCCAGCGTCTGCTTGTTCCCCTTGTCGTCCTCCAGCGTGCAGACGACGGAGTTCGCCTTCTTCTCAACCTTCGTCACCTTGGTGGAGGTGAGGATCTTCATGCCCTGCTTTTCAAAACGCTTGCGCGCGTGGGCGGCGATCTCAGCGTCCTCCACGGGCATGATCTGCGGCAGCACCTCGACCACGGTCACTTCGACGCCCATGGTGCGGTAGAAGCTCGCGAACTCGATGCCGATGGCGCCCGAGCCCATGACGATGAGCGACTTGGGGAACGCGGGCGGGTGCATCGCTTCAAAGTACGTCCAGATGAGCTTGCCGTCGGGCTCGATGCCGGGCAGCACGCGCGGGCGCGCGCCGGTCGCCACGATGATGTGCTTGGCCTGATACGTCCCCTCCCCCAGCACGCCCTTCGGCACGGGATTTTGCGGCTGCACCGCGGGCTTCGACGCCTTGGAGACGACGACCTCCCCAACCTTCGAGATGGTCGCCTCGCCCCAGATCACGTCGATCTTGTTCTTCTTCATGAGGAACGCGACGCCGCCGTTGAGCTGCGCGGACACCCCGCGCGAGCGCTTGATGACGGCGGCGGGATCGAACGTCACCTTGCCTTCGATGCTGAGGCCGTAGTCCTTCGCGTGAGTGGCGTAGTGGTAGATCTCGGCGGAGCGCAGCAGCGCCTTGGTGGGGATGCAACCCCAGTTCAGGCAGATGCCGCCCAGATGCTCGCGCTCGATGACAGCCGTCTTGAAGCCGAGCTGGGATGCGCGGATCGCGGCCACGTAGCCGCCCGGCCCGCCGCCGATGATGAGAACGTCGTAATTGCTCATGGGTCAGACTCTCGTGTTGGCGGCCTGAACAGACGTGGCCTTGACTTTGGAACAAAAAGGGAACATAATGACAATGATTGGAGGTTTGTTGATGTACGCACCGTTTCCATCGCCATCAATCCAGCGCACACGTGCAGCATGGCTGACAGCCGCTCGCCAGCTTGAAAGCTGTCTTTTGGCGTTAGGCAGCGCGATCAAGTTCTCACCCTCCCAACCCCGGGTTCCTGCCGGCAACCCGAACGGCGGACAGTGGGTTGGCGCCGACATCACTTTGGTCGGTGGCTTCGGTCCTGATGATATGGGAAAAAGTGTACAGTCGTTTGTTTCGGAGAATTGCAAAGCAGAAATATACGAAGTCCTGCCAGGGCAGTTTTTAGATATGTCCATTTCCGAAGTCATCAAGCTCGGGAAATCAGGCGACGCACCTGCTCGAAGATGTCTAAAAATTCTGGGACGGGACAGGTTTCGTAAAAGATGAGCGAAAAAATGACTTTTACGAAATACTCGATTTGGGATCTGCTCGACCTGCTCGCGTCGTTTCGCGTCTCGTGGACGTCCCTCACCTGCGGTGACACCCGGGTGCTCGAGCCGGTGCGCGTCGCAATCACGAGCATCGGTCTTCGCATCATTGTCGAAGCGACGCGCGAGAGCCTCGAAATCACCTTCTACCGCGGCGACGAGAGCGTTTTCGACGACGAGGCTGTTTTGCTCGCGCACATGCGCGACGCCGGCGCCAAGGCCGCGGAAGCGCCGCGCACCATTGTCGATCTCATTGCGACGATGGACTCTCTCGGTTATGCGCCCCACGCCGTTGAACACTCTCGTTACGACACCGTGATATTGACGTTTCTCACGCCGACAGCGCTCGTTGAGTTGGACTTTTTCGACGACCATATCGAGTACAGCGTCTTCGAGAAGCAGGAAGAGCCTGCAAGCTGGGATGATCTTGTAGCGGAATTGGAAAAATTTACGCGAGAGTGAGCAGCCGCGCGGCCGCCCACTTCGCACGCAAGCTTCCCGCGCCATCCTCACATCAAACCAGCATGCCGACCGGGTTTTCGATCAGATCCTTGAACGCGGAGATCAGCTCCGCGCCAAGAGCGCCGTCCACGGCGCGGTGATCGGTGGAGAGCGTCACGCTCATCATCGTGGCGACCTTCATCTGGCCCTTCTCGACGATGACGCGCTCTTCGCCCGCGCCGACCGCCAGAATGCACGCGTGCGGCGGGTTGATGACGGCGGAAAAGTTCTTGATGCCGAACATGCCGAGGTTCGACACCGCCGCCGAGCCGCCCTGATATTCGTGGGGCGCGAGCTTGCGGGCGCGGGCGCGCGCGGCGAGATCCTTCATCTCGTTCGAGATCGCGGCGAGGCCCTTCAGTTCAGCCTTGCGCACCACCGGCGTGATGAGCCCGCCCGGGATGGAGACCGCCACCGCCATATCCGAGTGCCGGTGCTTCAGCATCGTGTTCTCGGTGTACGTGACGTTGGCCTCCGGCACGCGCTGCAGCGCCATGGCCAGCGCCTTGATGACGAAGTCGTTGACCGAAATCTTGTAGGCGGGCTGCTTGTCCTTGTTCTTCGGCGCGGCGGCGTTGATCGCCTCGCGGGCGGCCATCAGCGCGTCAAGCTTGCAGTCCACGGTGAGATAGAAATGCGGGATCGTCTGCTTCGCCTCCACGAGGCGGCGCGCGATGACTTTGCGCATGGAATCGTGCGGAACTTCCTCGAAGCTGCCCGCCTCAAACAGCTTCTTGATGGTCTCATCCGACATGCCGGGCGCAATCGCAGGCGCGGACGGCGCAGCCGACGCCTGCGGCGCAGGCGCTTTCTTGGCGCCGCCGCCAGCGATGGCCGCCTTTACGTCACGCTCGACCACGCGGCCGTGGGGGCCGCTGCCCGCAATCGTCGCAATGTCGATGCCGGCTTCCTTGGCCAGACGCCGCGCCAGCGGCGAGGAGAACACGCGCCCGGCGCCGTTCGCGGCGGCCTTCGGCGCGGCGGCGGGCGCCGCAGCAGCAGCCGGCGCAGCAGCGGGAACGGGGGCGGCAGCAGGCGCTGCGGGGGCCTTGGGCGCGGCCCCTGCTCCGCTGGCCACGGCGCTTGCGTCCTCGCCCTCGCCGGCGATGACGGCGATCAGCTCGTTGACCTTCACATCCTGCGCGCCCGCAGGCACGACAATCTTCGCGAGCACGCCTTCATCGACGGCCTCGACTTCCATCGTCGCCTTGTCCGTCTCGATCTCGGCGATCACGTCGCCAGACTTGATGGCGTCGCCTTCCTTCTTGAGCCAGCGGGCGAGGTTGCCCTTCTCCATCGTGGGCGACAGCGCGGGCATGAGGATGTTGATGGGCATATGCGGTCCTCGATGACGGTTCAGGTTTGCGGGTCGCCTGCCGGCGCATTCGGTGCGTCGAACGGCCAGAGCTGCCCGAGGGAAAAGGGAACGGCGTCGAACGGCGGCAGAGCCACCTCGTCCGAGCCGGAAACGACGCCGGCGAGCAACCACTTGCCGGCGGTGAGCACAAAGGCTTCGAGCTGCTGGCCGATGGGGTTCAGCAGCCACAGGTGCGCGACGCCCGCCGCAGCATAAATCTCGCGTTTGGCGCCGCGGTCGTAGATTTCAGTGGAGGGCGAAAGCACCTCGCAGACCCAGTCCGGCGGCGTCTCGATCCAGTTGGTGTCCGGCAGCGCAGGCAGGCGCTCGCGCCGCCATCCGGCGATGTCGGGGACGAGGATGTTGTGGCCGAAACGCAGTTCCGGCTCCGTGAGGAAGACCCAGCCGCCCGGGCCGCCGGAGCCGTCCTGAAACGGCCCGCCGATGTTCAAACCCAATTTGAAGGCCGATGCCGAATGCCTCGGCGACGGGCGCGGATGGGTCACCAGCGAGCCGTGGATCAACTCCGCCACGAGGTGTGACGGCGCAGCTTCCACATCGGCGTAGCTCGCCTGGCGTCTGGCTGGATCGGCCATCCCCTGCCCCGCAGCTCTCAGTTGATCTTTTCGGTAGACCCGGAATCGGTGGAGCGATCCCATTCCGCGTCCAGCATCTCACGAATTTCGGCAAGCGCGTGCTCCTCGCTCATCTCCGCCTCTTCGGCGTAGATGCGCGCCACGTGGCGCGCGAGATCGACAAGCAGCACACCCCATGTCTGCGGCTCGTCAAATGCGCGCTGCAGGCTCACCGACAGTCCGCCGTTCACCACGAAGGCGCGCAGCACCTCGTGGCCGCCAACCTCCTGCGCGTCCGGCGGCACAGGAAGTTCATGCAGGTTCTCATTGGCCATGGCGTTCATCCTTCGCTTCAGGCTGCCGCCTGTGCCTCAACGCGCGTCAGCGATACAATGTCGCCTTCGCGGCCTCCACAACCTCGGCGACGCTCGGCAGCGCAAGCTTCTCGAGGTTGGCGGCGTACGGCATCGGCACGTCCTTGCCGGTGACGCGCATGACCGGCGCGTCGAGGTAATCGAACGCCCCTTCCATGATCCGCGCCGCGATTTCAGCGCCCATGCCGCACTGGCGATAACCCTCGTCGATGGTGACGCAGCGGCCAGTCTTCATGATCGAACGGATGATCGTGTCCGTGTCCATGGGACGCAGCGTGCGCAGGTCGATGACCTCCGCATCGATGCCTTCCTTCTCCAGTTCGGCCGCCGCCTTGATGGCGTAAGTCATGCCGATGGAATAGGAAATCAGCGTCACATCCTTGCCGGTACGGTGAACGCGGGCCTTGCCGATCGGCACGATGAAATCGTCCACCACCGGCACGTCGAAGCTCTGCCCGTACAGGATCTCGTTTTCAAGGAACACGACCGGGTTCGGATCGCGGATCGCCGCCTTGAGCAGACCCTTGGCGTCGGCCGCCGTGTAAGGCGAGACGACCTTGAGGCCCGGAATGTGCGAATACCACGCCGCGAAGTCCTGGCTGTGCTGGGCGGCGACGCGGGCGGCGGCGCCGTTGGGGCCGCGGAACACGATGGGGCAGCCCATCTGGCCGCCGGACATGTAGAGCGTCTTGGCGGCGGAGTTCACGATCTGGTCGATGGCCTGCATCGAGAAGTTGAACGTCATGAACTCGACGATGGGCTTGAGGCCCGCGAACGCGGCGCCGACGCCCAGACCTGCAAAGCCGTGCTCGGTGATCGGCGTGTCAACCACGCGCCTGGACCCGAACTCCTGCAGCAAACCCTGCGTGACCTTGTAGGCGCCCTGGTACTCGGCGACCTCTTCACCCATGACGAACACGTCGCCATCGCGGCGCATCTCTTCGGCCATGGCGTCGCGCAGCGCCTCGCGAACGGTCGTGGCGACCATCTGCGTCCCCTCGGGGATTTCCGGCGAAGCAGGGACCTCGGCGGCCGGAGCCGGCGCAGCAGCCTCGGCTCTGGCGACGCTCGCGGGCTTCTCGCCGCCAGTATCCTTCGGCTGGACGGGCGCAGGAGCCGGCGCAGCAGCGGCGGCCGACGCGTCCTCGCCATCGGCGGCGATCACGGCGATGGGTGTGTTCACCGCGACGTTCTCGGTCCCGTCGGGGATGAGAATCTTCGCCAGCACGCCCTCATCGACGGCCTCGACCTCCATGGTGGCCTTATCCGTCTCAATCTCGGCGATCACATCGCCGGACTTGATCTGGTCGCCTTCCTTCTTGAGCCACTTGGCAAGCTTGCCCTGCTCCATTGTGGGCGACAGCGCGGGCATCAGAATGTTGGTGGGCATAGGTGTTCCTCGACCTTTGGCCGGTAGATTCAAACAGGGTGGACGCCTTGGCGGGCGAGCGGCGCCCGCCCCGCGCGGCGCGTCAGACCAGCACGTCCGTCCACAGCTCCGAGGGATCGGGCTCGGGATCGTTCGTGGCGAACTCGGCAGCCTCAGCGACGATGGCCCGCACGCCGGCGTCGATCTGCTTGAGATCGTCTTCGGACGCGAAGTTGCTGGCGAGAATGCGCGAACGCACCTGCTCGATGGGGTCGTGCTCATCGCGCATGCGCTGCACCTCCTCCTTCGTGCGATACTTCGCCGGATCGGACATGGAATGGCCGCGATAGCGGTAGGTCTGCATCTCGAGGATGTACGGGCCATTGCCCTCGCGGCACCAGGCGATGGCGTGATCGGCCGCGCGCTTCACGGCGCGCACGTCCATGCCGTCCACCTGTTCGCCGGGGATGTTGAACGAGATGCCGCGCTTGGAGAAATCCTGCTGGGCGGACGCGCGGTTCACCGCGGTGCCCATGGCGTAACGGTTATTCTCGATGATGTAGATCACGGGCAGCTTCCAGAGCTGCGCCATGTTGAAGCTCTCGTAGACCTGGCCCTGGTTGGCCGCGCCGTCGCCGAAGTAGGTGAAGCTGACATTGTCGTTGCCGCGATAGGCGTTCGCGAAGGCCAGCCCGGTGCCAAGCGACACCTGCGCGCCCACGATGCCGTGGCCGCCATAAAAGTGCTTCTCCTTGGAGAACATGTGCATCGAGCCGCCTTTCCCCTTGGAAAGGCCGCCGCGGCGCCCGGTCAACTCAGCCATGACGCCCTTGGGGTCCATCCCGCAGGCCAGCATGTGGCCGTGGTCGCGGTACCCCGTGATGATAGCGTCGCCGTCCTTGGAGGACATCTGCACGCCGGTGACCACGGCCTCCTGCCCGATGTAGAGATGGCAGAAGCCGCCGATCAGGCCCATGCCGTACATTTGCCCCGACTTTTCCTCGAAACGGCGGATGAGAAGCATCATCCGGTAGGCTTCAAGCTCCTGCTCCGCGGTGAACTCGATGATGTTCGAGCCTTTGGATTTGCCGGTGGTTTTGCTGGCGTTGGGGCGTGCGGACGTGCGTGTCGCGGCCATCAGGCGTTCCTCATGAAGACCTGCTCATTTCGACGAAGGTCGAATAAGCTGGCCGACACCATAACTGAGGCCAGCGCCGAAATCGAGACGGGGCCCCGCTCGCATTCACAACCGCTAAGGCTCTGGATATTCGAGGAAACATAGAGAATAACCAGATGATGGTTATTCGATTTCGTTTAACCGGATTCAGGTTAACTCAGGGGGTCGGCTTCAGGAAGATGACAACGTCGTTGCGATGCACCCGGCCAAGCTGGCGGCGCGCCTCCTCCTCCAGAATGTCCCGCTCCACAGACTCTGCGCGCATCATGGCGATGCGCCGCTCAAGCCCCTGCCGCTCGGACTTGAGCTGTTCCTGCTCCTGCCGGAGTTGGTTCGCCTCGGCGCGGTACTCGACCTTCGCCCGCAGGCCGCGGTTCCCGTTGTTCGCATGCCAGATGAAATAGCTCGAGACCGCCCCCGATACGGCATAGAGCGCGAGCGGAAACAGAATCCTGCGAAGGCGGCGACGGCGAACCATGCTCATTCTTGAGCCGTTGAGAGTTAAGAAGGGCTTAACCCGCTGCGGGACGAGTTGAGCAGCGTGGCGGCGCCGGTCCTGGGTTCGGATACGCGCGGACATTAAAGATGAAGCGCGCATGCGGGCGGCGCCGGGTTTGGTCGATGATCCGCTCTAGCTTGATGCTGGGATCGTCCAGATCGATGAGCGCGCTGGCCCAGTCGCTATTGGCGACCAGAAGGGCGGCGCCCCCGCTCAGCCCTGCCGCGTCCTTTACCGAAGCCGAGAACGTCTCCGGGCTGAGGATTTTCAGTTTGTCGCCGTGGTACGGCTCGTTGCCCGCGAGGTCCAAGTCCGGCGCGCGGAAAATGACAAACGTCTGCAGACAGTCGCCGCCAAGCTTGTACGTTTCGCGCACATGCGGGGCCAGCTCCGTGCCTAGCATCTTCGGCGCCACGATGACCAGCGGGATGTCCTTCTGGTGCTGGCGCACCCATTCGCCAACCTCCGGCGCGTTCGAGTACGGAAAGTTAAACCCGAGCGCGACCTTGGCGAGCCCGGCAAACGCCAGCACGCAGAGCCAGACCAATCTCGGGGTGGAGCGGGCGCAATACCTTGGCCAGGAAAGCCACCAAGCGGCGATCACCAGGGGGACGAGAAGCGCGTAATGTCGATAGTAGAGTGGATACACCAATGTGCTGATCGCGGAGGTGAATACGATAAACGCGCCCACCGCCCACACCCAGAAGGGATCAGACCGCAACACCCGCACCAGCACTGTCGGCAAAGCCAAGGTCACCATCGCAACCAGGAGAAGAAACGCTGGTACAGAGAATCGGTCGGCCGATTCGAACGGAAATTGCGTCGCAATCACCTGGCCGGCCTCAATGAGGCTCCGCAACACGCCGTCCAGCCCTCTGGCCGCGCGCTCGACGTCCGTGAATCCGTAATCACGGGCTGGTCTGCTCACGAGAACGGACGCAATGCTCGCAACAAGCACGAGTAGCGCGCAGGCCCGCCATGCGAGACGAGCACGAAGTCTGGCGATCACGAGCACCATTGCGATGAACACGAACTGGACGCTCACGCCGGCTAGGGCCGGAATGACCAGCCATCCGCCCCGCACCCGCCACAGGGCGACCGCTGTAAACAGGATCGCCATCCCCAGCGTATAGGATCGGGATATCACCCCGAACTGGAAGAGCACTGGCTCTGACAGGCTCACGAGGATCTTGAGCGGCAAGGTGAAGGGGCTGGCGAAGTAGATCAGTCCCATCACGATAAGCGACAGGGAGGACGCCGCCGCCTTCAGCGCCGAGAGCGGATCAAGCCCCGCGACCAGCCATCCCTTGAGGTACAAATGCCAGAGCGGCGGATGGCCTTCGTAGCGAAAGTTCCAGTACCATTCTGACAGCGTATTGCTGTCGCGGGCGAGAATGACCGCCTGAATCTCGTCGCCCCAGGCGACATGACTCCAGATCGCGGCCTGCTGTAGCGAGGCGGCCGCGATGAAGGCAAGGATGGTATGCGCATCTACGCCGCGACCGCTGACCGACATGCCCTGCCCGTCTCAGGCGACGCGGCGCGGCGTCAGGCGCAAACTCGCCAGTGCGTCACGACCGGCCGATCCGCCCGCCTCGCCGTATTCAGCGTCCTCGTTCACGCCCCACACGTCGAAGCGACGGGATCCGGCGATGATGTTTTCGGCCGTCAGGATGCCGGTCATCATCGCGTGGTCCTGATTATTGTACTTGTGCATCCCGTTACGACCAACGAGATGGAGCGTCGGGAACCGGCTCTCGAGTTCGCGGCGCACCACTTCGACGTTGTCGGCGTAAGTGTCGTCGTAGATCGGATAGGCTTTCTCCTGACGCACCACTGTGGCGTCAGTGACGTCTTCGGCGCGCATCAGGCCGATCCTGGCGATCTCTTCTTTCGCCCGCGCGATCAACTCATCGTTGGTCGCGGTCCAAAGCCCGTCGCCCTCAAAACAAAAATATTCCAGCTCGAGGCAGGTCGAGTGCGGATCCGGCAGCATTTCGGGCGACCACGAACGCAGGTTCTGCACGCGCCCAACCATCACGGAAGGATCATGGATGTATACCCAGTTGTCGTCGAACGCCTTCGCCGACTTTCCGATCAGGATCACCGTCAGGAAGTCCCGGTAACGCAACTGCCCTGCATGAAAATAGCTGAGCGCCGTAGGCTTGAGCCCTTTGACCAGATCCCGCAGAGGCGCAGAGCTGACCACGTTGCGAGCGGAGTAGACATGTTTCTCGCCCGACGCCGACGTGGCTTCAACGGTCCAGATTCGCGAGCCCTCGTTCCACGACAGCCCCGTGACGCGGCGGTCCATCTCGATGCGGCCGCCATAGCCGCGGATCTTGCGCGCCGCCGCCTCCCACATCATGCCGGGCCCGCGACGCGGATATCTGAAGGACTGAATCAGCGTCTTCGCCTGCCCGCCCTTGCCCCCAAGCCCGAGCGTCCGGCGCACAGCGTCCGCAATCGCGGCGCGAAGATCGAGCCCCTTGATGCGCTGCGCCGCCCAGTCGGCGGAAATCTCGTCGCAGCTCATGCCCCACACCTTCTCGGTGTAGGTCTTGAAGAAGATCGAGAACAGCCGCTCGCCGAAGTTGTTGCGCACCCACTCGTGGAAGGTCCTGGGCTCCGGGATCGGCCGCATCCGCGCCCAGATGAAAGACGCGACGCAGGCGGTCGTCTCCATCAAACCGAGGTTGCGGAACGCCTCGATGGCGTTCAGCGGATATGAATAGAACTTCCCATTGTAGAAGATGCGCGACAGGCGCGGCCGCTCGACGAAATCATCAGGCAGAATCTCATTCCAGAGATCAACGATTTCCTGCGACTTGGAATAGAACCGGTGCCCGCCGATGTCGAAATGATAGCCCTTGTAGGTCTCGGTACGGCTGATGCCGCCCACGTAGACAGGATCCGCCTCAAGAACGGTGACATCGTGCTCCCGTTGCGCGAGCTTGTAAGCCGTGGTGAGCCCGGCCGGGCCCGCGCCGATAACGAGCGTGTCAATCACTTGGGGAATCATGTTGAGTAAGTCCTCAGAAGCAATAACTCGACCTTCACCGTGAAGCGTTAATGCAAGATTAAGATCACCATCCCCCATGGAGAGCCCCATGCCGGCCCCCGCCCGCCGCGCCCGTCTTCGCGCTGTCCTTTCAGGCGTACAGTGCGTTCATCCAGCCTCTGTCCATGATCCGATCTCGGCGCGCATCGCCGAAGAGATCGGCTTCGAGACCGGTATGCTCGCAGGTTCCGTTGCGTCGCTCAGCGTGCTCGGGGCGCCGGATGTCATTCTGCTCACCCTCTCCGAGTTCGCGGAGACGGCGCGACGCATCGGGCGCGCCAGCGACCTGCCTCTGATCGTTGATGCGGACCACGGCTACGGCAATGCGCTCAACGTGATGAGGACTGTTGAGGAACTGGAGGTCGCCGGCGTCGCAGGCATGACCATCGAGGACACCGTGCTGCCCCGACCGTTCGGCGCCAAGGGAGCCGAACTTGTGTCGCTCGCCGAAGGGGTCGGCAAGTTGCGGGCGGCGCTGGCGGCGCGCATCGACCCGGGCCTCTGCATCTTCGGGCGCACAGGGGCGTTGTCCGTCACCGGATTGGATGACGCCCTTGCGCGGGTGCGGGCCTATCAGGATACGGGCGTTGACGGGATTTTCGTCACGGGCGCGACACGGCGCGACGAGATCGAGGCTATCGGCCGCGTCGCGCGCGTGCCGATCCTGCTCGGCGGCGCTGCGCCAGCCTTGCTCGACAAGGCGTTTCTCGCGGCCAATGGCGTGCGTGTCGCGTTGCAGGGACACCAGCCGTTCGCCGCCGCCGTCCGCGCTATTGAAGCGACCATGCGCGCCCTGCGGGCCGGCGAGCCGCTGCCCGAGCTGTGCCCGCCTGAGCGAATGGACCGCCTGTCCGCCGGGCCGGAGTGGCGCGCCCGCACGACGGATTTCCTCGGCTGACGCGCTGCGGCGTCAGCGCAGGATCTGGCTGAGGAACAGCTTTGTGCGGTCGTGCTGGGGGTTCGTAAAGAAGGGCTCTGGCGTGTTGATCTCGACGAACTCGCCCTGATCGATGAACGCAACGCGGTCCGCGACCTCGCGGGCGAAGCCCATCTCGTGGGTGACGCACAGCATGGTCATCCCGTCTTTCGCAAGGGAGACCATCGTGTCGAGCACTTCCTTCACCATCTCCGGGTCGAGCGCCGAGGTCGGCTCGTCGAAGAGCATGATCTTGGGACTCATGCAGAGCGCGCGGGCGATGGCCACGCGCTGCTGCTGGCCGCCGGACAGTTGCAGCGGATACTTGCGCGCCTGCTCAGGGATACGCACCCGCGCAAGGTAATGCATCGCTGTCTCCTCCGCCTCCTTCTGGGATTTGCCGAGGCTCCAGATGGGCGAAAGCGTGCAATTCTCCAGCACAGTCAGATGCGGAAACAGGTTGAAGTGCTGGAACACCATGCCGACATCGCGACGGATCTCGTCGATACGCCGGGTGTCGTCGGTCAGTTCCACCCCATCGACAACGATCCGCCCGCGCTGGTGCGTTTCAAGCCGGTTGATGCAGCGGATCAGCGTCGATTTGCCGGAACCGGACGGGCCGCAAATAACGATGCGCTCGCCACGCTGGACGGTGAGATCAACGCCTCGCAGCACGTGAAAGCGGCCGAACCACTTGTGCACGTCCTGCATCTCGATCGCCGCGGCGGGAGTTTGCGGCGACGCGGTCTGGGGCGCGGAAGGTTCGCTCATGGTCATGTCCCTCTCAATGCTTGCGCCCATAGGACAATCGTCGCTCCATCATCAGCGAGTATCGCGACATGCCGAAGCAGAATACGAAGTAGAAGGCCGCCGCAAACACATAACCCGTCGTTGAAATGGTCGGCCCGGTCCATGTGGGATCGAGCCTCTGTGTGTCCACGGCGCGCAGGAAGTCGAAGATGCCGACGATGGCGACCAGCGTCGTATCCTTGAACAGGGCGATGAACGAGTTAACGATGCCGGGAATAACGACGGTCAGAGCCTGTGGCAGAACGATAAGGCGCATCATGCGCCAGTGGCTCAAACCGAGGGCCATGGCGCCCTCGTACTGGCCACGCGGCACCGCCGCGAGGCCGCCGCGCACAACCTCCGCCATATAGACAGACGCAAACAGCGCCACGCCAATCAGCGGCCGCAAGAGGCGGTCCGGCGTCCAGTTGGCCGGCACGAACAGCGGCAGCATCGTGTTCGCCATGAAGAGAACGGTGATAAGCGGCACGCCGCGCACCACCTCGATCAGCACGATGCAGAAGAACCGAACCACCGGCGCCTTCGACTGGCGACCCAAGGCGAGGGCCACGCCAAGCGGCAGCGAGACGACGATGCCCACCGTCGCGACCAGCAGGCTCACGAAGATGCCGCCCCACAAATGCGTGCCAACGACCGGCAGCGCATTCGCGGCCATATCAGCCAGGGACTGCGACCCGGTGAGACGCGCGACGCTGGCGAGAAGACCGCGCGTCACGTCCCCCATGCCATGCAGGAGCATGACGCCGACGTAGGGATACACGACAAGGAACAGGACCAGCCCCAGTCCCTTGCGCTTCGCATCCGGCCACAGAAGCCACACGGCGAGCGCGGCGCCGATCAGCAACGTCAGATCGACCCGCCAGAGCATGTCGCGGGGATATGAGCCGTAGGTGAAGAAAAGCAGCTTCGCCCGCACGTACGCCCAGCAGGCGCCCGTCCCCGCCTGCCGGCATGCGTCGCCGTCGGGCGCGCTCCAGACGGCGTCGATCAACAGCCAGCGCACAAGCCCGGGCGTCATCCAGACCAGAAGCGCGACGCTCAGGATCGTCAGCGCTGCAGAGAGCGGCCCGCCGAACAGGTTCGCGCGGACCCACCCGAGCGCACCCCGTTCCGAAGGCGGCGGCGGCAGCGGCTCGGAGAATGCCCGGCGCACGAAAGCGCCTGTCGAAATCGCGTCGGTCATCTACCGCTCCTGCAACGCGATGCGGCGGTTATAGAGGTTCATCAGCGCCGAGGTGACCAGCGAGATGACGAGGTATACGGCCATTGTGATCGAAATCACCTGAACGGCGGCGCCTGTCTGGTTGAGCACCGTGCCGGCGAACACCTGCACAAGGTCGGGATATCCGATGAACACCGCCAGCGAGGAGTTTTTCGTCAGGTTCAGATACTGGTTCGTGAGCGGCGGAATGATGACGCGCAGCGCCTGCGGCACAACGATCAGCCGCATGGTGAGCCCCGGCCGCAGCCCAAGCGCCGACGCCGCCTCCGTCTGCCCGCGGGAAACAGCGGTGATGCCAGCGCGCACGATCTCGGCGATGAACGCAGCCGTGTAGAGAGACAGGCCGAGCAGCAGCGCCACAAACTCGGGGAACACGCGCAGGCCGCCCGCAAAGTTGAAGCCGCGCAACTCAGGGTAGCTCCACGTAAGCGGCGCGCCCAGCATGAGGAAAACAGCAAGCGGCGCGCCGACGACCAGCGTGAGCGACGGCCAAAGCACCGGCAGGCCCCGCCCGGTTTGCAGCCGCTTGCGGCGCGAGACCGAGCGCAGCACGAGCGTAGCGACCACGCCGACAACAAGCGTCAGGAGCACATAGCCGCTGCCGGGGCCAAACTGCGGGTCCGGCAAGAACAGGCCGCGGTTGTTGACCCACGCGCCGCCGGGCAGCGCGATGGACTGGCGCGGCCCGGGAAGCGGCGTGAGCACCGCGTTGTACCAGAACAGCAGTTGCAGCAGCAGCGGCGTGTTGCGGATGATCTCAACGTAGCCGCCGGCCAGGCTCGCCACGATCCAGTTTTTGGACAGGCGCGCTATGCCGATGATGAACCCCAGCACAGTGGCGAAGACAATGCCGCACACCGCCACCATCAGCGTGTTGAGCAGGCCCACCACGAAGGCGTCGCCGTAGGTCGAGTTCGCTGCGGAGAAAGGAACGAGCGTCTTGTTGATGTCGAAACCGGCGGTGCGGTTCCAGAAATCAAAATCTGTGGGAATGCCGCGCGCACGCATGTTGCGCGCGGCGTTGTCGATGGCGGCCCAGAGCAGCCACACAATGGCCGCCAGCATCAGGGCCTGCCACGCCACGCTGCGCGCCGCAGGCCCCGTAAGGAGCGGCGCGCGTGGCGGTTCAGCCCCGGTGCGGTCAGTCATTGGGGTGCTCCGGTCCAGAACAATCAGCGGATCGGCGGGGCGTACATGATGCCGCCCTTGTTCCACAGGTTGTTGAGGCCGCGGCGGATCTTCAGGCGGGAGCCGTCGCCGACGTTGCGGTGGAACACCTCGCCGTAATTGCCCACATGCTTGATGACCCGGTACGCCCAGTCAGGCGTGAGGCCCATCGGCTTGCCGAAGTCACCCTCGACGCCGAGCAGGCGGCGAATCTCGGGGTTCGTCGACTTCAGCCGCTCGTCCACGTTGGCGCGGGTCACGCCCAGCTCCTCCGCGTTGAGCTTGGCGAAGTGAACCCACTTGACCAGATTGAACCACTGGTCGTCGCCCTGGCGCACGGTCGGCCCGAGCGGCTCCTTGGAGATGACCTCAGGAAGGATCACGTGCTCGTCCGGGTTCACGAGACGCAGGCGCTCGCCGTAGAGGCCCGAGGCGTCCGTGGTGTAGGCGTCGCAGCGCCCGGCGTCATAGGCCTTCACGGCCTCAGCCGAGGTGGCGAAGGCGATGCCCTCGTACTTCATGTTGTTGGTGCGGAAGAAGTCCGCCAGGTTCAGCTCTGTCGTGGTCCCCTGCTGCACGCAGATCGAGGCGCCAGACAGCTCCAGCGCGGAGTTCACATTGAGCTTCTTGCGCACCATGAAGCCCTGGCCGTCGTAATAGTTCACGCCGGTCCACAGCAGGCCGAGCTCGGTTTCGCGCAGCTTGGTCCAGGTGCCGTTGCGGGACAGAACGTCGATCTCGCCCGATTGCAGCGCCGTGAAGCGGTCCTTCGCCGTCAGCGGAACGAAGCGCACCTTGTTGGGATCGTTGAAGATTGCGGCTGCGATGGCGCGGCAAAGATCCACGTCAAGACCAGTCCAGACGCCCTTCTCGTCCGGGATGCCGAAGCCGGCGAGGCCCGGGTTCGAGCCGCAGGCGAGCACGCCGCGGGCTTTCACTTGTTCAAGTGTTTTGGAGGCGTTGGCCGGGTTCTGGGCTAACGCTGGCGTTATCGCGCCAAAGCTGAATGCCGCAACCGCGGCGAGTGTCCCCGCTAGAAATTTCATGTCCCCACTCCGGTCTTCGGCCCTTTCGAGGGCTCGTTGTCGCCAACGGGCGAAAGCGTAACCAGCCTATCTGACATGCCCGGGGGCGTTATGGTCAAGCGAAAGAAGTTTCCTTTCCACCCCCGCGCTTGACGAGCCCTTCGCAGGCCCCCACCCTGCCCACGATTTGGGGTTTGAGGACAGAAACAGGGCGCAATGAGCAAAATGGATCCGCAACGCCGGGCGATGCTCAGGCGCCGCACCCGCATGTTGTACGCAGGCCGCACGCCCGAGGAGCAGTTCGGATTCGTGAACACTCCGATTTATCGTGGGTCCACGGTTCTCTACCCCGACGCGCACGCGCTGCGGACCAATTCCCCGCGCTACACATATGGCACCAAAGGCACGCCGACCACTGCCGCGCTCGAAAGCGCTTGGGCGGAATTGTCTGGCGCCGCCGGCGCCGTGCTGGCGCCGACGGGGCTCGCCGCCATCACGCTGGCCCTGATGACCGCCCTGAAAGCGGGCGACCATCTGCTCGTCACCGATTCCGCATACAGGCCAACTCGTTCGTTCTGCGACGGCTACCTCGCGGAGATGAATGTGGAGACCACCTACTACGATCCCGCCGTCGGCGCCGCCATCGCCGACCTGATGCGCCCCAACACGACGGCTGTTCTGGTCGAGGCGCCAGGCTCGCAGACGTTCGAGATGCAGGATGTGCCGGCAATCGCCGCGGCGGCCCATGCGGCGGGCGCCTGCGTCATCATGGACAACACATGGGCGACGCCTTTTTTCTTCCCGCCCCATGAGCGGGGCGTCGATCTGGCGGTCGAGGCTGGCACAAAGTACCTGTCCGGCCACTCCGACATGATGATGGGGCTCGTCTCCGCCAACGCGGAGTGGTTCGGGCGCTTGCGGCGCACGTTCGATCTCTTCGCCATGTGCGCCGGCCCGGAGGATTGCTTCCTCGCCCTGCGCGGTCTTCGCACCATGGAGTTGCGCCTTTACGAGGCGCAGCGACAGGGGCTCGCCATGGCGCAATGGCTGGAGAGCCGGCCGGAGGTGAAGCAGGTGCTTCATCCCGCCCTGCCCTCGCACCCCGGACACGCCATCTGGAAGCGGGATTTTCTTGGCGCCAGCGGTCTGTTCTCGGTGGTGCTGCACCCTGTGTCCGACAAGGCGGTGGACGCCATGCTCGACGGTCTCGACCTGTTCGGGATGGGCTACTCGTGGGGCGGTTACGAGAGCCTCGTCATCCCGTTTGATCCGCGGACCTACCGCACCGCGACCGAATGGAGCCCGGGCGGGCCGGCGCTGCGCTTCCAGATCGGCCTGGAGGATGTGGACGACCTGAAAGAGGATCTGGACCGCGGCTTCGCGCGCCTGCGCGCCATCGGCTGAGATCAGGCGCCCGTCCGGGCGCGGCATCTCGTTCTGGAACAAAGAATTGACCAAAGGCAAAGACCAAGCTCCGGGGCGTGGATTCTGCAGTCACGCTGATGCCATTTGCATTGGCGCGACGATCATGAAACAGTTTCGGTCAGGCGGCGGTGCGCTGGGTGTAAAAGCTCTACCGCTCGTCGCGGCTTCGCATGTGACGAGATCGAGAATGGAAATTGAAATTGGCGGAAGCGAAGAGGAACGCGCTTATTTCATGCAGTGCGTCATGCGAATGGACGAACTCGTGGCGCAGGCCTCTCTCACGCCGATGACTGAACAGCAATACGAAGCTCAGCGCGCAAGTTTTGTGATCGGCAACGCCTTCGACGTGTTCTCCGACCCCGACACCGTGACAGAGGCCACATATCGCGCAGCCCAGGAGACGCGACTGCACCCGCTCCGGTAGATGTGGAGCCTCAATAGGTTGTTCCCGTTCGTCGACGGAAACGGCCGCTGCGCCCGCGCGCTCGCCTATTTGATCCTGTGCCGAAAGTATGGGCGCTGGTTACCGGGAGAGCGAACGATAATCATGCTTATCAAGCAAAATCGCGAACGCTACCGACAAGGCCTCGCGGATGCCGATAGCGCTGAAGCAGGAGGTCGCGTCAATCTCACGCCTCTCGCGACGCTGATCGCTGAATTACTGGCCCGGCAACTGGAAGAACCGCAGACAGCACCGGCCTCCAGCTCGCAAGCCTGAGCTGCGTCCCTACCCCGTCCGCGCCCCCTCCATCTCCTGCAGGCCCTTGCTCGCCTCATCGCGCAGGTCTTCCCAGATAGCGGCGACATACTGGCCGAACTTCTCACCGCCCATTAGCTTTGAGGAGCGCGGTCGCGGCAGGTCGATTTCCACCACGCGCAAGATGCGCCCGGGCCGGAAGGTCATGATGAGCACGCGATCCGACAGTTGCACCGCCTCCGCGATGTTGTGCGTGATGAGCATGGTCGTCTGATTGAGTTCCTGCTGGATTTGCAGAACCTTGTCGCCCAGCAGCAACCGTGTCTGCTCATCCAGCGCAGCGAACGGCTCGTCCATCAGGAGAATGCGCGGCTGGAAGGCGAGCGTACGGGCGATGGCGATGCGCTGACGCATTCCGCCGGACAACTCCGAGGGGAACCGCTGCTCGAATCCGTCGAGCCCCACCAGCTTCAGCAACTCGCGCGCCCGCTTGAGGCGTTCATGGCGCGGAACACCCGCCGCCTCCAAAGGGAACGCCACATTGTCGATGGCCGTGCGCCAGGGGAACGTGGATTCCTCCTGAAACACCATGCCGATTTCCTTGTGGCACCCGCGGACGGCGGCGCCGTCCACCAGCACCTCGCCCTCGTACTCCTCGATCAGGCCGCCGACGATGTTCATCAGCGTGGACTTGCCGCAGCCCGATGGCCCGATGATCGAGATGAACTCGCCCTGACGAATATCGAGGGAGATCGGCTCCAGCGCGCGCACGCCGCCGTTCGGAGTCCAGAAGGTTTTCGCCACGTCCTTGATACGCAGAACAGGTGTCATGCTTTGCGGCTCCGAAAGGTCACGCGCGGGCGGTTTGCGGACCGGGCAGCCGCACATAGCGGTCGATCACCACGTTGCCCGCCGCAGCGCACACGAATATGAAAACGAGCACGGCCAGCATGCTCGGGATGTCGAAGATGCGATAGTACTCCATCGCCGAGAAGCCGAGCCCTGCCCGCGACAGCTTGATCTCCGACATCAGGCAGCCGACGATGGAGATGCCAAGACCAATGCGCAGGCCCGACGCGATGGGCGGGATCAGCGCCGGCAGATAGATCATGCGAACGGTCTGCAACCGCGTGAGGTTGAACGTCCGGCCCACCCGCAGATAGACCGGGTTCACCTGCCGCACGCCCGCCGCGACGCTCAGCGCCATTGGGAAGAAGCAGGAGATCGCGCCAAGCGAGATCTTCGAGCCGACGCCCACGCCGAACAGGATCAGCAGGATCGGCAGGAACACAATCTTCGGCGTCGGCGCGAGGTAATGCAGGAACGGCTCAAACACGGCGCCCGTGTAGCGGTTCGCGCCCAGAATGAGGCCCGTGAGCGCGCCGGTCGATATGCCGATCACGAATGCGGCCGCCACCTCGAAGCCGGTGACGCCCGCGTGGAACCAGAACGACGCGCTCAGCAGCAGGCCGACGAACGCCTTGAAGATCAGCAGCGATGACGGAAGCACGCCGCTGTAGAAAAAGCCCGAACTGCCTGCGATTTCCCACAGCGCGAAGATCACCACGATAGCGGCGACACGCAGGCGCGTGACGGTCCAGAACGCCGCGGGAGCAGCGGCGGGGCGGACGCCAGAGCGGAGAGCTACTTGCTCGACAACAGCCATGTCTCGATCTTTTCCGTGATGAAGAAGAAGCACACGCTGACGAGGATCACAAAGAGAATCCCGGCGTACATTCCCGGAATCTCGAAGCGGTCGCCCAGATCGGAAATGAGCTGGCCCAACCCGCCGAACACGATGAGATACTCAACCCCGACCACGTTGATGATCGCGAAGAGCAAACCGATGCGCACGCCGTTGAAGATCGTCGGCAGGGCGGCCGGAAACTGGATCATCCAGAACTGCTTCCACGGCGTGAGCCCAAAGCTACGGCCGATGTTGAGGAGCACGGGCCGGACGTTGTCCAACCCTTCCTTCGTTTTCAGGATGATGGGCGGCATGCAGCCAACCACGCCCATGGCGACGATGGTCGCTGAATTGCGGCCAAAAATGACCAGAAACAGGGGATAAAGCAGCACGAGGGGAGCCGAGGCGCTCGCCGCCACCCAGCCGGTGAAGGCGCGCCCCGCAATCTTCACCCGATGCAGCGTGTAGCCGACAGCCACGCCGATCAGCGACCCGATTCCAGCCGCCGCGAAGGCCTCCGCGAACGTGCGCAGGAACGCGGCCACCAGCCCTTCGTGAACGAAGAGCATCTCGAAGCTCTGGAAGATAGCCGACGGGGGCGGCAGGATGAACGCGCTGACGTATCCTGCCCGCGACGCGGCTTCCCAGACCGCAAACAAAGCGGCGAGAACCAAAAACCGGGTGACGATTGGGGGCGGCCTGCGCAACGCCCCCGTGTGCGTGATGGTGCTCATGGCGACCAGACTCCCTCCCCCCGGGGCGGCCGGCGTTCCGGCTCACCCCCGCTCGCGCTGGTCTGCGATTACTTCGCGGCCGGCACGAGAATGTCGAAGAGGCCCTTGATTTCGTCGGGCTTCATCGGCTTCGTGATGAACTTGAAGTCGAGGGCTTGATCGAGGGTGGCCTGCACGCCCCTCACTTCGAAGGGCTGCATCGACGCCTTGGGATAGAACTGGTCGCGGGTCTGCTGCGCGACTTCGCGCGTCACGCCTGCGGCTTCCGCAAAGAACTCAATCGCCTTCGGGTCGGTGTACGCCCAGTCCAGCGTCTTGTTGTAGACTTGCTGGAAGGTGACGAGGGCGGCCCGCTTGCTGGCCAGCGTGCTCGCCGTGGTGAAATTGACGCGCACGGACACGTCCTGAAGGCTCGGCACTTCGCTGCCGCGCGCAATGATGACCGTCTCGCCGCTGGCCTGCTCCCTCAGCCCGAACGGGGGAACCGACCAACCCACATCGATCTGACGGGACATGACCTGCGTGAACGTGCCCGGGATGCCGCCGGTGGGCGTGGCGCGGCCCTTCACCTTGTAATGATCGAACAGCGCGAGAAGAATCAGGTTGGTGGAGGAGCCAGGCGCGGAGAACGAGACGGTCTTGCCCGCCACGTCATTGAACGACTTGATGCCGCTGTCGGCGCGGACATACCAGAACACGTCGGGAGTGCCTGTCATTGCCGGGGCGATCACGCGCAGTGGCGCATTCTTCGTGAACGCTCCCACGAGCCCGAGCAGGCCCCCCTGCATGGCGATGTCCACACTGCCGGCAAGCACGGCCTGCACGGTCTGGGCGCCGCCCTGGGTGTAGAGGATGTCGATATCGAGGCCAGCCTGCTTGAAGAAGCCCGCCCTCACGCCGAATTCGGTGATGCCGGTGTCCCAGTTGCCCTTCTGCGGCAGAGCCACCTTGAGCGTCGTCTGCGCGCTCGCAGGAGCGGAGAAGGTGACAGCGGAGAAAGTTACAGCGGCCACGACCGCGGACGCGACGATGGATCCCATCAGCTTGTGCATTCGATCCTCCCCTACCCGGTCCTCGTTGGAACCGGGCCCCTGTCATTTGGTAGCGCAAGGTCCGCGCGGCGGCAACGCCGCGTTTTCATTCCCCGATTACTTCTGGCCGGGGCGGTCCCTGTCGAGCCCCTTGGCCGCAAGTTCGTCAAGGTAGGTCGCAAACCTGCGTTCGGCGTCGGCGCCAAGCTCACGAAGCAGCGCCCAGGAATAGATGCCGCTGTCGTGCATGTCGTCGAACCCGATGCGCACGGCGTAGTTGCCTACGCCATCGACCTTGATGATCTGCACGTTGCGCTTGCCGCCCACCGTCTTGCGCTCGGCTTCCGAGTGGCCCTGCACCTCGGCCGACGGGCTCATCACGCGCAGGTATTCGGCCGTGAGTTCGTAAGCCTCGCCAGTGTCGAAGGCGATGGCCAGCGTGCGCCGGTCCTTGCTCAGGCGAACTTCGGTCGGCCAGGGAGCGGCGCTGGAAGCGGTCATGTGGATGCCTTTCTGATGCGGAAGCTGAGGCGCCCGCCCTCGGCGCGCTGCTCGATGAGTTCATCGCCCAGCTCGCGCACCATGTTCGGGATGTCGATAGCGGACATGGGATCGGTGCAGACCACGTCAAGCTCCTCCCCGGGCGCCATGGCGCGCAAGCGCTTGCGGCTGCGCAGCACTGGCAACGGGCACTTCAGGCCGGAGAGGTCTAGGCGATGGTCCATCGGGTTCGAATGGCCCAA
This sequence comes from Hyphomicrobiales bacterium, assembly GCA_027484655.1. GTDB lineage: Bacteria > Pseudomonadota > Alphaproteobacteria > Rhizobiales > Beijerinckiaceae > Terripilifer. The sequence goes on along the minus strand of JAIXSM010000019.1, from coordinate 1,983 downwards.
GGGCCGCGCCGGGTCAATCTGGACCGCCCGCACCGCCCTGGACCGCTCGCAATCTGGACCGCGCGCGTCCTCGCGCGCAAATTGGACCGCGCGCGTCCCCGCGCGCATGGCGGCTTTCTGACAACACGGGGCGACGCGCGCACTAGCGCCCGCAGTGCGGCGCACTATGTTGCCCCCGATGCGCAAGACAATCGTTTTCCTCGCCCTCGCCCTCATCGCCACCCCCGCCTCCGCCCAGCAGGATCTGCGCGGCCACGGCGGCCCCGTGCGCGCGCTCGCCATTGCTCCGGACGGTGTGCGCGCCATCAGCGGCAGTTTTGACCAGTCCGCCATCCTGTGGGCGCTGGACCGCGGCCGCGCGCTCGCGATCCTGCGCGCTCACGACGGCTCGGTGAACGCGGTTCTCGCCCTGCCCGGCGGCCGTTTCGTCACGGGTGGCGAGGACGGCCGCGTGGTCCTGTGGCGCACCGGCGAGGATAAGCCGCTTCGCGTGGGCAAGCCTCATGACGCGCCGGTGGCGGCGCTGGCCGCCAACGCGGACGGGACTTTGCTTGCTTCCGCCGCCTGGGACGGCGAAGCGAGCATCATTGAGACCGACAGCGGGCGCGAGGTTCGCAGGCTTGTCGCCCACAAGGGCAACGTGAACGCCATCGCATTTTTGTCTGGTGGCGCGGTCGCCACGGCAAGCTACGACGCCACCGCGCGGCTTTGGCCCGCCGACGGATCGACGCCGAAAACCGTCGAGTTTGATTCGCCTCTGAATGCCCTGGCGGCGCTCCCGGACGGTCGATTCGCGGTGGGCGCGGCGGATGGCTCGGTCCGGCTCGTCTCGGCGGATGGGCGCGAAACCGGGAAGGTTGAGGCCTCCCAGTCGCCGATCACGGCGCTCGCCGCCAGCCCCGACGGGCGCGCGCTGGCTGCCGCAAGCCCGCGCGGCTCGGTGGCTCTCATCGATGTCGCGAGCCTGCGGGTGACGAAAACCCTCACCGGGCCGGGCTTGCCCGTTTGGTCCCTCGCCTATGCGCCGGACGGCCGTACGCTGTTCACCGGCGGCGGGGACCGGCTGGTGCGGCGATGGGACGCGCGGACCGGCGAGCATCTGGGCGCCGTCGTGGCAGAGCGCCCGGCGGACGATTTTGCCGGACTTGGCGCTCTCGCGACAACCCGCGGCGCTGAGGTCTATCGCGCCTGCGCCGTGTGCCACACGCTGCATCCCGACGACGAGAATCGCGCTGGCCCGACGCTCCATCGCATCTTCGGCCGCAAGGCTGGCGCAGCGCCGGGCTACAACTATTCGGAGGCGTTCCGGAAGCTGGAGATCGTCTGGACGCGCGAGACCGTGTCCAGATTGTTCGAAATCGGCCCGCAGGCCTACACGCCCGGCACGAAGATGCCCGAGCAGACCGTTAATGACCCCGAGGACCGCGCCGCGCTGATGGATTTTCTCGAGGCCGCGACCAGTCGTTGATTCAATCCAAGCGGCCTCTTGATCCAAAGCGCGGAAAGCCGCATATCTTTCACAAAACAAGGAGGGGAGCATGAAGGCCTTCGTTGCGTCCGTCGCATTCGCTATCGTTGTCGCTGTTGGCGCCTCGGTGGTTCTTGAGCAGCAGCAGCAGTCCGCCTCGTCGGCGTTCACCACGTCAGGCGCGCGTATGGACCAGCCGGGATACAACCTGATCGGCAAGTAAGCGTTTGCGAACATTGAGTGTTGCACGGGGCGCGCGGCGCCCCGTTTTGCATTCTGCGGCGTCTTGGTCGCCATGACGCTATGGCACGATGGGCGCCTCTCCACCATTCCGGCGGTTCTTTGGACCGCGCGCGTCCTCGCGCGCAAAAGAGCGCCTGGATCAATGCGCGCGGGGCCCCGGATCGCCTTCGGCGTCCGGGGAGGTGGCGCGCATTGATCCAGGCGCTCTTTTGCGCGCGAGGACGTGCGCGGTCCAAAGAACCGCCGGAATGGTGGAGAGGCGCCCATCGTGC
>JAIXSM010000060.1 GCA_027484655.1 Hyphomicrobiales bacterium | reverse complement strand
GGAGGTTGGCGCCTCTCTCGCCGTCCTCCCGGCGAAGGCCGGGATCCCCGAAAGGCCAAGGGCATCAGGCGAACGGGGTTTTACTCCACTTTCCCGGGGCGGGCGAAGCGCGAACCCGGGACCCAGCCCTGAAGCGCAGCCCCTGGACCCGGATCGCCTTCGGCGTCCGGGGATGTGGAGAACTGAATGAACAAGGCGCCCGCCATGGACCGCGCGCGTCCTCGCGCGCTCAGGCAGTGCGAGCGAGGACGCTCGCGGTCCAGCTGGCGCCAACGTCGCCGTCATTCCGGCGAAGGCCGGGATCCCCGAAAGGCCCGAGGGATCAGAGGGTCGAGCCCCCTACCCCAGCCGCTGCAACGCGGCGCTCATGCGGGCGATGCGATCCAGCGCCTCCTGACGGCGCTCGCGGTTCTCCTCCACCACCTCTTCGGGCGCGCGGGCCAGGAAATCGGCGTTGGCGAGTTTGGCGTCGACCTTGCCGACCTCCTTCTCCTCCTTGCCGATTTCCTTGCGCAGACGCGCCTTTTCCGCGTCGATGTCGATGACCCCGGCGAGCGGCAGGGCGGCGACCGTGCCGCGCACGATCATCTGGGCGCTCTCGCCCGGCGCCTCGGTGTGGAACACCACGTCCGAGAGACGCGCCAGCCGCTTGATGGTGTCGATCCACGGAATAAGGATTGTCCGCAGGTTCGCATTGGCCGCCACGATAACCAGCTGCATCAGCGCGCTGGCGGGCACGTTCATCTCCGAGCGGACGGACCGGATCTCGGACACAAGATCGACCACGAAGCCGATCTCCGCCTCGGCGGCCGCGTTCTCATGTCCCGCGCGATCAGGCCACTCGGCGAGCGCCAGAATGGTCTCGCGCGCTGGTCCCGAGCGCCCGTTGATCGCCCACAGCTCTTCCGTGATGAACGGCATGAACGGGTGCAGCAGCTTCGCGATCTGGTCGAGCACCCACGCAGCCGTGGCGCGCGCCTCGTCCTTGGCCGCCCCGTCTGGGCCCTGCAACACCGGCTTGGCCAGCTCCAGATACCAGTCGCAGTAAACGTTCCAGACGAACTTGTAAGCCGCGTTCGCCGCATCGTTGAACCGGTAGGCGCACAGGCTCGTGGTGATGTCATGGGCAGCGCGGGCCACCTCGCCGATAATCCACTTATTGAGCGTCTGCTCCACCGCGCCGGGCACAAAGGACGCTGAGCGCGCGCAACCATTCATTTCGGCGAAGCGCGCTGCGTTCCAGAGCTTTGTCGCGAAGTTGCGGTAGCCCTCGACGCGGCTCGTGGCGAGCTTGATATCGCGCCCCTGCGCGGCCATCGCCGCCAGCGTGAAGCGCAGCGCATCGGCGCCGTACTGGTCGATGAGCACCAGCGGATCGATGACGTTGCCCTTCGACTTCGACATCTTGGCGCCCTTCTCGTCGCGGACGAGGGCGTGGATGTAGACGTCGGCGAACGGAACCTCCTTCATGAAATGGAGGCCCATCATCATCATGCGGGCGACCCAGAAGAAGATGATGTCGAAGCCCGTCACCAGCACGCTGGTGGGGTAGAAGCGCGCGAGCGCCGGATCGGCGTCGTCCGGCCAGCCCATGGTCGAGAACGGCCACAACGCCGACGAGAACCAGGTGTCCAGCACGTCCTCGTCACGGCGGATCGTATCCGCCAGGCGTTCCGGATCATTAGCGAGAGCTTCGGCCTCTTCAGCCGTCAGCGCGCCGCGTTCAACGCCGTCAGCCAGCGCGGCGGCGAAGGCCTCCTCCTCGCTTTCGGCGACATACACGCCGCCCCACGGCGAGTACCACGCCGGAATCTGGTGACCCCACCAGAGCTGGCGCGAGACGCACCACGGCTGGATGTTCTCCAGCCAGTCGAAGTACGTCTTCTCCCAGTTTTTCGGCACGAACTTCGTGCGCCCGTCGCGCACGGCTTCAAGCGCGGGCTGGGCGAGCGTCTTGGCGTCCACGTACCACTGGTCCGTCAGCCACGGCTCGATGACGACATTCGAGCGGTCTCCATGCGGCACGGTGTGCGCATAGGGCTCGATCAGCGGGCAAAGCCCCCGCTCCTGCATCATCGACACGATGAGATTGCGCGCGGCGAACCGCTCCATGCCATCCAGCGCGGCGATGGTCGCGGTCAGCTCTTCGCTCGCAGACACATCCTCGACGAACGCCGGGTTCTGGGACAGGACGAGCCGGGCTTCCTGGTCGAAGATGTTGATGAGCGGCAGGTTGTGGCGCTTGCCAACCTCGAAGTCGTTGAAATCGTGCGCCGGTGTGATCTTCACCGCGCCCGTGCCCTTCTCGGGATCTGCGTACTCGTCGCCGACGATGGGGATGCGCCGGCCGACCAGCGGCAGGATGACATGGCGGCCGATCAGATGGCCCAACCGCTCATTCTGCGGATGCACCGCGACCGCCGTATCGCCCAGCATCGTCTCGGGCCGCGTGGTCGCGACCGTGATGAACGTGGCCGGGTTCTCGGGATCGTAGGTCTCGCCCTCGATGGGATAGTTGAAGCGCCACAGATGGCCCTTGGTCTCGACCTGCTGCACCTCGAGGTCCGAGATCGCGGTCAGGAGCTTCGGATCCCAGTTGACCAGGCGCTTGTCCTTGTAGATCAGCCCCTGCCGGTACAGCTCGACAAAGACCTTGAGGACGGCCTTCGAGAGGCCCTCGTCCATGGTGAAGCGTTCGCGCGACCAGTCGCAGGAGGCGCCCAGCCGCTTGAGCTGGCCGACGATGGTGCCGCCGGACTCAGCCTTCCACGCCCACACGCGCTCCAGAAACGCCTCGCGGCCCATCTCGCGGCGGCCGGGCTCGTTGCGCTCCATGAGCTGGCGTTCGACCACCATCTGCGTGGCGATGCCCGCGTGGTCTGTGCCTGGCTGCCAGAGCACATCCTTGCCGCGCATGCGCTCGAACCGGCAGAGAATATCCTGCAGCGTGTTGTTGAGCGCGTGGCCCATGTGCAGGGAGCCGGTGACGTTGGGCGGCGGAATCACGACGGAGAACGTCTGGGCGCCCGCCCGCTCGGGACGCGCCGCCCGGAATGCGCCTTCCGCCTCCCACAGGGCCGACATGCGCGCCTCGACGGAGGCAGGATCGAAGGTCTTGTCCATCATGTGAAACGGCGCTCCCGAACGCCCGGCCGGAGCGATGCTGGATCGCTGAAAAGGTCTGGCCTGCGGGGTTAGGAAAGGCCGGCGGGAATGTCAACGAGAGTGGCCGCACGGGGCCAAAACAAAGGCCCGGAGCTTGCTCCGGGCCAGATCATCAGGTCAGTCCACGTCCTCGACGTTGGCTGGACCGCTGCCGCTGATGCGCTGCGCCAGCGACGCCTGCAGAAAGTCGTCGAGATCGCCGTCCAGCACGTCAGACGGCGTGCCGGACGTGTGCCCCGTGCGCAGATCCTTCACCATCTGGTAGGGCTGCAGCACATACGAGCGGATCTGGTGGCCCCAGCCGATTTCGGTCTTGGAGGCCGCAGCCGCGTTCTTCTCCGCCTCGCGCCTCTCCAGCTCGCGCTCGTACAGACGCGCGCGCAGCATCGACCACGCCTGCGCGCGGTTCTTGTGCTGGGAGCGCTCCTGCTGGCTCGCCACCACGATTCCCGTGGGAATGTGCGTGATGCGCACCGCGGAATCGGTCTTGTTCACGTGCTGGCCGCCGGCGCCCGACGCGCGGTAGGTGTCGATGCGGCAGTCGCTTTCGTTGATCTCGACGTGGATGTTCTCGTCCACGACGGGATACACCCAGACCGACGCGAAGCTCGTGTGACGGCGCGCGTTGGAATCATACGGCGAGATGCGCACCAGCCGATGCACGCCCGACTCGGTTTTCATCCATCCGTGGGCGTTGTGGCCCTTGATGAGCAGCGTCGCCGACTTGATGCCGGCTTCGTCACCTGGCGTCTCTTCGATCAGCTCGACGGAAAACTTCCGACGCTCGGCCCAACGGCCATACATGCGCTCGAGCATCCGCGCCCAGTCGCAGCTTTCGGTGCCGCCGGCGCCCGAATGCACTTCGACGTAGGTGTCATTGCCGTCGGCCTCGCCCGACAAAAGCGACTCGATCTCGCGGCGCTTGGCTTCGGCCACCAGCGCGCGCAGCATGTCGATGCCTTCGCGTTCGGTGGCGGCGTCATCCTCGACCTCGCCCAGCTCGACCATGGTGACGGCGTCATCAAGCTCGCGCTCGAAACGTCCGAGACTGCCAAGGCGGTCCTCAAGGTCCGTGCGCTCACGCATGATTTTTTGCGCGGCTTCGGCGTCGTTCCAGAGATTGGGGTCTTCGACCCGGGCGTTCAGTTCGGCAAGACGACGAGTTGCTGTCTCGACGTCAAAGATGCCTCCTCAGCAGTCCCACGGACTGCTTGATCTGTTCGACCAGCGATTGTGCTTCGGCGCGCATGCCATTTCCCGGTGAGAGGATTGCGGAACGCGGGTGTATCCGGTCAGCGTGCTTCAGGCAACGGGGCGTTGCATCCTGGACCGCGGGCGTCCTCGCCCGCACGTCAGCGCCCATGCGCGCGAGGACGCGCGCGGTCCAGCTGGCGCCAACGTCGCCGTCATTCCGGCGACGGCAGACTTGGCGCCTCTCTCGCCGTCCTCCCGGCGAAGGCCGGGATCCCCGAAAGGCCAAAGGGATCAGGCAAACGGAGTTTTACTCCACATTCCCGGGGCGGGCGAAGCCCGAACCCGGGACCCAGCCCTGAAGCGCGGCCCCTAGACCCCGGATCGCCTTCGGCGTCCGGGGATGTGGCGCGCGGTCCAGCTGGCGCCTCAATACAACCCGCCGGTGCCGGTGCCGATGGCGCGATCCGACATCGGCCCGCCTGGAATCACGTCCGTAGGCGCGATGTCGGGCGGCGCGGTGCCTGGCTTGAACGCCTCAAGGATTGTCGGACCGCCCGTTGAGCGCATACCCGAGCGCGGATCCACCGATATCAGCTTGATGCCCGGAGGCACGCGGAATGGCACGTCCGGCTTGTCCTTGAGAGCCTGACGCACAAAGTCGCGGAAGATCGGCGCTGCGTAACGTCCGGCGGTCGCCGAGTTGCCAAGCGAGCGCGGGCGGTCGTAACCCACGTACACGCCCACCGCGAGGTCCGGCGAGTACCCGACGAACCACACGTCCTTGGCGTCGTTTGTGGTGCCGGTCTTGCCGGCGATGCGCTTGCCGACCTCCTTGAGAACGGTCGCCGTGCCGCGCTGCACCACGCCTTCCATGATCGAGGTGATCTGGTATGCGGTGAGCGGATCGATGACCTGCTCGCGCTTGTCGATCAACCGGGGCTCGGGCTGATCCGCCCACTTCTCGGCTGCGCAACCTTCGCAGATGCGCTGGTCGTGACGGAAGATGGTGCGCCCCCAGCGATCCTGAATGCGGTCGATCAGCGTGGGACGAATGCGGCGCCCGCCGTTCGCCAGCATCGAGTAAGCAGCCGTCATGCGCAGAACGGTCGTCTCGCCGGCGCCCAGCGACATGGCCAGCAGTGGCATCATGTCATCATAGACGCCGAAACGCCGGGAATAGTCGGCAACCATCGGCATGCCGATGTCGCGCGCCAGACGCACAGTCATCAGGTTTTTCGAGTACTCGATGCCGAAGCGCAACGTCCGCGCGCCGGCGGGCTTGCCGTCATAGTTCTCCGGCCGCCAGATTTCGCCGTTGCCCTGATCAACCTCGATCGGCTCGTCGAGCACCACGGATGAGGGCGTGTAACCGTTGTCGAGCGCTGTCGCGTACACAAACGGCTTGAACGATGATCCGGGTTGGCGCATCGCTTGGGTGGCGCGGTTGAACTCCGACTGATCGAAGGAGAACCCGCCCACCATCGCGAGCACGCGGCCCGTATGGGGGTCCATGGCGACGATGGCCCCGGAGACGTCGGGTATCTGGCGCAGGCGGAACTGGCCGGGGCGCCCGTCCATGGGCTCCACGTAGATCACGTCTCCCACCTGAAGCGCCTGACGGGGGGTCTTGCGATTCGTCCAGCGCATCCCCTCCATCGGCAGAACGCCGGTCACGCGCTCACGGCTGACCTCGCCGCCCGCCTCTTTGGGGGGCTGCAAGCCGATGCGGGCTGCCGTATCGGAGAGGTCGAGGACGACGGCGAGGCGCCACGGCCGCACGTCGCCAAGAGCGGGAATCTCGGCCAGCGGCGGGCCCCAATCCGCCGACACGTTGATGGCGCGCATCGCGCCGCGGAACCCCTGCGCCTCGTCGAAGCGCACGAGACCGTCCACCAGCGCCTTGCGGGCCCAAACCTGCATCTGCGGATCGAGGGTGGCGCGCACGGAGAGGCCGCCTTCATAGACCTTCTTCTCCCCGTAACGGTCGAGGAGTTCGCGCCGAACCTCTTCGGCGAAATAACCCGCCACGTAGGCGTTCGGCGAGAGCACGCGCGGATTGACGCCCAACCCCTCGCGCTTGGCCGCATCGCCCTGCTCCGCCGTTATAAATCCGTCGTCCACCATACGGTTGACGACGTAGTTCCGTCGGGCCATCGCCGCGTCGCGGTTTCGAAACGGGTTCAGGGTGCTCGGCGCCTTCGGCAGCGCCGCGAGGTAGGCCGCCTCGGAAATGGTAAGTTCGTGCAGAGACTTGCCGTAATAGTTCAGCGCGGCGGCAGCTACGCCGTAGCTGTTCATCCCAAGGAAAATCTGGTTGAGATACAGCTCGAGGATCTTGTCCTTCGAGTAGGCCGCCTCGATCCGGAACGCGAGCAGCGCCTCACGAATCTTGCGATCAAACGTCTGCTCATTGGTGAGCAGGAAATTCTTCGCCACCTGCTGGGTGATCGTCGATGCGCCCTGAATGCGGCGGTCGCCGCGCACGAGAATCATCACGGCGCGAGCGATGCCCTCGGGATCAATGCCCGGGTGGCTGTAGAAGTTCTTGTCTTCCGCCGAGAGGAACGCCTGCTTCACCAGCGGCGGAATAGCGGAAGCCGGCACGAACAGACGACGCTCGCGGGCGTATTCCGCCAGCAGCGTGCCATCCGCCGCGTGGACGCGCGACATCACTGGCGGTTCGTAATCCCGCAACTGCGTGTAATCCGGCAGATCCTGCTCGTAGTGCCAAATCACGACGCCGATGGCGGCCGCCGCCAGCACGAACAGAATCGTGCCTGTCGCGAACAGGAAGCCGAAAAATCTGCCGATACGACGCATTGAGCCTCTGCCTCTCGGTGCGCGGGGCGCCGACCTGCCGCGTACGGGGAGCGATCCAGTACCATGAACGGGGTAAACTCGTCAGCCCCGGCGATCGACAGACCTGAAGCCGATTTGTGTTGATTTGGCGGCGGAGAGCACAATCTCCCACCCGGCCGAGGGTTCCGCCCTCCGCCGGCTCGCCTCTGCGGCTCACCTCTGCACGGACCCTACGCCCGAATCATCGACCTCGGCCATGGCTGGCGAGCGCATGGCGAAGAACTGGTCGATGGAGCGCGCGACCGCCGCAGCCGTTCGCGCCCGCCACTCAGCGTCCATGAGCAACGCCGAATCCTTCTGGCTGGACAGATATCCAAGCTCCAGAAGGGCCGAGGGAACGTCAGGCGCCTTCAGCACCTTGAAGCCGGCCGAGCGAAGCGGGTTCTTGTTGAGCCGGGCCGCCTCCCTCCAGACGGAGACGAGCGTGCGTGCGAACACATGGCTGTAGGCCCGCGTCTCGCGACGGGTGAGGTCGAACAGGATGTCCGAGACTTCCCCCGCGTCTTCAACGCCATCAAAGCCTGCGGCCTTGTCGGCCAAATTCTCTTTCTCGGCGAGGCGCGCGGCGTGCGCGTCGGACGCCTTGTCGGAGACCGTGTAGACGGTCGCGCCCGAAACGCCGCCCTCGTTGAGGGTGTCCGCGTGAATCGACAAAAAAAGCTGGGCGTTGGCTGCCCGCGCGATGCGCACGCGCTCGGAAAGCGGCACAAAGACATCTCCAGTGCGCGTGAGCACCGGTCTGTATCGTCCGCTCTCCTCAAGACGGCGGACAAGCGCCGTCGCGAACTCGAAGACAATATCCTTTTCAAGGATACGCCCGGGGGCCTGCGCGCCCACGTCAATTCCGCCGTGACCGGGGTCGATAACCACCACGATCTTGGAATCATCGTCGCCCGTCGTGGCGGACGCCGGCGCAGCAAGTGGGGCGGCCACGCCCTTGGCGGCGTCAAAGGCTGCAGATGTGAAGCTCAGCCGGTCCGTGCGCGCGAGATCAATCTGGAGAATCGCTCCGCCATCGGGACCGGTCGTGGATACAGCGTCCACGACCCGGGCGGGCGCGCCGAGGTCGATGACGATTCGCGACCGTCCTGGCCCCAGCAATCCGAACCGGTAGGACGCGACCAGCGGCGCCGAAGCGTCCTCCTTGTCGGACCGCTTGCGTCCCTTGCGGTCCGGCGACGGCCGACCCTGCGCAGGATCCACCGCGAACGATGTCTCGGGAAGATCGACGATAATGCGGTCCGGATTGGTCATCGGGAACGCCCGCACGTCGAGCGGCTCCGACAGATCGACAGCAAACCGGGTAATCTCGCCCGACTTCACAATCCGGATCGCCTTGGCGACCGGCAAGGCCCTGAGCGACGCGGTCTCCGCTGACGGCGGCGCCGACGACTGAGCGCGGACGTCTACGGACCCGAGGCTCGCCGTCGCGAGGACGACGCCAGCGAACATGGCCCGAGTCCACCTCGGGAGATACCCCGCTCCGCAGCCCAAGACCTTCGTCAGCCCCGACATCAACGCCTCCTGCGGACAGCAGGTCCGCGAGTGCCTCTTTATTCGATATGAGCGCCGACGTTAACGGCCGGTTCGTAAATCACTGAAAAACACGGCCTGGGCCTTAAAAGCACCTCTAGAAGCTTGCAACGGGCGTTACACCATTCTAAGAATAAGCGTCCGTTCCGGATTGACGCCAGCTTCGCCGCCCCAAACGCGGCGGAAGCCGATGGTGACGGCGCCTCCCGCCAGTCGGGTTTCGCGCCAGATCGCCGCGGCTTCTTCGTGAAGATAATCTGCTCGCTTCGGATCGGAATGCCGGATTCGGCGGAATCCGCCGGCGCGCGAGGCGCGCTCGGAACCACGCAGGTGTGAACGAAATGAATTTTCCCGCCCCGGGGCTCGCGTCGATCAACGGCGCCCGTTCCGGACAGACGCCAGTCTGCGACAGCCACCGCCTGACCGCTCGCCATGCGACGGTCGCGCACGGCGCGCTTGGCGGCGCCCGCGGGGACGATCCAGACGCATTGTTCCAGTTGATCCAGCGGACCCGGCGCGCCGGGTTCATCCAGCGTAGCGGACTCTCGTCCGCCGGAGCGGCGCTCGCGCCGATCCGCACTCACCTCATCTCACTCTCCCATCCAGATGCGCCCCCGCCCGCCCGCCGTCCGTTCGCCGGTGGGATCGATGCGTTCCCGCGGCATGACCGCGCGGCGGCGACGTGCGCCTCTCCACAGAAAGTCAAGTCTGCCAATGGCCAACAAGATGCTCATCGACGCATCGCACCCGGAAGAGACCCGGGTGGTGGTGCTCCGCGGTAACCGGGTCGAAGAATTCGATTTCGAGTCCGCCAGCAAGAAGCCGCTCCGCGGCAACATCTACCTGGCGAAGGTTACGCGGGTCGAACCCTCGCTTCAGGCCGCCTTCATCGAGTACGGCGGCAACCGTCACGGCTTCCTCGCCTTTTCGGAAATTCATCCAGACTACTATCAGATTCCCGTCGCGGATCGTCAGGCGCTCCTCGAGGAAGAGCAGCGTCAGCATAGCGAGGAAGAAGAGGAAGAGCCCCGCCAGCGCCGCAGCCGTCGCCGCAGGCGCAACGGTCGGGAGCGGCGTGCGCCCAACGGCGAGTCGATCAGCGGCGAGGCGCCCGCCTCCGCGGAGTCGGACGGCGTTGAAGCGGCGTCTGAGGAAGCTGGAGCAACTAACGCTTCTGCAATCGAATTCTCATCTTCGTTCGAGCAGGCTCCCGAGACTGCTGGAACAGAGCTGGCGTTCACTGCGCCGGAATCGGCCGCGGCTGCATCTGACCAGCCGGAGGCGCCCCTCGCGGCGCCATTGATCGAGGCCGAGGTCGCGAGCGCCGTTGAGGCGCAAGCCTTCGCCAAGGCGCCTTCTGAGGACGAGAACGACGATCACGAGGACGAGGACGACGAGGACGACGATCACGAGGACGACGAGGAAGACCACGTCGAGCAGATCGGCGGCGACGACGTCGAGGAGATGCCTGTTCGCGCGAGCCGTCCCCGCCGTCAGTACAAGATCCAGGAGGTCATCCGCCGCCGTCAGGTGCTGCTGGTCCAGGTCGTCAAGGAAGAGCGCGGCAACAAGGGCGCGGCCCTCACCACTTATCTGTCCCTCGCCGGCCGGTATTCCGTGCTGATGCCGAACACGGCGCGCGGCGGCGGCATTTCGCGCAAGATCACCGACAGCGAAGACCGCAAGCGCATGAAGGAGATCGCGCAGGATCTCGACGTGCCGGAAGGCATGGGCGTGATCCTGCGGACGGCTGGCGCCTCACGCAGCAAGCAGGAGGTGCGTCGCGACTTCGAGCATCTGCTTCGCATGTGGGAGTCCGTGCGCGAGCTGACGCTTGAGTCGAGCGCACCCACCCTCGTTTACGAGGAAGGGTCGCTTATCAAGCGCACCGTGCGAGACCTTTATTCCGAAGAGATCGACGAAATCGTCGTCGCCGGCGACCACGGATACAAGGAAGCGCGCGATTACATGCGCATGCTCATGCCGAGCCATGCGCGCAAGATCCAGCACTGGCGCGAAACCCAGCCCCTCTTCGCCCGTATGGGCGTCGAGGCGCAGCTAGACGCCATGTTCTCCGCGCAGGTGACCCTGAAATCGGGCGGTTACATCGTCATCAACCAGACCGAGGCGCTCGTCGCCATCGACGTGAACTCCGGGCGTTCGACCCGTGAGCACAACATCGAGGACACGGCCCTTCGCACCAACCTCGAGGCGGCCGACGAAGTGGCTCGCCAGTTGCGTCTGCGCGACCTCGCCGGCCTGATCGTGGTCGATTTCATCGACATGGAGGAGCACCGCAACAACCGCGCCGTCGAGCGCCGGTTGAAGGAAGCTCTCAAGAACGACCGCGCCCGCATCCAGGTAGGCCGGATCTCGCACTTCGGTCTGCTGGAGATGTCGCGCCAGCGGATGCGCACCGGCGTTCTCGAAGGCTCGAGCGTGGTTTGCCCGCACTGCAACGGCGCCGGCACGGTGCGCTCCACAGCCTCCATCGCGCTGCACATCCTGCGCGTGATCGAGGACGCGCTGGTCCGCAACGCCCAGCACAATATCACGGTGCGGACCCGCAGCGTTGTGGCGCTCTACATGCTCAACCAGAAGCGCGCTCACCTGAGCGAGCTGGAGATGCGTTTTGGGGTGACGATCGTCATCGCCGCAGACGACACGCTGACCGGCTCGACCTACCACGCGCTGGAGCGAGGCGACCTCGCCTCCGCACCGGCTGCCGCGCCGCGACAGGGTCTCGTGCAGATCGACTCCCTCGCCCCTGGTCCTGAGGATGAAGAGCCCGAGGCTCCTGAGGCGGACAACGACGACGAGGAAGGCGACGACGACAAGACTGCGTCCGGCGAGGACAACGGCGATAACAATCGCCGCCGCCGCCGCCGCCGTCGCCGGCGCGGCCGGGATCGTGATCCCTCCGGCATCGATCCGGACGCTCCGCAGCCGTCAGACGAAGCGCTCGCCGCCATGGCGCAGTTCGAGGGTGTTCTGTCCGGCGGCGTGCTGGCCGGGGATTTGCCCGCCGCCGCGCTGCCAGCGTCCGGGGACGGCGAGGTTGACGAGGCCGAGGCCGAACGCGAGGGCGAGGCCATCGCCCAGGCGGCCAACAGCAACGAGGACGGCGAAGGCCGTCGCCGCCGCCGTCCGCGTCGCGGGCGCCGCTCCAGCGAGCGGACCGAGCAGGGCGAACAACCCGAAGCGCGGTCGCCGCAAGGATCCTGGGTGCGCTCGGCCGACTCCGGCGAGCCTGAGTTCGACATGCGCGCCGAACCGGTGGATCTGACCGCGTTCGCTCCCGAACCCGCGGCGAGCGCACCGACTGCCGAAGCTGTCGCCAGCGCCGAACCAGAAGTTCGGTCCGTTGTCGAACCCGCCCCTGCGTCGGATGCATCTTCCGGCGCCATCATTGCGCCGGCGCCGAAGGCCGAGACTGTCGCGGAGCCCCCCGTCGCGGCGGCTGAGCCTGCCCCGCAGCCTGCACCGGAACCTGCTGCGGCGGAACCCGCCAAGCCGGCTCCGGCATGGGTAGAGCCCCTGCCCGAAGCGCCGCCCCCGACGCAGAAGCGCGGCGGCTGGTGGCAGCGCAAGGGTCAGTGACCCCGCGTTAGATAGATGTGATCCAGAGGCGCCTTCGGGCGCCTCTTTTCGTTTCAGCCTTGCTTCTCGCCCGGAGCGGCTCCGAAAAGCGGGCGCTCCTCCATGACGACGAAGAACACAGCCGAAACGAGAAAGCAGACCGCTGTCATGGCGAAGCAAAGCGCGAAGCTCCACTCAAGGCCGGCGCGATCCATCCCTTCGGGCAGGCCGCCGTGGGCGATGGCCTCCGCCCCCGTCCCCGAACCGCCGAGCAGCAGGGCCCCAAACACCGCAACGAAGATCGCCGCGCCCAGCGACCGACAGAAGTAGCCCAGCGCCATGGTGGACCCGAGTTCGTGGCGCGGGGTCGCCGCCTGCACCGCAACGCTCACGATGGGAAACAGGACGCCAGTGCCGATCGCAATGACCGTTGTGGCGACCATAAGCCCCGCGAGCGGCATTTGCGGCCACACCGCCATGGCGCCCACCGCCACGGCGGACGCCAGCAAGCCCGCGATGGGCAATCGCTTGTAGTGTTTGGCCCGCGATATGTACTTTGACGCGAGCCATGCACCGATGGAGGTGAACAACAGCAGCGGGATGAGCCCGAAACCGGACGCGCTGGCGTTCATGCCGCCCAGCGTCTGGAAGAACACCGGCAGATAGATCATCAGCGCGATATAGCCGCCCAGCATGAAGAACATCGCCATGGTCGATGTCACGGCGACCTGGTTGCGCAGGACGGTGAGCGGGATCAGAGGCTCACGCGCGCTCGCCTGCCGCCAGACCAGCAGAGCCCACGCGAGCGCGGAGGCTGCGAAAAGGCCCAGCACCTCCGGCGAGGTCCATGCATATGCCCCCCCGCCCCGGCTCAGCGCGAGCAGCAGGAACCCTGAAGCCGCGATCATCAGCACGGCGCCCAGCAAATCGAGCGAGTGCGGACGCTCGTAACGCGGGATGCGTTTAAGGCGCTCATTGACCATGAAGAAAGCCACGGCGCCGATGGGCAGGTTGATCCAGAAGATGGTGGACCAGTGCGTGTAGTCCGCAAGAACGCCGCCGAGCACCGGGCCGGCGAGATTGGCGATCATCCACACGGTTGATGTGTAGACCTGATAACGCGGCCTGTCGCGGGGCGCGACGATGTCGCCAATGATGGTCTGCGTCATGGCCATGATGCCTGCGCCGCCCACGCCTTGCAGGCCGCGGGCCAGCGCCAGCGTCAACATGGTCGGCGCCAGCGCGCACGCCACAGAGCCGATCAGAAACACCACCATGGAGAAGATGATGACGACGCGGCGGCCCTTGATGTCTGCAATCTTGCCGTAGAGCGGCGTCAGCGCGGTGGAGACCAGCAGATACGCGGTGACGATCCACGGCAAGTAATGGATGTCGCCGAGGTCGCGGCCGATGGTGGGCATGGCCGGCGCTATAATGGTTGTATCGAGCGCCGCCAGCATCATGGTCGTCATGAGCCCGAGCATGATCGCGCGCACGTCGCGGGAATCGAGCGACTGGGTCTTGTCGTGGTCAGCCATCGCGCTCACCGCCCCAGCCATGCGCGCAGGCGTTTCACGCCCTCGGCGACGTCGTTCTCGGCGCCAGCGAACGAGAAGCGGACCGCGTGGGCGCCGCGCTCGCGGTCAAAATCGAGTCCCGGCGTGGCGGCGACGCCCGCCTCGTGCAGCATCCGTTTGCAGAACTCCATGGAATCATTGGTCAATCGGCTGACATCCACATACACGTAGAACGCGCCGTCGATGGGGGAGTAGTCACCCAGGCCAATCGCGGGCAGTTCCTGCGCCAGCATGGCGCGATTGCGCGCGTAGCTCGCCTTCACCGCCTCCAGTTCCTCCATGCCGTCGAACGCCGCCTCCGCGGCGACCTGGCTGATCGCCGGCGCGGAGATCGCAAAGCTCTGCGACAGGCGCTCAACCGTCGACACGAGGCTCGGCGGCAAGACCAGCCAGCCGATGCGCCAGCCGGTCATGCAAAAGTATTTGGAGAAGGAATTCACGACGATGGCGTGGTCGCTGTAGGCAAGCGCCGTCTGCGCGGGCCTGTCGTAGGTGAGGCCGTGATAAATCTCGTCGGATACGAAGCGCACGCCAAGCCGGTCGCACAGGCGCGCCACCTCGGCCAGGGACTGGTCGCTCATCATGGTGCCGGTGGGATTGCCGGGGCTCATGAGCAGCACGCCGTCGAGCGGCGTTTGCGCGTGCAGCGTCTCGATGTCGGCGGCGGTGACCGCGTGCCGGTTCTCGGCGCGGGTGGCGATGGTGACGACCTCGATCCCCAGCGCCTCCAGAATATTGCGATAGGCAGGGTATCCCGGCGCGGCGATGGCGACCCGCGCGCCGGCCTCGAAAAGCGCCAGAAAGGACAGCACGAACCCGCCCGACGAGCCGGTGGTGACGGCGATGCGATCAGCATCGATGCTGACGCCATAGGCGTCGCGATAGTGGCGGGCGATGCGCGCGCGCAGGCTCGGCAAGCCCAGCGCCTGCGTGTAGCCGATGCGGCCGCTCTCAATCAGCCGCCGGGCGGCTTCTCGCGCAGGGCGAGGCGCGGGCGCGCCGGGCTCGCCTGCCTCCAGCCGCACGATGCTGCGCCCCGTATCGGCGAGCCGCGCCGCCTCCTTGAACGTCTCCATGGCGAGGAACGGCGCCACGCGGCTCCGCATCGAGGGGGAGATGGCCTGAATTTGCTGTTCCGCTCGCCGCTCTGTCGCCATAATAGACTTATCTCCATAGACGACCCATGCAGCCGCCGCGCGAGCACCCGATGACCGTTCCATACGCCCTTACGACACCTGCGAAGGCCGACCCCGCCTGCCCTAGCAGGCAGGGGCTGGTCACGCCAGTTGTCGCGAAGGTCAGGCGGGCGCTGGTCATCACGGCGGCTGTGGCGCTCGCCGCCCATGCAAGCCTTGCGCCCGCCCGGGCGCAGCAGTCGCAGAAGCTGAACGTCATCCGCGACGGCGAGATCGAGCAGCTCATGCGCGACTATACGGCGCCGATCTTCAAGGCGGCGGGAATCCGCACGGGAGCGGCCAAGATTATCCTTGTGGGGGATCGCTCGTTCAATGCGTTCGTGGCCAACGGCCAGAAGATCTTCGTCAACGTCGGCGCCATCATGGAGGCCAAGACGCCGAATGAGATCATCGGCGTTCTGGCGCATGAGACAGGGCACATCGCCGGCGGGCATCTGGCCCGGCTGCGCATGGAGCTGGCCAACGCGCAGATCTTTGCGGTGGCCGGGATGCTCATGGGCGGCGCCGCTGTCGCCGCATCCGCGCGCAACCGCAACGTCGGCGCCGACTCCGCCGGCATGATGGGCGCGATTCTCGGGCCGCAGGAAATGGCCCGGCGGGCGCTGCTCTCCTACCAGCGCGGCGAGGAGCAGGCGGCCGACATCGCAGCCGTGAATTACCTCAACGCCACGGGGCAATCCTCCAAGGGGCTGCTGGCGACGCTGGAGCGATTCCAGACTGAGTCGCTCTTCAGGAGCGCGTCCATCGACCCCTATCTGCTCTCGCACCCCCTGCCCCGGGAGCGCATCTCGAACCTTGAGCAACTCGCGCGCAAGAGCTCGCACTGGAACGCTGTCGATCCGCCCGCTCTTCAGCAGCGCCACGACATGGCGCGCGCCAAGCTCGTAGGGTTCGTCGCCAACGCCGGGGAGGCGTCGCGCCGCTACCCGCTGGCCGACACCTCCATGCCGGCGCGCTACGCTCGCGCCATCTCCGCCTACCGGTTCGGTCGCCTCGACGACGCACTCACCCAGATCAACGCGCTCATCGCCGCGCAGCCGCAGAACCCGTGGTTCCATGAACTCAAAGGTCAGGCCCTGCTGGAGGCTGGCCGGGCCGGACAGGCCATCGAGCCCCTGCGCCGGGCGGTCTCGCTCGCACCCAACGCGACGCCCGTGCAGGTGATGCTGGGGCACGCCTATGTGGCGTCGAACAATCCCCAGCTGGTCGATCAGGCGATTACGACGCTGACGCGCGTGACCCAGCGCGAGACCGATTACGCCGAGGCGTTCCAGTTCCTCGCCATGGCCTACGAGCGCAAGGGCAACCAGCCGCAGGCGATGATGGCCGCGGCGCAAGGCCTGTTCCTGATGGGCCGCATGGTGGAGGCGCGCACCCAGGCGGATCGCCTCAAGCGGCTTGTGCCGGAGAACTCGCCGCTGTGGCTCAAGGCCGACGATATCATGAACTACCGCCCGCCCCGGTGACGGGCCATTCACGCAATTATGCGATGGAGCCCTTGAACGCAGCCGGCGTCGAGGATGACACCGCTCCGCAAATCTGGAGACCCCAATGAGCTTTCACCTTTTCCGACGCGCGGTCGTCGCCCTTTGCGCGCTCGCGGGCGCGATGATCGTCGCCCCGGCGCAAGCGCAGATGAGCCCGGCGCAGCGCGGCGAAATCGAGTCCATCGTCCGCGAGTACCTCATCAAGAACCCTGAGGTGCTGCGGGACGCTTTCATGGAGCTGGAGCGTCGCTCCAAGGAAGAAGAAGAGATCCAGCGGCGCGCCGCCATCGAGCAATTGCGCGGACAGATTTTCAATTCGCGCCATCAGGCGGTTGTCGGAAACCCGCAGGGCAAGGTCACGCTGGTCGAGTTCTATGATTACAACTGCGGCTTCTGTAAGCGCGGGCTCGAAGACGTCGCCCGCCTCATCAAGGAGAACCCGGATCTGCGCGTGGTGCTGAAGGAGTTCCCCGTGCTGTCGCAGGGCTCCATGGAGGCGGCGCAGGTCGCGAGCGCGGTTCGCCTGCAGGTGTCGCCCGACAGGTTCTGGAACTTCCACCACAAGCTGATGAGCTCGCGCGGCGCCATCGGGCGCGCGCAGGCGCTCGCCGTCGCCAAGGAGGTTGGTGTGGACATGGCGCGTCTCACCCGTGACATGGATGGGCCGGAGGTGAAGGCGGCCCTGGCCGAGACCATGCAGCTCGGGGAGAGCCTGGGCATCAACGGCACGCCATCCTATGTCGTGGGGCAGGATGTGGTCGTGGGCGCGGTCGGGTTTGAGTCGTTGCAGACGCGCATCGCCAACGTGCGCAAGTGCGGAAAGAGCACGTGCGGCTGAGTCGGGGGACCGCCGTCCACAGGCCTGAGTGTGGGGCTGCGGTCGCGCTTTTGCCTGATTTCTTGCGTTTTCCGCGCTTTGGAGAGGTCGCGCGCCAAACGCGACCTGCTTCCGCTCTTCCCACACGGCGCGCAGCGGGCTAATAACGCGCCGGGCCCGTTGCGCTCACGCGCCCTCGCCATCGAATCAGATGAAACTTATCCACGTCCTCAACGGCCCGAACCTTAACCTGCTCGGCACGCGGGAGCCGTCGGTCTATGGGCGCGAAACCCTCGCCGACATCGAGGGGCGTCTCAGGCAGGCCGCGGGCGCCGCAGGCGTGGAGATCATCTTTCGTCAATCAAACCACGAAGGGGTTCTGGTCGACTGGATCCAGGAGGCCGGGCGCATCGGCGCCGGCGTCATCCTCAACGCGGGCGCCTACACCCACACGTCCATCGCCTTGCGGGACGCAATCGCGGGCTCGGGCGCCCACGTGATCGAAGTTCATCTGTCAAACGTCCACGCTCGCGAGCATTTCCGCCACAGTTCTATGATCTCCGCCGTCTGCCGGGGCGTCATTCTGGGCTTTGGCTCGCTCTCCTACGATCTCGCCCTGCAGGGGCTGCTGGCCGCAGCCGGCAAACCAAAGAGCTGAACGCGCATGAAGAAAGCCGCTAAGTCCGCCAAAAACGCCAAGAGCGCCAAGAGCGCCCCATCCGCCAAAATCGCCAAATCGGGCGCCAAGCCGGTCGCGCGCAAGGCAGCCCCCGCCCCGGCGAAGGCCCCTCGCAAGGCCGGCCCCGGCGCAGCGGACGCGCCGGCGTCGGTCAATGCTGACGTGAAGATGGTGCAGGAGCTTGGCGCCGTGCTCAAGAGCCTCGATCTCGCGGAGGTCGAGGTGGAGCGTGGCGGGTTGCGCATCCGCGTGACGCGCACGCTGGCCGCCCAGGCGACGACGATGGTCGCGGCCCCTGTGAGCCACGCGCCCGCGGCGGTGATCGCCCCCCCGCCCACGGTGGTCCAGCCTGTCACGGCAGCGACCGCGGCAGCCGAGGCGGCCGATCATCCGGGCGCGGTGAAGTCGCCGATGGTCGGCACGGCCTATCGCCGCCCCAGCCCCGACGCCAAGCCGTTCATCGAGGTGGGTAGCCAGGTCAAGGCCGGCGAGAAGATCCTGCTGGTCGAAGCCATGAAGACATTCAACGAGATCGTCGCACCGCGCGGCGGCTCCGTCACCGCCATTCTCGTCGACGACGGCGATCCGGTGGAGTACGGTCAGCCGCTTGTCGTGATCGAATAACGCGCGGCGCCATGTTCGACAAAATCCTCATCGCCAATCGCGGCGAAATCGCCCTGCGCGTCCTGCGCGCAGCCAAGGAGCTGGGCATCCAGACGGTGGCTGTCTACTCGACGGCCGACCGGGACGCGATGCACGTGAAGCTCGCCGACGAGTCCGTGTGCATCGGGCCGCCGCCCGCGCGCGAAAGCTATCTCAACATTCCCGCCCTCCTCGCCGCCTGCGAGATCACGGGCGCGGACGCCATCCATCCGGGCTACGGCTTCCTGTCCGAGAACGCGCGCTTCGCGGAAATCTGCGAGGACCACGGCATCACCTTCATCGGCCCCAAGGCGGAGCACATCCGCATCATGGGCGACAAGATCGAGGCGAAGAAGACCGCGCGCGGGCTGGGCATTCCCTGCGTGCCCGGATCTGACGGCGGCGTGACTGACGACGCCGAGGCGTTGCGGATCGCCGACGACATCGGCTTCCCTGTTCTGGTGAAGGCGGCCGCCGGCGGCGGCGGTCGCGGCATGAAGGTCGCCCGCACCCGCGACGACCTTTCCGACGCGCTCGCAACCGCGCGCACGGAGGCCAAGGCCGCCTTTGGCGACGATGCGGTTTACCTCGAGAAGTATCTGGAGAAGCCGCGCCACATCGAGATTCAGGTGCTTGGCGACGGACGCGGCAACGCGATCCACCTGGGCGAGCGCGATTGCTCGCTCCAGCGCCGTCACCAGAAGGTGTGGGAGGAAGGCCCCTCGCCGGCGCTCAATGACGCGCAACGCGAACGGATCGGCGAGATCGTCGCGCAGGCGATGAAGGGTCTGAAATATCTCGGCGCAGGCACCATCGAGTTCCTGTACGAGAACGGCGAGTTCTATTTCATCGAAATGAACACGCGCATTCAGGTCGAGCATCCCGTCACGGAGATGATCACCGGCCTCGACCTCGTGATCGAGCAGATCCGCATCGCCGCAGGCTCGCCCCTGTCGTTGACGCAAGACGACGTGCGGCTCAACGGCCATGCCATTGAGTGCCGCATCAACGCCGAGCATCCAGCGACCTTCCGCCCTTCGCCGGGCAAGATCGCGTATTATCACCCGCCCGGCGGGCTCGGCGTGCGTGTGGATTCCGCCGTGTACCAGGGGTACGTGATCCCGCCGAACTATGATTCTCTGGTGGGCAAGCTGATCGTGCACGGGCGCACGCGCAACGAGGCGCTCATGCGCCTGCGCCGCGCGCTGGACGAGTTCATCGTCGATGGCATCGAGACGACGCTGCCGCTGTTCCGCACGCTGGTGCGCAACGCCGACATGCAGAACGGCCTCTACGACATCCACTGGCTGGAAAAGTTCCTCGCCACCGGCGGCATGGAGCCGCCGGCGTAATTCTGGACCAGCGCCGCTTGGACTACGCGCCGCTTGGACCGCGCGCGTCCTCGCGCGCATTCCGTCTGCGAGCGAAGACGCTCGCAGTCCATAGGGAGGGCCCGGCAGGAACGCCCTCCCCCTTCTCCTCATTCCGCCCTAAAATGGCGGTTGGGGAAGCGGAGGGTGTATGTCTGAGCCGGGCCAACAGTTCGAGATCACGCCAAAACTGCTCCTGCGCGCCTATTCAATCGGCATGTTTCCCATGGCCGAGAGCGCGGACGACCCGACGCTGTTCTGGGTCGATCCCGAAGAGCGCGGCGTTTTCCCGCTCGACGGCCTCATCGTATCGCGCTCCCTGGCGAAGACCGTGCGCTCGGACAGCTACGAAGTGCGCATCGACACGAATTTCGATGGCGTGATCGATGGTTGCGCCGGCGGCGGCGGGCCGTACAGGCCCAGCACGTGGATCAACGACAGGATCCGGCGGCTGTACTACGACCTGTTCCGGCAGGGGCATGTCCACACGGTCGAGACGTGGGAGAACGGCGCGCTGGTGGGCGGGCTCTACGGCGTCTCGATTGGTGGCGCGTTTTTCGGCGAGAGCATGTTCCATACGGCGCGCGACGCCTCAAAGGTGGCGCTCGTGCATCTTGTCGCCCATTTGCGCTTTGGCCGCTACACCCTGCTCGACACGCAGTTCGTGACGGATCATCTCGCGACGCTGGGCGCGGTCGCGGTGTCGCGGCGCCGCTATCACCGGATGCTGGATAAGGCCATCGGCGTCCGGGCCGATTTCAACGCGTGGCCAAAAACCAAGCCCATGAGCGGGGAGCAGGCGCTGGCGATCCTCGCGGACCCGGCGTACGCGCTGAAAACCTGAGCCGACCAGCCCAGCGACCCTCCGCAAAACCCAACACGCCACAAAAAAGGGGACGCGCGCGTCCCCTCTTCTGATCGATTGTTCTGGCGGCGACCCGGATCAGCCGCGCGCCAGCGCCTTCAGCGCCGCGCGGCCGGCGTAGCGCGCCTGCGAGCCCAGCTCTTCCTCAATGCGGATGAGCTGGTTGTACTTCGCCAGCCGGTCCGAGCGGGCGAGCGAGCCGGTCTTGATCTGGCCGCAGTTGGTGGCGACCGCGAGGTCGGCGATGGTGGCGTCCTCGGTCTCGCCGGAGCGGTGCGACATGACAGCGGTATAGCCGGCGCGATGCGCCATATCGACCGCGGCCAGCGTCTCCGTGAGCGAGCCGATCTGGTTCACCTTCACGAGGATGGAGTTGCCGACGCCGTTCTCGATGCCCTGCGACAGACGCTTGACGTTGGTCACGAACAGGTCGTCGCCCACAAGCTGGCAGCGGCCGCCGATGGCGTTGGTCAGCTCCTTCCAGCCCGCCCAGTCATCCTCGGCCATGCCATCTTCAATGGTGACGATGGGATAGGCGTCGACCAGCTTGGCGAGGTAGGCGACCTGCTCGTCGATGGTGCGGGTCTTGCCCTCGCCCTCATAATGATAGGCGCCGTTCTTGAAGAACTCGGTCGCCGCGCAATCGAGGCCCAGATACATGTCCTTGCCGGGCTCGAAGCCTGCGTCGCGCATAGCGTTCATGCAGAAGTCGAGCGCGGCTTCCGCCGACGGCAGGTTGGGGGCGAAGCCGCCCTCGTCGCCGACGTTCGTGTTGTGGCCGGCCTTCTTGAGGCCCGCCTTGAGCACCTGAAACACTTCCGCGCCCCAACGCACGGCCTCGGCGAGCGAGGGCGCGCCGACGGGCAGAATCATGAATTCCTGGAAGTCGATGGGATTGTCCGCGTGGGCGCCGCCGTTGACGATGTTCATCATCGGGACAGGCAACACGCGCGCCTGGGTGCCGCCGATGTAGCGGTACAGCGGCAGGCCGGCGGAATCGGCGGCTGCCTTGGCGACGGCCATGGAGACGCCCAGAATGGCGTTGGCGCCAAGATTCGCCTTGTTGTGGGTGCCGTCCAGCGCGATCATCGCCTCGTCGATGGCGACCTGATCCTCGGCGTCCATGCCGGTCAGTTCTTCGTAGATCGTCTTGTTGACGCTCTCGACGGCCTTCAGCACGCCCTTGCCGCCGTAGCGGGACTTGTCGCCGTCACGCAGCTCGACCGCCTCGTGAGCGCCGGTCGAGGCGCCGGAGGGGACAGCAGCGCGGCCGAAGGAGCCGTCCTCCAGAATGACCTCAACCTCGACGGTCGGATTGCCGCGGCTATCGAGAATTTCGCGGGCGGTGATGTCGAGAATGGCGGTCATGGGCGGCCTCCGGGCGCGATGAAAGGTCATCGCTTGTCTAGTGGAGGAGAGGCCGGAGAGAAAGGGGGGCGGCGCGCCCGCCCCCCGGCATTTTGCCTGATGCGCGATGGCGCCTGCTCACTTCGCCCTCACGATGTCCTTCATTTTGGCGAGGATGGGCTCGGGCGTCGCATAAACCTCGTCGAGGATGCGCTCGATGTTCTCGGCTGGCACCAGATTGAGGTCGAGGCCTTCCCGGCCCGCCTGCACGACGAGTTCGGGATCTTTCAGGACGGCCGCGAAGGCGGCGCGCAACGCCTGCGCCCTGTCAGCAGGAATGCCCGGAGGCGCTGCGAACGGCCACGCCATCTCGTCCCATGCCACGGCGAGCTTGAGAAGCTGGCGGTCTCCCTCATCCCGCACGCCATCCAGCGCAAGCGGCACGTCCGGCATGAGCGGGCTCTTCTGGAGCCCCGCCTGCAGGAGGAGATTGATCTTCTTCTCGCTCACCCATGTGGGCTTTGTCGTCATCAGCGAGCTGCGCGACCAACCGCAACGCCCTTCAACCTCGCCGCGCTCCATGGCGAGGCTCATCTCGTTGCTGCCGGGATAGCCCATAATGATCTTGAACTTCGTGCCCATGACGCGATTGAGCACGGTGGGCACCAGACCACTGT
This sequence comes from Hyphomicrobiales bacterium, assembly GCA_027484655.1. Taxonomy (GTDB): domain Bacteria; phylum Pseudomonadota; class Alphaproteobacteria; order Rhizobiales; family Beijerinckiaceae; genus Terripilifer. The sequence goes on along the minus strand of JAIXSM010000060.1, from coordinate 7,972 downwards.
TGGCGTTGATGCCGGTGGCGGCGACGGTGAACTCGCGCTCCTGCAGATCCTTTATGGTGCGCACCGGAGAGCCGTGCCACGCAACGCACAGGCTCGGCTCCGCATTGGTGCTGCCAAGCCACGTGAACTTGCGCGGATCAAACCTTGCGTTCGTGTTGCCCATCAACGGTTCGAGGGGAACGTTGCGGTTGAATATGCCGAACGTAGTGCCGTCCTTGGGCGCCACGTTGTAAAGAAAGTTCGTCATGGTCAGACTGCCAGAGCCCGGCATGTTCTGAACAACGACCGTCGGCGCGCCGGGCACGTATTTCGAGAACCATCTCGCGACAAGACGGGCGTAGGAATCCGAACCGTTTCCGGTCGTGAAGCCAACGAGCACCGTCACAGTCTTGCCCTTGTAGAAATCTTCCACCGGCGAGGCGACGACTGACCCTGCGCCAAGCGGCGCGAGCACCATGCTTGCTGCGAGGGATTTGGCGTAAGCGCTTCGTTTCATGTCCAGTCTCCTCCCGAGATGACGCACGCAGATCAGAAAACTGCGGCGGGGCATTTTTTTGCGATGAGGCCGCTTGTCAGAATTTCTTATGTTCCATGGCTCGGCGCGCGTCCTGCATACGTTGTCTCTGGTCGCTCTTTAGCGCAATTGGAGCCATTTGGCGTGAGGGTAAAATATCAGTAATATTTCAGATGCGGTCAACTTGACGCGCCGAGCTGTTGCGCCACGCGTCGGTTGCCATGGCGCGCCGGCTCCGTTAGCCAGACCCTTGTCGAGCAAACCGGATCCCCACATGACCCTTATCGCCAACTCGGACGTCACCATTGGCAGCGGCCCCGGCGCCGTTACGTTCGGCCCTGCACGCAAGCTGGCGTTCATCGCCGGGCCGTGCGCGCTGGAAAGCCGCGAGCACGCGCTGAAGATGGCGGCCGCCCTGCGCGACATCGCCGACAGGCTCGACGTGGGCGTCGTGTACAAATCCTCGTTCGACAAGGCGAACCGCACCTCGCTCACGGGTCGGCGCGGCATCGGGCTTGAGCAATCGCTCGACATTTTCGCGGAGGTGAAGGAGCGCTTCGGCTTTCCCATCCTCACCGATGTGCATGAGAACGATCAGTGCGCGAAGGTCGCTGGCGTTGTCGATGTGCTTCAGATCCCGGCGTTCCTCTGCCGCCAGACGGACCTGCTGCTGGCCGCCGCAGCGACCGGCAAGCCGGTCAACGTCAAGAAAGGGCAGTTTCTCGCCCCGTGGGACATGAAGAACGTGGTGGCGAAAGTGACCGGTGCCGGCAACCCGAACGTGCTCGTCACCGAGCGCGGCGCGAGCTTCGGCTACAACACGCTGGTGTCAGACATGCGCTCGCTCCCGATCATGGCGGAACAGACCGGCGCGCCGGTGATCTTTGACGCCACCCACTCGGTGCAGCAGCCCGGCGGTCAGGGCACGTCCTCCGGCGGTCAGCGCGAGTTCGTCCCGGTGCTCGCCCGCGCGGCGGTGGCGGTGGGCGTCGCGGGCGTGTTCATCGAGACTCACGACGATCCCGCCAACGCCTTCTCCGACGGGCCAAATCAGGTGCCGCTCGGGGAGTTTGAGGCGCTGCTGCGCCAGCTTCTGGCGTTCGACGCCATCGCCAAGGGCCGCTGAGCGCGAGCGTCAACGCTTCGTCATGGGCGCGGGGTAGGCCGAGCCGATGAACAACGATGGATTCTCGTACGCCGATCCCGCAGACCCGCTCTGGAAGCGATACGCCATAGGGGCGCTGGAGCGCGCCACCGGCGCACGGCGGATCGAGCGGCTGTACCGGACGCAGCAAGCGCAGGGGTGGCCGCAGGGCTTCTTCGGAGGCGTCATAGAGGCCCTGTCGCTGGACGTGATCCATGATGAGGCTGGCCTCTCCGCCGCGCCCAGGCATGGCCCGCTGGTGGTGGTCGCGAACCACCCCTTCGGCGTTCTCGACGGAATCGTGCTGTGCGCGCTGCTCGAGGGCGTGCGCCCGGATTTCCTCGTGCTGACCAACGCTGTGCTGATGCGCGCCCCGGAGATGCGGGCGCGCGTGCTGCCGGTGGACTTCGAGGACACCCCGCAGGCGCGCCGCACCAACGTGGAGAGTCGGGCGCGCGCCCTCGCCCATGTGGGGGCGGGCGGCTGCATCGTCATCTACCCGGCAGGCGCGGTGTCCACGTCGCCGGATTGGCTGGGCCGCAGTCCCGCCGTGGACGGGCCATGGTCGCCGTTTGCGGCCCGCCTCGTGGCGCAGAGCCGCGCAAGCGTGCTGCCGGTGTACTTTCCGGGTCAGAACTCGCGCCTGTTTCAAATCGCGAGCCACATCCACCCGATGCTGAGGCTGGGCCTCTTCTTTCACGAGGTGCGCCGCAGGATCGGTTCACGCTTTCCCGTTGTTATCGGGGACACCCTGCCGGCTGATCGGTTCGCCGCCCTCGACCGGGCGGCGACTGTCGCGGCCCTCCGGGCAGCGGTGTACGAATTGGGCGCCGATCAACCCCGCCCGCGGTAGGTCGGCACGCCCTGCTCCGGCGCCCACAGGCCCTTGGGCAGCTTCCCGGTCTGCCAGAACACGTCGATGGGTATGCCGCCGCGCGGATACCAGTAGCCGCCGATGCGCAGCCACTTCGGCTTGAGCAACGTCGCGAGATCCTTGCCGATGCGCACCGTGCAATCCTCATGGAACGCGCCGTGGTTGCGGAACGCGCCAAGGTAAAGCTTCAGCGACTTGGACTCCACGAGCCACGGCCCCGGCGCGTAGTCGATGACGATGTGGGCGAAATCCGGCTGCCCGGTCACCGGGCACAGCGAGGTGAACTCCGGCGCAGTGAAGCGGGCCATGTAGTTCGTGTCCGGATGGGGATTGGGCACCCGCTCCAGCACCGCCTCTTCCGGCGTCGCCGGCAACGGCGTCTGCTGGCCGAGGAGCGTCGGCGTGGGAGTCTTCCTGGTTGCTTTGGCGGTTTTCGTGCCCATGATCCTGTCCGGTGTGCGCGCGCGGCGCGATGCGTAACGCGTTAAGAAGCGCCGAACGGCGCAATTTTCAAGGGTGCGCGGCGTCGCGTCGCTGAAGGTGTGACCATGCCGAGCCCCCTCCCCCAGCTCCTCGGGCGGCAATGGACGGGGCCGCGTTGGCGAAATCAAGCCTGCGGCGCAGGCGAAACCAGAAGCGCCAGACCCATGGACGCCGACGGCGGCACAACAAGGCTGTCATAGCGCTCCGCATACGGGATGCGTCCGCCGGCAAAAGCAGTGCGCGTCGCCTCCATCGACGAGGTCACAAACTCGACGGCCGCGATGCGCGGCGCGCCATCCCAGGCGCCGAGCGCCTGTTGACCGAACCGGTGAGCGTAGGCGAGAGGCGAATACACGTCGATGCGCTGGCTCCCGCCCTCCCCGATGCGGAACGACAACCCCATCGACGTTGAACGAAAATCCCGCACGTGCGTGAAATGAGACAAAAACTCGGCGTGGTCGGCGGGATCGTCCGCGACCATGGCGAGCGAAGCGAGGCCGCAGGCTCCATTGGCGTGATCCTGCAGACGCGCGTCCCAAAAATTCTCCGGATAATGCTGCATGCAGGTGAAGAAGCCCACCTCCGGCATGGTGCGCGCGCGCGCGAACGCCAGCGTGAACGCCACCTCGGTGTCCGACCCGTCTGCGCGCTTGCCGCGCCGCTCGAAATGAAACGGGGCGTAGCGACCAAGATCAGCCGCATGGAACGCATCAAGATCGCCCTGCGGGTCCGCCGACGTGAGCGAGATCATCGCTGCGCCTTCGCGCCGTTCCAGATGATCGTGGATGAACGCGGCCATGGAGAACACGTTCGGATCGGGTTCTGGGGGCTCATGGCGGCGCGTATCGATGCTGATCAATTCAATGAATGAGCCGGCGAACTGGACGATGTGATTGCGCGTGCCCCACGGATGCTGATTGCGCGCGCCCACGCGAAAGCCCATGTTGCCCCAAAACTCCGCCAGCGCGTCCAGATCGCGCGCGGCGACGACGATGTGATCGAAACTGCGTTGCATGGCTGCTACTCCCGCCTCCGCCAGCAGATGTTCCCCGGCTCGTCGCTGAAGGCGAGGCGCCGCAAAGGGCGCGGGTCGATCTTCTGCATGCGCGCAAGCGCGCGGGACATCGCCACGGCAAAGCCCCCCACGCAGTTTGCCAAAGCGAAAACAATAAGTCGATTCGGAGCGATCAACTCACGAGGCGCAGACGCACGGGCTGAGCGTCGCTGCGGCGGCGCCCGCCATGACGGCCAAAGATCCGCCGGAATGTGGGGGAGATCAGCGCCAGAGGGGCCGAACGCCCCCCGGGCGTGGCGTTGAGCCACGTCTCGTAGTCAAGCAGCAAGGCATCCGAAACGAAGCGGGCAAAATCCTCCTCACCCAGCAGCTCCGCGACAATCGCGCCGGCGAATGAACGCCGCGTCGGATAATCCGCCGGCGCTGGCTGGTCACACAGCACTGCGACCACCGCGCGGTCATTGGCGAGGCGATAGTAGAATCGCAACGTGTCCAGATCGAACGCGAGGCCAGCAGCCTCGAAGCGTTGGGGCGCATTGGGCGCCCGCAGCGCGTGAAACTCCCACCCCGGCAGGTTTGGCGCATACTCAACCAGATCGTAGGCTAGATCGAAGCGTTCTGCCGCCCCGCCCGCAGTGAACGTGAGAACGCACGCCCCATCGCGGGCCACCGACAGCACCGGCGACAGCCCAGGCGCGACAACAGACAGACGCGCGGCGAGTTCGCTGGCGATAGATGGAAGCGCTCCAGCGCCGGTGGTGAGAGACGCGCTCTCGCCCGGCGCGCAACCAGCACGCAACGCGCTGGCCAGCGGGTCCAACTCCTCGCGCAGCCACGACCAGAAACGCACGCCAGCGTCGTTCATTGCGATCCCGCCTTCCCAACGATGGGATAAAGCTAGACCGCGGCCTGTGAACGTTCGGTTGAAAGGAAGGGCAAAGGAAGGGTTACGAGGGCCCCAGCGAAGGGGCCCCCGAACTCAGCCGCCGGCGCTCTGCTGCGAGCGGAACGCCCAGCCAGTCATACGCCCCTCGATCCAGGCGGTGACCGCGTACATGCCAATGCCCAGAACCGCGAGGGCGAGCAGGCCCGCGAACACAAGCGGCATCTGGAAGTTGGAGCCGGCCTGCGTCATCAGGTGGCCGAGCCCCGCGTTGGCGGCGATGGTCTCCGACACAACCGCGCCAACGAACGCCAGCGTGATGGCGACCTTCAGCGAGCCGAAGAAGTACGGCATTGCGCGCGGAATGCCGACCTTGCGCATCACGTCGAGCTTGGAGGCGCCCAGCGCCCGCAGCACGTCCTCAAGCTCCGGCTCGATGGTGGCGAGGCCAGTGGCCACGTTCACCACGGTGGGGAAGAACGAGATCAGGAACGCAGTGAGGATCGCCGGCACCTCGCCGATGCCGAACCACATGACGAGGATCGGCACCACGGCGACTTTCGGGATCGAGTTGAACCCGATCATCACCGGATACAGGCCGCGGTAGATCGTCCGCGACCAGCCGACGAAAAGACCAAGCAGAAGGCCGAAGCCCACCGCCATGAGGAAGCCGGCAAGCGTCGTCCACAACGTGACGAACGAGTTGCGCATGAGCGGCGCCCAGAAGCGGACGGTCGCGTGGTAAATCTCGGAAGGCGCCGGCAGGATGATGCTCGACACGTTGAAGAGCCAGCAGGCCAGCTCCCAGAAAGCAAAGAGGCCGATGGTGAAGAGCCACGGCGCGAGGGTTTCGACCTTGCGGTTCATGCCTGACGCACCTCGGCTATCTTGTTGCGGAGAACGTGAACGAGTTCGGTGAACGCCGGCTCGTAACACACATCGAGACTGCGCGGCCGCGGGAACTCGACCTTGCGGGATTCGATGATGCGGCCCGGACGCGCGCTCATGATGTGGATCGTGTCGGCGAGGAACGCCGCCTCGCGCAAGTCGTGCGTGACGAGCACCACGGTGAAGCCGAGACGCTGCCACACATCACGCAACACGCACCACAGCTCTTCGCGCGTAAAGGCGTCGAGCGCGGCGAAGGGTTCGTCCAGCATGAGCAAGGCGGGCTCATGGATGAGCGAACGGCACAGGGAAGCGCGCTGCTGCATGCCGCCCGACAGCTCCCAGGGGAAGCGGTCGCCGAAGCCCTTGAGGCCCACGGTGTCCAGGAGCGTTTCCGCCCTCGCGCGGTATTCATCCTTCTTCGAGCGGAAGTTAGACCGATACGGCTGGACGATCTCCAGCGGCAGCATGAGATTGTCGATCACCGTACGCCACGGCAGCAGGTTGGCGTTCTGGAACGCCATGCCGGCGAGCTTCACCGGCCCAAGCACCTGCTGGCCGTCGACCTTCACGACCCCTTTCGTGGGCTTCACAAGCCCCGTGACAAGTTTCATCAAGGTGGACTTGCCGCAGCCGGACGGACCGACGACCGCAGCGAACTCGCCCTTGTTAACGGAAATGCTGGCGCCTTCCAGCGCCAGCACCGGACCGGTTCGACCCGCGTAGGCGAGCGAAACGTCGTCGAGTTCAATCACTCGCTTCTCCGATCAGAGCTTGCGCTGGTCGGCGGGCGGCAGGAACTGGCTCGTGAAGATGTCCTCAGCCTTCGGGCGGTTCTTGAACTCATAGGTGTCCGCAATCTGGTCGATGGACTTCGCAAGACGGTCCATATCGACGCCGCCGACGCCGTTCGCCTTCACCCAGTCGGTGACCATGTTGTCGCGCAGCGCCATGCGAAGCCGCTCCAGCTCGACGGAAACCTCCGCCGTGTCGTTGCGACGCATCACGGACTTGATCGCCTCTTCCGGGTTCTTCGCGGTGTCAATAAAGCCGCGGATCGTGGCGCGCACAAAGCCGGCCACAACCTTCGGGTTCGCCTTGGCGAACTCGGGGTTCACCATGATCGCGTTGCCGTACATGACGAGGCCATGGTCGGACATCAGCATGACGGAGATATCCGCCGGCGCGATCTTGTTCTGGACCAGGTTGAAGTAGGACGAGAACGAGAAGCCGGTGATCGCGTCCACCTTGCCCTGCGCCAGCATGGGCTCACGGACCGGGAACCCGACGTTCTCGATCTTCACCTTCGAGCCGTCGATGCCGTTGACCTTGGTGAACGCGCGCCACTGGGCGAACGCGCCGTCCGGCGCGGGGGCGCCGAGCACCTTGCCCTCCAGATCCTTCGGCGACGTGATGCCGGCCCTCTTGAGGCTGACAATGGAGAACGGCGGACGGTCGTAGACCATCATCACCGCCTGAACCTGCTGCCCCGGGTTCTGGTCGCGGAAGCGCACCAGCGAGTTGATGTCAAAGAAGCCGAGCGGATAGGTGCCAGCCGCCACGCGGGCGATGCCCGCCACGGAGCCCGGGCCGGAGTCAATGGTGACGTCCAGGCCTTCGGCCTTGTAGTAGCCCTTGTCGATCGCCACGAAATAGGGCGCCGACGGGCCCTCGAACTTCCAGTCGAGCGCGAATTTGACCTGCGTTTGAGCAGACGCCGCCACAGCGCTGCCTAGAAAAAGGGCGCCGGCCGCAAAAGCGAGCTTAAGTTTTCCGCTGCGCATGTATGTTCCCCTCAGATGAGCGACGTGGCGCAGGCCCCCGCCGCCGTACGAGATCACTCACGCAATCCCCATGCCAGTGAGCTTAACGGCCCGGTCACGGGAAGCAAGGCGCCCATAGGGCGAAGATGGAGCCCCTCCCCGGCGAAACGGTCTTTGACCCCGCTCAAGCTGGCATTCGCTCGCGGGGGAGCAGCATCAAAGGAGGGCCAAAGGCTTCACATCCCAAGACGCCGAAGCAGGCTCCAACTATGCCGTCATTCCGGCGAAGGCCGGAATCCGCGATAGGCCGCAGGGCCGAAGTGTTTGCCTGTCGTGGATGCAAGGGGCGCTTGTTGCCTTCGTCGGCATGACGCTGCGAAAATGCGGACCGCGGGCGTCCTCGCCCGC
>JAIXSM010000076.1 GCA_027484655.1 Hyphomicrobiales bacterium | reverse complement strand
TCTTCGCATAGCCGGACTCGACCGGCTCGGACGGCACATCGACGCACTGGCCGTTCACGTCGAACTTCCAGCCATGGTAGGGGCAGCGCAGGCCGCACTCCTCGTTGCGGCCGAACCACAGCGACGCGCCGCGATGGGGGCAGAACTCATCGATGAGCCCGAGCTTGCCCTCGCTGTCGCGGAACGCGATGAGCCGCTCTGACAGCAATTTGACGCGCACCGGCGCGCAGTCGGGCTCAGGCAACTCCTCGCTCAGCAGAACGGGGAGCCAGTAGCAGCGAAACAGACCGCCCATCATGTTCCCCGGGCCCGTCTGCGTGACGAGATCGTTCTGCTCCTTGCTCAACATGGCGGGCTCCTCGGCTCCCGACCCTCTGAGGGGTCTATTCCTCTATACGGAACAACGTTCCGCTAGGAGGAAAGTGCCAGAGCGCCCGCCAGCCGGCCTTGCGCCAAATCAAACTGCAGCGCGCCGTGCGGAGGTTTGGTTCAGAACCCCATCGCCGCGCCATCGCTGCGCGGGTCCGTGGCGCCTTCCAGCATCCCGTCCGGATGGCGCACGATGGCGCCGGCATGGCCCATGGTGCTGGTGAAGGCAGGCAGCACCTCGACGTCGTGACCGGCCCCGCGCAACGCCGCGACGAGCGCGGGATCAAAGCGCGATTCGACCTTGAGGGTTACGCTGTTCTCGCCCCAGGTCTTGCCGAGCAGCCAGCGCGGGGCGGTGATCGCCTGCTGCAACCCCTGCCCGAACATGGCGTAGCGCGAGAACAGCGCGGACTGCGTCTGCGGCTGCCCCTCGCCGCCCATGGTGCCGTACACCATCGTGCGGCCGTCATCGAACCGCGCAGCCGCCGGATTGAGCGTGTGGAACGGCTTGCGGCCGGGCGCGAGCGTGCGCGGACCGTCGCCGTCGAGCAGAAAGCTCGCGCCGCGGTTCTGCCAGACAAAGCCTGACTCCTCGAGCACGCAGCCAGAGCCAAACTCGAAAAAGATGCTCTGGATATAACTGACCGACAGGCCGTTGCCGTCGATGGCGCCAAGCCACACCGTGTCGCCCGGATTGGCGGGCTGCGGCCAGGGCAGCGCACGCTTCATATCGATCTTCGCCGCCAATGCATCTAGCGCGGCGTCATCGAGGAAGTCGCGCGGATCGACCCGCATGGAGGCTGGATCGCCCACATGCCTGTCGCGCACCAGAAACGCCTGCTTCGTGGCCTCGATCAGGCCGTGGATGTGATCGAACCCTTCGGCCTCGCCCACGCCGAGCCGGTCGAAGAGCGCGAGGATCATGAGCGACGCGAGGCCCTGCGTGGGCGGCGGAAAGTTGAACAACCGCGCCCCGCGCACGCCAACGCTCAACGCCGCGCGGCGCGCGGCGCGATGGGCTGCAAGATCATCGCCGGACACCGGCGCGCCAATCTTGCCCAGATCGGCGGCGATCTGACGCGAAAGTGCGCCTCGATAGAATGAATCCGCGCCATCTTCGCCAATACGCCGCAGCGTTCGCGCCAGCGCAGGCAGCTTCATCATCGCGCCTTCGCGCGGCGCTGCCCCGCCATCGAGAAACGTTGACGCAAATCCGGGCGCGCCGATCAACTCAGCCCGCTTGGAGGCCGTGAGCTCGTGCTGGCTGGCGGTCACGTGAAAGCCGTTCTCGCCATGCCAGACGGCGTCTTCCAGAATGCGGGACAGCGGCAAGCGCCCGCCGTGCTCGCGGCTAAGCGCGAACGCCTCGCCCCAACCAGACACCGCGCCCGCAACCGTGTTGGCGGCGAGCGGTCCGCGCGAGGGAATAGTCGCGTGGCCCTTGTCTTTATAAAGAGAGATGGTGGCCTTCCCCGCCGCCGCGCCACAAGCATCGATAGCCACGGGATCAGCGCCCGCGCGCGACACCAGCCAGAAGCCATCGCCGCCAATCGCCGTCATGTGCGGATAGACAACCGCGAGGGCCGCGCCCATGGCGATTGTCGCCTCAATTGCGTCGCCGCCCTCGCGCAGCACGCGAAGGCCCGCCTCTGTCGCCAGATGGTGCGGCGAGGTCGCCATGCCGCGCCGTGCGCGTGGTGTATGCAGCATCAAGGTCTCCCGAAGCATTTCGTCAGCTGATGATGTTCAAGCAAGCGGCATGCCTTGGTTCGCCGGCGCGCGAATGCATTGCAACCACCCAGATATCGCGCAGGCTGCCTAAAGAACATGCTTCGCGTTTGCATTGGCGCAATAAATGGCCGCCGGAACCGCAACATCCTTTCATATAAGCGGTGGCATGGCGCTTGCGTTCACACCTCAACGCCCATTGGGGGCTCTATCGAGGTGCACAGATGAAGCGTCGTACTTTCATCAAGGCAGGAATCATCGGAGCAGCCGGCGGAGCCCTTGCGGCGCCCGCAATCGTGTCCGCGCAGACGCGCAACTTCACATGGAAGATGACGAACGCTTACGGGCCGGGCTCGCCCTTCTATGTGCAAGGCCCCGGCAGCCCCACCGACTTCTGCAACATGGTCAGGGCGATGTCGAACGGGCGCCTCACCATTCAACACTTTGCAGCCGGCGAACTGATCCCCGCGCTCGAAGGTTTTGACGCGGTGTCGAAGGGCATCGTCGAGATGAACGCGGCCAACGCCTACTTCTGGTCCGGCAAGACATTCGCGGCGCAGTATTTCACCGCTGTTCCGTTTGGCCTCAACTTCCAGGGCTTCAACGCGTGGCTCTACCATGGCGGCGGGCAAAAGCTGTGGGAGGAAGTGTACGAGCCCTTCAATCTCGTGCCCATGATTATGGGCAACACCGGCGTGCAGATGACGGGCTGGTTCCGCAAGCCCGTTGAGAAGATCGAGGATTTGAAGGGCCTGAAAATGCGCATTCCCGGGCTCGCCGGGCGCGTGCTTGCGCAGCATGGCGTGGATGTTCGCCTGCTCCCGGGCGGTGAGATTTTCCCGGCGCTGGAGCGCGGCGTGATCGACGCCGCAGAATTCGTCGGCCCGTTCCAGGACCGCCGGCTCGGCCTGCACAAGGCGGCGAAATACTATTACACCACCGGCTGGCATGAGACGTCGACTGCGACCGAGCTCATCATCAACAAGAAGGCGTGGGAGTCGCTGCCGCCCGATCTCAAGGAGATCGTGAAGACTGCCGCCGCCGCGTGCAACGCCATCAGCCAGGCGTGGTGCGAAGCAACCAACGCGGAAGCGCTCGACGACCTCGTGAAAAACCATGGCGTCATCGCCGCGCCGCTCAATCCGGCAATCGTGTCGACGCTACGCGATACGAACACGCGCCTTCTGGCCGAGTTCACCGCCAAGGATCCACTGGTCAAGAAGGTGCATGACAGCTTCATGGCCTTCAAGGCCAACCACGATAAGTGGGCGGGCGTTTCGGAAGCCGTCTACCACACGCAGATCCGCGGCGGCGGCGCCGGCTAACAAACGGTCACATCATGTCAAACGATAATGTAAAGGCGGGCCAGCTCGAGAAGCTGGCCCGGGGTCTCGATGTTGTCGTCGAGATTGCAGGCCGCGTCGGCGGCTGGTGCGGATTCGGGCTGCTGGTCGTCATGGCCGGCAACGTGCTGATGCGCTACATCTTCAACACTGGCTCTGTCGCGATGCAGGAGCTGGAATGGCATCTCATGGCGCCTGTGTCCCTTCTGTGCATCGCGTACGCGATCAAGCACGAGGGGCATATCCGCGTCGATATTTTCTACGCGCGGATGAGCCCGCGCGGGCAGCAGATCATCGAACTGATCTCCTGCGTCTGCGCGCTTCTGCTATGCGTCATCATCGTGCATCTCTCCATTCCCTACGTGATGCAGGCTTACAACATCGGCGAACGTTCGCCCGATCCCGGCGGGCTTCCGTATCGCTGGATCGTCAAATCGATGATCCCGCTTGGCTTCGTTTTCCTCGGCCTCCAGAGCCTCGCGTCAGTCTTTCGCGCGATCATCCCGTTCCTTGACAAGCCCGCCGATGCGCCGGCTCCGGGAGCAGTATAATGCCCTATACTGAAGTTCTGGCGATCCTCAGCATCGTCTCATTCTTCGTCCTGCTTGCGCTTGGCATCCCGGTCGCCCTCACGCTCGCCATCAGCGGCTTCGTGTTCGGCTATCTCGGATTTGGCTCGCTGCTGTTCAGCCTGCTGCCGGCGCGCATTTTTGGCGTCACCGCGAACTACACGCTCATCGCCATCCCGCTCTTCGTGTTCATGGGCGTGATGCTGGAGAAGTCGAAAATCGCCAATGAGCTGATGGACGTGATCGGCCACATAGCCGGCGGTTTGCGCGGCGGCATGGGCATTGGCATCGTGCTGGTTGGCGTTCTGATGGGAGCGACCACCGGCATCGTCGGCGCCACCATCGTGACGCTCGGCCTGCTGACGTTGCCGACGCTGCTGCGGCGCGGATACGACAAGAGCCTCGCGTGCGGCACGATCTGCGCGTCCGGCACGCTCGGGCAGCTCATTCCGCCCAGCACCATCCTCATCCTGCTGGCTGACATCATGGGTCAGTCGGTCGGCACGCTGTTCGCGGCCGCGGTGTTCCCCGGCCTCATGCTGTCAGCGATTTTCTGCATCTACCTGCTGGTCCTCGGCATGGTGAAGCCAGAGATGGCGCCGCCGGTGCCGCTTGAGGAGCGGATGCTCCAATCGGGCCGGGAGACTTTCATCAAATTTCTGAAGGTGGGTTTTCCGCCCATCGCGCTTGTGCTTGCTGTTCTCGGCTCCATCATCGGCGGCATTGCCGCGCCGACGGAAGCTGCATCCATGGGCGCGCTGGGCAGCATCCTCGTCGCCGCCTCGCTGGGGCGCCTGACGTGGCGCACGCTGGTCAACACGATCTACGCGACCGGGCGCATCACGGCTGCGATGATGTTCGTCCTCGTCTGCGCGCAGGTCTTCGCGCTGGCCTTCCGTGGCCTCAACGGCGAAAAGATCGTCCACGATCTCTTCTCCGTCGTGCCTGGCGGGTCGGATGGTCTGCTGATCTCCATGCTGGCGCTGATCTGCCTGCTCGGCTTCTTCATCGAGTGGATCGAGATCAGCTACATCGTCGTGCCGCTGTTCATCCCGCTGCTCAACGCGGCGAACGTGGACCCGGTGTGGACAGCGACTCTCATCGCCGTCGTGCTGCAGACGTCGTTCCTCACGCCGCCCTTCGGGTGGGCGCTGTTCTACCTGCGGGGAGTGGCTCCACCCGAGGTGACGACGGTCGATATCTACAAGGGTGTCGTACCGTTCATCATCCTGCAGGTGTTCGCCACGGCCATCGTGTTCTACTTCCCCAAGATCGCGACCTGGCTGCCGGACGCAATCGGCTGGTAGCGGACGGGTGCGGCTGACGCGGAGTTACCCGTGTCAGTCGCTTACCGCCTTGCGGGTCTTCTCCACGATGTCCGGCGGGGCGGCGAAAAGCTCCGTCACCTTCTTCTGCAGGTCTTCGCCGGACACCGGATCGGCGTCGACCTGCATTTTCGCGGCCTCCGCCACGAGTTCGGGATCCTTCATGGTCGCCATGAAGGCCGCGCGCAGCGCCGCCACACGGTCGGCCGGCGTCTCCTGCGCCACCACGTAAGGCCGGCTGAACGCCGTCTGGCTGTAATACAGATCGAGGATCGCGCGCTGCTCGTCAGTTTTGGCGAACGCGCGGGCCAGCGGCACGCCGGCCTTGGTCAGTTCGGGATAGCCGGTCGCGTCCTCCTGCACGAGGGGACGCAGGCGGCCTTCCGCAAACGCCTGCCGGTGCAGCGCGCTGACGCTCGACCACGTGTGCCCGCAGCCGCCCTGCACCTCGTTGCGATCAATGGCGAGGATGATTTCGCGGGTGCCGGGATAGCCCGCGACGATGCGGATCTTGGCGCCCAGCACGTTGCGCAGCATCAGCGCGAAATCGCGCGTGGAGGCGCCGCCGGCGCTGGCGCCCATCACGATCTCGCGCTCCATGAGATCGCCGAACGTTTTCACCGGCGCGTCGCCGCGCACGATGCACACGTAGTAATCCGTGTTGGCGCTGCCGATGTAGTGGAAGCGTGTGGGATGGTGCGTCGCGCGCTTCGTGGTGGTGAACAGAGGCTCAACCACGGTGCCCATGAACACCGCGCCAATCGTGGTCCCGTCCTTGGGCGCGACATTGGCCACATGGGCGGCGGCCACGTTGCCGCCTGCTCCGGGCATGTTGGAGACGACAAACGTCGGGGCGCCGGCGAGGTGCTTGCCCATGTGGCGCGAAAGCAGACGCCCGTAGAGATCGTAACCGCCGCCTGCGGATGAGCCGACGATGATGGTGACGGTCTTGCCCTTGTAGAACGAGGCGGGATCCTGCGCCGCGGCGGGAGCGGCGGCGAGCGTCGAGCCAAGCGCCGCAGCGAGGCCCATGGCCGACAGCGTCATGCGTCTCATTGTCATTTCTCTCCCCTCACAGCCGCAGCCTGCGCCGCTTTCCATCCCGTATCCTTCATCCCGGCCCCAGGCGCAACAGCCGCGCAACCTGCCCCCAACGGGGGCCCGGCCTGCCCCCGGCCCTTGGCGAGTGGGCGGACTGTCACTAGAGTGCGCGCGATTTTGCGTCACGCCAAACAACAATGGGGAGAGAAATGGCCTTGTCCGTGAAGCCGCTGGATGCGCCGCTCGGCGCCGAGATCGTGGGTCTCGACGTCACGAACATCACAGAGGAGGCGTCGCGCACGCTGCATCAGGCGCTGCTGGACCATCATCTGGTGGTCATTCGCGATCAGCCCACGTCGGACGCCGATCTGGTGGAGCTGGGCAAGGCGTTCGGCCCCATCGTCAAGGCCCGCATGGTCTCGCCGCTGACCGGGCGCGACGACATCATGGTGATCTCGAACATCCGCGAGGACGGCAAGCCCGTCGGCCAGCTGCCCGACGGCGAGATGGCGTTCCACATCGACCAGATCTACAAGCCCAACCCCTGCAAGGCGGCCGCCCTGCACGCGGTCGAGATCCCGCAGGCCGGCGGCGACACCATGTTCTCCAACAACGTGCGCGCCTTCGAGCAGTTGCCCGACGCCATGAAGCAGAAGCTGCAGGGGCTCATGGCCACCCACTCGTTCCAGTATGGCGAGACGTCGCGCGACGCCCGCGTCGCAGCCCAGGAGCGACCCCACTACACGCACCCGCTGGTGCGCCGCATTCCGGAGAATGGCAAGCGCGCGCTCGCCGTCTGCCGCCTGATGACAGACCGGATCGAGGGCCTGCCGGACGACGAGAGCAAGGCGATCATCGAGGAGTTGTGCGACCGCATCGAGGATCGCGGCAACATCTACAGCCACGAGTGGCGCGTGGGCGACATTCTGATCTGGGACAACCGCTGCACCAGCCACGCGCGCACGGACTTCCCCACGACCGAGCGCCGTCTGATGAAGCGCGTCACCATAGGCGACACGCAGCCCCCGCTGGCTTAGGCGCGAGCTGCGCGCCAATTGCCCCGGCGCTGCGCCGGGGCTCACCCGTCAGGAGAAAGCGCCCATGACCGCACATCCGCTCCAGCCCACACGCATCCTGCGCGCGGCCCCTGAGTTCACCTGGCCCGAGGGCAAGCGCATCGCGGTCGTGTTCAACATCGCCTACGAGGGCTGGTCCGACGGCGAGGCGCCGGGGATCGGCCCCATGGGCAACGTGCTGAAACCCGGCTACTTCGACGCCAACGCGGACTCTTGGGCGAAGTACGGGCCAACCCGCGGCGTGCAGCGCCTGCAGCGCATCGCGGAGGCAAACGGGATCCGCACAAGCGTGATGGTGAACGGCGTTCTCTGCGAGCGCGCGCCCGACACCATCCGCGACCTCCACGCCGCCGGCCACGACGTCTACGCCCACTCGTGGGGCATGGACGTGATTCCGGTGTATCTCAACGACGACGACGCGCGCGAAAACATCCGCCGCAACACGGACGCCCTGCGCGCGGTCACCGGCGAGACGCCCGTGGGCTGGATTTCGCCGCGAGGCACCGGGGCGCCGGGCCACCCGGCCATGCTCGCAGAGGCCGGCTACCTGTGGCACGGCGACTGCAACGATGATGACCTGCCGGCAATCTGGGAATACGCCGGCGGCAAGCGGCTCGTGGCGATCCCGCTGACCATGGACGTGAACGACCTGCCCCACTCCATCCGCTACGGCAACGGACCGGGCGCGCTGGTCGACCAGTTCGAGGAGGCGCTGGAGAACGCGCCCGAGGCGGACGGCCAGGCTTTCATGCTCGACGTAACCGCCCACGCCCACGTCTACGGGCGCCCCGCGAACGCCTGGGCCTATGACGCCATGATGAAGATCGCGCTGGATCATGACGACGTCTGGATCGCCACCCGCCGCGAAATCGCGCACTATGCCTTGCAGCAGGCCGAGGCCGGCGTGATCGCCTGACGGCGTACAGGAGGGGAAGACATGGTTTCGACGTTCATCTCGCGCAGGGCGGCTGTCGCCGCCGGCCTCCTCGCCGCCCTCGCGCCCGGCGTCGCCTCCGCCCAGGGCGCCTCGCCCGACAAAAACTGGCCTGAGAAGAATGTGCGCGTCGTCGTCGCGTTTGCGGCGGGCGGCGCCGCGGATGTGGTGGCGCGCCTGGTGGGCCAATCGCTGGGCGAGCGCTGGGGCAAGACCGTGGTCATCGAAAACCGCGGCGGCGGCGGCGGCAACATCGGCGCCCAGGCCGTCGCCCGCGCTGAAGCCGACGGGTACACCCTGCTCATCACCACCAGCGCCATCGCGGTGAACCTGACCTACTACGACAATCCGGGCTACTCGAACGCCGACCTGAAAACCGTCGCGCTGCTGGCCACGCAGCCCAACATCATCGTGGGCGCGAAGGATCTCAAGGCCGACAACCTGAGGGAGGTGATCGCCCTGTCCGCCAGGGAGAACCTCTCCTACGGAACGGCCGGACCGGGCACCACGCCGCACCTGTCGGCCGAGCGCATCTTCCGGCTCATCGGCAAGGCGGACATCCGCCACGTGCCGTTCACCGGCGCTGCGCCCGCCGTTGCGGCGACTGTGTCGGGCCATGTGCCGCTCGCCAGCGTCGCGCTTTCAGGCGCCATCGAGCAGGTGAAGGGCGGCCTTGTGAAGGGGCTCGCCGTCACAAGTCTTGAGCGCTTTCCAGACCTGCCCAACGTGCCCACCGTGAAAGAAACAGGGCTCGGGGAGATCGACGACGCCACGTGGGTGGCCGCCTACGCGCCAGCGAAAACACCCGCCGCTATCGTGCAGCGGATCAACGCCGACATGTCCGCTGCGCTGAAGGAGCCCCGCGTGCGCGACGGCCTCGTGCGCGCCGGGTACCTGCCGCTCGGCGGGCCGCTGGATGAGGCCGACCGCTTTATGCAGTCCGAAACGCGCAAGTGGGGCGAGGTGGTGCGGGCGAGCGGCGTCAAGGCCGCCAACTGATCCCGCGCCCCGGCATGAGCGCGCGCCCATGAGTGTCCCGGCGTCGCCGGCGAAGACGACGCCCGCCCGCCTCGCCGGCGCGGGTCGCTTCGTCGCGTTCGTGGTGATCTACCTCGCGCTTGAGTGGCTGAGCGACGTGCGTGACCACGGCGGCCTGCCCACAGCCGCGTGGAGTCCAGGCCTCGGCATTCTCTTCGCAGCCATGGTGCGAGGGGACGCGGTGGCCGGGCTGGCGCTGTTCGCCGGCGCGTTCATCGCCGAATTCGTTTTTGTCAACAACACGCTCGGCATTGAACTCACGATCGCTGTCGCGGTTATCATCGCAGCGGTTTACGCGCTGATGGCGTGGCTGGCCCGCGCGCTGGACCTCGACACGCGCATCGAGCGCGTTCACGACGTTGCGATGCTGCTGAGCGCGGCGTTGGGCGGCGCCCTTCTGGTAGGCGTTCTGCTGACGGCCCTGCTGACGATCTCGGAGGTGATGGCGCCAGCGGACGGGGTGCGCGTCTCGGTTCCCATCTTCGTCGGCGACATGATCGGCCTCGCGGTGGTCGCGCCTCTGGCGCTGCGTTTCACCGGCCGCGACGCACGCGCCCGCATCTTCGACCAGTCGTTTCTGGCCGGAGTGGCCTCGGCCGCCCTGCTGGCGGTGGTCTTCGTCTGGTTGATGCTGAAGGATTCTGATCCGCCGCCCTACGAAAGCTTCTATCTGCTTTTCGTGCCTATTGTTTTCGTTGCCTTGCGCAATGGCCTCGATGGCGTTTGCATCACGCTGGCGGCGACCCAGCTCGCCCTGGTCGCGGGGCTGAACCAATTCGGTTACGACACGCAGGCCTATGCGCAGTTCCAGACCCTTATGGGCGTGCTGACCGGAGTGGGCCTTCTTGCCGGCGCCGTGTCGAGCGAACGCGACGCGGCGAGCCGCGCGGCCGCGACCGCGCGAGCGCAACTCAAGCAGAAAGAATCAGAGGCCGCGCGCGCAGAACGTTTTCAGGTGGTGACGGGGCTCGCATCGGCGCTTGCCCACGAAATCAACCAGCCCATGACCGCCGCCCGCGCCTTCGCGCGCACGGCGCAGGTGCTCTCCGAACAGGAGGGCGCCGACCCGGCCCGGGTGCGCGACTATGTGGGCCGCAGCATCGAACAGATTGACGCGGCGGCCGAAATCCTTCGCAGCATGAGGGAGTTCATGCGCAGGGGAGACGGCGGCGCGACGCTCGCGCGGCCTGCGGACATTCTGAACGACGCCCTGCTGCTCGTGCGTCCGCTGGCCGCACAGCACAAGGTTCGTCTCGTCAGCGACGCAGAAAATGCGCCCGCGATCCTCTGTGATCGCGTACAAATCCAGCAGGTGCTCGTAAACCTGATCAGGAACGCAGTGGACGCGATCACTGGCGCATGCCAGACCGATGGCGTCGTCGCGATTTCGATCCGGGCGACGCCGGACAAACGGGTGGAGTTTTCGGTCCGCGACAACGGGCCGGGGGTCGATCCGGATTTTGCATCCAAAGTGTTTGAGCCGCTTGCGACGACGAAGCCCGGCGGTCTGGGCTTGGGACTTGCGATCAGCGCGGATATCGTGGCCGCCCATGGTGGGCGGATCTGGCTGGAGACTTCCGGTCCAGGCGCCACGGAGTTTCGGTTCTGGCTTTCCCTCGCCATGCGGGGAAACGCAGACGCATCGGAGGACGGGGAACGTGGGCAGCCCTAGAATTGCGGTGGTTGACGACCAGGAGACAGTTCGCACAGCGCTTGGCGAAATGCTCGGCGTGTACGGATACGGCGTCGATCTGTACGACTCGGCAGAAGCGTTCCTGAACGCCTCCGCGGCGGCGGACGCCGGCTGCGTCATCTCGGACGTGCGGATGCCGACCATGGACGGCATCGAGCTTGTGCGGGAAATCCAGCGGCGCAAGCTGGATTTGCCCGTCGTCCTGATTTCAGGACACGCCGACGTGCCGATGGCCGTCGCCGGCCTGAAGGCGGGAGCCCAGGACTTCATCGAGAAACCTGTGGACGACGTGAAGCTCGTCGCCGCCATAAACCGGGCGATCTCGGCCAAGTTCGAGCGGCAGGCGGCGAGCCAGGCGGCCCGTGAGGCTGAGCAGCGCTTCGAGCGGCTGACGCCGCGCGAGGTCGAGGTGTTCGATCTCGTGGCGCAGGGCCTCACCAGCCAGGCGATTGCAGCCCGCCTGGGCATCTCCGGGCGCACGGTGGAGAGCTACCGCGCGCAGATCATGGAGAAACTCCAGATGGACTCCATCGCCTCCATCGTCCGGCTGGCGGTGCGCCTGAAGCGCGTTTCCGCCTGAACGCTGGAAAATTCACACATTCGGCGCCGCGCCGCCCTTCCTCCGGGCGGCGCGAAGGCCTATATTCGTTCTGTCCCCGCAAGGGGACTATGGCGATAAATCGACTCCAGAATAAGCCATCCGGACCCGGGGGCGGTACCCGGCGCCTCCACCCCAGCCCGCGCGCGTCGCGGGTTGCGGCGGGGGCGAAATAGGATCGACGGGGGTGTAAAAGGTGCTCTTTTGCCCGGCATGATACCGCCGTTATCGGGTCAAACTTATAGTTGCCAATGACAACTATGCTCCGGCCGCCGTCGCTGCTTAAGCAGCGCCTGCACCGGGAATCAAGTCCTGAGGTTTAGCCGCTTCAGGCGGGGCTCGGAGGCGCCTGGCAACAGAAGCCTCCACTTTCTTGTGTGGACCATCGATGCAGCAGCCAACCATTCGCTACGATCTTCTGGTGCAAGAGGCCCTCAGGGGCATGGTGCGGGATCTGCTGACGAAAGTCGCGCGCGACGGTCTCCCCGGCGATCACCACTTCTTCGTCTCGTTCAACACCCACGCGCCCGGCGTGCAGTTGTCGTCGCGCATGAAGGCGCGCTACCCGGACGAGATTCGCATCGTTCTCCAGCATCAGTTCTGGGATCTTGTCGTCACTGACAAGCATTTTGAGGTGGGACTGTCGTTCTCGAACATCCCCGAGCGGCTGATCGTCCCCTTCGCCGCGCTGACGGGCTTCCACGACCCCTCCGTCCCCTTCATGCTCAAGTTCGAGCCGAAGGAGAACGAGGCCGAGGCGCTCGCCGAGGAAACAGAGCCGCCGCAAAGCTCGGCGCCGGCGCCTGCATCTGCTCCCGTAACGTTGCGGACCGAAGCCCGGCCGCAACCCGCGCGCCGCGCAGCAGACGCGACGCCAGACGACGAGGCCGCGCGCGCGTCCCAACCAGCCGAGGGCGCCAGCGAGCCGGCGAAAGTCGTCTCCATCGACGCCTTCCGCAAGAAGACCTGAGGCTCCCATGGGCGAGGTCGTCAATCTGCGCCGCGCGCGCAAGGACCGCGCCCGTGAGGACGCCTCCCGGAAGGCGGAGGCGAACCGCATCGCCTTCGGCCGCACCAAGGCGGAAAAGACGCTGACCGAGGCCGAACGCGCGCTGCAACAGCGGCGGATCGACGGTCATCGCATCGACAAGCCAGAACAGGACTGACGCGCCCGTGCGCGCAGACGGCCACGCCCCGACGCGAATGCGCAAGCACTCGCTGCAGATTGCGGGCCACCGCACGTCCGTCTCGCTTGAAGACGCGTTCTGGGCCGCCCTGCGCGACATCGCGGACGCCCGCGGCCTTTCGCTCGCGGGGCTTGTGGCGCAGGTGGACGCCTCACGTGGCGAGGCGAACCTCTCCTCCGCCATCCGGGTGTTTGTGCTCGAGAATGTCCGCGCAGCCTCCGGGGCGCAGAGCTAACGCGGGAACCAATCTGACCGCCCTAGAACCCCGTTTGAAAGCGCAATTGTTCCGACCCTCGCTTCCCTCCGGTCGGTTTGCGCTTTAGCGCGGAAAACCGCATTTTCTTGCGTCCAACCGGCATCCACTTGGACGGAAAATGCTTTAGCGCGGCGCCGGGGGCGCGCCCGAGGGAAGCTGCATCGGCGGCGGCAAAGGCGCCACGCCGCCGGGGGCCGATTGCGGGGTCGCCGGCGGCGTTTCCTGCTTGCGCTGCGCCTCCAGTCCGCGTTGCTCGGCCTCCTTGCGTTGGCGCTCCAGACGCTCCCGTTCAAGCCTTTCCTGTCGCTCCCGTTCCAGCCGTTCCCGCTCCAGACGTTCACGTTCAAGCTTTTCCTGCCGCTCGCGTTCGATGCGCTCCTGACGCTCCCGTTCTGCGACGTGGGCAGCGATCTCCCGGTCGCGCTGGCGGCTCCACTGGTCCGCGCGCAATCGACGGTTAAAGAACGAGCGTTCGCGAATATCGGCCTCCAGCGCCTCGATACGGACGGTTTCCCGGGCGATGGCGCGCGCAGAGAGTGCATTGACCAGAGGGGCGGCCTCAACCGCGCGCTGGGGCTTCTCAACCGGGCCGCTCCAGACGATCCGGGCCCTTGGAGGCTCACCGCTCCAGCGTGGAGGCGGGCTGCGGGACTGAATGTCCAGCGACTGCTCAAGGGCGCCCGAACGCAGGTCAAGAACGGCGCCGACAGTCAGGTCCGCTTGAGCGACTGGAATGCGCGCGGCTTGCAGGCGGGCGACACCACCGGCCACGAGCACATCGAACTCCGCCTCGCCCACTGGCAGGCTCGCACGGTCGAACTCGCGCGCGAGGGCTGGGATGGCGGCGCGCTCATCGGCGGCCACCGTATCCTTCTCCACCGCAGCGACCACCCGGTCGACCGCTTGCGGATCGGCCTTCGGAATGACGATTTCAGACAGCCGCACCCGCCCGGCGCCTGCCAGATTGCCAATCAGGGCGCGTTCGCTGCGCCCTGTGGCCGCCAGTTCAACGGTGGTCTGAATCCGCCCGGTCATGCGCTCCCGCAGGTCGAGCGGGCCGTCGAGGGTGAGGCGAAGACCCAGCGAGGCCTCCGCCTTGTCGCGGCGCAGCGTCAGCCGCCCCGCCACGGTTGACGCGCCGAGCCGCGCGGACAGATCCTCGAAGGTCATAGCGCCCGGCGTGAGATCGAGCCGGACCGTCGCCTCGCGCGCCTCCCAGCCCCCGCGCAGATCCAGCGCGCCGATACGCAGCTCGATACGCGCAGGCGGGGGGCTTGCCAGCCCCGGCGCAAACGGCGCGTCCGACCATTGCAGAGCGCCGCGAGACGCGCCGGAAGGACCGAGGATAGCGCTGGAGAGCGCATCCAGAGACACCCGGTCCAGGGAGAGCGCGCCGGTGAGCCCGCGCCGAAGCCCGCTCTCCCAAGGCGCGAACTGCACATCGCCATTGAAGCGAACGCCTGCGAGAGAGCCAGTCACCGCCCGCGCCTCGACCCTGCCGCTCTTGATGAGCACGTCGGCCGCCGCTTCGGCTGGGGCGCCGGCCTGCGGGTCCGGCCAGCCCAGCGCCAGCACTTGCAGGAGGGGGCTCAAATCCTTGCTCCCGATGCGCCCCTGCCCCTCCGCCTCAAACCCGGCGTCCGTCCGACGCACGCGGCCACTGAAGCCAAGGCTCGCCCCCGCGATCTCGCCCTTGACCTCGGTTTCGAACCCCGCGCTGGCGGAGCCCCGCGCGCGGGCGGTGATGCGGCTGGCGGGGACGCCTGACAGTGGCGCGCTCTCCACCCCGAACTGCCGCAGAAAGATCGGCGTATCCGCAGACCGGGCGTCAACCTCCAGCTCCACCGAGTCGCCCGCCGGCCGGGCGATGGCGGCGATGCGGGAGCCCCGCGCGGATCCCTCCACACGCAGGGTGCGCAATTCCAGCCCGCCGTCGCGTGCGGCGGCCTCGGCGTTGAAGTCGAGCCTGGCGGGCGAGAACGCCACCGCGCGTTCGGCGAACATCTCGGCGAGGGGGCCGGGCGCGATGCGCCGCGCAAGGGCGGCGAGTTCGACAAGGCGCTGCGCCTCAAGACTTGCGGTGAGCCGCCCGCCGGTCGGATCCGCCCGCCCGCTGGCGGACAGGGTGGCGCCGCCAAGATTGTCCACCGACAGGCGCTCCAGCTCAAGAACGCCGCTGGTGCGCGTCACCTTGGCGCGAATACGCCCGGAATCCACCATGCCGCCGCCCACACGGGCGAGGCGCACGGCGCGGGCGTCGAGCGACAGGTTAAGGTCCGCGTCCTGCAAAGCCCGCGCGGGACCGCGCAAATCGGGCAGACCGTCCAGATCGAGAGCCGCGGAAGAGAGGTCCGCATAGAGCCGCGCAGGTTCGCCGCCCACGGGCGTGATGAACGCCGCCGCCCCGGTGAATGTGGACCGATCGGCCCGGATGTCCAGATTTTGCGCGGCGAACGTGGCGCGCGAGGCCTCCACGTCCCCCTGCGCCTCGATGGTGCGGAACGGCGCCGCACGCAGGCGCTCGGCGATATCCGGATCCGCCCGGCCGATCCAGTCCGCGAGGCGCCCCAGATCGCGGGCCGTCACCGACGCCTTGCCGGCGAACCGGGCGGCCGTCCCGCTCTCGATGTCGCCATCGAGGCTCACGCTGGCGCGGCCCGGAAGATTTGCCGAGAGCGCAAGCCGGCCCGCCCCGGTGCGCGGCAGCGCGAGGCGCAGGTTCGCCTCGGTGAGCGTGTCGCCGCCCAGTCGCACGGCGGGCGTGGCCGCCTCGAACGTGATGGCGACGGCCCGGCCGCGGGGCGGCCTGTCGAGCGCGGCGAAAATCACCCGCGAGAGGCGCGCCATGGGTTCGGACGGCCCCTCCCCCGGCAGCAGGCGGTCAATGTCCAGCTGGGGCGCGGCGAGGCGAACAGCGGCAGCCTGCGGCGCAAAAGCATAGGACGCCACGCCGGTCGCCGTCGTTTGCCGTTCGGTCGGCCCGAAGCGAAACTCCAGCGGCTCGATGCGGGCCTGCGCCGCATCCGCGACAAGGGGACCGCTGGCGCGGAACGGGATCTCGGCGCCTGCGGCCGGCAAGACGCCTGTGAACGCGATCCCGCCTTCCAGTCGCAACCGGACGCCGAAGCCTGCGCGTTCGCTGATGAGGGCGCCATCGAAATCAGCGACCGGCCAACCGCCGCCCGCATCGATATTCACCTTCGCGCGAAGGCGCCCGTCGTCAGACAGGTTGGCGCCGAACCGGTAGGCGCCGGACGCGCCATTGTGCACGAAGCGCCCAGCGCCACGGAAAGGGCCGGTAAGCGAGGCTGCATCAGCGTCAAGCGACACATCCTCAAGCAGCAGCACGCGCTCGCCTGTGCGCACAATCTCGATGCGCCCGCCGCGCACCTCAAAACGCTCGAACGCGATGGCCGGGGACGCCTGCGCCGCCTCAGGCAGCGCAATGGCGCCGTCGGCGCCCAGAGTGACGACAATGCGCGGCTTGTCGAAGCGCGCCTCCACGAAGCGCACCGCACCTTGCAGTAAAGGCGCAACCGCCACCTCGAGGCGCAGATGATCCGTATAGACCGTCGGCGCGCCAAGCTGTCCGCTGGACCAGGACGCCTGTCGCACCTCAAGTCGCGGCGCAGGCAGCAGCTGCACATCGATGTCGCCGGCGACGCGAACCCGGCCGCCGACCGCAGCCGACAGGGTCTCTTCAATCCACGCCCGATGGGAGCCCCAGTTGATAAACCATGGGGCAGCGAGCGCGGCGCTGAGCGCCAGCACCAGGACAATCGCGAGAATCGTGAGCGTTTCGCGTAGGAAGGACAAATCCCGGCCATTCCGCAAGTGGAGCTGAAGACAGCTATAGCAAACTGCGGGCCGATCAGCGGCATAAAATGGTGGGGCGGGGCCTTCGCCTCGACGGGCGCGCGGACGGAGTGGTAAAAGCGCGTCGCGGCGCGGCCACCAGGGCCCCACAAGGAGACGCAGGATGGGAACCACAATTTCGTTCAAGCGCCCCGACGGCAAGGAAGCCTCGGGCTATTTCGCCCCGGCCGGTGAAGCCAATGCGCCGGGCGTCGTGGTGATTCAGGAATGGTGGGGACTGCAGGACCAGATCAAGGGCATCGCCGACCGCCTCGCGCTCGCCGGCTTCAACGCGCTGGCGCCCGATCTCTACTCAGGCGTGGTCGTGCCCTATCATGACCGCGACGCCGCCGGTAAGCAGATGGGATCGCTCAATTTCCTCGACGCGACCGATGAAAGCGTGCGCGGCGCGGCGCGCTTCCTCGCCGCCACCGGCGCCAAGGTGGGCATCACCGGCTTCTGCATGGGCGGCGCGGTGAGCATTCTCGCCGCCGCCCGCGTCGGCGAATTCGCCTGCGCGGCGCCGTTCTATGGCATTCCGCCGGAAGCGGTGGCGAAAGCCTCCGACGTCAAAATCCCGATCCAGTGCCACTTCGCCAACACGGACGACTGGTGCACGCCGGCCGCCGTCGACAAGTTCGAGGCGGATCTGAAGGCCGCGGGCAAGACGTTCGAGCTGTATCGCTATGACGCCGAGCATGGCTTCGTGAACGAGCAGCGCAACCCGCACTCCCATGCGCAGGCGGAACTCGCCTGGGGCCGCACGTTGCAGTTCCTGCGGGCGAACCTGAAGTAAACGCTCGATGCGGAGGGCGCCGTCGCGCGCCCTCACGCCATCAGGCGCGCAAGCTTGCGCAGGTCCGCCACGAAGGCCGCGTAGGCGGCCTCCCGCTGTTCGGGCGGCATGCGCAGGATCGACGACGGATGCACAGTGACGAACACCTCGCCGACGAGATCGGAGGGGGCGAGCATGCCGCGCAGGTTCATCAGCCCCCCGCTCAGCCCCGTAAGGCTGCGCAAGGCGGTTGCGCCCAACGCCACGGTGAACTGGGGCCGTATGATCTCGATCTCGCGCTCCAGCCACCATCGGCAGGCCGAGATTTCGCCAGCGTCAGGCGTCTTGTGCAGCCGCCGCTTGCCGCGCGGCTCATTCTTGAAATGCTTCACGGCGTTGGTGACATAGGCGCTCGCACGGTCGATTCCCGCCTCCGCCAGCGCGCGGTCGAACACCTCCCCGGCAGGACCAACGAAGGGTTTGCCGGCCAGATCCTCTTTGTCGCCGGGTTGCTCGCCCACGAACATCAGCCGCGCGTCGGCCGCGCCTTCACCGAAGACGGTCTGCGTCGCGCCTTCCCAAAGAGGGCAGCGGCGGCATCCGCTCGCCTCCTGGGCGAGGCCCGGAAGCGCGTTGTGACCGGCCCCAGGACCTGCTGCGTTGGCGGTCTTCTTCATGCGTTCGAGAATGATCTGCGCGCGGCGCGGTTCTGGCGTGGGCGACGCCTCGATCATCGCCGCCTCGCGCTTGCCCGCCTCGCGCACCAGCGTCTCGATGAGCGCCGCCTCCGGCAGGTTCTTCCAGTAGCGCACCGGCATTTCGCTCTTCATCATCCCGATTTTGAGACGCGCCGGATTGAAGATGTTGGCGTAGTACGTGAGCCAGTGCTCCTCGAACCGGTCGTGCGAGGGCGCATCGCTCTTGGCGGCGCCCGGCCCGAAGCGCAGCTCCTTCATGTTCCAGTGGGCGCTCACCAGAGGCGTGAGGATCGACCAGCGCATGGACGCAAAGCGCCGCACGAAAAACGGCGCGGTGATTTCAACCACATGATGCTCGGGCTCGAACCACGCCACGAACAGCGATCCCTCCGCGTCCGCAATCTCGCGGAAGCGGACGAACGCCTCCATTTTGTGGCGCTCGCGACGGATCATTTTCGCCATGGCGCGCAGGCGAAAGACATCGTCATCGGTGATGCGCCCGAGCAGGTCACGGTCCGCGCGCAGCCGCCAAAGCAGCCGATAGAGCAGCGCGAAACGATCCTCGTCCGCATGGCAGATCGCCAGTTGCGCCAGCTCCACGAACTCCCGCGGCACACGGAACGCGGGCTCTGTTGGCGGCGCGGCGGACGGCGCGGCGGACGGCAAAGGCGCCAACGCGGCGAACAAGTCAGGCTCTTCGCCAATGCGCCATGCAACCTCGTGCGGCCGCGCGCCGGCGGCGAGGCACACGCGCGCGGCCTCGCGCCAGCCCTCGAAGTCGGCCGGGTGCGCCAGCGCCGCGACGCGCATCAGAACAGGCTGAGTTGCTGCGGCTTCGGCGCGAGGCGTGCGGCGAGCTGAGCCGAATCGAGCGTCGCGCCGGGGCGCCAGTCCAGCGCCGTGACGAACGGCCTGAAGGCCGCCCGCGAGCGCGTGAGCTTCGACACATCGTCGATGCGCAGCTTCTGCAGGCGGCGCAGACGCAGGATCTCGTTCACCGTCTTTACGCCCAGCCCCGGCACGCGCAGCAACTCCTCACGACTGGCGGTGTTGACGTCGAGCGGGAACAACGCGCGATTGACAAGCGCCCAAGCGAGCTTTGGATCCTTGTCCAGCGGCAGCATTCCCCCGTGGGCGTCCGCGCCTTCAGCGATTTCATCGACGCTGAAGCCGTAGAAACGATAGAGCCAGTCGGCCTGATACAAGCGATGCTCGCGCATGAGCGGCGGCTTAACGGGCGGAAGCTTGGCGCCCGCGCCCGGTATGGGGCTGAACGCCGAGTAGTAAACCCGCTTGAGATCGTAGCTGCCGTACAGCAGCGACGATGAGCGCAAGATATCCACGTCGCTCGCCCCGTCCGCGCCGACGATCATCTGCGTGCTCTGGCCCGCAGGCGCGAACCGCGGGGCGCGGCGGGTGCGCGCCTTCTCCTCGCGCGCCTCGTCGATGCGCAGGCGCAGATTGCCCATGGAGCGGCGAATGGAGCCTGCGTCTTTCTGCGGCGCATACTGCGCGAGGCTTTGCTCCTTCGGCAGCTCCACATTGACCGACAGCCGGTCCGCCCACACGCCCGCCTGTGCGATCAGCGCGGGATCAGCGTCCGGAATGGTCTTGAGGTGGATGTAGCCGCGAAAGCCATGCGCCTCGCGCAAAAGCCGGGCGACGCGGACCAGTTGCTCCATGGTGTGGTCAGGCGACTTCACGATGCCCGAGGAGAGGAACAGGCCCTCAATGTAGTTGCGCTTGTAAAACGCCAGCGTGAGATCGACGACCTCCTCCGGCGTAAAGCGGGCGCGCGGCGTATCGCTGGACACGCGGTTCACGCAATAAAGGCAATCGTAGACGCAGTGATTGGTGAGCAGGATCTTCAGCAGGGATATGCAGCGCCCGTCCGGCGCATAGCTGTGGCATATGCCCATGCCCTCAGTGGAGCCGATGCCGCCCGATCGCGAATCCCGCTTCTCTGATCCGGAAGATGCGCACGAGGCGTCATATTTTGCGGCGTCAGCGAGGATCGCCAGCCGCGACTTGATATCTGCAATCGCCATGAACCCATTCCGTGTTCATGGATTGTTCTAAACAATTACGTTTAAAGTTCAAGGACAATGAAAGGGCGGGATGTCGCAGGGGCCAGCGCCGCGCCGGCCCCTGACGGCCGTATCAACTCAGATGCTGGTTTACGAGCTTGGTCATCTCGAACATCGTGACCTGCTTCTTGCCGAAGATCTTCTCCAGCTTCGCGTCGGCGTTGATGGACCGACGGTCCTTCTCGTCCTGCAGGTTGTTCGCCTTGATGTAATCCCACACCTTCTTGGTCACTTCCGTGCGCGGAATCGGGGTCTCGCCGACAATGGCCGCGAGATCCTTGGAAGGCGTGACCGGCCTCTGCAGAGCCGAGCCGCCGCCCTTGCCCTCGGTCTTGGTCTTGGTCGTCGCCATCATGATCTCCGTCGCCGCCGCATTCTGAGGGTACCATCGCCCGCGACGCTGTCCGTCGCGGAACGCTCCAGCCCGAGCCAGGGCGGAAGCGACCCGGGGCAGAGGCTGCTATAGCCTCTCAGGCACGCGAGGGCCACTCGCAGGAAGTCCGGGGCTGAGTCGTCCACAGGTCAAACAGAAGCTTGGCGGCTCAAAAAACGTCAGCCGGCACGCTCGACGAAGCTTTCAAGCACGAGTTTTCGACCCGCCTTGTCGAAGTCCACGGTGAGCTTGTTGCCTTCCACGCTCGCCACGGTGCCGTTGCCGAACTTGATGTGAAAGACCCGCGCGCCTTGCTGAAAACCCGAAACGGTGGAGGATTTGGCGACCAGTTCGCCCTCGATCGTCTGGGGGCCGGAACGGCGACCGGCGTAACTGGCGCCGCGCTCCGCAAAGCCTCCACTTCCACCTCCGCTTCCGCCTCCGCCATCGCCCCGCCGCTGCGCGCGCTGCCAGCCGGGCGTGTTGTAGGATGAGCCGAACGTCTCGACGGAGTTAAACCGCGACGCGGCGTAGCCGCCGTAACTCGCGCTCGCCTGCTCCACCACATCCACATGCGCGGCGGGCAACTCATCGAGAAAGCGCGAGGGAATCGTCGTCTGCCAAAGCCCGCGGATGCGCCGGTTCGTTGCAAAGAAGATCTTCGCGCGGCGACGCGCGCGCGTCACGCCCACATACGCAAGGCGCCGCTCTTCCTCCAGCCCGGCGCGCCCCTGTTCATCGAGAGCGCGCTGGTGGGGGAAGAGCCCTTCCTCCCAGCCGGGCAGAAACACCGTGTCGAACTCAAGACCCTTCGCCGCATGAAGGGTCATCACGCTCACCTTCTCCTCTCCGCCGCCCTTGTCAGCCTCCATCACCAGCGAGATGTGCTCAAGGAAGGCGGCCAGATCCGGGAACTCCTCCATGGAGCGCACAAGCTCCTTCAGGTTTTCGAGGCGCCCGGCCGCGTCGGCGCTGCGGTCCTTCTGCCACATCTCCGTGTAGCCGGACTCCTCAAGGATCGACTCCGCGAGTTCATTGTGCGGCGTGGTGTCGATCATCGATGACCAGCGCGCGAAATCATTCACAAGCGCGCGCACGGCCTGCCGCTGCTTGGGCTTCAACTCTTCGGTTTCAACGAGGCGGCGCGCGGATTCCAGCAGCGGAATCTTCTCGCGCCGCGCATGATCGTGCATCAGTTGCAAGGCGGCGTCGCCGAGCCCGCGCTTGGGCGTGTTGAAAATGCGCTCGAAAGCCAGATCGTCAGAAGGCTGCGCCACGCAGCGCAGATACGCCAGCGCATCGCGGATTTCCGCGCGCTCGTAGAAGCGCGGGCCGCCGATCACCCGGTAGGGCAAGCCCAGCGTGATGAAGCGCTCCTCGAACTCGCGCATCTGGAACGACGCGCGCACAAGAATGGCGATGGAATCGAGGCTTTCGCCCCGGCGCTGCACCTGCTCGATATCCTCGCCGATGACGCGCGCTTCCTCCTCCGAGTCCCACACGCCCTGCACGGTGGGCTTGTCGCCTTCATCTCCGTCGGTGAACAGCGTCTTGCCGAGCCGCCCCTCGTTGTGGGCGATGAGGTGCGCCGCAGTGGCGAGAATGTGCCCCGTGGAGCGATAATTGCGCTCGAGGCGAACCACCGTAGCGCCGGGGAAATCCTTCTCGAAACGCAGGATGTTGTCCACGTCCGCGCCGCGCCAGCCATAGATCGCCTGATCGTCGTCGCCCACGCAGCAGATGTTGCGCTGCGGGCGGTCCGCAGTGGCCTGGGCGAGCAGCCGCAGCCACAGGTACTGAACCGTGTTGGTGTCCTGGTACTCATCCACGAGGATGTAGCGGAAGCGGCGCTGATACTCGGAGAGCACGTCCGGGTTGTCGCGCAGCAGGCGCAGGCCTTCCAGCAGCAGGTCGCCGAAATCCGCCGCGTTGAGGATTTTCAGGCGCTCCTGATAAAACTCGTAGATGCGCCGACCCTTGCCGTTGGCGAACGCCTCGGCCTCGCCTGCGGGCACGCGCGCGGGCTCAAGCCCCCGGTTCTTCCACCCATCCATTAGGATTGCGAACTGGCGCGCCGGCCAGCGCTTCTCATCAATGTTTTCCGCCTGCAAGACCTGCTTGATGAGGCGGATCTGGTCGTCGGTGTCGAGAATGGTGAATGTGGATTTCAGCCCCACCAGCTCTGCGTGACGCCGCAGGATCTTGGTGCCGATGGAATGGAACGTGCCCAGCCACGGCATGCCTTCCGCCACCGCACCGGCGAGGGCGCCGATGCGCTCCTTCATCTCGCGGGCGGCCTTGTTGGTGAAGGTGACGGCGAGGATTTCCTGCGCCCGGGCGCGGCCCGTGCCGATGATGTGGGCGATTCGGGTGGTGAGCACCCGCGTCTTGCCGGTGCCAGCGCCCGCCAACACAAGCACGGGGCCGTCAACGGCCTCCACAGCGGCGCGCTGCTCGGGATTGAGCACCTCGAGATAGCGCGGGGCGCCCGCCATGGCGGCGCGGGCGCGCGCGGCGAGGCCGCCCGCCTTGGGCGCATAGGCGCGGCTCAGGTCAGGATCTTGGTTATCGAATGGATCGGACACGCGTTTCCTGAAGCACAGATGAGAACGAAAAGCGAATCGCTGCGCACAATGTGGGCCGCCGGGGGCAGAATGTCGAACCCGGCCGGCGCCACGACTGGACATTACCGCGCGGTTGGGGCGTTTTCGCTCTTCGACGGCGACGGGATCGCCGCTGACCGCAGGAGCCGCCCCATGCCGACGCCGTCGGACCCCACGACCGGGCTCGATCAGGTTCTCGACGCCCTCGCGCAGAGGTTTGGAAACCGCTTCAGCGTCAACGAAACCGTGCGCCAGCAGCACGCCCATACCCTCACCTGGACAGCGAACGAACCGCCAGACGCCGTCGTCTATCCCCAGTCCACGCAGGAGGTCGCCGAGATCGTGCGACTTTGCGCCGGCGCCCGCGTGCCGGTGATCCCCTTCGGCGCGGGAACCTCGCTGGAGGGCCACGTGAACGCGCCCTTGGGCGGCGTCTGCATCGACATGAGCCAGATGAAGCGCATCGTCGCCATCCACGCGGAGGATCTCGACTGCGTGGTGGAGGCCGGCGTCACCCGCAAGGAACTGAACGAAGCCCTGCGCCACAGCGGCTTGTTCTTTCCCATCGATCCGGGCGCCGACGCATCCCTCGGCGGCATGGTCTCCACACGGGCGTCGGGCACCAACGCCGTGCGCTACGGAACCATGAAAGAGAACGTGCTGGCGCTCACCGTCGTGACGGCTTCGGGCGAGATCATGCGTACGGGCTCGCGGGCGAAGAAATCCTCAGCGGGCTATGACCTGACGCGGCTTTTCGTCGGCGCGGAAGGCACGCTCGGCGTCGTTACAGAAGTAACGCTGAAGCTTTATGGCCTGCCGGAGGCGATTGTCGGTGGCGTGTGCCCGTTTCCCAGCGTGCAGGCCGCCTGCGACGCGACGATCCTGACCATCCAGTCGGGCATTCCCGTGGCGCGCATCGAGCTGCTGGACGAAACGGCCGTGCGCGCGGTGAACCTTCATTCAAAACTGGGGCTGACCGAGACGCCCATGCTGCTGGTGGAGTTTCACGGCACAGACGCCGGCGCCCGCGAGCAGGCGGAGCGCTTCGGCGAGATCGCGGCGGAACTGGGCGGCGGGCCGTTCACCTTCGCCGCCCGGCCGGAGGAGCGCACGAAGCTCTGGCAGGCCCGCCATGACGCCTACTGGGCGGGCTTTACGCTACGCCCGGGTGCAAAAGGACTCGCCACCGACGTGTGCGTGCCGATCTCGCGCCTCGCAGAATGTGTGACGCAGACGCAGGCCGACCTCGCGGCCTCAGGGCTCATCGGGCCAATCATCGGCCATGTGGGCGATGGCAACTTCCACGTGAACCTGCTGCTCGACATGGCGGACAGCGACGAGGTGGCGCGCGCTGAAGGATTTCTCGAGCGCCTGGTGGCGCGCGGCCTCGCCATGGACGGCACCTGCACCGGCGAGCACGGAATCGGTCAGGCCAAGATCAAGCACATGGCGCACGAACACGACGCCTCGGCGCTGGCCGCGATGCGGGCGCTGAAAAGCGCCCTCGACCCGCGCAAAATCATGAACCCCGGCAAGATGATTGACTGACGGGGCGACCGCCCCACGCACGGCAGCCATGCAAAAAGCGATTGGCCCAGCCGGAGCCGCCCCGCTATGTTGCAGGCGAGCAATGCACGATTGAGGGAGCACGGGATGGCGGGCGCGGCGACGACGGCTGGAACGAAGCGATCCAAGTTTCCTCCCGAGGTGGTGATCGCCGCCGGGTGCCTCATCGGCGTCATCACGTTCGGGCCACGCTCCGCCATCGGCCAGTTCCAACTGCCGATCCTCGGCGACTTCCAGCTCGGCAGCGACGTGTTCTCGTTCGCCATGGCGCTCCAATATCTGTTCTGGGGGCTCGGCCAGCCCTTCGCCGGCGCCCTTGCGGATCGCTTCGGCACCGGGCGCGTGCTCTCATTCGGCGCGGTGATCTACGCCGCGGGCCTCTCGCTTATGGCCTGGGCATCGACCCCGACCGCGTTCACGCTCACCGCCGGCGTGCTGCTGGGCTTCGGCATCTCCGCGTGCTCGTTCAATCTGGTCATCGGCGCCTTCGGCAAGTTGCTGCCGCCCCATCGCCGCTCCATGGCGTTCGGCCTGGGAACGGCGGCGGGCTCCTTTGGCCAGTTCCTGTTCTCGCCTTTCGCCGGCGGCATGATTGCAGCGTTTGGCTGGATGACGACCGTTTTTGTTTTCTCAGCCGTGATCCTGCTCTGCATACCGCTGGCGCTGGCGCTGGCGACCCGCGACGACGGGCAGGCCGCGCCCCAGCCCGGCGACGCGCCGAAGCAATCGTTTCGCCAGGCGATCTCGGAGGCCTTCCAGCATCGCTCCTACGTGCTGCTGGTCGCGGGTTTCTTCACCTGCGGCTTCCAGCTCGCGTTCGTGACCGTTCATTTCCAGCGCTATGTGGTTGAGTCCGGTTTGCCGGCGCACGTGGGCTACTGGGCGTTCGCGCTGGTGGGCGTGTTCAACATCATCGGCTCGCTGTCATCGGGATGGCTCGGCGACAAGATCCCGAAGAACTACATCCTGTCCTTCATCTACTTCTCGCGCGCGCTGGTGACGCTCGCCTTCATCATGATGCCGGTGACGCCGTTCTCGGCGATCCTCTTCGGCATTCTGACGGGCCTCCTGTGGCTTTCCACCGTGCCGCCGACGTCGGGCCTCATCGGCGTGATGTTCGGCACGCGCCACTTCTCGATGCTCTACGGTTTCGCGTTTCTCAACCACCAGCTCGGCGGCTTCATGGGCCTGATGCTGGCTGGCTGGCTGCGCGAGAGCACGGGCTCCTATGACATCGTATGGTGGCTCTCGATCGCGCTTGGCGTCGCCTCCGCGCTCATCAACCTGCCGATCAGCGAGAAGCCTGTGGCGCGGGCGGCGCCCGCCGCCGCCTGACGTGGGCAGAAACAACAAGAAACGCTGGAGAGGAAACGCATGAAGAACGCGACAGCCGCCGTGCGCCGCATTCCCCCCGAGATCGCCATCATCGCCGGTTGCCTGATCGCGATGATCACGTGGGGGCCGCGCTCGGCCGCCGGCGCGCTGCAACTCCCCGTGCTTCAGACTTACGGCTGGAGCACGGAGACCTACGCGTTCGCCTTCGCGCTGCAAAACCTGCTCTGGGGCCTGTTCCAGCCGGTCGCCGGCGCGTTCGCTGATCGCATCGGCACCATGCGCGTGCTGGCGACGGGCGGCCTTTTGTACACGCTGGGCGTCGGGCTGATGGCGTTTTCGACGACGCCTGTCGCGTTCACCTTCACGGTCGGCGTTCTGGTGGGCCTCGGCCTGTCGGGATGTTCGCTCAACCTCGTCGTGGCGGGCTTCGGCAAGATCGTGCCGCCGCAGATGCGGGCGCTCGCCTTCGGGCTCGTGACAGCATCTGCGTCCTTCGGGCAGTTCCTGTTCTCGCCTGTGAGCGGCGCGCTGATCGACACTTACGGCTGGCAGACGGCATGCATGGTGTTCGCTGTGCTTGTCGCGCTGATCGTGCCGCTCGGCTGGTTCGTCGCAAGCCAGCCGTTGTCAGAGGTGAACAAGGCGAAGGGCGAGGACACCAAGAGCGTGTGGGCCACGTTGCGCGAGGCGTTCGCGCACCGCTCCTATGTGCTGGTGGTGGTAGGTTTCTTCACCTGCGGCTTCCAGTTGCAGTTCATCACCGTGCACTTCCAGCGCTACATCGTGGAGTCGGGCCTCAGCCCCCAGGTGGGCTACTGGGCGTTCGCGCTGGTGGGCCTGTTCAACGTGTTCGGCTCCATCGCCTCGGGGTGGATGTGCGGCTGGGCCCCACGGCGCTATGTGCTCGCGTCCATCTACTTCTCGCGGGCGCTCCTGACGCTGATCTTCATCCTGCTGCCGCCCTCGCCCATAAACGCCTACGTGTTCGGCGCGCTGAGCGGGCTGCTCTGGCTGTCCACGCTGCCGCCCACGTCCGCCATGGTCAACCAGATGTTCGGCTCCGGCAATTTCGGGATGCTTTACGGCTTCGCGTTCTGCTCGCACCAGATCGGCGGATTTTTGGGCGTGCTGCTGGGCGGCGTGCTGCGCGAGGCGTTCGGCTCCTACGACGCGAGCTGGTATCTCTCGATCTTCTTCGGCGTGGCCTCGGCGCTGATTACGCTGCCCATTGTCGAGAAGGCCGTCGAGCCCAAACCCACGCCCGCGCCGGCGTGACGACGGGGACGACGACCAAAGACTTGCTTGAGCCCGCGCCCGCGCCAAACTAACACCTGAGGGCAATCAAACCGGAGGGTCGCCATGTCCACGTTCCGAGCAGTGCGCATCGACAAGACGGAAAGCGGCACGACCGCCGGCTGGGCCGACTTCGACGACGCCGACCTGATGGACGGCGACGTGGACGTGCGCATCACGCACACCACCGTCAATTACAAGGATGGCCTCGCCATCACCGGCAAGGCGCCCATCGCCCGGCGCTTTCCCATGATCCCCGGCATCGATTTCGCCGGGGTAGTGGAGACCTCGTCATCCGCTGCGTTCAAGGCCGGCGACAAGGTGCTGCTGACGGGCTACGGCGTCGGCGAAGGGCATCTGGGCGGTTTCGCCCAGAAGGCGCGGGTGAAATCAGACTGGCTCGTGCCTCTGCCCGCGGGTCTTGAGCTGGCCGACGCCATGTCCATCGGCACCGCGGGCTTCACCGCCATGCTCGCCGTGATGGCGCTGGAGCGATTCGGCCTGACGCCGAATGACGGCCCGGCCATCGTCACCGGCGCGGCGGGCGGGGTGGGCTCCGTCGCGGTGGCGCTGCTGAAAAAAGCCGGCTGGCATGTGATCGCCTCGACGGGCCGTCCGCAGGAAGCTGATTATCTGAAAGGTCTCGGCGCGGCGGAGATCATCGACCGCGCAGAACTCTCCGCGCCCGGCAAGCCGCTGGGCAAGACGCGATGGGGCGCTGGCGTGGACACCGTGGGCTCCCATACGCTGGCCAACGTGCTCGCGCAGACGAAAATGCACGGCGCCATCGCCGCCTGCGGCAACGCCCAGGGCCTCGACCTGCCCACGAGCGTGGCGCCGTTCATCCTGCGCGGCGTTTCGCTGCTGGGAATCGACAGCGTCATGGCCCCGCGCACGCGCCGGCTCGAGGCGTGGTCGCGGCTGGCCACGGATCTTGATCGCGACGCGCTGAAGGCCATGACGACCCACGCGCCGTTTGACAGCGTGATGGACGTCGCCCGCGACATCGTGCAGGGCAAGATCCGCGGCCGCGTCGTCATCGACGTGGCGTAACAGGCGGGGGCCAGCGGACGAAAGGCACGCGCGAAAGGCACGCGCGAAAGGCGCTCACTTGGCGCCAAAATGTGCTACATGGCGCCCATGCTTGAAGGTCTGCCCCCCAACAACGCCACCCACATGATGAGCCTCGCCTGCAACAGCGAACAGCAGGCCCGCGCCATCGCCGAACTGATCGTCGAGATGTTCGACCCCGCCGACGCGGCGGCGTCCGCGTTCGAGCGCGAGCCCAACACGCGCGACTGGTCCAGCGGCGAATGGCTGGTGGAAGCCTACTTCGGCGATGCGCCGGATGAGGAGTATGTGCGCTCCCTCGTCGCCGCGGTGACGGGCGAGGCGTTGTCCACCTCCGTGGTTTTCTCGCTGGTGGCGGACAAGGACTGGATCGCCTCCTCGCTGGAAGGGCTTGCGCCCGTGCGCGCGGGGCGTTTCGTCGTCCATGGCTCCCATGATCGCGGGGCAGTGCGCGCCAACGACATCGGCATCGAGATCGAGGCGGCGCTCGCCTTCGGCACCGGCCACCATGGCACCACGCGCGGGTGCCTGCTGATGCTGGACCACATTCTCAAGCAGCGCCGGCCCTACGCGATCCTTGATGTGGGCTCAGGCACGGGCGTTCTCGCCATCGCCGCAGCCAAGGCGCTGCGCCAGAAGGTCGCCGCCGGCGACATCGACCCCGTCGCCGTGGAGGCCGCGCGCGGCAACGCGGTGCTGAACGGCGTTGCGCCGTGGGTGTTTCCCGTCACCGCGCCCGGCCTTGAGCATCCCGCGCTGCGCAGCGGCGGCCCGTACGATCTCATCCTCGCGAACATCCTCGCGCGGCCCCTGCGGGCGCTGGCGCCCTCGATCCGCCGCGCGGCGTCGTGGGATGCTGACGTGGTGCTCTCTGGCCTGCTCGCTCGCGACGTGCCCGGCGTTCTCACCGCCTACGCCGCGCAGGGCTACGCGCTGGCGAAGCGCTTTGACATCGATGGCTGGGCGACGCTGCTCGTGCGCGTGGGCGGCGCTGCGCCCCGAACCTGACGCGAGGGACAGACTCCATGTTCGAGGCGGTGTTCCAGTCGTTCACGGAAACGGCCGATCCGAGCCACGGCGCCCCTCGGGCGCAAGCGCTGCGCGAGGAGCTTGCGCGGCGCGGGCTCGACGGGTTCATCGTTCCCCGCGCTGACGAGCATCAGAACGAATATGTGCCGGCCAACGCCGAGCGTCTTGCGTGGCTGACGGGCTTCACCGGCTCTGCGGGTCTCGCCATCGTGCTGCGCGACCGCGCGGCGATCTTCATCGACGGGCGCTACACCCTGCAAGTGCGCGATCAGGTCGATGCGCGCGTGTTCACGCCTGTGGACATCGGCGAGACCTCGCCAGCCGAGTGGCTGGAGAAGAATCTCGAAAGCGGCGCGACGCTCGGTTTCGACCCCTGGCTCACAACGCCCGCGGCGGTGGAGCGCTACGAGAAGGCCGCGCGCAAGGCCGACGCATCGCTGCAAGCGGTCAGCGACAACCCTGTCGACGCCATCTGGACGGATCGTCCGTCGCCCCCTCTCGCGCCTGTGCGGCTGTATCCCAAGAAATTCGCCGGCGTGGATGCAGGTCGCAAGCTGGCCAACATCGCCCGCGCGCTGGAGGGCGCCGACGCGCTCGTCGTCACCAATGCGCACAATGTGGCGTGGGCGTTCAACATCCGCGGCGCCGATGTGCCCCACACGCCGCTGCCGCTCGCCTTCGCGCTTATCCCCGCGCAGGGACGCCCATCGATCTACGTGGACGGCCGCAAGCTCACGGCCAACGTGCGCGACGCGCTGCAAGCGCTCGCAGACTTGCGCGAGCCCGCAGAGCTGCCACATAACCTTGCGCGGCTGGGCGCAAAGCGCTCGCGCGTGCTGTTTGACGCGACCACCGCGCCGGCGAAACTCGTCTCCGCTGTGCGCGACGCTGGCGGCGAGGCGACGCTGGGCGCCGATCCAATCACCCTGATGAAGGCGCGCAAGAACGCGGCGGAAATCCGCGGCTCGCGCGCGGCGCACCTGCGCGACGGGGCGGCCATGGTCAACTTCCTCGCGTGGTTCGCCGAAGAAGCGCCCAAAGGGCGCATGACCGAAATCGACGCCGTGAAGGCGCTGGAAAGTTTTCGCCGCGCCACGGGAAAGCTGGTGGAGGTGTCGTTTCCCACCATCTCCGGCGCGGGGCCAAACGGCGCCATCGTCCATTACCGCGTCACCGAGCGCACAAACCGGAAGATCGGCAAGGGTCTCTTCCTGCTCGATTCCGGCGCGCAGTACGAGGACGGCACCACCGACATCACGCGCACCATTGCGGTAGGCAAGCCGAATGCTGAGATGCGCGACCGCTTCACCCGCGTGCTCAAGGGCCATATCGCCATTGCGCGGGCGGTGTTTCCCAAAGGCGCCACGGGCGGGCAGATCGACGCGTTCGCGCGCCGCGCGCTTTGGGAAGCGGGGCTCGACTACGACCACGGCACGGGCCACGGCGTGGGCGCGTTTCTCTCCGTGCATGAAGGGCCGCAGAGCATCTCCAAGCGCCCGTCCTGCGCGCTTGAGCCGGGCATGATACTTTCAAACGAGCCCGGCTATTATAAAGCGGGCGCGTACGGAATCCGCATCGAGAACCTGGTGCTTGTGGAGACGCGCGACATCAAGGGCGCGGAGCGCGAGGCCTACGGCTTCGAGACGCTGACGCTGGCGCCTATCGATCTTGCGTGCGTGGAGCCGAAGCTTCTCACGCGCGACGAATTGCGCTGGCTCGACGCCTATCATGCGCATGTGCGCAAGGCGCTCTCGCCGCTTGTGGATGCGAAAGCGCGGCGCTGGCTCGCGTCCGCCACAAAGGCGCTGGCGCGGGGCTAAAGCGGATGCCGATCAGCCGGCGTCCACTCGGACGGAAAATGCTCTAGCCTGCGCCCACGCGCTCGAACCATTGATCCTCGGTGATAACCTCGACACCAAAGCCCTCAGCTTTGGCGAGCTTCGAGCCGGCGCCCGGCCCCGCCACCACAAGATCAGTCTTTTTCGACACCGAGCCTGCGACCTTGGCGCCAAGGCGCTCCGCCATGGCTTTCGCCTCCTCGCGTGTCATGCGCTCCAGCGCGCCGGTGAACACGATTGTTTTGCCGGCGACAGGCGAGTCGTTTTTCACCTGCTCCATGGGCTCAGGCGTCACTTCCCGCAGCAAGGCGTCGAGCACAGCCTCATTGTGCTCTTCGACAAAAAAATCAGCGACAGCCTCCGCCACCACATCGCCGACGCCTTCAATGTTGCGCAGTTCGGCGCGGGCCTCCGACGCCTCGTCGCCAGCAGCCCGCGCGACCGCGCGCAAGGCGTCAAACGTCTCGAAATGGCGCGCGAGGCGGCGCGCGTTGGTCTCGCCCACATGGCGAATGCCCAGCGCGAAGATGAAGCGGTTCAGCGGCACGCGGCGGCGCGCCTCAATCGCCGCAAAGAGATTGCGCACGGAGGTTTCGCCAAAACCCTCGAAATTGCGGATCTTCGTGAGCGTTGCGGGATCGCTGTCGCGCGCTTGCAGCGTAAAAATGTCGGCGGGCGTGCGGATGAGCCCCCTCTCGTGGAAGAACTCAATCTGCTTGTCGCCCAGGCCCTCGATGTCGAACGCGTTGCGCGAGGCGAAATGCTTCAGCCGCTCCACCGCCTGGGCGGGACACACAAGACCGCCCGTGCAGCGGCGCACCGCGTCCGCCTCGCCCTTGGCGTCGAGTTCGCGCACGGCCGCAGAGCCGCACGCCGGGCATGTATGCGCGAACGCATAAGCCTTCGCATCCTTAGGGCGCTTGTCGAGTACGACGGAGACGATCTGCGGAATGACGTCGCCAGCGCGCTGCACCACAACCGTGTCGCCCACGCGCACGTCCTTGCGGGCGATCTCGTCCTCGTTGTGCAGCGTCGCGTTGGTCACCACCACGCCGCCCACCGTCACGGGCTCCAGCCGCGCGACTGGAGTCAGCGCGCCGGTGCGGCCCACCTGGATGTCGATGCCGCGCAGCGTCGTGATCGCCTGTTCGGCGGGAAACTTGTGCGCCACCGCCCAGCGTGGCGAGCGCGAGACGAAGCCCAGCCGCTCGCGCAGCGCAAGATCGTCTACTTTGTAAACAACGCCGTCGATGTCGTAGTCGAGCGAGGAGCG
Organism: Hyphomicrobiales bacterium; assembly: GCA_027484655.1. GTDB lineage: Bacteria > Pseudomonadota > Alphaproteobacteria > Rhizobiales > Beijerinckiaceae > Terripilifer. Next base: position 121,227 of record JAIXSM010000076.1, on the reverse strand, counting down.
ATTTTCCTCGATGTGTCGATAGAACGCCACGAGATCGTCCGGCGTCTGGCAGAGAACCGTCTGCGGATTGGTGGGCAGGCCGAGGCTTTGAAAAGCCTCGATCATGCCCATCTGCGTGGAGGCTGGCGCCTCGCTCATGTCGCCCCATGCGTAGGCGAAGAAATGCAGCGGGCGCTTCGCCGTAATCGCAGGATCAAGCTGGCGCAGCGAGCCGGCGGCCGCGTTGCGCGGATTGGCGAAGATCTTCTCGCCCTCCGCTTCCTGCCGCGCGTTCATGGCCGCAAAGTCCTGCTTGCGCATGTAGATCTCGCCGCGCACCTCCAGCACCGCTGGGGCGTCGCCCTTCAGCCGGTGGGGAATTTCGCGGATCGTGCGCACATTGGCGGTGACATCCTCGCCCTCATAGCCATCGCCGCGCGTGGCCGCCTGCACCAGTTCGCCGCGCTCGTAACGAATGGAGCAGGACAACCCATCGATTTTCGGCTCGGCGGTGAACGCCAGCGGATGATCGACGGCGAGTCCGAGAAAGCGGCGCACGCGCTCGACGAACTCGCCTGCCTCCGGCGCCTCAAAAATGTTCGACAAGGACAGCATCGGCACGACGTGCCGCACCTTGCCGAACTTTTCGGAAGGCGCGGCGCCGACCTTGCGCGACAGGGACGCCGTCGCTTCGACCAATTCCGGAAACGCGGCCTCGAGTTCCTCATAGCGCCGGCGCAACGCATCGTAGGCCGCATCCGAAATCACCGGCGCGTCCTTCTGATGATAGGCGACGTCGTGGGCGGCGATGTCCTCCGCCAGCCGCGCATGCTCGGCGCGCGCTTCGAGGGGGGACAGTTGGGAGACGGACGCAGGCTTCTTCATGAGGGTGAGAGATAGCGTGCGCAGGGGCGCCCGGAAAGCCGGAACGCGCTGTCCTTCAGCCGCTCTGCGCGGCCTCGATCAGCCGGCGGGCGGCGGCGCGGGCCTCATCGGTGATGGTGGCGCCCGCCAGCATGCGTGCGATCTCCTCCCGTCGGGCGTCCTCCGCCAGCGGCTCGACCCGCGTCGCCACGCGCTTGCCCTTGTCGGCGGCGGCCTTGGCGATGCGCAGGTGGCCCACGGCGCGGGCGGCGACCTGCGGGGCGTGGGTGACCGCGAGCACCTGCACGCGGGCAGCAAGTCGGGCGAGACGATGACCAATGGCGTCCGCCACCGCGCCGCCGACGCCGGTGTCGATTTCGTCGAACACAAGGGTTGGCGCGGAGCCGCGGTCGGCGAGAATCACCTTCAGCGCCAGCATGAAACGCGCAAGCTCGCCGCCTGAGGCCACCTTCATCAGAGGGCCAGGCCGCGCGCCCGGGTTCGTCTGCACCCAGAACTCGACGCGGTCGATCCCATCCGGACCGGCGGCGGCGGGATCGCTTGTGATCTGGGTCATGAAGCGAGCCTGCTCAAGCTTGAGCGGCTTGAGTTCGCCCATGACGGATTTGTCGAGCGCGGTGGCGGCTTTCTTGCGCGCCTTGCTGAGGGTTGCGGCGCGCGTGTCGAACCGCGCCTGCGCCTCTTCGGCGGCCGCGCGCAATTTCGTCAGCCGCGCCTCCCCGGCGTCGAGCGACGCGAGGTCGCCCGCGTAACGCTCGGCGAGCGCGGCGAGATCATCAACCGGCACGGCGTACTTGCGGCTCGCCGCGCGCAGGGCGAACAGCCGCTCCTCGATTCGCTCCAGCTCGCGGGGATTGAAATCGCAGGCGCGCAAGGCCTCGTCGATGGCCTGGGCCGCCAGATCAACCGCCGTCAGCGCGGCGTCGAGCGCTTTCACCGAGGGCTCGATGAGCTGCGGCGCCTGGGCCGCCCGTCGGTCGAGCCGGCGCAGCAGCGCGAGCATGGCGGGCCCCGGCGCGTGGTCGCCGCTCATGAAATCATTGGCCTCGCGCAGCTCGGTCGAGACCTTTTCGGCCTGCATCATGCCCGTGCGACGGCCGGCCAGCTCCTGCTCCTCGTTGGACTGGGGCGCGAGCTTGCTCAGCTCCTCGTGGGCATGGCGCAGCCAGTCCGCCTCCTGCCGCGCCCGGGCGATGCGCTCCTCTTCCGCCGCAAGCTCTGCGCGCGCGTCACGCACGGCGGTCCAGGCGGCGCGCACAGAGGCCACCTCGGTCTCAAGTCCGCCAGCGGCGTCGATCAGCGCGCGGTGCATGGCGGGGTCGACCAGAGCCCGGTCGTCGTGCTGCCCGTGAATCTCGACAAGCGACGCGCCGATGCCGCGGAGCGCCTGAACAGCGACCGGCTGATCGTTGACGAACGCCCGCGTGCGCCCATCCGCCATCTGTACGCGCCGCAGGATGAGATCGCCGTCACAATCGATATCGGCCGCCCGGGCCGCGCGCACGGCAGGGTGATCCGGCGGCAGATCAAACACCGCAGTCACCTGCCCCTGCGGCTGGCCCTCGCGCACGAGACCGCCATCGCCACGCCCGCCAAGGGCGAGCGAAAACGCGTCGAGGAGGATGGACTTGCCGGCGCCCGTCTCACCGGTCAGCACCGTGAGCCCGGCGCCGGGCTCAATGTCGAGACGGTCGATCAGAACAATGTCGCGGATCGAGAGCTGGACCAGCATGGGATCCTTGCAGACCGAAGGCTCCCGGGGGGATCAGCCCTGCCCGGTCGTACGCTGGAAGACGCGGGAAATCCACGACGACCTGTTCTCGCTTGGGCTCACGCCGCCCTTCTGGAGCAGAGCGAACGCGTCCTTGTACCACTGGCCTTCCGGGAAGTTGTGGCCAAGCACCGCAGCGGCGGTCTGCGCTTCATGGACGATGCCAAGCGCAAGATATGTCTCGGTCAGGCGAAACAGCGCCTCTTCCGTGTGGCGGGTGGTCTGGTACTTGAAGAGCACCTCACGGAAGCGGTTGGCGGCCGCCGTATAGTTCTTGCGTCCAAGGTAGAAGCGGCCGACCGACATTTCCTTGCCGGCGAGCTGGTCGCGCGCGACCGCGAGCTTGTACTTCGCCTCTTCAGCGTACTCGGACTTGGGGAACTTCTGAATCAGGTCATTGAAGACCTTCACAGCCTGATCCGCGCGGTCCTGATCGCGGGAGATGTCGGGGATCTGGTTATACATCGACATACCAATGAGATAGAGCGCGTAGGGCGTCTCCGGCGTCGATGGGTAAAGGCTCACGTAACGGTTTCCAGCGAGGACCGCCTCGTCGTACTTCTGTCCTTCGAAGTTCGAGTAAGTGACCATCAGAAGGCCCTTACGGGACCACTGCGAGAAGGGGAACTGCTTCTCAAGATCCGCAAACTTGCGCGCGGCGCCCTCGAAGTCCTTGCGCTGGAGACGGACAAGGCCTTGATCGTAGATGCTTTCGGCGCTCTCGTCAGGGAGCACCCTCATTTCGTAGCGCTCGCCGCCAAAGGGGTTGAGCGACTCAAGCGTGGAGCAACCGGCGAGGAGGCTTGCGGCAATAGCCACCACCCCAAGTCGCGCGAGCGCCGGGACGCTGCGTCCCTTACGGTTACCAGGGGCATTCACCGACGCGACACGGATCATCATGGCTCTCGTCTGATTTCGGATGCGCGGAGTGAAGGCCCTGCGCCGTCACAGCCTTCTACAGCAAAACGGTTGAGGGCGCCACCGCATGCACGGCACTGATGGCGCGCGGCGGCGGCGCGATTTCGGCCCCACCGGGCGACGCCGGAAGGCCCTGCGGACTTTTCCGACAGATGTTGCCGGGGCGCATCTTTGGAAACAGATCAGTTCAGATCGGGACCGTACGCGGGAGCGGCGACCATGCTCAGCTCGGAGCGACCGCCCATGCGGCGCACGGGCGCCTCGACGATCTCGAATGCGGCCGGATCATCGAAGAGCGCCTGGAGAACGGAGACATTCATGCGATGGCCGCCGCAGTATGAACGGTAGGCGCCGAGAATCGGCGCGCCGGCGAGAGCGAGGTCACCCACTGCGTCGAGGGTCTTGTGACGGACGAACTCGTCGGCGAACCGCAGCCCCTCCGGGTTGAGAATGCGGGTTTCATCCAGCGCTACAGAGTTCTCAAGGGAGGCTCCAAGGGCGAACCCGGCCTTCCAGAGGCGCTCCACGTCATGAACGAAGCCGAAAGTGCGGGCGCGGGCGATGTCCTTGCGGAAGGTTCGGGCGTCCAGATCGATCACCTTCTTCTGGCGACCGATGATGTCCTGCGGGAAGTCGATCTCGACCTCAAGGCGGAACCCGCCATCGTGGGGGCGCAATTCAGAGAAAGCGCGACCATGCTCGACACGGACTGTCTTGAGAACCTTGACGTAACGGCGAGGCGCCGAGAGCTGGATCACGCCGGCCCGGTCGATAGCCTCGACGAATTGGACGGAAGAGCCGTCCATAATCGGCACTTCAGGACCGTCGATCTCCACAACAACGTTATCTACGGCAAGGCCTGCGAGGGCGGCGAGAAGATGCTCAATTGTGGAAACCGTAGCGGATGAACCATCGCCGATCACCGTGCAAAGCTCGGTCATGGTCACGTTCGACCAGAGCGCCTCGATCGAACGCTCCTCACCGGCAGGAAGCCCCGTGCGAAGGAAAACGACGCCGGTATCGGAAGGAGCGGGATTGAGGACGACCTTTACGGGAGCATTGGAATGAACGCCGGCTCCGGAGAGCATCGCGCGGTTCCTCAATGTCGTCTGCCTGGTCGCGATCATGCCTATCTCACTCTTTGCGCCGTCTGGCCGGGATCAGCCTGACGGCCGAGCCCAGGCTCACAACGGTGCAGCCCCTCATCACAAGCACTCCGTGCGGCGCTGGCGCGCTTGCAGCGAAGAGCTTGAGCCGGCCCGTCGCGTCGGTTGGACATTGTGACGAATCTTGACCGGCAAGGCCAAATTACGCCCGGCTTCCGCCATCACAAAATCACGCTTTCTTACCGGTTGTTACAACAACGCTCCGGCTTTGATTTTTGGTAAAACACAATCGAATCAGAAACTTGAAATCCCGCGCCGCAATGCGGCGCGGGTGGGTCCGGTTCGGATGTATTGGACGATCAGCTCGACTGGCGCCGCAGGAACGCCGGAATGTCGAGGTGGTCGTCCTCCCCGCGCGGGGCCGCCGGAGCGGAGCGCCCGTGGAAGTCGAGCTGCTGCTGACGGGTGGGCTGCGTTGGCCTGCGCCCACCGGCGTACTCGGCGTGGACAGCCCCCGGCTGCGCCCGCTGGTCGTACCCGGCAGGGGTCTGCGGAGCGGCCGGTGCGGACACGCGGGGGCGGACCGGCGCCTGAACAGGGACCGGAGCCGGGGTCTGAGCCTGACGATCGTCGCCGCCGCCGCGCAGGCTGGAGGCAAGGCGCTCGAGAAGCGAGCGGCGGCGGGTTTCGGTTGGCGGCTCGCCCTGCCCCATAGCGGCGCGCATCTGCGCCTGGCCAGGGGCCGGCAGGTCATCGATGGTGGGCATCCGCACCTGGCGCACCAGCGGCTCCGGCGCGGGCGGCACGAACGCTCCCGCGGCGGGCTCGACGATCCGCTCGGGCGCATGGACAGGGGCGGCCGCCACGGGCGCGGGGGCCCGCGGAGCCAGCGGCTCCAGCGTCACACCGTGACCCTGATGTGCGCCATGACCCTGATGTCCTGCATGACCCTGATGTCCTGCATGGGTCGGATGTCCGGCATGAGCCTGCCGCACCCCCTGGCCCGCAGGCGCGTAACGGGGCGCGGGCGCCTGCTCCTCGGGGTAGGCGTGCTGGTGCAGCTCGTGTTCGGCCGGCGCGGGCTGGACGTAGCGCTCCGGCTCCGCTGGCCGATGCTGGGCGAGCGGCGCCATGGCGGGCGCGGGCTGGGGCGCCGGCGCAGTCTGGGCGCGCAGGATCTCGGCGGCAGCCGCGATGCGGGATTCGTGCTGCTCCATCTGGCGGCTGGCCATGTCGATGCCGGTGGCGACCACCGATACGCGCACGATGCCGTCGAGACGCTCGTCGAAGGTGGCGCCGAGGATGATGTTGGCTTCCTCGTCAACTTCCTCACGGATGCGGCTGGCCGCCTCGTCGACCTCATACAGGGTGAGGTCGCTGCCGCCGGTGATGGAGATCAGCAGGCCGCGGGCGCCGCGCATGGAGGTTTCGTCCAGAAGCGGATTCGCGATGGCCGCTTCCGCGGCAAGGATCGCGCGGCGTTCGCCGGAGGCCTCGCCCGTACCCATCATCGCCTTGCCCATTTCACGCATAATCGCGCGCACGTCGGCGAAGTCGAGGTTGATGAGGCCTTCCTTGACCATCAGGTCCGTGATGCAGGCCACGCCAGAGTAAAGCACCTGGTCGGCCATGGAGAAGGCGTCGGCGAAGGTCGTCTTCTCGTTGGCGACGCGGAAGAGGTTCTGGTTGGGAATGACGATGAGCGTATCGACGGACTTCTGAAGCTCGGCGATGCCGGCGTCCGCGATGCGCATCCGGCGCAGCCCTTCGAACTGGAACGGCTTGGTGACGACGCCGACCGTGAGAATGCCCATCTCGCGAGCGGTGCGCGCGATCACCGGCGCCGCGCCCGTGCCCGTGCCGCCGCCCATGCCGGCGGTGACGAAGACCATATGAATTCCAGCGAAGTGATCGCGGATTTCCTCCAGCGCCTCTTCAGCCGCGGCGCGGCCGACTTCCGGCTGCGCCCCGGCGCCGAGGCCCTCGGTGACCTGCAGGCCCATCTGGATGATCCGCTCGGCCTTGGAGGACGTGAGCGCCTGCGCATCGGTGTTGGCGACGACAAAATCGACGCCCATCAGGCCAGACGTAATCATGTTGTTCACGGCGTTGCCGCCAGCGCCGCCGACGCCGCAAACCATAATACGGGGCTTGAGTTCTCTCAGTTCCGGCGCCCTCAGATTGATCGTCATTGTACTGGCCTCTCGTTTCCCTGTGGGCGCTGCGCCCGTTCTGTTGTCGCTGCCGCGTGAGCCGACCGCCGCCGGATTCCGCATTGTTTCAGAAATTACTTTTGAGCCACTGCACTACATTGCCCACGTACCCGTCCCCCGAGGCGAACCGCACGCCCGCGCCCCGCCGCGCCTCGAAGTGCTCCAGGCCCGACACCTGCGGATAGACAAGAAGCCCGATCGCAGCCGCGAACGCGGGGCTCTTCGCCGATTCCGGCAGTCCGTGAATTCCCAGCGGACGGCCGAGGCGCACCTGCCCGCCCAAAATCCTGCGGGCGGTCTCCGGCAGCCCGGTGAGTTGGCTCGCCCCGCCCGTGAGGACGAAGCGCTGGCCCGCGCCCGAATAACCAGCGGCCGCCAGACGGTCCCGCGCCAGCTCGAGAATCTCCTCCACGCGCGGCTTGATGATCCGGACCAGATGGGATTTCGGCAGGTGGTTGGTGTGTTCGCCTTCCCCCACCTGCGTCACCGCGATGGTCTCGCGTTCGTCGGAGCTCGAGGAGATGCATGACCCGTAGTAGGTCTTCAGCCGCTCGGCGTCGCTCACCCGCAGCGTGAGGCCGCGCGCAATATCCATCGTCACGTGCCCGCCGCCTACGGCAATGGCGTCCACATGACTCAGGCGCGCGCCTTCGAAGGCGGCCATGGTGGTCGTACCGCCGCCGAAGTCGACCACGACAACGCCCATCTCCGCCTCGTCATCGACGAGCGCGGCGAGGCCAGCGGCGTAGGGCGTCGCGACCACAGCCTCCACGTCCAGATGACAGCGCTCGATGGCGAGCATCAGATTGCGGGCAGGCGCGCTGTCGGAGCTGACGACGGTCATCGTCGCCCCGAGTTCGTCGCCGACCATGCCGCGCGGCTCGCGAATGCTGGCGGCGCCGTCGAGAGAGAACGCCCGCGGGAGAGCATGAAGGGTGGTGCGGCCCTGCTGTCCGGTGCGCGCGGCCGCAGCTTCAAGGACGCGATGCACATCCCCCTGGGTCACGGCGCGCCCGCCCACGCGCACCTTGGCGCCGAAGTGACTGGCGGCCAGCCGTCCGGCGCTCAGGTTCACAATGACGCTCTCGACCTGAACGCCGGCCATGCGCTCGGCGGCGTCGATGGCGAGGCCAATCGCCGTCTCCGCCTCGTCCATGTCGATCACGGCGCCAGCCTTCAGCCCGCGGGCGCGCTGGTGCCCGATGCCAAGAACCTTGCAGGCATGGGTGCGACCGCGCAGCAGGTCCGAGGGCTCTGCAGGCATCAGGCGCGCGATGACGCAGGCCACCTTGGAGGTGCCCACATCGAGCACGCACAGAATGGCGCTCTTGCGCGCAGACAAGGGCTTCATCCGCGGGGTGAAGGAGTGCTCGCTCATGCGGGCCCCCTGCGCGCGGGCCTGTCTTTCCTCGCCTCGGCCCGCGCGGCGGCGGCCTCCTCCGTGAGCCTCGCGACGAGGCGCCCGGGCACGCGCATGTCGATCGAGATCAGATCCTTCTCGACGATGCGCTGATCCTTCGCCAGCTGCGCCAGCGCGGCGATGGCCGCCTCCGGATTGATTTCGGGCAGCTTCACGTCCACGCCGGTGTTCAGTTTGACGTTCCAGCGTCGCTGGGTGACGAGGACGCCAGCGCGGATATGCGATTTCAACGCGCCGGAGGCGGCGACGATGCGCTCGAACTCCTGAACGCGCGCGTTGGCGCCGTCCCCAACCACGAAAGGCAGATCGATGTAGCGATCGTCACGCAGCACATCGATGGACGTGCCGTCGGCGGAGATCACATAGACCTCGCCTTCCTTCTGCCAGAGCGCGTAGGGCTCGCGCTCCTGAATCTCGATCAGGAGTTGGTCGGGATACAGCTTGCGCACGCTCGCCTCGCGCACGAGAGGCGTGGACTTGATGCGATCACGAATCTCACGGGCGTCCACGAAGGGCAACGTGGTGCGTTCGTCGAGGCCCGCGACGGCGAGCAGCTCGGCGGGCGCCAGATCGCGCTGTCCCTTGATTGTGACCACGTCCAGTCCAAACCCCATCCCGCTGGCGAGCACTTCATGAAGCTCGCCATGACGGGCGACAAAATCCCGATAGCCGCCGCCAATGGCGAAGCCGTAGACGAAAACCGACCCGAACAACGCCGCGGTCATCACGATCCCGGCGCCCGGCCGCGCGGCCCACGCCGCAACCTTGAGCGGAAGGTCCAGATGCCCGCGGCGGCGGCGACGCGCCGGCCGCGAAGGCTCGGCGCCCCACTCAAGACGCGGTTCCGCGACGCCCGCGAACGCCGTGCGCCGTGGCGCAGGCGAGGCAAAGGCCTCTTTCAGCGATCGCAGGAGGCGTCTTCCACCATCCATCGAACCAACTCACCGAACGACATGCCCGCATGGGCGGCCAGCTCCGGCACCAGAGACGTCTCGGTCATACCCGGCTGGGTGTTCACCTCCAGCATGACGAGTTCGCCTGTCCCATCGGGGCGATCGTCGTACCGGAAGTCGCTACGACTCACGCCGCGGCACCCGAGCGCTCTGTGCGCCGTTAACGCCAACTGTTGAATCTGTTGGTAAATATTTCCTTTAAGATCGGCAGGAAGGATGTGGATAGAACCGCCTTTTGTGTATTTGGCGGCATAATCGTACCAGCCGCCATCCGCCGCCCGGATGTCGATGACGTCGAGCGCGCGGTCGCCGAGAACGGCGCAGGTGAGTTCCCGACCTGCGATAAACCTCTCAGCCAAAAGGGTTTCCCCGTATGACCACGTTTCAGCCGAGAGTTCGGCCGGCGGCGCAGCCGCCCCTTCCGGAACGATGAACACCCCGTAAGACGACCCTTCCGCCACCGGCTTGAGAACGTAAGGAGGGTTAAGAACATGTGAACGGGCGGCCTCCCGCCGGTTAACGACCCGCCCCTGCGCCAGCGGCACCCCGGCGTCGTTCAGCACAATCTTGGCCATGGCCTTGTTCATGGCCAGCGCGGACGCCAGCACACCCGAGTGCGTGTAGGGAATGCGCAGCAATTCAAGCAGGCCCTGAATCGACCCATCCTCGCCCATGGGGCCGTGCAACGCGTTGAACGCCACGTCCGGGCGCAGCGCCGTAAGGTCGGCGGCGACATCGCGGCCCACATCGACGCTGGTCACCCGAAACCCCTCGCCCTCCAGAGCGCGGGCGCAGGCGGCGCCCGACCGCAGCGAGACCTCCCGCTCCGAGGACAGCCCTCCCATCAGGACGGCGACGTGCTTGGTCATGGGGAATGCCTTTCTTGAGGTGGGGTCGCGGTTCCAATGAAGCTGCGCAGGGCCGCGCAGATCAAATCAACCTGATCGGGCGCGAGGCGCCCGATGGACCGGAGGATCCGGCTGGGTTCAACGCATGCAATCTTTGTCGGGCGAACAATAGACGGCGCCGTCAGCCCGGCACCGGTCAGGTCGTCGATCGGATGATCGAAGCGGAAGGGATCGCGCGGCGCACTGGTGATCATAGCGAGCCACAGATAGCCAAAGGCGTGGATGCGGGCGTTCGACACCACGAGCGCAGGTCGACGTTTCTCCGACGTGCGGTCGGTGTATGGAAAGGGCACGACGACCACTTCCCCCAGCCGGTAGGCCTCAGAGGTCGCCATAGGCCTTGTCGTCCTGCTCAGAGGCCCACTCGACAAACGTCACGAAGGGATCGTCGCCGCTCTCAAGCTCTGGCGCCTTTTCTATCCGCACGCCTGTATCATCAAGGACATAGCGCAGCCGATCCCCCGGCCCAACACGCAATGCGTCGCGGACCTCGCGCGGCAGAACTGTCTGGCTTTTCACGGAGAGCTTCGAGTAGACACGCCTCGGATTCAGCTTGACCTTTGCCATATATGCGCATCCTTGCGGTAAGACAAACTTACCGCAAGGCGTCTTAACAGACAATTAACCCTGCCAGCGCAGAGCCTCACCCGCGATGCACCGGATCGATCCAAAGCACGGTCTCCGGCTTCTCCACGGGCTCAATGTCGAGGTTGATCGCCGTGGCCTGCCCATCGCTGCGCACGAGCACGCACTCAAGCGTTTCCGAGTCGCTGGCGTTGATTTCCTGATGTGGCGCATAGGGCGGCACGAAGATGAAATCGCCCGGCCCCGCCTCCGCGACGAATTCGAGCCGCTCGCCCCAGCGCATCCGCGCCTTGCCGCGCACGATGTAGATCGCGCTTTCGAGCGGGCCGTGATGGTGGGCGCCGGTTTTCGCGCCCGCATGGATCGACACGGTCCCCGCCCACAGCTTCTGGGCGCCGGCGCGGGCGAAGTCGATGGCCGCCGCGCGGTTCATGCCCGGCGTTTGCGGCGTGTTGGCGTCGAGGGAGCCTGCGGGGATCACCCGCACGCCGTCGTGCTTCCAGCGGGCATTGTCGAACGTCATGGCGTGCTCCCTACTGAGACCAATCTTCGACCGAAAGTCCCGCAACGCGACGGAACTCGCCAAGGTTCGAGGTCACTAGCGTTAACTGCCGGCATAACGCCTGACCTGCGATGAGGACGTCGTAGGGACCGATGGGGGTTCCCGCGAGGGCCAGAGCAGCGCGAACCTCCCCGGCAGCGATTGCGTCCTCCCTGTCGAACGAAAGAACCTCAAATCGCAGGCTTTCGAGCAGCAGAAGGTTTTGCTCACGCCGAACGCTTTTGTAAGCGCCGTAATACAATTCGTGCACGACGAGTGAAGATATGCCGACGTCCGCAGGAGCGTGGCCGCGCAAGACCTCCAGCAGGCGGCCGGGCGTCCCCTTCAACAAACCAATCATGGCGTTTGTGTCGAGGAGGAACTGCATCAGTCGAAAACGTGGTCGAGAGCCGGCCGCTGCTGGGGCGCTGGCTGCTCACGCCCGGACGCCAGAAAATCATCTGAAAAGCGGCCCGCGATCCCCTCCAGCCATGTCCAGTCTTGCGGGACAGGCTCCAGAATCACAGCCGCCCCATGGCGACGAATGCGAACCTCATCGGCATCGATGCGAAAAGCCTTGGGAAGCCGGACCGCTTGCGAGCGGCCGGTCCAAAAGAGCTTGGCGGTGTCCATGGGCGCCTCCACGGCGTAAATGCATATCATTCATATATAGCATTTACCCCTACGCGGACAGTCCCCACTCACGGAACGCCGATGCGCTTGATCTCCCAGTGCAGATCGACGCCGCTCGTCGCCTTCACCCGCCGACGCACCTCTTCGCCCAGCGCCTCAATGTCCGCCGCTGTGGCGTCGCCCCGGTTGATGAGGAAGTTGCAGTGCATCTCGCTCACCTGCGCGCCGCCCAGCCGCAAGCCGCGGCAGCCGGCGGCGTCGATGAGCTTCCAGGCGCTGTCAGGCTTGGGGTTCTTGAAGGTGGAGCCGCCGGTCTTCTCGCGGATCGGCTGCGTGGCTTCACGCGCCGCGGTGATGCGCTCCATCTCGGCCAGAATGTCTTCCGGCTCGCCCGCCCTGCCCTGAAACAGCGCGCTCGTGAACACGACATCGTCCGGCGCGGCGCTGTGGCGATACGCAAAGCCCATGTCCGCGTGGCTGAACGTGCGCAGGTTTCCCTTGCGATCAACGCCGCGCGCCTCGATCAGCACATCAGTGGTCTCGCCGCCATGCGCCCCGGCGTTCATGCGCAGGGCTCCGCCGATGGAGCCGGGAATGCCGCGGTAGAACGCGAGACCGTCGATGCCCGCTTCCGCCGCCGCGCGCGCCGCCTTCATGTCGGGCACGGCGGCGCCGACTCGCAGCCTATGGCCTTCCAGCACCTCCACCTCGCCGAACGCGCGGCCCGCCAGCCGCACGACGACGCCGGGCACGCCGCCGTCGCGCACGATCATGTTGGAGCCAAGCCCAATCACTGTGACGGGCACGTCGTCCGGCAGGCGCGCGAAGAAAAACGCGAGATCCGCTTCATCCGCCGGGGTGAATAGCAGTTGCGCCGGCCCGCCAACGCGAAACCACGTGTAAGGCGCCAGCGGCGCATTGGCCTGCAATCGCCCGCGCAGCTGCGGCGCAAGCGAGGCGATATGGCCCGAAATGTCTTCGAAACTCACGGTTTCAGTCCCGCCAGCTCGCCGGGCAGCGCCGCGGCCCATTGCGTGATGTTGCCAGCGCCCAGGCACACGACGTAATCGCCGGGACCGGCGAGACTAGCCACGGTCGCTGCGAGCTTTTGCGGGCTTTCAAGCGCCATGGCGTTGCGGTGGCCGTGCGCCTTGATGGCTGCGACCAAGCTGTCGCGATCCACGCCCTCGATGGGCTTTTCGCCGGCGGCGTAAACATCGGAAACGATCACCGCGTCCGCATCGTTGAAGCAGGTGGCGAAATCGTTGAACAGCGCTTGCAGGCGGCTGAAACGATGCGGCTGCACCACCGCGATCACTTTCTGCTTCGTGGATGCGCGTGCAGCGCGCAGCACGGCGGCGATCTCAACCGGATGATGTCCGTAGTCGTCAAAAATCAGCGCGCCGTTCCATTCTCCGGTGCGGGTGAAACGACGCTTCACGCCGCCGAAGCTCGCAAGCGCCTTGCGGATATCCTCAACGGAGACGCCCAACTCATGGGCTACGGCCACGGCCGCCGTGGCGTTGAGCGCATTGTGGTGCCCTGGCATGGGCAGGCGCAGGCCCTCGATATAGGTCGCCTGCGCGGTCGCGCGGTCGCGCACCAGCACGTTGAAACGCGACTCCCCGCCGGAGAGATCCACATCGAGCAGGCGCACGTCCGCCTGCGGGTTCTCGCCATAGGTGATGACGCGTCGATCCTCGATGCGGCCGACAAGTTCCTGCACGGTGGGATGATCGAGACACATCACCGCGAAGCCATAGAACGGCAGGTTCTCAACAAGCGCGCGGAATGCATCCTTGATGGCGTCGAATGTCTTGAAGTGATCGAGATGCTCGGGATCGATGTTGGTGACGAGCGCGATGTCAGCCGGCAGTTTGAGGAACGTGCCGTCGCTCTCGTCCGCTTCAACCACCATCCACTCGCCGGCGCCAAGCCGCGCATTGGTGCCGTAGGCGTTGATGATGCCGCCGTTGATGACAGTGGGATCGAAACCGCCGGCGTCGAGCAACGCTGCGACGATGGACGTTGTGGTCGTTTTGCCATGCGTTCCGGCCACCGCGATGGAGCGCTTCAGGCGCATCAGCTCGGCGAGCATTTCCGCGCGGCGCACCACGGGTAAGCGCTTTTCACGCGCGGCCACCAGTTCCGGGTTGTCGCGGCGGATGGCGGTGGACACCACCACCACCTCCGCGGAGCCCACGTTCTCGGACGCATGGCCGATGAACACGTTGGCCCCGCGCTCGCGCAGGCGCAGCACGTTGGCGTTCTCGGAGGCGTCGGAGCCCTGAACGCTGTAACCTTGGTTGAGGAGCACCTCGGCGATGCCGGACATACCGATTCCGCCGATGCCAATGAAATGAATGGGCCCGAGTTCGCGGGGCAGCTTCATGAATGAACTCCTAGGCGAGCTGGGCCGTGCGCATCACAAGATCGCCCAGACGTGAGGCTGCGTCGGGCGCTCCCGCGCTCTTGGCCGCAGCCGCGCGCCGCGTCAACCCCTCGGGATCGGCGAACGCGGCCACGATCTCGCTTGCGAGCCGCTGCGCAGTGAACTCGGACTGTTTGATGACGGTTGCGGCGCCGGTCGCAGCAAGTTCGGCGGCGTTGGCGGCCTGATCGTGATCGAGCGCGAACGGATAGGGAATGAGGATCGACGGGCGCCCGATCACCGCCAGCTCGCAAACCGTCGATGCGCCTGCGCGGCCGATGACCAGATGCGCTTCGGCGATGCGTTGCGGCAAGTCGGCGAAGAACGGCGCCACCTCCGCAGCCACGCCAAGGCGCGCATACGCCTCGCGCACGCGGGTTTCGTCTTCTCCGCGCGCCTGCTGCACGATGACAACACGGGCGCGATGCTCTGGCGACAGGGCCTCAAGGGCAGCAGGAACGACGTCCGCCATCACGCGGGCGCCTTGCGATCCGCCGGTGACGAGCAGGCGCAGCGGACCGGTCGAGAATTCAGGAAAGGCTTGCGCCGCAGCCGCGATCACAGCCGGGCGCACGGGGTTTCCGGTATGAACCACCTTCGCGGCGATGGCGTCCGACACGCCGTCCAGCCGCGTGAAGCCGGTCGCGATGGCGTGCACGCGCCCCGCCAGAAAACGGTTCGCGCGGCCAAGAACCGCGTTCTGCTCATGCAGGATCGAGGGCGCGCCCATGAGGCTCGCCGCCACGAGCGGCGGCGCGCTGGGATAGCCGCCGAAGCCGACCACGCAGGCGGGTTTCAGACACGCGATCAAGCCCCGCGCCTGCCAGACGCCGAGCGCGAGTTTCGCCACGGCGGCAGCCTTCGCCGTCACCGATCCGCCCGTCGGCGAGGCCGCGGAGATCGCATGAATGGCGCGTGCGGGGAACGAACCTCCGTAACGCAGCGCGCGCTGATCGGTGGCCAACTCCACCGGAACGCCGCGCCGCGCCAACTCTTCCGCCAGAGCCTGCGCGGGAAACAGATGACCGCCGGTGCCGCCGGCGGCGAGCAGGATGCAATCGCGGTCGCTCATTTCGGCGCCCGATCCACGATGGCTGATCGGGGCCGCCGCCGCGTAACCGCGATCAGGAAGCCCATGCCGAACGCAAGCGAAATGAGCGATGAGCCGCCGTATGAAACGAATGGCAGCGTCATGCCTTTCGCAGGCAGAAGATGCAGGTTCACCGCCATGTTGATGGCGCTCTGCACCCCGAAGAGCATGATGAGCCCGGCGGCGGCGAAACGGCAGAAAGGATCCTCGTTACGGATGGCGAGCGCAAATCCGCGCAGCACGATGAATCCGAACACGCCCATCAGAAACAGCGCCGCAACCACGCCGAACTCCTCACCAGTCACCGCAAAAATGAAGTCGGTGTGGGAGTCGGGCAGAATGCGTTTCAGGGTTCCCTCGCCGGGGCCTTTTCCGAACAGACCGCCCTGGATGAAGCTGTCCACGGCCACATCGCTCTGGAAGGAGTTGCCCGGGTTGGTCGCAGGGCCGTCGCCAGCATTGAGGAACTTGTCGATGCGCACGCGAACGTGGGGCAGAAACTGGTAGGCCGCGACGACGCCGCTCAACCCGAAGCCGCCGATCCCGACGACCCACAGCCAATGCAGCCCCGCCATGAAGAACAGGGAGCCCCAGACGGCGCTCACCAGAACGGTCTGTCCGAAGTCCGGCTGCAACATGAACGGAATGATTGTCGCCGGCAGCAGCAGCACCGCGAGGGTCGTGCCCGGCACGTCGCGCCGACGGGCGCCCTCCGAGAACGCCCAGGCGGCAAGAATAACGAAGCCGGGCTTCACGAACTCCGAGGGCTGAATGCCAAAAATCCACCGACGGGCGCCCTTGATCTCGACGCCGAACTGGACAGCCGCCAGCACAGCGACCATGCCGCCCACATAAAGCAGCAGCGCCATACGCCGCACGCCGCGGGGGTCGAACATCGACACCACGGTCATCACGATGATGGCAGGCGCCAGATACATCAGCTGCCTGTTGACGAAGTGGAACGTGGGCAGGCCCAGTCGCTCCGCCACCGGCGGGGACGCCGCCATCGTGAGCACGACGCCCATCACCATCAGCGCGCAAAGCCCCGCAAGGAGCCAACGATCGACCGTCCACCACCAGTCGGAGAAGTAGGATCGTTCGGCGCGTGACAGCATCGCTTCTTCCTTACCGCACCTTGAGGGTCGCGAGACCGATCAGCGCGAGCACGAATGACAGGATCCACATGCGGATGACGATCTGCGGCTCTTTCCAGCCCATCTTTTCCAGATGATGATGGAAGGGAGCCATCAGAAAGATGCGTCGGCCAGTCATTTTGTAGTAGCCGACCTGAAGGATGACGGACATCGCCTCAAGCACGAAGAGGCCACCCACGATGCCAAGCACGATTTCGTGCTTCACGGCGACCGCAATGGAGCCAAGGAGTCCGCCCAGCGCCAGCGAGCCGGTGTCGCCCATGAAGATGGATGCAGGCGGCGCATTGAACCAGAGGAACCCCAGACCTGCGCCAATGATCGCGCCGCAGACGACGGCGAGTTCGCCCGTGCCCGGCACGAAATTGACGCCCAGATGGGTGGAGAAGATTGCGTTGCCGACAACCCACGCGATCACGCCGAAGGTGCCGGCTGCAATCATCACGGGGACGATTGCGAGGCCGTCGAGGCCATCCGTCAGGTTGACGGCGTTTCCGGCGCCTACAATCACGACCGCGCCAAATACAAGGAAGAAGAGCCCGAGATCCATCACGAAGCCGTTGACGAGCGGCAGCGCGAGGCCGGTGATGTTGGAGGGGCCGAAATACATCATGGCCGCGCAGGCGGACGCTGCGATCGCCGCCTCGATCAGCAGGCGCGCGCGGCCCGAGAAACCATCGTGGGTCTGCTTCTTCACCTTCAGGTAATCGTCGTAAAAGCCGATGGCGCCAAACCCGAGCGTAACAAACAGCACGATCCAGACGAACGGGCTCTTGGGGTTAGCCCATAGCAGCACGGACGTGACTGTGCCGAACAGGATCATGAGGCCGCCCATGGTGGGCGTGCCCTTCTTGGTGAGGAGATGACTCTCGGGACCATCTTCACGGATCGGCTGGCCCTTGCCCTGGCGCAGGCGCAGGGCGTTGATGATGGTGGGCCCGAACAGAAAGACGATCACCAACGCGGTGACGGTGGCGCCGCCCGCGCGGAACGTGATGTAGCGAAACACATTGAGGGGGCCGAGCACGTTCGTGTAGTCGGCCAGGAAAGTAAGCATGTCTACACCTCGTCCGCCGTTTGCGTGGCGGCATGTTTGCGTATGGCGGCGACCACGGACCACATGCGACTGCCGTTCGATCCCTTGACCATCACGGCGTCGCCGGCGCGGATCTCGCCCGGAAGCGCGCTCTCTATATCAGCGGCGGCTGGCGCCCACCGACCCTTTTTATCCGCCGGCAGCGCCTCGAACAGCGACTTCATCAGCGGCCCGGCGGCGTAGACCAGATCGACGCGGGCCGCGATCACCGCCGCGGCCAAGTCGGCGTGAAGTTTCGCGGCGTCCGGCCCAAGCTCCAGCATGTCGCCGAGCACGGCGATCCGGCGAGCGCCAACGGCAACCGGGGCTTCCGCGAGCACAGCGAGCGCGGCGCGCATGGAGGCGGGGTTGGCGTTGTAGGCCTCGTCGATCAGGAGGAATCGGCCACCGGGCAAGCCCAGTTCGCTGCGCTCCCCGCGCCCGGACGGCGCGGTGAACTGGCCCAGCGCTTCAGCCGCCTCTTCAAGATCGCAACCGGTGGCGTGGGCGGCCAGCAACACCGCCAGAGAGTTCATCGCAAGGTGCTTGCCCGGCGCGCGCAGGCGATAACGCAGAAAGCGGCCCTCAAAACTCGCCGCGACGCTGGAGCCCTTCGCATCCTGCTCGAAAGAGACAAGCTGCATGTCCGCATCCGCCGACTCGCCGAACGAATACACGCGCCGCGCCGCGCTGCGATGCGCGGCGGAGGCAAGCCGCTCCATGAACGGCGCGTCAGCGTTCATGATGGCGACGCCCTCAGGCGCCAGCCCCGAGTAGATCTCGGCCTTTTCATCAGCGATGGCCGCCAGCGAGCCCAGATTCTCCATATGGACCGGCGCAATGGCGGTGATGATCGCCACATGCGGGCGCACCATGGCCGCGAGCGGCCGGATCTCGCCGGCGTGATTCATGCCGATCTCGAACACCCCGAAGGTTGAGTCCGCGGGCATTCGCGACAGGGTGAGCGGCACGCCCCAGTGGGTATTGTAGGAGGCGACCGCCGCGTGAGTGGCGCCAAAGCGCGACAGCGTGAGGCGCAGCGCCTCCTTCGTCGAAGTCTTTCCGACAGACCCGGTGACCGCGACCATCCAGCCCTGCGCCCGCTGGCGGCCGGCGCGGCCAAGACCCTCCAGCGCAGCCTGCGCATCGCGCACGATGTAAAGCGGACCCGGCGCGGAAATCGCGCCCGCCCGCTCTTCCTCGATCACGCAGGCGGCGGCGCCTTTCTCGAAAGCCTGCTGAATGTAGTCGTGCCCGTCGTTTTTCTCGCCGCGGATAGCGACGAACAGGTCACCCTCCGCGAGGGTGCGGGTATCGATGGACACGCCGCTCACGCCCATGGGAGGTCGCCCCCGCACCCGCGCTCCCAAAGGCGTGACGAGGTTCAGCCCGGTCCAGATAAAAGCTCCGCTCATTGCGTCCCCGCCAGCGCCGCCCGTGCGGCGTCATGATCGGAGAACGGCAAAACCTGCTCTCCGATCTTTTGTCCGGTCTCGTGTCCCTTGCCCGCTATCACCAGCACGTCGCCGGCCTGCAGAATGCCGACAGCGTAAGCAATGGCCGCGCCGCGGTCGCCGATCTCAAGGGCGCCCGGCGCGGCGCGCAAGATTTCCGCGCGGATCGCAACCGGGTCTTCCGAACGCGGATTATCGTCAGTGACGATCGCCACATCGGCCATCCGCGCGGCGATCTCGCCCATGATGGGGCGCTTGCCGCGATCCCGATCCCCGCCACATCCAAAGACGACGATCAGGCGCCCATGCGCGAGAGGTCGCAGCGCAGCAAGCACCTTTTCCAGCGCATCCGGTTTGTGGGCGTAGTCGATGAACACCGGCGCGCCGTGGCGCTCGCCAACCTTCTCGAGACGGCCCGGCGCGCCCTTGAGGAAAGGCAGCGCGTCCAGCGCGTCGTCCGCGTCCATGCCCGTGGCGATGCACAGCCCTGCCGCCACGAGCGCGTTGGCGGCCATGAACGCGCCGGCGAGCGGCAGCTCCAGGTCGCGCTCGCCCCCGGCGTGGGCCACGCGCAGGCGCGTCGAGGCGGGACCGGCGTGGGCCTCCATGAGCCGAAGCGTGTCGCCCGCGGCGCCCGTCGTCAGCACGCGCAAGCCGCGCGCCTGACAGGCCGCAACAACACGCGCGCTGTAGGGGCCATCGGCATCGACAACGGCCCCCTGCCCGGGCGCCAGCAGCGCATCGAACAGCCGCAGCTTGGCTGCGAGGTAGGACTCCATGTCCGGGTGGTAGTCGAGATGGTCGCGAGACAGGTTCGTGAAGCCTCCGGCCGCGAGCCGCACCCCGTCAAGGCGACGCTGGTCCAGCCCGTGGGAAGAGGCCTCCATGGCAAGATGCGTGAACCCCTCGTCCGCGAGGCGATGCAGCGTTTCATGCAGCGAGATCGGATCGGGCGTGGTCAGGGCGCCCTCATCTGTCCCCGCATCGGTGATGAGCCCCGTGGTGCCAAGCGCCGCAGCCTTCAGGCCCGCGTGGGACCAGATCTGCCGCACGAACGAGGCCACCGAAGTCTTGCCGCTGGTGCCCGTCACGGCGACGATGGTCGCGGGCTGGCGCGGATGGAAGCGCGCGGCTGCCCGCGCCAGCGCGAGGCGTGCGTCGGGAACTTCGATGAAAAGGCCACGGTCCGCCCCGGCCGGCGCCTGCTCGCAAACGATGGCTACAGCGCCCGATGCGAGCGCGGCTGGCGCATATGCGAGGCCATCCGCCCGGGCCCCCGCCAGTGCGAAAAACACGAACCCCTGCCGGACCTTGCGGCTGTCCTCGGTGAGGCCCGACACATGACGGCCCGCCGCTTCGGGCGGCAGATCGACTTCGGTGAGGAGGTCGGCGAGGGTGATCACCGCCAGTTTCCTCCGGAACTCGGCAGCCCGACGCCGGCGCGCGCCACCGTGGGGAAGCTGTTGGTGGGCTGGGTCGGACGCGGCGGGAGGCCGAGGATCGGCGTCACCCGCTCGATGATCCGGCCTGTGGTGGCGCCGGCGTTCCACGCGGATGTGCGCTGCCCCTGCGTTTCCGGAACGCCCTGCGGCTCGTCGTACACTGTCAGGAACAGGTACTTGGGCTTGTCTGAGGGCGCGATTGCGGTGAACGTGGTGAAGACGCGGTCGTTGGCGTAGCGCCCGTTCACGACCTTGTTCGCGGTGCCAGTCTTGCCGCCGGCGAAGTATCCGGGAATGTTGATATTCCTCGCCGACCCCACCTCGGCGTTAAGGCGCATGAGGTAGCGCATCTGCTCGCTGGTCTCCGCGCGGATCACCTGTGGCGCGTTCGCCTGCGCCTCCTCCATGGAGCGGACGCGGAACGTGGGATGGACGAGCTTGCCGCCGTTCACAAGCGCGCCGACCGCCATCATGGACTGGAGCGGCGCCACAGCGAGGCCGTGGCCGAACGCGATAGTAATCGTGTTCAGTTCGCCCCACCGGGGCGGCAGCATCGGCGCGGCGCTCTCTGGCATTTCAGTCCGCATACGGTCGAGCTGCCCCATCTTGCGCAGGAAGGCCTGATGCCCCTCGACGCCCACCATCAGCGCGGCCCGGGCCGTGGCGATGTTGGAGGAATAGGTGAACACCTCCGAGAGCGTCAGAGCGCGGTGTTGACCTTTGAAGTCGTTGATTGTGTGGCGCCCGTAGCGAAGCGCTGCGCGGGCGTCGATGCGGGTGTTCATGTTGACCTTGCGCGCATCCAGCGCCATGGCCAGGGTCAAGGCCTTGAACGTGGAGCCCATCTCGTGGACGCCCACTGTCATGTGGTTGATGCGGGTGGGCTCGAGCGCGTCCACAGGGTTGTTGGGATCGTAGTCGGGCAAGGAAGCGAGCGCGATGATCTCGCCCGTGTTGACGTCCATAATGGCGGCGGCGGCGGCCTTCGCCTTGTACCGCTCGATCCCCTTCATCAGCTCGTCGCGCACCGCGTGGGTCGCCTTGAGATCGATGGAGAGCCGGATCGGCGCCATCTGGTCGGCCCTGACCTTGAATCCAGCGCTGCTCAGGTCGGCGAAGCCCAGCCCGTCGATGTATTTCTCGATGCCAGCGATTCCGATGTTGTCGATGTTGGTGAAGCCGATCACGTGGGCGGCGACTGGGCCGTTGGGATAGACGCGCTTGTGCTCGGGCAAAAAACCGACGCCGGGCAGACCGAGGCGAAAGACCTCCGCGCGCTCCTTGGGCGTCACCCCGCGCTTGACCCACACAAAGCCGCGGCGGGAGCCCAGCTTCTCACGCAGCTCCTTGGCGTCGAGGTCCGGCAGAACCGCGGTCAGCAGCTCCACCGCCTCGTCCTTGTCAACGATGTTGCGCGGCTCCGCGAACACCGAGTCGATCTTGACGTCCGTAGCGAGGATCTCGCCGTTCCGGTCGACGATTGCGGGGCGAGCGCGAGAACTGGCCTCCGCAGCGACGCGGCGAAGGTTCTGCGGCTCAGGCGCGAACCCAAGGTACAGCAGGCGCCCGCCGATGACGCAGTAGACCCCCAGGAAAAGAATCGCGACGAGGCGAATGCGGCCGCCGCTGCGATCGAGGCTGGTGCCGAACATGTCGCGCACGCAACCAACAACCTTCTCGCGAAAAGTCCGGCGGCGAACCGGGGGGCGATCGTCATCAACGTTCATGTCCGGAGCCTGGGGGGTGACCATCTTAGCGCTCCTGCCGGGCCCGTGACCCCGGCGTGGTCGCCGCAGCGGCGGCCGCCCTGGGATCCCTGGGCGTAATCATGTCGCCAATGCCCAGCGTCTCCAGCTTGCGGGCGATGTTGTCCTGCCGAGGCGGCTGATCCGGCAGGTCCGTGACCTGCACGATCTGATCGACCGTGAGTTGTTTCAGGTCGAGGTGCTGTTCAGCGAGGGACTGGATCCGCGTGGGGCGGGTGAGGTGCGCCCACTCGGCGCGCAGCACCGCAATCGAGTCGCGCTCGCGCTGGTTCTGGTTCTTCAGCTTGGTGATCTGCTCGCCATAGTAGATCGTCTGGTACTTGATCCGGTAGGCGTAGATCGCCGACCCCAGGAGGGCGAGCACGGCGAGCACGTTGAGCCAGCGAAAAATACTCATCGTCCCTTCCTCTGGCGCTCGGGGAGAACGGCGAGTTGCGACCAGGCGCCGGAGAGGCCCAGCGCGGCTGCCGGCGTGCGTACGCCGAACCTGAGCCGGGCAGAACGGGCGCGCGGATTGGCCCGCACCTCGGTCTCGGACGGGGCGACGGGCTGTGCGCCCGGGCAATCGAATGTCGGCTCCGGAGGCGCCGGCTCGCCAGGCAGCAAGCGCGAGCGGGCGCGCCCGCGCCCGGAACGCTCGGCGAAGAACTGCTTGACGATGCGATCTTCCAGCGAATGAAAACTGACGATGGCCAGCACGCCGCCGACCTTCAGCGCCCGCTCGGCCGCAGCCAGCGCGCGCGCCAGTTCGCCAAGCTCATCGTTGACCGCGATACGCAGGCCCTGAAACGAACGGGTTGCGGGATGAATCTGCCCGAACCGCGGCGGATTGAGGCGCTCGATCAGCCCTGCGAGTTGGGCGGTGGTGTGAAATGGCGTCGCCTTGCGGTCGGCGACGATGGCCCGGGCGATGCGGCGCGCAAGCCGCTCCTCCCCGAAATGGTAGAGAATATCGGCGATCTCTTCCTCGTCCGCCTCGTTGACGATGTCCGCGGCGCTGCGCCCGCTCATCTCCATGCGCATGTCGAGCGGCCCCTCGAAGCGGAACGAAAAACCCCGCGCTGCCTCATCGAGCTGCATGGAGGACACGCCAATATCAAGGACAACGCCGTCGAGACCGCCGAAGCCCGCCGCCGCAGCGACCGTGTCCAGATCACTGAAACGCGTCTGGCGCAGCAAGAGCCGCTCGCCGAATTGCTCGCGAAGGGAAGCGCCGGCTGTGATTGCTGTCGGATCGCGGTCGAGGGCCAGCACACGGGTTCCGGGCGCTGCGAGAATCGCGGTCGTGTATCCCCCGGCGCCGAACGTGCCGTCGAGGTACACGCCCCCGTCGCGCGGGCCGAGCGCCGCCAGAACCTCCTCGAGGAGTACAGGAACATGCCGGGCCGGTCCGCCAGCGACAGGAGTGCTCTCCTCGCCGCGACCCGACGTCATTCCCGCGCTCCTCGAGGCTGAGGACGATCCCCGCCCTCGGGAGTTCCAAGCCGCTTGCGCAATTCCCGCACCTGGTTTCTGGCCTCTTCCAGGTGGGCGCGAAAACGTCCCGGTTCCCAGATCTGAAACTTGTACCCCTGCCCCACAAACGTGACCTCGGAGACCACGTTCGCATACTCCCGGAACCGGTCCGGAAGCATGATCCGGCCCTCCGGATCCACCTTCAGAACCTCTCCGTCCCCCAGCAGAGCCGTCGAATAAACGTCGTGCTCCGTGGAATACGCAGCGAACCGGCCGAGCACCGCATCGATCTCCCTGACGAGAGCGAAACCGCCGCAATCCAGCGCTTCCGCATCCAAAGACGGATGAACGTACAGCCCCTCGTATCCGTCCCGCGCCAACACCGCCCGGAACGACGCCGGGATCGACACGCGACCCTTTGCGTCCAGCCTGTTGGTGACATGGGAGACGAACCGATCCAACGCAGCCACTCGGACTTGGCCGGGCCAAACTGAGGCAGCCCGGCGAACGCGACGCGCCATCCCGCATCGTTTCAAGGACGCCCTGCGGCCAAACGACCGCGAGATGGCCCCGGAACCCCGGCGCCGCGCGTCCAGTCTGGTGAACCGACGGGATGATTTGGGATAGCATGGGATTGTATGGGACGTCAATCAAACGGGCCAGCGCGCCGGCCCCTTTTCCACCTGCCGTACGATGGCCACGTTAACGTTAAGAAAATCTTGCAAATCAGCGTACGCTCTCAACGGGGCGCAGAATTTGCGGCGACGCCCTCGACACCGGATTCCGGCGGGACTACATCGAGCCGACAAGCCGAAGCGATGCCTGCGATGGACGAACTAGCAAAACGCCCGGTCGCTCCCATGCCTTCGGTCCCCCCGAAGGTGAAGGGAACGCGCCCCCCCAACGAGATTGATTTCTGGCGCGGTTTCGCGCTGGTCACGATCTTCGTGAACCACATTCCAGGCATCTATTTCGAAACGTTTACCTACAGGAACTTCGGCTTCTCGGACTCCGCCGAACTCTTCGTCCTGCTCGCTGGCTGGTCCCTTCGCGCCATGGTGGACCGCTCGCGGGATCTGGAGCCATTGCGCCTTGTGTTCCGCATCGGCGGACGGGCGGTCGTCCTGTACGTCGCCCAGTTGGTCATCACGGTGATCGCGGTGGCGATGATCGCGGCCACGGCCCTGCTGGCCCAGACCAACCTCGTTTTGCAATGGAACAACGCGGCGGCGGTGTTCGACGAGCCGGTGACGGCGAACATCGGTCTGGTGATACTCACTCATCACCTTGGTTATTTTGACATTCTGCCGTTGTACATCGTCCTGATGACGGTCGCGCCGGCGATCGCGATCCTGCACCGCTTCACACCGGGCGCCCTGCTGGCGCTCTCCTGCGCTGTCTACGCCGCGACGTTGTACACAGGCTTCAACCTGCCGACATGGCCCGTGGAGGGCCGCTGGTTCTTCAACCCGTTCGCGTGGCAGCTGGTTTTCGTGATCGGCTACGTTCTGGGCGGCGACGGCCGGCCACAGCGCCTTATCAAGAAACATCGGACAGGATTGCGGTTCCTCGGCATTTCGTTCGTCGTCGGAAGCTTCTTCGCGGCTGTTTGGGGCTGGTATCCGGACTGGCTGACCGCCCCGGAGCCTGCCGCGTTTTTCGTCGTCGACAAGACGTTCCAGACGCCGCTGCGCCTTCTGCATGTGCTTGCGCTGGTTGCTGCTTTCGGTGGAGCGTTCCTATATCTAGCGAGGTGGGCGAAGCCGCTGGTCCAGTATTTCTCGATGCTGGGGCGAAATTCGCTTAATGTGTTTTGCGTGGGTTCGCTGCTGAGCCTCGCGGGCCAGATCGCCCGGTTCACGTTCGAAGGCAACTTGTCGGTTGACGTAGCTGTGCTATTAATTGGACTCGTAGGACTGAGCGTAACCGCTTGGGTGTCGGAATGGCGACAACGGCTTTAGGCCTGAGGTACATGGCGGGACTGGCGTTCGCTTGCGCGGCGTCGGTGGCCGTCGCCCAGACGACGCCGGCGGACCCGGCGCCGCAGACTCCCGCTGTGGTCCAAACCCAGCCGGCGCCCGCTGCCCCGGAAACCGTTGTCGAGGCTGCGCCGACCCATCCCCTGAGCGGGCAGTGCTCGGTCCCCACCAGCGAGATCGCCGCGCCTGCTCCGCTTCCCACGCTGGTAAGCCGGCTTGAGAAGAACCTGCCGTTGCGCATCCTCGCCATCGGCTCATCCTCGACATGGGGCGTGGGCGCCACATCCAACCGCAAGAACTATCCCTCCCAGCTTGAGGGGATGCTTGAGCGCGTCCTCAAGGACATCCCTATCGAGATGATCAACCGCGGGGTTTCCGGCGAGACCGCCGGCACGACCGCTGATCGCCTGCGGATGGAAGCGGCGCTCATCAAGCCCGATCTGGTGCTCTGGCAAGTCGGCACCAACGACGCTGTGCAGCGGGTGTCGGTCGAATCGTTCGAACGAACGGTCGGCAAAACCGTCGCCGTGCTCAAGCGCAAGAAGATCGACGTGGTGCTCGTCGGCCTGCAGTACACGCCGAAGTTCGCCCGCGATGAGCATTACTTTGCGATCCGCGAGGCGCTGAAACGCGTCGCGGTGGAGCAAAATGTCATCTACGTGCGGCGCTATCAGGCCATGGAGTTCATCGCCAAGACCAAGGCGAGCATCCGCATGATGGCGGACGACGACTTCCATCTGAACGATCTCGGCTACCAGTGCATGGCCGAACACATCGCACAGGCTGTGACAGCCAACCTGTTCGTGCGACGCCGCAAGCCGGCGAGCTGACAGCCGCAAGGCGCCCCCCCTCTCCTTCTTTCTGACATTGTGGGCCCGCTCACGCTCGTGCGCGGAGCAAAGGGAATGAGCGGAAGCCTTCCCGAGCGTCCTGCCGGCCTTCGCCGCCATGATCGCGTAAAATCGCCCATGCGCGCCCCCATACCCGGCTTTGGGCAATTTCCCACAAACATGTTTTGAGTGGGCGACGTCCTTGCTTTATGGCGCGTCTTTGCATAAAGATATCTTTATGTTGATATTGGATGGCCCGCACACGAAAGCACGCGCTCCTCTGGCGAGTATCCTCGCCGGACTGGAGGCCGCAGGCGAGATCACCCGCCTGCGCCTGCTCGCGCTGCTGGCGGAAGCTGAGATAACTGTCTCAGAACTCGTTCATATCCTTGGACAATCCCAGCCGCGGGTATCACGCCACCTGAAGCTTCTCGTGGAGTCCGGCCTTGTTGAGCGGCATCGCGAAGGGGCGTGGGCCTTCTTCAACATCGCCCAGGGCGGACCGATAGCGGCCCTGGCCCGGGATATTCTGGGCCAGCTCGATCCCACGGACGCCCAGCTTGCAGCCGACCGCCAGCGGCTCGCGGAGGTTCGCCGCAACCGGGCGGAGGCCGCCGCGCGCTATTTCTCCGAGATCGCCGCGGACTGGAGCCGCATCCGCTCTCTCCACGTCCCGGAGGAGGAGGTGGAGAGCGTTATCCTCGATCTTGTGGGCGAGGGCCCCCTCGCCGCAGTGCTGGACCTGGGGACCGGCACCGGGCGGATGCTGCAACTGCTGGCGCCGTACGCCGGCCGGGTGGTTGGCGTTGACCTGAGCCCGGCGATGCTATCGGTCGCCCGCGCAGAGGTGGAGCGCGCCGGGTTGCGCAACGTGTCGCTTCGCCAGGGCGACGTGTACGCGCTGCCGGTGGAGCGCGACAGCTACGATCTCGTGCTGGTGCATCAGGTTCTGCATTACCTCGACGATCCCCAGCGCGCGCTTCGCGAGGCCGCGCGCGCCCTGCGTCCGGGCGGGCGGCTTGTGGTGGTTGATTTCGCCCCGCACGAGCTTGAATTCCTGCGCGAGAAACACGCGCACCGTCGCCTTGGCTTCAAGCGCGACGAGATCAACGAGATGATGACGGCGATCGGCCTCGAAATCGTCGGCGGGCGCGACCTCGCCGCCAGCCGCCCGCGCGACGACAAACTGACCGTTTCGCTCTGGATCGCGCGGGATCCGCGCATGGTCACCGATTTTCTTCCCACTTCCATGGAGCTTGCCTGATGGACGCCATCGATCTGCGGCCGAGCCGCGCCGGGTCGGCCCCCATCCGCGTGTCGTTCGAGTTCTTCCCGCCGAAGTCGGCGGAGATGGAGGACGCGCTGTGGCAGTCCGTGCAGCGACTGGAGCCGCTTCGACCAAACTTCGTCTCGGTGACCTACGGCGCGGGCGGCTCTACGCGCCAGCGCACCCACGCCACCGTGGCCCGCATCCTCGCCGAGACGAACCTTCGTCCCGCAGCGCACCTCACCTGCGTGGGCGCCAGCCGCGCCGAGGTGGACGAAGTGGTGCGTGAGTATTGGGATCTTGGCGTGCGCCACATCGTGGCGCTGCGCGGCGATCCGCCTGCGGGCGTGGGCGCGCGCTTTGAGGCTCATCCGGACGGCTACCAGACCTCCGCCGATCTCGTGGCGGGAATCCGCCGCATCGGCGATTTCGAGGTCACCGTGTCCGCCTACCCCGAAAAGCACCCGGAGGCGACGAGCTTCGAGCAGGATCTCGACGCCCTGAAGGCGAAGATTGACGCTGGCGCCACCCGCGCGGTCACGCAGTTCTTCTTCGAGAACGAAACGTACCTGCGTTACGTGGAGCGCGTGCGCGCGCGCGGCATCGACATCCCGATCGTGCCCGGCCTCGTGCCGGTGCAGAACTTCCGCCAGACGGCCTCGTTCGCGCAGAGGACCGGCGCCAGCGTGCCCGCATGGCTCGCCGCGCGCTTCGATGGGCTCGACGACGATCCCGCCACGCGACGCCTCGTCGCCGCGGCAGTGGCCGCCGAACAGGCGCTTGATCTCGTCGATCATGGCGTTCGCGACTTCCATTTCTACACCATGAACAAGGCCGATCTCGTGTTCGCGATCTGCCACATGCTCGGCCTGCGCCCGCAGCCCACGCAGAAAGCCGCCTGACATGACACGCTCCGCCGCCGAGATCCGCGCAGCACTCAACGCCGCCGCCGCCGAGCGCATTCTGGTGCTCGATGGCGCCATGGGCACCATGATCCAGGATCTGAAGCTCGATGAGGCCGGCTTCCGTGGATCGGCGTTCGTCGACCACGGCCACGACCTCAAGGGCAACAACGATATCCTCGTGCTCACCCAGCCCGAGGCGATCCGCGACATCCATTACGCATACTACGCCGCAGGCGCGGACATCTGCGAGACGAACACGTTTTCGTCCACCTCCATCGCGCAGGCCGACTATGGCTGCGAGGCGTATGTCCATGCGCTCAACTTTGAGGGCGCGCGGCTGGCGCGCGAAGCCGCCGATATGGCGCAGAAAGAGGACGGACGCAGGCGCTTTGTCGCCGGCGCGCTGGGGCCGACGAACCGCACCGCCTCCATCTCGCCTGACGTGACCGACCCCGGCTTTCGCGCGATCACGTTTGACCAACTGCGCGAGGCTTATCGCGAGGCGAGCGTCGCGCTGATCGAGGGCGGAGCAGACCTGCTGCTCATCGAAACCATCTTTGACACGCTGAACGCCAAGGCCGCGTATGCGGGCGCTTGCGACGCCTTTGCGCAGACCGGCGTTGAACTGCCGATCATGCTGTCGGGCACCATCACCGATCTGTCCGGCCGCACCCTGTCAGGCCAGACGCCGGAGGCGTTCTGGAACTCACTGCGCCATGTGGCGCCTGTGTCCGTTGGCCTCAACTGCGCCCTTGGCGCGCGCGAAATGCGCGCCCATGTGGCGGAGCTTTCGCGCATCGCTGACACGCTCGTGTGCGCGTATCCCAACGCAGGACTGCCGAACGAATTCGGGCTCTACGACGAAAGCCCGGAGTATATGGCAAGCCTGGTAGGCGAGTTCGCCGACTCCGGCCTGGTCAACATCGTGGGTGGCTGCTGCGGCACGACGCCAGACCACATCCGCGCACTGGCCGAGCGCGTGCGCGGCGTGAAGCCGCGTGCGCTGCCCAAGCCTGCGCAGCGCCTGCGGCTTGCGGGCCTTGAGCCGTTCACCCTCACCGACGACATTCGCTTTGTGAACGTGGGCGAGCGCACGAACGTCACAGGCTCCGCGCGTTTCCGCAAGCTCATCAAGAACGGCGAATACGCCGCCGCGCTCGATGTCGCGCGCGATCAGGTCGCCAATGGCGCGCAGATCATCGACGTGAACATGGACGAAGGCCTGCTCGATTCCGAGAAGGCCATGGTGACGTTCCTTAATCTCATCGCGTCCGAGCCCGACATCGCGCGCGTGCCTGTTATGATCGACTCCTCGAAGTTCGAGGTGATCGAGGCGGGCCTCAAGTGCGTGCAGGGCAAGGCTGTCGTCAACTCGATCTCGCTGAAGGAAGGCGAGGAGAAGTTTCTCGAACAGGCGCGCATCGTGCGTCTGTACGGCGCCGCCGTGGTCGTGATGGCGTTCGACGAGCAGGGCCAGGCGGACTCCTACGAGCGCAAGGTGCAGATCTGCGCACGCGCCTACGATCTGCTCGTCAACAGCGCGAAAATTCCCGCCGAAGACATCATCTTCGACCCAAACATTTTTGCCGTCGCCACCGGCATCGAGGAGCATGACTCCTACGGCGTCGCCTTCATCGACGCGACCCGCGAGATCCGCCGCGCGCTGCCGGGCGCGCACGTCTCGGGCGGCGTGTCGAACCTGTCGTTCTCGTTCCGCGGCAACGATCACGTACGTGAGGCGATGCACTCCGTGTTCCTGTTCCACGCCATCTCGGCGGGCATGGACATGGGCATCGTCAACGCCGGCCAGTTGCAGGTTTACGAAAAGATCGACGCGGAGCTGCGCGAAGCCTGCGAGGACGTGGTTCTCAACCGCCGCGCAGATTCCACGGAGCGCCTGCTCGCCATTGCGGATCGCTTCAAGGGCACGGCGCAGGAAGCCAAAGGGCCGGACCTTGAATGGCGTGAACAACCCGTGGACAAGCGGCTTGAGCACGCGCTGGTCAATGGCGTCGCCGACTTCATCGCCCAGGATGTGGAAGAGGCGCGCCTTGCGGCGAGCAAGCCGCTGGACGTGATCGAAGGCCCGCTGATGGCGGGGATGAACGTGGTCGGCGACCTGTTCGGCGCAGGCAAGATGTTCCTGCCGCAGGTCGTAAAGTCCGCACGCGTGATGAAGCAGGCCGTCGCCTGCCTGATGCCCTACATGGAGCTGGACGCGCAGGGCGGCAGTCAGAAGGCTGGCAAGGTTCTGCTGGCCACCGTGAAGGGCGACGTGCACGACATCGGCAAGAACATCGTCGGCGTCGTGCTCCAGTGCAACAACTATGAGGTCATTGATCTTGGTGTCATGACGCCGGCGCACAAGATCCTTGAGGTTGCGCGCAAGGAGAACGTGGACATCGTCGGCCTTTCAGGACTCATCACGCCATCGCTGGACGAGATGTGCTTCGTTGCCGCGGAACTGGAGCGCGAGGGCTTTTCCGCGCCGCTGCTCATCGGCGGCGCCACCACAAGCCGCGTGCACACGGCTGTGAAAATACATCCCAACTACCATCGCGGGCAGACTGTGTACGTGACGGACGCGAGCCGCGCGGTGGGCGTGGTCTCAGCCCTGCTCTCGCCTGCCAGCCGCGATCATTACATCGAAACTGTGCGCGCCGAGTATCGCAAGGTGGCGGACGCCCACGCGCGCGCAGAGGCCGACAAGCAGCGCGTGCCGATTGAGCGCGCGCGCGCCAATGCGCCGAAGATCGATTGGGCGAGCTACGATCCACCCAAGCCCACCTTCATCGGCACGCGCGTGTTCGGCACGTACGATGTGGCCGATCTGGCGCCGTTCATTGACTGGACGCCCTTCTTCCAGACGTGGGAGCTGAAGGGTCGCTTCCCCGCCATTCTCGACGATGAAAAGCAGGGCGCCGTCGCCCGCCAGCTCTACGACGAGGTGCAGGCGATGCTCGCGCGCGCCATCGCCGAGCGCTGGTTCGATCCCAAGGCGGTCATCGGCTTCTGGCCGGCCAACGCTGTGGGCGACGATATTCGCCTGTACACCGGCGAGTCGCGCACGGAAGTGCGCGCCACCCTGCACACCCTGCGACAGCAGTTGTCGCGCCGTGACGGGCGCGCGCACCTCGCCATGTCTGATTTCGTGGCGCCCGCAGGTTCGGGCAAGGCCGATTACGTGGGCGGCTTCGTGGTGACCGCGGGCGCGAACGAGGAGCGCATCGCCAATCGCTTCGCCCGCGCCAACGATGACTACGGCTCCATCATGGTGAAAGCGCTGGCCGACCGCATCGCGGAAGCGTTTGCGGAGCGCATGCACATGCGCGTGCGTCGCGAGTTCTGGGGCTACGGCGCCGACGAGACGCTGACGAACGAGCAGATCATCATGGAGGAGTATCGCGGCATTCGGCCGGCGCCTGGGTATCCCATGCAGCCCGATCACACGGAAAAGGCGACGCTGTTCGATCTTTTGCAGGCGGAGCGCCGCGTTGGCGTAAAACTGACGGAGAGTTACGCCATGTGGCCGGGCTCGTCCGTGAGCGGGATCTACCTCGCCCATCCTGAGGCGCATTACTTTGGAGTCGCCAAAGTCGAGCGCGACCAGGTTGAGGACTACGCCGCGCGCAAGGGCATGAGCATCGCCGAGGTCGAGCGGTGGCTGTCGCCGATTCTCAACTACGATCCGGCGAGCATCGCGCGCAACGCGGCGTGACGCGGGCTTGCGTTTGATGGGACCGCGCGCGTCCTCGCGCGCACAACTAACTGCGAGGCAGCGATAAGCCCTCACCCGGTTTGGTCCGCAAACCACCCTCTCCCACTTCTTGGGAGAGGGAGTCGCGCACGTTGGTCTGTACTTAATTACACGAACTCAATGCTGATCGTTGGCTTCCCTCTCCCGCTGTAGCGGGGGAGGGTCGGCGCCGGATGGCGCCGGGGAGGGGGTGAACGCCAGCAAGGTCCTCGCCCATCCTCGCGCGCTTACGTGGCTTGCAACTGGATATCCGCGCTCACCACGTGAGCGTGGCGCCCGCATAGCTGCGGAAGGCGCCGGAAAGCGCCATGTCAGTGCGTGCGATCTCGCGCAGCAGGCCGGCTGCGCTCTCCTCAACGGTGAGGGTGGCGTTCGGCCCGCCCATGTCCGTGCGCACCCAGCCCGGCGACAGAATCGCAACCGGAATCCGCGCGCCAGCAAGCTCCAGAGCCAGCGCTGCGAACAGCCTGTTCACCGCAGTCTTCGAGGTTGAATAGGCGATGTGCTCCGCGCCTGTGTAAGCGAACGAGCCCATCATGCTGGAGATCACGGCAACCTTGCCGCCGTGGGCCGCGCGCAAGTTGCGCAGCAGCGCGCGCGTGACAAGCAGCGGGCCGAGCACGTTCACCCGCATGACGCTCAAAAACTCGTCCGCCTCCATATCGAGCGCGGTTCGCCCCTGCCCCGCCGCGCTCTTCGCCTGCCCGATCACGCCCGCATTGTTGATGAGCACATCGATGGGTTCGTCACGCACATGCGCTGCGGCGCGGGCGATGGAACCATCATTCGCAACGTCGAGTTCGATAATGCGTACGCGGTCGCCCGAGCCCTCGGCGAGCGCCTGGAGCGCGGTCGCCTGCGCAGGCTGTCGCGCTGTCGCGAACACGCGCGCGCCCGAGGCCACGGCCTGACGCGCCAACTCGAGGCCAATGCCGCGATTGGCGCCCGTAATAAAAAACGTGGTCATGGCCGCTCCTTGTCCGCCCCGCTGAGAGCAATGAGGTTTCGCAATGTGGCGACTGTCTGCCCATCGACGACGCCGTCAACGCGCTCCTGGCGCCAGTGGCGTTGGAACGCCTCCACCACCACACGGGTGGGCCGGTCGAAGACGCCGGTGATCGGCAGGCCGTAGCCGAACATGGCGAACATGGCCTGCAACGCGCGGATGGGCTGGCCCTCGTCGCCCTCGCAGAACACCCGCGGCGCCAGCGCGTCCGCAGCGGGCGCCCACAGGCCCACGCCCGCGCGCGCCAGCCTCTCCCATGGAAAACGCTCGCCGGGATCGACCTTGCGCCCGGGCGAGACGTCCGAATGGGCGAGCACGCGCTCGGGGCGGATCGCGTGACGCTCGACAATGTCGCGACACAACGCGATCACCGCGTCCACCTGCGCGTCGGGGAACGCGGGCAGTCCGGCTTCATGGCCGAGATTGACGATCTCAATCCCGATGGAGCGGGAGTTGATGTCCCCGGCTCCGCGCCATGAGGCGACGCCTGCGTGCCACGCGCGGCGATCCTCGACCACAAGCTGCGCGATGCGCCCATCTTCATGCACGAGGTAGTGCGCGGAGACCTGCGAACGTTCATCGACAAGCCACCGCAAGGCTTCCCCGCCCGGATCAGCCAGCCACGCCGCGCGCGCCCCGCCCTGCGGCGCGCCGGTGTAGTGCAGCACAACCATGTCCGGCCGGTCGCATCCCACACGCGGGCCATGGTTGGGCGACGGCGCCAGCGCGCTCACGCAAGGACTGTCAGGGGCGTGGATCAGCATGGGCCACAGATAGCACGCCGCCGTACGCAAAAAAGCCCGGCGCTTGGCCGGGCCTTCCGTCACCGCCCGGAACGCATCAGCGATAGTAGCGGACGCAGACCGCACGCCCGTAGTAATCGTAGCCGTACCTTGCGCAGCGGTACCTGGGCGACGTCGCCGCTCCAATCACGGCGCCGCTCGCCGCGCCAATGGCCGCGCCCGCCAGCGCGCCGCTGCCCCGACCGGTGGCTGCTGCGCCAATCACCGCGCCAGCGCCAGCGCCCACAAGAGCGCCGCCGGCGACGCGCTCATTCGGCGTGTTGCAGGCAGCCAGGGGCAGCGCGGCGGCGATCACCGCAGCTAACAGAACAGGCTTCATCGGCTTCCTCCACTCATGAACGCCCGAAGGCGCACCAAATGCGGCGACATTCCGCACACCAATGCGCGGCCGCCCCGAAGGTTCCGTCTTCGTCCAAGTCCTGCTCGGCGCGCTTGACCCGCTGCCGGCCGGGGCTTACGTCAACCGTGCGCCAGTCGACCGGACGGCCGCCGCCTGCGGGCGGAGGAAAGTCCGGGCTCCACGGAGCAACGGTGCCGGATAACGTCCGGCGGGGGCGACCCCAGGGAAAGCGCCACAGAGATCGAACCGCCTGCACGCAGGAGACTGCGCGTCGGTAAGGGTGAAAAGGTGCGGTAAGAGCGCACCGCGTCGCCGGCAACGGGGACGGCATGGCAAGCCCCACCGGGAGCAAGACCGAATAGGGATGACAAGGGGCCGCAAGGCCCCGGATCTGCTCCGGATCGTCGTCCGGGTTGGTTGCTAGAGGCGGTCGGCGACGACCGTCCCAGAGGAATGGCCGTCACGTCGCGTCGCGCAAGCGGCGCGGCCATACAGAACCCGGCTTACAGGTCGGCTGGCGCCGCTTTGCCTATGCCGGGAAGAATCCCGCCTCCTCGATATGCCGCGCACCGGCCGGCGTGCGCAGCCATGCGATGAACCGCCAGGCGCCCTCGGGATCCGCCGCGCGTGCGTTGATAGCGATGGCGTAGACAGTGGTCTGCTGGAGTTCGTCCGGCAGCCAGCCCCCCAACTCCACGCCGGGAACGCCAGCGATCTCAGTGGACTGGGTGAGGCCGAAATCGGCGAGCCCCTCCCCGACAGCCGCCATCACGTTGCGCCCGCCGACACGCACAACGCTTTTGGCGGCGACCATGTCCATGAGCCCAAGACGCTCGAACAGCGAAACGAGATAGATCGCGCCCGTCCCGCCCCCGGACGGGTCGCCGCGGGCGATGCGCTGCGCGCCATGCAGCGCCGCAACAAACCGCTCGACGGTGGAGATGTCAGGCGCCGCATCACCAGCGCGCACACCCAGCGCGACACGGGCGGAGCCGAGCGCTTCCGGCGCGCCCGCGACGACGCCGGTTCCGGCCAGCCGTTTGAGAGACTCAAGCGACGAGCCAACAACATCCGCTGGCTCCCCGGCCGCCAGGCGCTTCTCGATGCCGCCCGCAGTGTCAGCGACAGCCGCGAGCCCTATGCCGGATTCCGCAGCGTAAGCGGCCGCGGCAGCCGCCAGCGCATTGCGCAACGCGCCGGCGGAAATCAGGCGCAGCGTTCCCGCTGCACCCTGAATGTCGAAACCTTCCATGGACGGTCCTCCCGCGCTCACCCTAAAGCGCAAGAGCGCCGCTGCGAAGGCCTTACGCTGCCGCCCGATCCACCGGCACGGCGACGGCGGGCTCCGTCCGCGTTTGGGGCGCGAAGTCACCGGCGCGCACGCGTTGTCGCATGCGCTCGCGGACGTGTTCGCGCACCATGGCGACAAAGATGAAAAACAACACCGCTGCGCTCGCGAACGACAGATCATAGAGCGCGCCGTAGATGCCGTATCGGTCAAGCACCTGCCCGACGCCCGCGGCCAGCGCCGAAGCGCCGAACACAACGAGGCTGTTGCGCCCCAGCAGCGAGCAAATGCTCCACGCCCATGGCGCAAGGCGAGCGACAAGAGGCGAAAGCCTGTAGCCAACGATCGCCAGCGCCATGAATTGCAGCACGCGGACGACACCCTCGTTGTTCTTGTGGAACAGGAAGGCCTCAAGCGCGCCGCGATCCGACGATGAGGGCGCGGGGATCCCGAGGCGAACGCACATGGCCGAAACAACAACAATCACAATGGCGACGGGAAAGATAAACGACGACTTGTCGATGCGCGACGCCAGTTCTTCACGCCGGGAGCCAGCCACAAAGCCCAGTACGAAGATCAACTGCCATGCAAACGGATTGAAGGCCCAGAAGCGCCCCGAAGGCCATTGATCGAGAGACAAGCCCATTTGCGCAAGAACATACACGCCGAACGATACGGACAGCAGGGCGCCATACGAAACGCGCGCGAGCAAAACCATGGGGATGACACTGAGCGTCAACAGGAAGTAAAGCGGCAGAATATTGAAATAACTTATATGCTCAGTGAGCAGCAGCGCCCCGATAAGCATCTGCGTGACGCCGTGAAGCTCCATATTGAAATGATAGTCAATAAAGATGGCCTGATCGCCCAGACGCTGCTGGGCTATCAAGTAGATACCCACCAGCAGCAACGTGACGACCACGTGCACCACATAGATCTTCATGAGGCGCGAGGCGACGAAAGACCCCATGTCGCCGGGGCGCGCGGCCATTCGCAAGGCAATCGACCAGCCGGCGAGAAACACCAGCAGTTCGGCCGCATCTGACCACGAGAACTGACGATGCGTAAATCGCCAGAGGCCGTTGTCCGGCACATGATTGATGAAGATCTCGATGAGCGCGAAGCCGCGCCAGAAATCGATGACGTTCGCACGCCGCATGAAATCATCCTCGATCAGTCGAGAAGACCATGGTCTCGCATATGTTGCAGGTCGGTTGAGTTACAAGGGTAAAAAAGTCGAAATTTTCATAGAAAAATTCATTGTATCAGTATCTTACGCTACGTCATGACTAACCATTGGTAGCCTGGTGACCGAACGGCGTGGCCCTGTTTTCGACCCTCTCGCGATGGCGCGGGTGGTGCTGTTGGAGCATTTTCCGTCCAGGCAGATGCCAGTTGGACGCAAGAAAATGCGTAAAAAAACAATAATTTAGAGCGGGAGACCTGATGCAATCAGGTCAGTTTCCGCTCAAGCCCCTGGAAATTCAGCCAAGGATTGCAGCTTGCGCCGCACGCGCTACCTTGCCCGTTGAGGCGCACAAGCGCCCGCAAGGAGGGAACAAGAATGAGGAAGGCGGGATGGGGCGCGCTGATCGCGGCGGCGCTCATGAGCGGATCGGCTGTCGCGGATCCGGTTGCTGACTTCTACAAGGACAAGCGCGTCAACCTGATTGTCTCGTTTGGAACGGGCGGAACGTACGGCCTGTACGGACGCCTCGTGGCCGATCACATCACCAAACATCTGCCGGGCAATCCCAAGATCATTGTCCAGCATATGCCCGGCGCCGGCGGCATCGTCGCCACCAACCACATGTACAACCTCGCCCCGAAAGACGGGACGACGGTCGGCATGCTGTTCAAGGACATGGCGCTGGCGCAGGTGGCGCAGCCCGAGAGCGTGCGCTACGACGCGCGGCGCTTCAACTGGATCGGCAGCGTCAATCAGTATTACGCCATCGTGATGACGTGGGCGGCGACGGGCGCGGATTCCATCGAGCGCGCGCGCCAGCAGGAGGTCATCATGGCCTCCAGCGGACAGGGGCACCACGGCACGATTCTCGCGCAAGCGATGAACGATCTGCTCGGAACACGCTTCCGCTCCATCACGGGCTATGACGGCGCCGGCGCCATGCATCTGGCGATGGAGCGCGGCGAGGTCCATGCCCGCATCGGTTCATGGGAAAGCATCAAGACCGGACAGGCGGGCTGGATCCGGGACAAGAAAATCCATCTGATCGCCCAGGCCGGGGTGACGAAAGCGCCTGATCTGCCGGATGTGCCGCTGGTGCTGGATCTCGTGAAGAACCCCGCGGACCGCAGCATGATCGAACTGATCGACTCCGGCTCCGTCGTGGGCTGGTCCATCACCATGCCTCCGGATGTGCCCGCCGATCGCGTCGCTGCATGGCGCAAGGCATTCGCCGCGCTGATGAAGGACGAGGAGTTCCGTGCGGCCGCCGCGAAGGCCAACGCGGATATCGACCCCAGGAGCGGCGAAGAGATCGCGGCGGTCATCAACCGTGTGCTGGCGTCGAGTCCCGAGGTGTTCGAACGCACCCGCAAGATCTCCGCGAGCGCCAAGTAGACTTCCAGATCGCCTCGCAAAAAAGAAAAGGGCGGCCTGCGGGCCGCCCTCACACACTGATTGGCAGGCGTTTAGTACGACGCGCCAAACTTGCCCGAGTAGGCGATTTCGCCAAGCGGCTTGCGGGCGCGCGGCTCGCGCTCGCGACCCGGCAGATCCTCCGGAAGCGCATCGGGATCGCCCTGGTAGCCGATGGCCAAGCCAACCACGATGTCGAACTCTTCCGGAATCGCCAGACCTTGACGCGCCACGTCCCGCTCGATGCCCGCCGCCTGATGGACCACCAGACCCAGCGCCAGGCACTGGAGGGTGAGCTGCGCGACGGCGGCGCCCAGATCGTACCAGGCATGGCCGTTCGGGGCGCCATTGGCCTCAAACGTCTTGCGGGCGCAGGCGAAGATGAGCACGGGGGCGAGCTTCGCCCAGCGCTGGTTGCGCACGTTGAAGCCAGCAAGCGCGGCCTCCCATGCGGGACCATCCTCCCGCGTCGCGACCACGAAACGCCACGGCTGCGCGTTATTGCAGGAGGCCGTCCAGCGGGCCGCCTCAAGGATCGACGTCACGTCTGCGCGGGACACGGCCTTGTCGGCAAAGGAGCGCGGGCTCCAGCGGTCGCGGATGAGTTCGTGGACAGGGGTGCTGGTGACTGCGGGCTTCTCAAGCTTCGACATATCAGGATTTTCCGTGCATTCGGTTGAG
Source organism: Hyphomicrobiales bacterium (assembly GCA_027484655.1). GTDB lineage: Bacteria > Pseudomonadota > Alphaproteobacteria > Rhizobiales > Beijerinckiaceae > Terripilifer. Next base: position 81,993 of record JAIXSM010000076.1, on the reverse strand, counting down.
GGAAATCAGTCAGGCGCCCCGACGGCTTTTTTGACCTTCGCGACGAATTCGGGCGAGACGCTGACGATGCGCTCTGTCAACTCCTCCACCTCTTTCGCCGTGCGCGGAGCGATGGCGAGGTTGCGTTTCTCAGCCTCCTGCAGGAAGGCGGGATCTTTCATCATGGCGTCGAACCCTGCGCGCAGGGCCGCCACGCGGGCAGCCGGCACACCGGGGCCAGCCGCCATGGCGCGCGCATGGGGCGTGCCCGCAGCGAGGAACTCAGCGATCTGCTTGCTCTCGCCGGTCGAGAGTTCAATGAGGGTCGGCACGTCGGGCAGCTCGTGCATGCGGGTGAGAGTGAACTGAACCGGGATATGCACTTTCTTCTCGCGCAGCCAGTGCTGGTTGCCGGTGAGATTTTCCCACGCGATGGTCCAGCCGGCGATCTCGCCGCGCTCCATCGCCATATTCAGCTCACCGCCAGTCGGATAGCCGGAAATGACGCGGAACTGCGCGCCCAGAGAATCCTTGAGCAACGTCGCCCACTGGTAGCTCAGATGCGAGCGGCCCATGGAGCCAAGCACCACGTTGCCGCCCTTGAGCTCATCAATCGTCTTGCCCGGCGAGGTGTGCCAGATGGCGAGCACCTGGCTGATCTGGTCGTACGCGCCAAGCCACTGGAACTTGCGCGACTCGAAACGAACGCCGCCGCCTTGCAGCTTCTCGATCAGCGGCAAGGCGTGGGCGAGCAGGATTTTGCTTCCGTCCTGGGGGCCAGGGCCGAACATGAAGTTCGCCGCCGTCGCGCCGCCGGCGCCGGGCATATGCTCGATGACGAAGTTGGGCGCGCCAGGCAGGTGCTTGCCGTAATGGCTGGCGATGAGGCGTCCATACAGGTCGTAGCTGCCACCCGGCCCCGTGCCCATGACGATGGAGACGTTGCGACCCTTGTAGAACTCTTCGACGGACTGCTGCGCGTGTGCGGCGGACGCCACGAGCAAGCCCATGGCTGCAAAAGCGATCTTGTACATGCTTTCTCCCCCCGACGCTTGAGCCGCAATTTAGGCGCGATGGAGGGGGAGTCAATCGGGGCCGTAAAAGGCCCCCTTTTGGACCGCGCGCGTCCCCGCGCGCAGTCTGCATCCTGCATGAAGTGCGCGCGAGGACGCGCGCGGTCCACAGCGTCATGCCGACGAAGGTCGGCATCCACGACAGGCAAACGCTTCAGTCCTGCGGCTGATCCTGGACACAGGCCGTCGCCGGAACGACGACGAGGGAGGCGCTTCAATGGACCGCGCGCGTCCCCGCGCGCAGTCCGCATCCCTGCCCGAAGTGCGCGCGAGGACGCGCGCGGTTCGTTTCACATCAACGCGAAAACTTCTTGTACTTGAGCCGGTGCGGGATGACGCTGTCGATCCCGAGCCGGCGCTTCTTGTCTTCCTCGTAATCGTGGAAGTTGCCCTCAAACCACTCCACGTGGCTGTCGCCTTCGAAGGCGAGCATGTGTGTGGCGATGCGATCCAGGAAGAAGCGATCGTGCGAGATGATGACGGCGCAGCCGGCGAAGTCGGCCAACGCCTCTTCAAGCGCGCGCAGGGTTTCCACATCGAGGTCGTTGGTGGGCTCGTCGAGGAGGAGAACGTTTGCGCCGCTCTTGAGCATCTTGGCCAGATGCACGCGATTGCGCTCGCCGCCCGAGAGCATGCCAACCTTCTTCTGCTGGTCAGCGCCCTTGAAGTTGAACGCCGAGCAGTAGCCGCGGGAGTTGATCTCGCGCTTGCCCAGATAGATCACGTCGTGGCCGCCGGAGATTTCTTCCCAGACAGTCTTCTTGTCGTCCAGCGCGTCGCGCGACTGGTCGACGTAGCCGAGCTTCACGCTCTCGCCGATGGTGATCTTGCCGCCATCGGGCTGCTCCTGCCCGGTAATCATGCGGAACAGCGTCGTCTTGCCCGCGCCGTTGGGGCCGATCACGCCGACGATGCCGCCGGGCGGCAGCTTGAAGGAGAGATCCTCGATCAGGAGCTTGTCCTGAAAGCCCTTGTTGATACCATCGAAGTCGATGACGTTCTGGCCCAGACGCTCGGACACCGGAATGATGATCTGCGCTGAGGTGGGGGCCTTGTCGTTCTGCTTGGCGAGCAGGTCCTCGTAACGCTGGATACGGGCCTTGGACTTCGCCTGACGGGCCTTGGGCGAGGATGCAATCCACTCGCTTTCCGCCTCCAGCGCGCGCTGGCGCGCCTTGTCCTCGCTGGCTTCCAGCGCAAGCCGCTTCTGCTTCTGCCCCAGCCACGAGGTGTAGTTGCCCGCGTAGGGAATGCCGCGGCCGCGGTCGAGTTCGAGAATCCAGCCCGTCACATTGTCGAGGAAGTAGCGGTCGTGGGTGACGATGAGGATCGCGCCCGGATACTGGCGAAGATGCCCTTCGAGCCAGTTGACGGTCTCGGCGTCCAGATGGTTCGTCGGTTCGTCGAGCAGCAGCAGTTCGGGCTTTTCCAGCAGCAGCTTGCACAGCGCCACGCGGCGCTTCTCGCCGCCCGAAAGGCGATCCACCGCCCAGTCGTCCGGCGGGCAGCCCAGCGCCTCCATGGCCTGATCGACCTGGCTGTCCAGATCCCACAGGCCCTGCGCCTCGATCTCGTCCTGAAGCTGCGTCATCTCGTCCGCAGTTTCATCGGAATAGTTCATGGCGAGTTCGTTGTAGCGGTCGAGGATCGCCTTCTTGGCCGCAACGCCGAGCATCACGTTGCCGCGCACGTCGAGGGATGCGTCGAGCTGCGGCTCCTGCGGCAGGTAGCCGACGCGGGCGCCTTCAGCGACCCACGCGTCGCCGTTGTAGTCCTTGTCCATCCCCGCCATGATTTTCAGCAGGGTGGACTTGCCGGCGCCGTTGCCGCCCAGCACGCCGCTCTTGGCGTCCGGGTAGAAAGACAGGTGAACGTTGTCGAGAACGGTCTTGCCGCCCGGCCACTTCTTGGACAGGCCCTGCATGTGATAGATGAATTGGCGCGCCATAGGCGGTCGGTCCCGTGGTTGGACGTGGTGAGGAACGCAATTGGCGTTCTCTTAGCCTCGCGGCGCGCTGGGGTCCAGCGCGTCCCTTAAGGCCGGTGCGGGCGCACTTTCCGGGCGGGGGAGCCGCAACGCTCTTGTCTGCCACGCTTGAAAAGCCACGATCGAAACGCCGGCGAGCACCGCGCCCGCGATTACGTCCGCAAAATAATGCCCGCCCACCGAAATCGTCGACAGGATCATGGCGCCATTCAGCAAGATCGCGGGCGCGAGCATGCGGGGCGCCCGCGCGAAGGCGTGGATGAAAAGCACGCCCAACGCGGTGTGGAACGAGGGAAACGAGATAATGCCCTCCAGCGCGTGCGGACTGATCTCCCGGAACGCGCCTTGGCGCAGAGCGATAAGGTCCGCCATGTGCCAACTGCCTGACAGGGGATCCGGCATCGACGAGAGCAGCGCCGCTGGAGGGGCGTGGTGCGCGACCGCGCCAAGGGCCGGAAACGCGCTCGCAATACAAATCGTCGCGAGCGCCGTGGTCGCGTACAGCGCCATGAAACGGACAAGAGCAGAGCGGTCGAAGACCGAGAGAACGCAAACAAGCACGAAAAGCTGCGCCGGACAGGAGAAGTAAGCCCAGGTGAGCGTCTGCGCGAGGACAGGCCTGTGCGCGACGAAGGCGAGATGCGCGTTCCAATCGAACCCGAGCGCTGCATCAAAAGATGCGAACCAGTCATCCTGAAGAGGCGCCGCCAGCCACTGGCCCGCATAACTCAGAATTCCCGCAGCGATGTTGAACAGGATCAGGAAGGCGACCGCGAAACAACTCACGACGATGCCGACGGCCCGGCGCGACATCGCGTACACCGAACCGACCGCGACGAGCATGAAAAACGCACCCGCCAAAGAGGCGAATTCTCCAAGCCGCAGGCGGACGCCAGCCACCGCAGCCCATGTCAGACCGACAGCAAGGACCAGCACCGCGACCGCCCAGACGCCCGCCGCCGGGCACAGGGTGGGTTCACGCACGGCTGCGCGGCGGGACGAGGACGGAAGGCGGACGGTCAAAGGCGGTTGCTCCGCGAGCGCGGGGAAACAAGACCTTGACCATAAAGTCAACCCGTTAATGCGGGATTGAGGTCACCCCCCAAGCCCGCCCTCACCCGCCAAACGCTGCCCGGGCCTTCGCGGCCTCGTCCGCCTCGTTGGCCTGCGCGGCGAGCCGCACCGGCGTGTTGGCGGCGCCGAAGAGATCGTAGCTGCGCCGCTCCAGCACCTCGAAGAAGAAGCGCTCGTCGAACATGGTCGTGTAGATGTGGAAAAACTCGCCGCCCTTGGTGCGGTCGTAGAGAATTCCCAGCGCGCGCATGCGCTCGATCACGCCTGGTTCGAGATCGTACCGCGCGGAGAGGTCGTCATAATAGTTGTCGGGAATGGTGAGGAACGGAACGCCCGCCGCCCGCGCCTGCTCGACAAACGCGAACAGGTCGTCGGTTGCGAAGGCGATCTGCTGCACGCCGCCGCCGCCAAACGTCTCGATGAAGCGAGACGCCGCCGTCGCGCCGCCGTCACCAATGTTGACGGGAATGCGCACGCTCTTGTCGGGCGAGCGGATGACGCGGCTGTAGAACGCCCCATATGGATCGGCCACTTCCACCTGCGGCTCGTCCACGAACCCAAGCACGGCCTTATAGAACGTGATCCAGGACAGGAATTCGGACCGCCGCACCACGTTGGAGAGGTGGTCCACCGCGGTGAGGGGGCCTGCCGCTTCAACCGGGTTGGCGAAAATGAAGTCGCGGTCCCAGTGGCTCGGCGCCGCCTGTCCCGGCTGATCCTTGAGGAAGTAGATCAGGCTGTTCTCAACGCCGGCGACGGCCGGAATCACCGCCTCGCCCGGCCCGACGCGCCCATGGTAGGTCGGCGCGCCCAGCGCGTTTGCGCGGTCGAGCGCCCGCTGGGGATCGTCGAACCGCAACGCGAGCGCGCAAACGGACGTGCCGTGCACAAGGTAGAACGAGTGGGCGAACCCCTCCTGCTCGCGGTTCACGACGATGTTGACCCCGTTCTGGCGGAAGAGATCCACATCCTTGGAGCGGTGGCGCGCCACACGGCGGAACCCCAGTCCCTCAAGAAGCGCCACAAGGCGGGGCGATTCAGCCGAGCTCGTCACGAACTCGACGAATTCAATGCCGGAGATCGCCGCCGGCGCCGGCAACGCCGGGCCAATGCGCGTGGCCGGCAGGCCCTGCTCCGCGCGACGGGCGTCGAGCGTCTCGCCACAGGTTTGCAGCGCACGCATGCCGTCGCGCGCCACGATGTTGGCGGGCGCGCCGCGGAACTGGTCGTTGAAGATTTCAAGCGATAGCGGGCCGCGATAGCCGGCCTTGATCGCCGCCTCGATGAAATCGTTCACGGGATAGTCGCCCTGACCGGGGAAGCACCGGTGGTGGCGCGACAGCGACATGGGATCCATCAGAATGGCGGGAGCGTCCGCCACCTGCACCAGCGCGATGCAGTCGGCGGGAAGATCTGCGATGGGCGCAATCGGGTTGTTGCGCACGCAGATATGGAACGAGTCGAGCACAATGCCGAGGTTGGGCCTGTCGGCCATGCGCACGATGTCCCAGGCCTGCATCCAGTCCTTGACGTGCTTGCCCCAGGCCAGCGCCTCGTAGCCGATGCGATAGCCGCGCCGCGCGGCAAGGTCGGCGAGTTCCGCGAGGTCGGCGGCGGAACGCTCCGGCTCGCCCAGCGCATCCTCATGCACGTTGGAGCAAATGCACAGGAGCTTGGCGCCAAGCTCGTCCATGAGATCGAACTTGCGTTGCGCCCGTTCGAAGTTCCGGGCGCGCATGGGCTCGGGCATGCCCTCGAAGTCGCGCATGGGCTGCAGCGCCGCGATCTCGAGGCCCAGGTCCTGCGCCCGGGCGCGCACGTCGCGCGGCTTGCCGCTGAAGAACGTCAGGTCGTTTTCGAAAATCTCCACCGCCCGGAAGCCCGCCCGGGCCGCCGCGGCGAGTTTGACTTCGAGCGTGCCGCCCATGGAAACCGTCGCGATTGACCACCTGAGCATGTTGACCCTTGTCCTCCCGCGCCCCTCTCCCGGCACACTAGATCAAACGCGCGCCGCCCGCGAGGGGGAGACCTATGGCGCTGCCGCCTTCGAGGGTTTATCAAAGAAGATAATCGGGAGGAGAAACGCAATCGGGCGCGAACACGGCGCCGGCGGCGGCTCGTATTCCCGGAAGACAACGGAGAGGAGACAGCGCCATGCTGAAGCCGGAGGACAACGAGAAAATCACCCGCGTCGGCCCGGGCACGCCATGCGGCGAGCTTTTCCGGCGGTTCTGGATGCCGGCCGCTCTCTCCGCCGAACTGCCCGAGAAGGATGGCGAACCGCTGCGCGTGCGCCTGCTGGGCGAGGATCTCATCGCTTTCCGCGACAGCGCCGGCGAGATCGGGCTGATCGACGCCCATTGCCCGCACCGTCGCGCGCCGATGTTCTTCGGCCGCAATGAAGAGTGCGGTATGCGCTGCGTTTATCACGGCTGGAAGTTCGACCGGCACGGCGATTGCGTCGACATGCCGTCAGAACCAGCAGGCACGCCACTGCAGGCGCGCGTGAAGATCAAGGCCTATCCGTGCGTCGAGCGCGGCGGCATCGTGTGGGCGTACATGGGGCCGAAGGATCAAATGCCCGCCCCGCCCGATTACGAATGGACGCGCGCCCCCGCAAGCCATCGCAATGTTTCAAAAACTTATGAGGACTGCAACTATCTGCAGGCGATGGAAGGCGGCCTGGACACCGCGCATTCCTCCTTCGCGCACAACAACAACCTCGGCGACAAGAACGAGATGCGTCTGCGCGACCGCTCGCCGCGCCTCGATGTGGAGCGCACGGACTACGGCTATTACTACACGTCCCATCGCAACCTCGGCGACGGGCGAGCTTACGTTCGCATCTACCACTTCGGCATGCCGTTTCAGCAGTTCCGCGGCGGGATTCACATGTTCTCGGGCAAGAAGCGTGAATATCCCGAACTGAACGGCCACATCTGGGTTCCCATCGATGACACCACCACGTGGGTCTACAACTGGGCCTGCGCCTACGACAGGGACGCGAAGTTCTCGGAAGAAAACGTGATCGAACGCGAGACGTTTTACGGTCGCGGACCGGACGACATGATCCCGGGAACCTTCCGGCTCAAGGCGAACAGGTCGAACGACTACTTCATCGACCGCGCCGTGCAGAAGACGAAAACCTACACGGGCATCAAGGGAATCAACACCCAGGATTTCGCCCTGCAGGAAGGCATGGGGCCGACCGTCGACCGCTCGCTCGAGCATCTTGGCACGTCGGACAAGGCAATTGTCGCCATGCGCCGGATCATGCTGGAAGCCATCAACGAGGTTGCGGAAGGGCGTCCGCCGCGCGGCATCGACCCCGCCACGCAACGGGCGATCCGGGCTTATGATGGGTTCATGCAAGTGGACGACGACTGGCGAGAGGTCTTCGGCAGTGAACTCGTCGCCAAGTGGTGACGCCGTAAAACAACAATCAACACGAGAGGAAACATGACCGCCCACGCGCTGGATTTCAGCATCGCGCTGTCCAACAATGAACGCACGCGCCCCATTATCGAAGGCCGGCACCCGCCGCAGGGACTTCGGTTCCTGCCGACCGTGGTGCACCCATCCGAGATGTTCTGGCGCCAGCTCAAATTCGCCGAGTTCGACGTGTCGGAAATGTCGATCTCCTCGCTGCTCATCGCGGTCTCGAAGGGCGACACGCGCTTTGTCGCGCTGCCCATCTACACAGCGCGCATGTTCTTCCACACGCGCATCATGGTGCGCCGCGATTCCGGCATCAACACGCCCGCCGACCTGAAGGGCAAGCGTATCGGCGTGCCCGAATATCAGCAGACCTCGGCCATCTGGTCGCGCGGCGTCCTGCAACATGAGTTCGGCGTTCATGCGCGCGACATCGAATGGTTCATGGAGCGCAATCCGGACAAGAGCCATGGCGGCTCCACCGGTTTCAAGGCGCCGGAAGGCGTGCGCATCAACCAGATTCCGCTCGCGACCAATATCGGCGAGATGCTGCTGAAGGGCGAACTCGACGGCGCCCTGCTCTATCTCAACGAGCCAAACCTCGTGGATCGTTCAACGGCGGACATTTCGGGCGTGTGCCGCCCGCTGTTCCCCGACGCGGTGGCGGAATCGACCCGCTACTTCCAGAAGACAGGCATCTACCCGATCAACCACGCCATGGTCATCAAGCGTGAGCTGCACGAGAAGTATCCGTGGGCTGGCGTGAACATCTACCACTCGTTCATGCGGGCCAAGGACGAAGTGGAGCGCTCGGCAGAGAAGACGTTGCGCGACTATGTCGCCTGCGGCCTTGTTGAACCGAAGGCCGCCAGGATGTTCGGCGCTGATCCGAAGGCCTATGGCCTGCGCGCGACACGCAATGTGATCGAGACCATTGCGCAATACGTCCACGAACAGGGCCTCACAGACCGTCGCGTGGCGCCCGAGGAGCTTTTCGCCCCGGCGACCCTCGACCTGTGACGACCATGCCGCCGGACCGCAGGGTTCGGCGGCGCCAGATCATGGAAGACTGATGTCCGCAGCTTCGAAACCGCCGATCCTGCGGTGTCTTTCCCACCCAAAGTTCGCCCTCTTCGAGGGCGGGCTCTTCCCGCACTACACGACGGGCTGGATGATGCGCGTAGGCGCAGGGTGGCTCGCGTGGGAGCTGACAGAATCCCCCGCGTGGCTTGGCGTGATCGCGGCCGCGGACCTCATGCCGATGCTGTTCCTCGCGCCCATCGCCGGCGCCTGGACGGACCGGGTGAACCCCTTGCCTCTCATACGCCTTGCCGAGGCGTCGCTGTTTATCCACGCATGCCTGCTCGCGATCTTCACGATCATGGGCTGGATGACCATCGAGATCCTGCTCGCCCTGACAGTGTTCGCTGGCGTCGCGTATCCGTTTCACTCAACCGCCCGCCAGTCGATCATCCCGGTCACGGTCCCGCGGGAGGACTTCGCATCCGCCATCGCGCTGGACTCCGCGTCGTTCCACTCGAACCGCTTTCTCGGCCCCGCTCTCGCAGCCTTCGTGATCCCGGTCTACGGCGTGAGCGGCGTCTTCGTGGCGCACATGCTCGGAAGCGCAGTCTGTCTCACGACGCTGATGATCCTGCGCCTGCCTGCGCCAGACCGCACGAAAGCGCGCAACACCGCGCTCATGGACGCTGTGATCGAGGGCATGCGCTACGCCGCAGCGCACCAGGGCCTGCGGCTGCTGCTGCTCATGCTCGTGTTCGCATCCGTATGCCTGCGACCGTTGCAGGACATGTTGCCGGGCTTCGCCGGCGATGTGTTCGACGCCGGCGCGACAGGTCTTGCATGGCTCACCTCGAGCGTTGGCGTAGGGGCTATGGCGGGCGCTATTTTCATCGCATCGCGCGGCGCGCTGGCCGGCCTCACAACGCTGGCCATGGCGGGCTACCTCGGCACAGGGGTTGCGGCGCTGGGCTTTGTCGCGACGCAAAACATCTACGTCGCGGTGGCGTTCGCAGCGCTCATGGGCTTCAGCATCAACGTGATGTCAACGTCGATCCAGGCGTTGATGCAGTTTGCAACGGACGACCGAATGCGCGGGCGCGTGATGGCGCTCTACCTACTCATTTTCCGTGGCTTTCCCGCGCTCGGGGCGCTGGCCCTCGGCTTCCTCGCGAATTTCGCGGGCCTGCGCCTCGCCTTCGGCGCCGCCGCCGCCTTGTGCCTCGCCCTCATAGTTCTTTTGCTGCCGCGCTGGAGCGTGATTGCGGGGAATCTTGAAAAGCCTCCGACCTCCCACGACAAAAGCTGACGCTCAGCGCAAATCCCAATCGGGCTCAAGAACACCCGCGGCGGCCGCCTTGTTGACGTAGTAGCTCCATAACTTGCCGACGTGGAACTCACGCATCTCGTGGCGGTTGATTTGCTCCATCTCCGCCTCGGTGAGCGGCAGCGGCTTACGTCCCGCCTGCAACACCTGCATCATCGCGCGGGCGTTCTCATCGAAGTGCACGGCGTCCACAAGCAGCGCCGGCACGGATTCGGCAACAAGCGTGAGACCATGCGCGCGCATCAGCGCGGCGTGGTGAGGTCCAAGATCGCGCGCCAGCGCCTCACCTTGTGACTTGAGCTTGATGTGGCTGGGATCAGGATGCATGGGAATGCCGCTCTGCCAGCGCACGGCGCGCGCGCGCATGGGCGCAAGCTGCACGCCGTCCATCAGCGTGAACGCGATCGCCAGTTCCATATGGCAATGGAGCACCGACTGAACGTCAAGGCGCGCGCGATAGATCTCGCCGTGGATCGGCGTTTCCACAGGCGACCTGCCCTCGCCCTCCAGCACGTTGCCGTCAAAGTCCACCATCAGCATGCGTTCTGGACGAACATGTGAGCGCGGATCGACACCCTGCTGGATAAAGTAAGCGTCGCGCCCGGGCACGCGCGCGCTGACGTGCCCGGAGTAGTCGAGGAGGCTTTCCATCACGAGAATACGCGAGGCGGCGGCGGCCTCCAGCCGCAGACGCCCGTGGACGTTGGAACACATTGCATCGCTCACGGGCGTCACTCCTTTGGCCAGCGCTTACTGGCGCGGCTTGGCGGGGCCGGTGTTTTCCTCCACGCCGCCGATGATCTCGTTGAGCCGCTTGCGAACGCCCTCGGGCGCGCTCACGATTTCCGCGACGATCTTCTGCACCTCTTCGCCCGAGACGGGATCAATCTCGAAGTTCTCGCGCTGCGCTTCAGCGATGAACTTCGGATCCTTCACCATGGTGTTGAAGGCTGCGCGCAATGTCTTCACGCGATCCTCCGGCACGCCGGGGTTGGTGAAGATCGGCCGGCCAATCGCCGTGGGCGAAGACAACAACTTCAGCACCGCGCGATCTTCCTCGGTCTTGCCGAGGTCCATCAGCAACGGCACGTTGGGCAGATCCGGCGACTTCTCGAGGCCGATCTGCACGAGGATGTTGATCTTGCCGTCGCGCAACCAGTCCGGCCGCGTCGCCTTCCAGGCGCCCCACGAATTCGAGCCGCGCACCGCGACCTCGCCGCGTTCCATGGCGAGATTGATGTCGTTGCCGCCGGGATAGCCGAGGATGATCTTGAAGCGCGTGCCGATCAGCGCGTTCATCGCTTTCGGATACTGCGACGATGTGGAGCCGCCGGTGGCGCCCACCGTCACCTCCTGCTTCATGGCGTCCTCAATAGTTTTGACGCCGGAGGTGTGCCAGGCGGCGGTGGTGTTGTTCTCGCGAGCGGGATTACCGATGTAAACGAGCTTCGTCACATCGAAGCGGATTTGCGGATCGCCCAGCGCCTGCGCGATAGCGAGCGACTGATCGGCGGTCGCGAGCACCGAGCCATCCTTCGGCGCCACGGAGAACACCCAAGCAACCGCCGTGCGGCTGCCGCCGCCAGGCATGTTGCGGGGAACGATGGTGGGGGATCCCGGCATGTAGGCGCCGAGATGACGCGCGACGAGCCGCGCGTAGAGGTCGTAGGTGCCGCCGGCTGAATAGCCGATCACCATGTCCATCTTGCGACCCTGGTAGAACTGCTCCGGGGTCTGCGCAAGGGTGGGGGCGGCGCTGGCGAAGGCCAGGGCCAATGTGGCGGGAAGAGCGTAGCGAAGCATGGTTCCTCTCCTCTGGCTGCGGCGGCGCAACCGCCTCTTCTGTTTTGCGCCCGAAGTTCTAAGGGCGCGAATGTGGGCGCGCAAGCGCGATGGAACGAACGCGCCAAGCTTGATTAGCGCGGCCAATGTTGGCAGCATGCGCGCCGCTGGACGGGGGTGATCCGCCCATCCGGCCAATACCGTTGGAGGGGACAAGAATGAACACGTGCATCCGGGCCTTCGCTTGCGCTGCTGCGCTGGGAGCGGCGCTGGCCGCGGCCCCGGCGGCAGCCGATCCGGTGGCCGATTTCTACCGTGGCAAGAGCATGACGATGGTCATCTCGTCGTCGGCCGGCGGCGGCTACGACGCGCTTTCCCGCACCATCGCGCGCCACATCACCAAGCATATTCCCGGCCAGCCAACCATGGTTCCGCGCAATATGCCCGGCGCTGGCGGCATCGTGGCGAACAAGTTCCTTGCGGCCACCGCCCCGCGTGACGGGCTCGTGGTGGGCGGCCTGCAAAACAACGCGCCGCTGGAGCCGCTGTTCGGCACAAAGGAGGCCGATTACGACCCGACGAGGATGAACTGGCTCGGCACGCCATCCGTCGAGGTGGGCCTTCTCTTCGTGTGGCACACCTCGCCGTTCAAGACGCTTGAGGACGTGAAGGTGCGCGAGATGACGGCCGGCGCCTCGGGCGTCAATTCGGGCCCCGCGTTCTATTCGCGCATCATGAACGAGTTGCTGGGCACGAAGATCAAGGTCATCGCGGGCTATCCCGGGCAGAACGAGGCGTACCTCGCCATCGAGCGCGGGGAGATCGATACGTACGGCCTCACCATGTGGTCGTCGCTCACGTCCGTGAAGAAGCAATGGCTCGCGGAAAACAAGGTGCGCGTGCTGTTGCAGTACGGCCCGGAGAAGGAGCCGGCGCTCAAGGATGTTCCCTACGGCGATGATCTCATCAAGAACGAGGAAGACCGGCTGCTCTTCCGCGCGGCGTACGGCCCGCTTACGCTTGGCCGCCCGTTCGTGGCGCCGCCGGACGTGCCCGCTGATCGCGTGGCCGCGCTGCGCAAGGCGTTCATGGACATGATCAAGGACGCGGACTTCCGCGCCGAGGCGGACAAGCAGGGCCTGCTCATCGACTCGCCGCGCTCCGGCGAGCAGTTGCAGGAGGAGATTCGACGCCTCTACGCGACGCCGCAGCACATCGTTGATCGCCTGCGTCGCATCTATCACGTGCGGTGACGGACAGGGCTTGAAGCATCCGCGCCGGGGCTGTTCTCCGGCGCGTTTTCGGGAAGGAAACGCGGCCATGAAAGACTGGATGAAAATCATCCCTGCCGAGGAATTGAAGGCCTACGAAAAGGGCGGCTTCATGGGCGCGGCCGACATCGGCGAGCGCACGGCGCTGGTGGTCGTCGATGTGACGTACGGCTTCTGCGGCTCGGAAGGCAAGACGCTGGAAGAGGCCATCGCCGAGTTTGGCCCCGCGTGCGGGCCGGTTTCATGGGAGACGATGCCGCGCATCGCAGCGCTCATCCACCTGTTCCGCGAGTTGGGGCGGCCAGTCGTTTACACGCGCAGCCATCCCGAAGACACGATCTATGCGGGCAAGGCGACCAAGAGCAAGCGCGTGACCAACATAGTGCCGCCGCGCTTCAACGATTTTCCGGAGTCGATTGAGCCCCATGAGGGGGAATGGGTGCTGGAGAAGACCAAAGCCAGCGCGTTCTTCCAGACGCCGCTGGCAAGTTATCTCGTCAAAAAGCAGATCGACACCGTGGTGGTGTGCGGCGTCTCAACATCGGGCTGCGTGCGCGCATCGGTGGTGGATGCGTTTTCAAACGGCTTCAACACGTTCGTGGTGGACGATTGCTGCTTCGACCGCTCGAACTTCGCCCACTGCGCCAATCTGTTCGACATGAACGCGAAGTACGCCACCGTGCTGTCGCTGGACGAACTCGAGAGCAAGATGCTCGGGCCGCAGATGGACGCGCGACCCGGCGCGTGATCGCGTGAGAGGCGCGGCGCCCAAGCGCCGCGCTGCTGCGCTCAGCCAACGTCCCAAGCGTCTGCGATGAAGCCCTTGGTGCGGCCGCGGCCGACGTAATACTCCCACAGCTTGTCGATGTGGCGCTGGCGCTTGAAGGCGACCGCGAACGCGTCCATGTCCGCCTCCGAGAGCGCGCGCACCTTGCCCAGCGCGGCGGCGTGATACATCGCGACCGCGTTCTCGACGAAATGCACGCTGTCGATGAGCACCGCCTCGACCGACTCCGCAACGATCACCTGACCGTGCGCGCGGATCTGCAGCGCATGATGACTGCCGAGCGTTTCAGCAACCGCGCGGCCAAGGCCCGAGTCGCTTACGTGCGAGGGATCCTCATGCACGGGAATGCCGCTGCGCCAGCGGATCGCGTGGTTCTTGATGGGCCGCAGGTCCACGCCTTCCACCAGCGTGAACACGTTGGTGAGATCGTGATGGAAGTGCGCCACCGAGTTCACATCGGGGCGCGCGCGCAGGATTTCGCCATGCAAAAACACTTCCGCCGGCGGCTTTGATTTGCCGTTGCCGCGCAGCACGCGGCCATCGTAATCACACACGAGCAGGTCGTCGGGCTTCAGGCCCGCGCGGCTCGTGTCGATGGGCTGGATCAGGTAGGCGTCCTCGCCGGGCAGCCGCGCGCTCACGTGGCCGCTGTAGCCCATGAGGCCTTCGTCGTTCAGGATCAGGGTGCAGGCGGCGACCTGCTGGCGCAACTTCGCCTCGATGGCCTCGCGGTTGGCGGGGCTCGGCACTGCGACGTTCATCCGTTTCCTCCATGTGGTTCGCCCGGTTCATCGCCCACGCGCGACGCCTTGTCCAGCCTCGCGGCGCGGGCTCGTCATTGACGCGCCGCAGCAAGTGCGGGATGGCTTGGTCATGCGCCTGCGCTCCTTCCCCGAGTCCCTTCGCCGCGACCGGCAGGCCTGGCCTCTGCTGGCCATGATCTGTATCACCATGATCGGCAGCGGCATGATGGCGCCGGTGCTTTCACTCTACGCGGCGACGTTCGGCGTCACGGCGACCCTTGTTGGAATGTTGGTCACGATTTTCGGCGTGGGTCGGCTCATGTCGAACTTCCCCTCCGGCTACCTGAGCCAGATGGTGGGGCGCCGCCCCATGCTCATCGCCGGTGCGGTCATCATCGGCGTGGGGTGCGTCGGCGCGGCGCTGGCCACAGACTTCAACCACCTCATTTTCTGGCGCTTCGTGCAGGGCGTGGGCTCGGGCATGTACATGACCGTGTCCAGCGCAGCTCTGGCGGATCTGTCCACATCCGAGTCCCGCGCGCGGCTCGTGGGGCTCTACCAGGCCGCCCTGCAACTGGGCGCGACGCTGGGGCCGGTGTTCGGCGGCTTTATCGCCAGCCGGTTTGGTCTGGCCGCGCCGTTCTGGGCGCTGCTGGTGATCTCTGCGGCGACGGCCATCGTGGGCGTTCTCACATTCAAGGATCAGCACGCGCCCATCAGCACGCGCTCGGCAGCCATGGGCGCCCAGCGCGGCCTTTGGACGCTGCCGTTCATCAGCATCTCGCTGGTGTCGTGCGTGGTGTTCTTCACGCGCACCGCGTTTCTGTTCCAACTCGTGCCGCTCGTGGGCGATCAGGCGTTCGCGCTGGATGTGGCGACCATCGGCCTTGGGGTGACCATCAGCGCCGGGGCGATTCTCTTGGTGCTGCCATTGACGACCATGCTGATCGCCCGTCTTGGCTCGCGTCTGGCGGTGCTGATCTCGCTGGTTTTCTCCGCCGTTGGGATCGTCCTGATTCTGGGGGGCGATCATCCGGCGTGGTTCTGGGCCTCGATGACGGTGTATGGTCTTGCGACCGGTCTGAACGGCCCGGCCGTGGGCGCCTTCACCATCGAGGCGCTGCCGCGCACGAAGTACGGTTCAGGCATGGGCGTGCAGCGCACGATCAGCGACGTGGGGTACGTGGCGGGGCCGGTCGTGGTCGGGCTCGTCAGCGACTGGTCGAGCAGCGGCAACGCGGCGGGCGCATGGGCGTGCGGCGCGCTGCTCGCCGTTTGCGTGGTGTTGTTCGCCGGTGCAACAGCGGCGGGGAAACGCCGGCCGTCTTGACGCCGGCGCAGGAGCGTGGCTTGGAAAGGCCATGGCGAAGGGACGCGCACACCATGTCGGCGGCCTGCAGGCGGGATTGCTCATCCTCGGCCTGTACGCACTGCTTGCCCAGGCGTTCCTCGCAGGCGTCATGGGCGGCGCCCACGCCGGGGGACGGCCAGCGGCTGACCTCCACGCCCTTGAAGGCTACCTGATCTGTGCGCCGTCTGGACAATCGGACGCCGGACAGCAGACCCCGACAGCGCCAGCCCACGCCCACAATTGCGCGTGCCCAACGCTGTGTCACAGCGCCGCACTGCCGCTTGCCGTAGCAGCCGTTGTCGCGCCCCATGGGCGGCCAGCCGCAGCCCCGCTCGCGAGCGCGCCCGGGGTCGCCTCTGGTCCCGGCGTTCGCGTGCCGCAGGCCCGCGCGCCCCCTCCCCCTCCGACGTTGTCCTGAACAAACCAGAACCGGGCCTCTTCGGCCCACGTCGTGAGGATGTATTCATGAAACTCGTCGCTTGCGCGGCCGCGCTCGTCGCCGCCGCATGTTTTTCCGCGCCTGCAGTGGCGCATGTCACCTTTGAACGCGCCGAGGCGACCGTCGGGGCGCCCTATCGGGGAGTTCTGCGGGTTCCCCACGGCTGCGACGGGCAGCCGACGCACGCCATCCGCGTGTCCCTGCCTGAGGAGATCGTCTCCGCAAAGCCGATGCCAAAGGCTGGCTGGTCAGTTGCGACCACGTCGGCGCCCTATGCGAAGGCCGTGGACAATCACGGGCGCACGGAGACAGGCGGCGTACGCGAAATCGTCTGGTCCGGCGGGAAGCTGGAGGACGGCCACTACGACGAATTCACCTTCGTAGCCCGCATCTCCCCCCACGCGACCGCCGGGCTCATCCACGCCCGCGTCATGCAGGAATGCGACGGCGCGAAGATCGGCTGGGTGGAGATCCCGGCCGCGGGCGCCGCGCGCCCCGCCAATCCTGCGCCGGCCATTCGCCTTGTCGCCGCCGCAGCAGCGCAGACGCCGGCCGAGGCGAGCTATCGCGTCGGCGCCCTTGTGGTGACAGCGCCATGGACCCGCGCCACCCCGAAGGGCGCGCCGGTTGCGGGCGGGTACGTGCGGATCACCAACACGGGCGCAGAAGTCGACCGGCTCGTGGGCGGATCGTTCGAAGGCGCTCGTCGGGTCGAGGTGCACGAGATGGTCATGGACGGCTCGGTCATGCGCATGCGGGAGCTGCGCGCCGGACTGGAGATCGCGCCGGGCCAGACCGTGGAGCTGCGCCCCGGCGGCCTGCACCTCATGTTCATGGAGCTGAAGGGCCCAGTCGTCACCGGCGCCCCCGTGCGCGGCCGGCTGACATTCGAAAAGGCGGGCTCCGTAGAAGTACAGTTCGCCGTGGCGCCGCTGGGGGCGACCACTCAGGGCGGAAGCGGCGGCCACGGCGGACACGACAGCCACGGCGGGCATGGCGGGCACGGCGGGCATCGCCACTGAGTTCCGGAGCCGGCGGGCTCAAAAGCCCGCCGCGCCCGTTACGCGAAAGCGCTGACGACCCAGGCGGCGCGGGCGAACAGGTCCGCGTCGCCATGCTCGAAACCGAGCATCTGCAAGCCCAGCGGCAGCCCCTCGTCCGCGAGAAGCGGCAGGTTGAGCGCCGGCACGCCCAGCATGGAGCCCGCCACGACGAAGGCAGGATCGCCTGTGGACTCAAGACCCAGCGGCGCCGGCCCCGTGGCCGACAGGGTGACGCACGCCGGCGCAAGGGCCGCCAGACGCGCGTAGGCCGCACGGATCGCCGCACGCTCGACGAGCAACGCGCGGTAATCATCCATGGTCATATGCGCGGTTTCCTCGTAGCGCTCGCGCATGGCGGCGCTGAGTTTTGAGGCGTCCCGCTCCATGTACGTGTTGAGCGGCCAGCGAGATTCCCAAGCGTTGATATCGCGCGTGACGGGCAGGCAGCGGGCGAACAGCCGCTCGACCTCCTCGATGGCTGCATCGTCGCGGCGGGTAAGCAGCGTCACGCCGGCGGCGCGAAGGCGCGCAGCGGCAGCCTCGAACGCGGCGCGCGCGCCGGCGCTGGCGGACTGCCAGCCGGGCGTCTCCAGCGCGATGAGCGTCCCGGGCGCCTGCGCGGCGGGCGGCGATGCGGGGCCAGACAGGCCCGGGAACCCGGGATCTCCGCCCACGCGGGAGACGATGGCGTAGGCGCTCAACCACGCATCGTCCAGCGAGGCGGCGAGCACGCCCTGCGCCGACTGGCTCATGTAGTCATGGCTGCCGCCGCGGTTGAGGCCGCCGATGGTCGGCTTGAACCCCACGACCCCGCAAAAGCTCGCCGGCCGCACGATGGAGCCCACCACCTGCGTGCCCAAACCCATAGGGAAGAACCCCGCCGCGACGCCCGCCGCCGAGCCGCTGCTGGAGCCGCCGGGCGTGCGCGCCGGATCATGCGGATTGCGCGTCGGACCCGGATGGGAGGCGGCGAACTCCGTGGTCACGGTCTTGCCCAGCACGATGGCGCCGGCCTCGCGCAAGGCCTTGACGGATGCGGCGTCCTTGTCCCCGCGCCACCCGCGATAAAGGGGCGAGCCCATCTCCGTGGGCAGGTCGATGGTCTCGATCACATCCTTGACGCCGACGGGCATCCCGTCCAGCGGCGAAAGGGGGCGCCCCTCCTTCCAGCGCGCCGTCGCCGCATCCGCAAGCGCGCGGGTCGTCGCCACGTCGGCGCGCGCGACAAAGGCGAGAACACCCGCCTCCCGCGCGTCGATGGCGGCGAGCCGGCGCTCAAGGAACGCGCGGGGCGTGTCGGCGCCGGATGCGAATGCTGCGGTGGCCTTGGCGAAGCTTTCCATGGATGGCGGTCTCATTCTGGATGGTTCTGCTGCTTGGTTCTGCTGAATGGCTCTGAACCGATGACGCAAAAATCCAGCCACGCGAGGCGTCTGGCAAGCTCGGGTTTGCGTTTAACCCTTTTCGAGACCGATTTTGTGCCGGCGAGGGCCGCCGTGATAAGCTTCAAGCCAATGAGCGCTGACGCCCCGCCCGGAGGGAAGCTTGACCGAAACCAGCACGCTTGTTCAAGACGTTGAACCGGTTCCCGCGTCCGCCCCGGCCGAGGTGAGGACCACTCCCGAATCGACGGATGCGCTTGGCTTTGACGCGGCCGTTCGCGGGCTCGCGGAACTTGCCGCGCACCGGTCGGAAAACAATCCGCTGACCATGGCCCTGCTCGGGCCCGCCGGCTCCGGAAAGAGTTTCGCGCTCGGCCGTTTGCTTGACTTCGCGCAGGCGTTCTCGCGCTCCGCAGGCCCGGATTCGCCCTTCGCGCCGAACGTGGTCATCGCACGCGTGGACGCCAGCGCCGGCGCCGAGCCGGCAGTAACACTGGCCGCAGGCGTCTACGAGGCGATGCGCGCCACAGGGGGCAACAATGCGGCTCTGGCGGAAGAGGCGGTCGCGTCGGGGGCCGATCCCGTTGACGCGGTGCGGGTCGCCAGCGAGCGACTGATCGAGTTGCGGCGGCGCCTCGACGGAGAGCGCCAGACCCTGCGGGAGCTTTCCGGGCGCCGGGCGCGCCTTGCGGAGACCGTGCTCTACCAGGCGGGCGGCTCACGGATCGATTCGTGGGCGCGGGCGAACCGGGGGCGGATCGAGAGCCGCCTGCGCGCGTTCGGCTTCGAGTCTGGCGATCCGGTCGCCACGTACAAGGATCTCGTCCGGGACGTGTCGGACAACCGCAGCCTCGCAGGCCGCGCTGGCGCCTTCCTGCACGCCATGTGGGCCTTCCGCGGGCAGGCGCGGCTGCTGGTCCTCGCCGTCGTGCTGGTCCTCATCGCGTGGGCGCTGGGACTGGCGAATGACACGCGCGGCGCATGGATCGGCTGGATCGGGGAACAGGGCGAATTGGGCCAGAGCACAGCCGCCTGGCTACGAGCGCAGATTGGCGTGCTTTCCGGGTTGCGAACCCTGTCCATGTGGGCGGCGCTGGGGTGCGTCGTGCTGAACATCTGGCGGGCCAGTCGCTTCGTCTCGCCGCTGTTGCGCGGGGTCGCGCTGCTGGAGGCCGACACAGAGGCGGGCCAGCGTGAGATTGACTCGATGATCGGCAACCAGACCCGCCTCGTTGACGATCTTGCGGCGCAAGCGGACGCCCAGGCCCGACGCACCGAGGAAGCGGAGCGGCGCGCCGCGTCCGGCGGCTCGGTCCACCGCCACGACGATGCGTCGCCGTTCGAGGTTGCGGAAAGCGAGGCGCGCAGGCAGGCGAGGCGTTTCCTCCAGACGGTGGCGCAGGAGGCCGCCCGGGGAGCCGGGCCGGATCGGGTGATTGTCGCCATTGATGACCTGGATGCGCTCAGCCCCGCCAAGGCCGCGGCTTTCCTTGATGAAGCGGCGCTTCTGCTGGCCCGATCGCCGTTCATCGTCGTGTTTGCGGCGGATGCGGAGCGACTGGCGCAAGGCTGGGGTCCGGACGGCGCCAGCCGGCTTGCGCGTCGCGCGCAGATTGGCGTGCGCATAGACGCTGCCTCCAGCAAGGACTACGCGCATCTCGTGCGCAGGCTGCTCGCACCACGGGAGGCGGCGGCGGCCACGGCCGATCACGACGCCAAGACGTCGATCTGGGATCAGCCGGTCAGCGCCGAGGAAACAGAGCTGCTTCAAAAACTCGCGCCGCTCGCCGGGCGCAGCCCTGGCGCCGTGGCGCAGTTTATCACCGTTTACCGCCTCGCCCGGACGCGGGCCGCGAGTTGGCCAGCGCTTGCGTTCGCGCTCGCGCTCGACATCGGCGGAACGGACGATGAGCGCGCGAGCATCGCAAAGGCGCTGGAAAGCGCCGACGCAGACGCCGCTTTTGAACCTGCGGGCCAGCCCCCGCGCATCGCCGATGCGCTGGCGGCCGCCCAGGCGCGGGAGGCCGGCGGGCTCAAAACGAAACAACTCCGTGAGGCGAGCGCCATC
Organism: Hyphomicrobiales bacterium; assembly: GCA_027484655.1. Classification (GTDB taxonomy): domain Bacteria; phylum Pseudomonadota; class Alphaproteobacteria; order Rhizobiales; family Beijerinckiaceae; genus Terripilifer. Next base: position 61,232 of record JAIXSM010000076.1, on the reverse strand, counting down.
GCCGCAGCCCACTCGCTGGCGGTGCGCTGAAGCGCAATCCGACCGGAGCGGAGCGAGGATCGGCCAGATTGCGCGGTAGCTGAAAGAGCCAAGCCGCAATCCGACCGGAGCGGAGCGAGGATCGGCTCAGCCAAGCCGATCGCTGCGCTGGAGCGGGAACCGACCTGATTGCATCAGGTCGTCCGCTCCAGCTTCTTGTCTTCCCGCATTTTCTTGCGTCCAACCGGCATCCACTTGGACGGAAAATGCTTTAAAACCGTCGAATGACTGCCGCGACGAGGCCGCGTTCGCGGCCCGTCCGGTTGGTCGGAAGACCGGCGAAGACGCCCGCCTGCACGCTCCACTCCGGGGTGAGGTCGGTGATGGCGCTCGCCTGCACCCGGAACATGCCCACCCGTCGCGACAACGCGGGATCGTCATCAAGCCGTCCAAAGACCTGCGCAAGCAGGAGAAGCGATGCGAATGGCCGAAAGCCGAGCGTCGCATCAAGTCTCCCGCCGGCAGCCTCCCCCTCCGCCACGCGCAGGCCCGCGGAAACCATGAAGAATGCCGGCGACTGGGCTGCCTTGAATGTCGTCACGGCGGCGAGCCGGGCATCGAGAGCGAACCCGGATCCGTGACGGCCCAGCGGCAGGCGATCAAGCCCCGCCCCAACGCTGGCGAGCGCCTGCGCCGCCACCTGCAAGGCCCCTGCGTCGAAAAGCAGACCCCTCACTCCGATGGCGCCAGCGCCGCGGGCGTCCCGGTCGCCAAGCCACGATGAGCCGCTCTCGGTGCGGGCCAGAAGGGTCAGGGACTTGGTCAGGCCATACTCCGCGTGGGTGGATAGGCCGACCCCCCTGTAAGCGGAGACGGGCGCCAGCCAACCGTTGGCCGTCCCGCCGCCGCCAACCTCGAACACGCCGCCCACGATCACCTTGCCGCCGCCCGGCTTTTCAAAAAAAGCGTCGGCAAGCGCTCGTGCCGGCGAAAGCATGGCGAGCGCAATGAGAAGAGCCGCTGCCGGGCACAAGCGCGCCACACTACACCTGCCGGGAACTCAACAAAGCTTCATCTTGACCTTAAGGCGATCCGGGGGATCGGCAAGGACTTTCGCACGCCGCTATCGTCAGGCTGCCCTCACACGCCGGCTCGCACTGCCCGCGCCGGCCCTGTATTCAGGGCGCTGCTGCGTGTTCCGAGTCGCGCACAACATTGACGGCGACGCCGTCCAAAAACGAAAGGCGGCGCCTGCGGCGCTGCGGGGTGGAAATGGATCTCATCTTGCCTGCGGACATGGGTCCGCTCCTGTTTGGCGGACTGACGTTCGCCTCATTCGCAACGGCGTTTCTGGGCGTCTTCACCGGCACAGCGGGCGGCCTGATCCTGCTTGCGCTCATGGCGAGCGTGATGCCGGCCACAGTCGTGGTGCCGGTGCATACGGTCGTGCAACTCGGCCAGGGTTTCACCCGGACGCTCCTCATGTGGCGCTGGGTGATGCGGGGGACGGTGGCCCCCTTTTTCGCCGGCGCCGCGGTGGGGGCAATAGTGGGCGCCAAATCCTTCGTGGCGCTCCCGCCAAGCCTCCTCATGGGGATTCTCGGGGTGTTCATTCTCATCGTCACATGGCTGCCGAAACTCGGCCGCCTCGGCGCGGAGCGCGGGCGGTTCGCCTTTGTGGGGTTCGGCGCCACGTTTCTCGGCGTGTTCGTCAGCGCCACTGGAACCCTTGTCGCGCCGTTCGTGGCCAGCATGGCGCCAGACCGGCGCAACCACGCCGCCACCCTGGGCGCGCTGATGATGCTGGTGCACATCCTGAAGCTGGGGGCGTTCACCGCCATCGGCTTTTCGATCTGGGATTATGCGCCGCTCATCGCCGCGATGATCGCCGCCGGGGCTGTCGGCAACTGGCTGGGAGAGATTGCGCTGGCGCGCACCAGCGAGCAGCGGTTCCGCCTGATTCTCAAGATCGGGCTCACCGCACTGGCGCTGCGCCTGATCTGGAACGCGTTCGCGTGAGAGGCAGGAGCCGTGAGCAGCGGGCCGTCAAGCCGGCGCCCACGGGCGCGCGACGGCCCAGCATGGCCGGCGCCCAGTTGAGGGGCGCGAAGTCTGTCCGGATGATTGGATGACTGAGAATAAATGGTCGGAGTGAGAGGATTCGAACCTCCGACCCCCTGCTCCCGAAGCAGGTGCGCTACCAGGCTGCGCTACACTCCGAACCACCGGGCGCGCCGCGTTACAGCGGCCCGGAACGCCCGCCTTATAGCGAGACGGCCCGGTCTCGACAAGCGAATTTCATGCGGTGGAGACGACGCCATCGCAGTTGCGGCGGCGGCCCCCTGCGATTATGGTCCGCCCCGCGTTGGGGCGTCGCCAAGCGGTAAGGCAGCGGATTTTGATTCCGCCATACGGAGGTTCGAATCCTCCCGCCCCAGCCAGCCACTCACAAACGGGAAGCTTGCAACAAGCCAAGCTTGAAGCTTAGCCTTGACAAGCAGCTCCGGCGATACAGTATAGCCAAGTCTCAAATTAACATTTTCAACAAGAAATCAGGTGCCTGATCGCGGTTACCAGCAGCTACGCTTGACGTTTCGAAACGGCGCGGGTGATTTGACGGCTACGTTTGGGATCTTTTTGGCGCGGCCGGGACTCTCTTTTGGAAAACATTCAAACCGCGGCGCAGCGTCTTGACGCGTTGCTGACGTACATCGAGCAGGTGGTGCGGCTCGATGAGCGCGACGCCATGAAGCTCGCGGAGCACAAGCTTCCCACCGGGCAGTCCCTCGTCCTTCATCAGCATGAATTCCATGGGCTGCCGGGCGTCAGCCTCGATCTCGCCGACGACGACGGGCCAATCTGGCTGCAGGTGGAGCGCCTGCAGCGCTCGGAGCCGCCGGCTCCGCCGGAGGATTTGGCGGACTGGCTGGAGCTGTCGTCTGATCCCGCGAAAGCCCCTGTCGTTCGTGTGCGCATTGAGGATCAAGGCGATCTGGGCGCGCGATGCGCCGCGTGGATCGAGGCGGAATGGGCCTCCTGGGCGGCCGGCGAACGGCCGGTCCGTCGCGCCATCAAGCTCTATCACCGGCTGTTCGAGACCGCGCAGCTGGCGGAACTGGGCGGCGGCGACAGGCCGTTTGAGCTGGTCTGGGGCGTCGGTCTTGCGCGATGGAAAACAGCGGACGCGGAGATCGATCTACCGCTGGTCGAGCGGCTTGTGGAAGTCGCGATTGACGAGAGCGCCGGGGCGGCCATCAAGGTTCGCCCGCGCGCCGCGACCGCCAACATCAACCTGAGGGCGTACGACCAACTCGGCCTGCAGGGCGCGCCTCTGGCCTACAGCATCGCCCGTCGCGCTCTCGCAGGAGCCCCGCCTGAAGACGGCGTGAGCCCCTTCAATCGCGAAAGCTTCGAGCCCGCGCTACGCGCTTGTCAGGCGCAGCTGGACCCTGACGGCGTCTATCTGCCGGACCAGAAAGCCCTCGACCCGGACCAGCCCCCGCCGGCCCCGGCGGATCGGCTGACTGTCACTGATCGCTGGGTGGTGTTCGCGCGCCGGCGCTCGGACAATTTTTTGCTGGCCGACATTGCGAGGCTGAAAGCCTCCGTGGCGCGGGCGCAGGAGACGGGATCCCTGCCAGGTCCGGCGCGCGCGCTGGCGATGGGCCCCGCCGCCGCCGAGCGCACAGAGGAATGGGCGCCGCTGCCCTCCTCCGTCGGCGCCACGAGCGACTTGGACGGCCAGCCCGGGACTGATGCCTGCCTCGATCTTTTCTTTCCAAAGCCTTTTAACGACGAGCAGATCGAGATCGTGCGCCGGCTTGAGAAATCGGACGGCGTAGTTGTTCAGGGCCCACCGGGCACGGGCAAGACGCACACCATCTCCAACATCATCTGCCACGCCATGGCGACCGGTCGTCGCGTGCTGGTCGTCTCCCATGGGGAGCCGGCGTTGGCGGTGCTCCGTGACCAGCTTCCCGAGGGCGTGCGCGACCTTGCGATCAGCATCACCGCAACCGAGCAGGCGGGCCTTCGGCAGCTCGAAGCCGCTGTCCGGATGCTGCAATCCGTCGTGGAAAGCGTGCGGCCGGCTGAACAGGCGCGACTGATCCAGGATCTTGAGGCCAAGGTGTTGCGTCTGCAGGGGCAGATTGCGGCCATCGACCTTGCGCTTGAACAGAGCGCCGTTGCGCAGCTGTCGCCAGCGCTGGACGGCCTCACGCCCGCGGAACTCGCGAGGCGGGTCGCATCCGCATCGGACGCCTTCGCCTGGTTCGAGGACAGGCCGACCCAATCGGCGTCCGAAGCAGCGCCGTCAGACGAGGATATGGCGCGGTTGCGCGCCGCGCGCATCGCGCTTGGCGCTCGTCTCGAACATGTGGAGTGCGAGGCTCCGGGGCTCGACGAACTGCCAGACGGCCCCACGATCGCGCAAATGCATGAGAACCTGCTGCGCGCCAAGACGTTTGAGGACGCTGCGGCGCTCGGCTCCTCGCCGCCCGCGCAAATCGAAACGCCCGCGGCGATCGATATGGCCACGACCGCAGCGGTCGCGCTGGAGCGACTGCGCGCCATTCGCGAGACCGCCAGCGCGACGCCCTGGCTGGCCGCGCTGGCGGACCGGATCGTAACCCGCACGGGCGACGGCGGCGTGCTCGCCGCTCTGGACGCATTCGCTGGCGACGCGCGGGTCTGCCTGCGCGAGCGTCCGCGTTTCCTGACCATGCCCGTGGAGATCCCGGAGACTTTCGACGCAGCAGCCGCGGGCGCGTATCCCATTCTCGTAAAGCTCGCCAGAGGCGAGAAGCCATTCGGCCTCCTGTCGTTTGGCGAACGCACCCTGCGGCCTGTGATCGAGGCGATCCGTATTGAAGGACGCCCTCCGGCGAACGCCTCTGAATGGGCGCTGGTGCTGGATTTTCTGGCCTGGCGCGAACAGGTGAGCGGGCTGTGCGTGCGCTGGAAAACACTGAGTGACGAGCTGGGCGCGCAGCCCGTCTCGTCGGCGCGCGATCTTCAGGAGCTGATGGTAGGCCTTGATCCCGTAGTTCATGAAGCGCCTGCAGCGCTCGCCGCGCTTGAGCGCACCCTGCCCTCGCTCACGCCAGGCGGCCCCACGGGGCAGACGTTGTGGGCTGATCCTGCCGCCGCGAGCGAACTGGGGGCCGCCCTGCGCAACGGCGCAGCCGCAGCTCAGTTTGGTGGCGTGAGGACGGAGGTTGCGCGTCTGGCGGCCATGTTTGGCGAGGGCAGCGGCAAGGTCGGCAAGCTCGCCATCGAGGTGCTTTACGAGGCGCTCGGGCGAGGGGATCTGGACAGCGCGCAGATTGCGTCCATCTGGTCGAAGCTGCGCGCCCAGATAGAGGATCTGCACCACTTCCGAGCCCATCTCGACGTGGTGCGCGAGGTGACGGCGGCTCTGGAGTGCGCCGGGGCGCCGCTGTGGGCGAGCCGCCTTCGCGTTGAGCACGCGGATTCCGCATGGGACAGCCTCGTCCCGGACGACTGGCGCGAGGCGTGGGACTGGGCCGCAGCCAGCGGGATGCTGGCAAGCCTCGACGACCGCGCGCGCCTGAGCGCATTGGCGCGCCAGCGTCTCGCTCTCGAGCAGGACGTGCAGCAGATGTTCGAGAGCGTCGTGCGGGAACGCACGTTCTATGAACTCAGCCGCACGATGACCGCCAGCGTGCGTAGCGCGCTCCTCATGTTCGCGGCGGCGCTCCGGCGCACTGGCAGGGGAACGGGCAAGGGCGCCGCGCGCAACCGGCGCGACGCGCAGCTCGCCATGGCGGAATGCTACAGCTCCGTCCCGTGCTGGATCATGCCCACATGGCGCGTGGCCGAACAGCTTCCGGGCGAACTCGGCTCATTTGATCTCGTCATCATGGACGAGGCCTCGCAGTCCGACATCCGCGAAGCGCCCGCCTTGCTGCGAGGCAAGAAGATCCTCGTGGTGGGCGACGACCGGCAGGTCAGCCCCACTGCGGCCTTCATCGAGAGCGCGAAGATCGAACGGCTGGAGCACAATTATCTGCGCGACCATGCGCACAAGAACCTGCTGCTGCCGGGAACGTCGCTCTATGAACTCGCCAAGGTGATGTTCCCCGGCAATCTGGTGATGCTGCGTGAGCATTTCCGGTGCGTGGAGCCAATCATCCGCTTCTCCATGAATTTCTATCCCGAGCCGCTGCTGCCTTTGCGCGTGCCCGCCGCCTGCGAACGGCTCGATCCCCCGCTCATCGACATCTACGTGCCAGACGGACGCCGGAGCGGCGACCGCCAGAACAGGCGCGAGGCGGAAGTGATCGTCGACGAGATTCGCGCGTTCGTGAACGATCCTGCGCTCGCCCGCGTCGAGGCGCAGGATCGTTGGCGAACCATCGGCGTCGTTTCACTGATCGGCGCCAAGCAGGCCGCGCTCATCAATCACATGATCCTCGATCAACTCGGCGACGATGTGATCCGTCGCCACAAGATCGCCTGCGGCGACAGCGCTACGTTTCAGGGCAATGAGCGCGACGTCATCTTCCTGTCGATGATCGCCGACCCTGCGAGCAAGCAAGCGCAAACGGCGACGCAGTTCGAGCAGCGTTTCAACGTCGCGATGTCGCGGGCCAGAGACAGGCTCGTACTCGTGCGTTCCGTCGAGGAAGGAGAGCTGAAGCCCAACGACCTGAAAGCCCGCGTGATCCGGCATTTTCGCGACCCCATGGCGGGAGGCGTCGCGCAAAAGGGCGATCTGGAGGCTTTGTGCGAGTCCGACTTTGAGCGTGAGGTCTTCAGGCGTCTTGTGAGCGCGGGCTACCATGTGACGCTGCAAGTGGGCGCATCGGGCTTTCGCATCGATCTCGTGGTGGAAGGCGCGTCCGGGCGCAGGCTCGCCGTGGAATGCGACGGAGACAGCGGCCACGGGCCAGAACGCTGGGCGGAAGATATGCGCCGACAGCGCGTTCTCGAACGCGTGGGCTGGCGGTTCTGGCGTTGCTGGGCCTCAAGCTACATCCTCGACCCGGAAGGATGCATGGCGGACTTGTTTGAAACGCTGGAGCGGATGGACATCCAGCCCGGCGAACACGGCCGCAACGCGACAGTTTACACACTGCACATGCGCGCTCCGGTGAAAAACACCTTGGACGCCGCGCCTGCGAGCGAGACCGAGACGCCGGCGGACGGCGCCAAGATCGGCGACCGGCTTGTGATCCAACATCTGGATGACCAACAACAGGCTACAATCACGCTGACACAGGACCGCGACGACCTGGCGAACGGCTTTGTTCCAGCGACCTCGGCTCTGGGAGCCGCGCTCCTCGGCGCTCACGAAGACGAGGAGATAGAAGTGGAGCTGGAGGGCCGCATGCGCCGCATTCTGGTGCGCAAGGCTGATCGGACCGTGGGCGCCTAAAACTGCTGTCAGACTGCGGTTTAGCGCCCGACGTCAAAGCGCGTTTCAATCGCCTGAAGCGCCCGGGCGAGCAGTGCATCCGCCTCATGCTGTGTCGTCGCCTCGGTGTAACAGCGAAACTCCGGCGCGTTGCCCGAGGGGCGAAGATGCACCACGTCGCCAGACGACAACGTGACGCGCAGGCCGTCCGTCTCGTCGCGGGAGACCGGGAGCGCGCCCGCAAACGCGAGGAATTCGGCAAGACGCTCATCGTCCGCCCGCAGGCGGCTGAGAAAAACACCGCTCTCAGTCGCCGGAATGCCTTTCAAACTGCCAGATGCGGTGCGGCGGGCCGGAAGCATATCAGCCAGCGCCGACAGTGGCGCCCCGCGTTCATGAGCGATTTTCAGCGCCAGCAGAATGGGCAATCCGCTGTCTCGGGTGGGCAGCGGCGCGAGTTCAACGCCGTCGACTGACAATGGCGACTGCGTGAGAAACCCGCCGTTGGCCTCATAACCCACCACGCGCGTCCAACCGGCGCGCGCCAGCGATTCCATCGCTTCAATCACGTATGGCGAACCGATGCGCGTGCGCGCCACGTGGCCGAACGCGCCGCACGCCTCGACCACGCTGTTGGAGCTGACCGGCGTTGCGACAGCGTCAGCTCCCAGGCGCCGCGCGCACAGGGCGCCGAGGAGGTCGCCGCGCAGGAACGCGCCGCGCTCGTCGCACACCCATGGACGGTCGCCGTCCCCATCGGTCGAGACAATGGCGTCCAGACGATGCTGCGCGCACCACACAGCCGCCATGCGCTCGTCGTCGGCCGAGACGACCTCCGTATCAATGGGAATGAACGCATCGCTGCGCCCCAGCGGAACAACCTGCGCGCCGACCTGCTCAAGCAAGGCCGCAAGAAGATCCCGTCCAACGGCGCTGTGCTGGTAAACGCCGATGCGCATACCGGCGAACCCGCTTCCTGCGACGGCGGCCAGGCGCGCCGCATACTCCCGCGCAGCGACGCCCTCGACCGGCCCCCGCGTGCGCACGCTCCAAGCGGCGACCGCACTGGCCAAAGCGGTATCGTCCTCAAGCAGCGCAGCAGCGTCCATCGAGGCGATGGACGCTTCATCGGTTTTCGTGATCTCGCCCGTGGGCGTGTAAAACTTGATGCCGTTTCGGTCGAACGGGATGTGGCTACCCGTGATGATAATGGCGGGCGCGCGCAGATGCGCGGCGCGCAAGGCCAGCGCAGGCGTCGGGCAGGCGCCCTCAATGACCGGACGAACGCCTTCGCGCTCAAGCCCCGCGCACACGGCGGCCGCTATCGCCGGGCTGCTGGGCCGCAAGTCCCACCCAACAACGCATTCGGCCAATGGGCCAGCACACGCGCTGACACGGCGCACGAAAGCTCGCGCATAGGCGCTAACGACGCTCGGCGTGAGATCGCAAACGAGCGCGCGCACGCCGCTCGTTCCGAACCCGACGGCGGGCGCATGGTCGCGAAGTGAAGGGGCAGGAGGCATGAGCGAAGCATATCGCAACGAAGCGCGCTCGCAAACCGGACTCGCAGCAACCCGGCCCAAGAGCTTCCGACGCCGAAAGCACTTTTCATTAACTATAAACAAACATCGCCGGAGAGCCCCATAGTAACGCTTGTCTGAACGTGATTCTATGTCTCGAAGCGGTTGTGGCCCCCCAAGACAACAGCCGCCAGGCGCATGGCTTCCCGTCGTTCCTGACGCCGCATCGAAGGAACGTGAGCTTAGCCTTTTTGCGCCCCCTCGCCCCGCTTGCGGGGCGAGGGCGCTCTGTTTTTCTCCCCGCGGGACCGACTGTGCGAATCAAGCGGAGCGCCCCAAGCGCCAGCAACCTCGACGGGGCGCCGAAAACATGACCTTAAGCGCGCTCGCGACAGCGTACTTCCACAAGGCGCCGGAGCGCGAAAACAGCCGCGCGCCGGGTCGCAGGGTGTTCGGGAACAGGCGCTTACAGCACAACCTATCCCATTGAGAAACAAATTATACACAGCCCGGAGCGGGCACGATGGACACACTGCTCGTCCATCGTCGTTGAAACGCCGAAACAGGTTGACAAGACAGCCGCCTTTGAGCTTCTTTCTTATTAATTAGTCGTTAACAGATTAATTGTCGGCGATCGGGGTTATGGGCTGACCCCGCATCGATAAACCGGCGAACTCGACGAATGGGGCTGACATGGTGCCGCGGGTCAAAGACAGGGTTGGCGAGTCCGACAGCGCGCAGCGTTTATCAGCGCATGACGGCTATTATACGCGGATGCCGACGCACCGCGCCGTCCGTGACGGCGGTTACGAGACAGACCACCACGCTCCTGATCTCGGACGAAACTATAAAGATCTCGCCGACACGATCGCCAAGGCGGCGAGCACAATCAGCGAACTCGTCAAGCGCAATCAGATGTTGCGCGCCGATGCCGAGGCCGCTCTGGCGAACGCTCGCGCTGAGTGCGGCGCCGAGAAGGGGCGCGCAGACAAGCTTCAGGCCGATCTTGACATCGCCCTCTCGGAGCGTGCGCGCCTTGTCCAGGACACAGAGCGCCGACTGAGGGATCTGGCTGCCGGCAAGCAGGATCTTGCAGACCGCCTTGAGAAAACAACTGCTGATCTCGATCTCGCCAACCAGTGGCTTGAGTACCTCAGCTCGCACGTCCATGCGCAGCTGGGTGAAGCGATCAAAAAGGCGGATGGAATGTTCCGGAATCGCTCAAGCGCCGCGTAACAGGATTTCTGCTAGCGGTCGGGCGTTGACAAATGGCGCGGTTCACACCGCGCCTTTTTCATGTGCGCCCCTGACGGGGCCACAGGATCGCACGCAGCTTATCGAGTTCTTGCGCCTGGTTCCGCGCCTTTTGCTCAAGCTCATCAATCCGGGTGCGGGAGTCGCGCAAAAGGGCCTCGTGATCGCCCTTCAGACTTGTGAGGCGCCTCTGCGCCTCCTCGGCCTCTTTCTCCGCCTCATCGGCCATTTCCCGATAATGCTGGACGCCCCTGCCCGACACCTCAGAAATATTGGCGGCGTAGGCGATCAACCCGTCGATGGATTGTATGGCGCGCTCCACCATCTCGACAGCGCGCTCGGGAGCGGCAGTGCGCAAAACGCCCTCCTGGTCGAAGGGCGCCTGTTCTGTTTGGCCTGCATCGCTATGGCAGGGCTGCGAGCGCGATTTCGACTGCATCTGCGAACCGCCGGAAGGATACGAGCCGCGTTTGTTTCAAAAGAAGTTAAACAGATATCGCCTGCAAGGCGAGGAGATACTTCCATCCGCTGGGCGGATGCTTGGCGCCAACCCAAGTGCTTCATTTTATAGTTAACAAACGCAAGCAGGCTCAAGCCGCCGCAGCTATCAGTTCAGTTCATGGTCGAGGCACAGGCTTAACGCCGATTTAACCATCTCTTGGGAAGGTCTGGCGTCGAACACCGGACGCATCCATGACACGCCAGAACGATCTTTCGCCTTCCGCCGCTCAAGAGACTGCGGCAGTTGCGCAGACCAACGTGATCGACATGGCCACGTACGCGGCGCGCAGAAAGGCGTCGGCGGAGGCGCCTGCGACCGAGATCAGCACGGCCGTCACTGTGACCGAGTGCGAGGGCATGCTGGCGCCCGCCCCGCGCAGCGACACGGAGATGCTTATTCAAGCCATGCGCGCTCTGGCGATCGCGCGGGCGCGGCTCGACAGGCTTTCACGCGAAGCCGCCGAGTGTCGCCGTAAGCTTGAGTCCATCAAGCTCGGTTGAGAAAAGCGCCCACCAGCGCAGCCAGGCTCTCGCCCCGCTCCATGGGAAGCGAATGGCCGGCGCCCGGTATGATCTCCAGAGGCGCAGCCGCGGGCAGCCGATCCGCATAAGCCCGACCATGAGCGATCGGCGTGAACCCGTCCCGCTCGCCCCAAACCACCAGAGACGGCATGCGCGCACGCCCGAGCCGCTCGATCAGACTGCGGTTATAGAGATACGGCGGCTTGAAGCCGACGAACGAGCAAAACCTGATCATCTGATAACGCCGCGTTTCCTCATCGAGATCGCCGCGCCCGTCGGGATAGTAGCGCAGTCCGTGCTCAGTTGACTCCGACGCGAAGAGCATCCTGCGAAGCGTCGCATAGCTGACCCCGCGCTCCGGCTGGGTATGCATGAAAATGTCTGCGATAGGTTCGCCGGGAACGAACAGGCCGCACGCGCCCAGGAGACACAGTTTTCTGATCTTCTCCGGGTGACGGACTGCAATCTCGGCCGCAATCCAGCCGCCGACGCCGTGCCCGACAAGATCGAACGTGGCGAGGCCCAAAGCATCAAAAACCTGCAAGTAGTGAAAGACCACATCCTCGATGCCATGCGGGCCGGGCATGTCGTCTGACCCATTTACGCCGGGGTGGGCGGGGGCCAGAAGCAAACGATCATGCGCAAGCGCCTCGTGAAATGGCAGCAGGTCCGCCGCAACGCCATGGACGTCGGCAAAATCATGCAGGTAAACAAGCGGCGCGCCCGAGCCCTGCTCCAGCACTGACGCCATACGGCCGCCCAGATCAATCATACGTAGCGACATCTCACCTCCTCACGCGCGCTCGGTTGCAAGCGCGGCGGCGTCGCGCCCGAAGCGCTCCTCGAACATCCTGCCCGTGGCCTCCTTGAGCCGCGGCGCAACTTCCGTCCAGAACAGGCGCATGCTCTTGCGCGCGTACTCATCCGGCATGTTGCCCATGTGAAACTGGATCAGAAGATGGCCAACCGGCGCGTTCTCAAGCACGCTCATAAAGCGCTCGTAGACTGTGTCGGGCGAGCCCACGATGATCGATTGCGCCCGTTGCAGATCGCCCCAGTCCTGCGTATCGCCAAGCAGCGGCGTCGTCGGATCCGAATGAGCGAGGTAATCACGGAACTCGGACGGTGGAATGTAGGGAACGCCGGGGCCAAACGTGAGTTGGCGGCCTTCACGACGTTGGTGTCCCTTGAGACAGTTGCGCAGAAAGTACCAGATGCCTTCCCGCGCCTCTTCCTGCGCGATGGCGTCAGTCTCGCCAACGTACGTTGACATCAGGATGCCCATGCGACGCGGAAGATAACGATCGCCATGGGCCTTCAGTGTGTCGGCGAAGCGATCTACAGCCTTGCCCGTCTCGCGTCCATGACTGCGCGACGACAGAAAATAGCAGTAGCCGTTCTTCGCGATCTGGGTGAGCGTATCGCGGGAGCGGGCGCCAGGAATCCAGATCTGCGGATGGGGTCGCTGGGTCGGCTGCGGCCATGGATTCACGTAGCGAAGCGGGTAGTGCTCGCCCTCAAAGGCGAACGGGCCTTCCTCGGTCCATGCGCGGCGGATCAGTTCCACTGCTTCCCAGAACTGGTCGCGGGACGGCGCCGATGGAACGTTGTAGTTGAAAGTCTCAGGCCCGGACCCCGGCGCAAATCCGGCGATGAGGCGCCCGTCGGACATGTTGTCGATCATGGCGTACTCTTCCGCCACGCGCAGCGGATTGGCATGCAGCGGAAGCAGGTTTCCAAGCACCACTATCTTGCCCCGGCTTGTCTTTTGCGTCAGGGCCGCTGCGATGATGTTGGGCGATGGCATCAGCCCATAGATGTTCTGATGATGCTCGTTGAGCACCATCCCGTCGAAACCCAGTTGGTCGGCGTACGCCAACTGATCGATGTAGCTGTTGAGAAGGCCTCGCGAACGCTCTTTATCCCAAAGCTTGTTGGGCACCGTCACCCAGCCGGTGTCGTACTTCTCGTCGAAATCCGCGGGCAAATGCGGGTATGACATGAAGTGCCAGGCGTAGAGTTGAACAGGATCGATCATCGCGGCTGGTCCTTATTATGCTCGTGGACGGCTCAGGGGCCGAAAATGGCGCGCACGCGCTCACGGATTCGATCGTTCACATCGACCGTACGCGCGACCGTCGCCTCAAGCGCCTCATGGCCTGCGGGATCCAGATCAAGTTTCGCGCGCTCAAGCTCGCTTTTGAAACTTGCATCCCGCGTCATGCTCTCGAACGCGGCGCGCAGCGCTTTCGTGATGTGAGGCGGCAGATTGGGCGGAGCGGAAATCGCGCGCCCGATCGCGCCGCCCGACGCGTAGAGATTGAGAAGCTGCTTGTCCTCATCCGTCTTTCCAAACTCCAGAAGAGCCGGAACGTCGGGTAACTCGGGATCGCGTTCGGGCAGATCCTGCAGAATGATTTTCACCTTCTTGTCGCGCAGCCAGTCCTGCCGCGTCGACTTGATAGCGGCCCACGAGGTGCCTGCCCCATCCACCTCGCCCCGCTCCATGGCGAGCATGCCGGGGCCAGAGGACGCGTAGCCGCTGATCACCTTGAACTTTGTTCCAATGAGCGCATTCAGCAGCCGCGGCACGGTTTCTGCGAGGTTGGCCGGACCGGTGCCGGCGACCGTCATCTCATGGCTCAGCGCGTCCTCCACGGATTGCGCCTTCGCGGTGTGCCATACAAGATGAATGTTGTTGGACGACGCCATGCGCCCGATCCATGTGAGCCGCGTTGCATCGTACTTAACACCCGGATTGCGCAGCGCCTGCTCCATGGCGAGCGTTTCACCCAGCGCGCCGAGCGCTGTGCCATCCTTTGGCGCGACCGCGTAGATGTAATTAGCGGCCTGCAAGGATCCAGCGCCTGGCATGTTCGAGGGGACGACCGTCGGCTCCCCGGGAACGTGCCTGCCGAAGTGCCGCGCGAACATGCGCGCATAGAGATCGTAGCTGCCGCCCGGCGCATAGCCGATGTAAAGATTGATTGTCCTGTGGGTCTTGTAGTGCGCCGCCACGTCCTGCGCGCCAGCGGAGGCGCTGCACGCGGCGAGAATCGCGACGGCGGCGACAGATATTGTGAGCGATCGAGCCATGAAAGCGTCCCCCTTCCCTACTCAGCCGAGAGCGCCCGCTTGAGCTTCTCGATCGTCTGCGGCGGCGTGGCGTAGATCGCGCGCACCATCTCCTGCAACTCACGGCCGGGGATGATCGTAATGACAAGCTTTTGCTTCTCCGCCTCGGCCTGCGCCTGTGGATCGGAGAGCGCCTTCACGAAGGCCGCGCGCATCGCCTCCACCCGCTCCTTCGGAGCCTCCGGCGCCATCACGAACGGCCGGGTGAATACGCCCTGGGAATAGAGCAGTTCCAGCATCTGGCGCTGTTCCGCGGTCTTCGCGAAGCTAATCGACAGCGGCACGCCCTGCTTGTTCAGAGCGGCGTCACCTGTTGCCGATTCCTGCACAAGCACGCGGACCAGATTTTTCTCGAACCAGTCCGGGCGCTGCGATTGGATAGACGTCCAGCCCATGCCGCAGAGGCCATTGACCTCCTTGCGCTCAATCGCCATGCCGATCTCACGCGTGCCGCCATATCCCGGCACAAGTCTTATTTTCAGGCCAAGAATATGTTTCAGCGCGGTTGGCATATCGCGCGTTGTTCCCCCGCTTGAGCCCATGATGAGTTCGCGCTCGAACAGATCCGCAAAGCTCTTGATGGGCAGCGTTGCATCCACCAGACAGGTGAACACCTCGGAGTTGGCGCTGCCGAGATAGTTGAGAGTGCGCGCATCATGCTTGATCTGCGATGCGTTTGCGCTGATGAGTTGGTCGAGCAGCGTGCCCGTCTGAACAGCGCCGATAACTGTGCCATCCTTCGGGGCAACGTTGGCAACATACGCGGCGGACGTGTTGCCGCCGGCGCCGGGCATATTCGAGACAACGACGTTCGGATTGCCCGGCAGAAACCGCCCGATGTGGCGCCCCACCAGCCGCGCATAGAGATCGTAGCCGCCGCCTGCGGTCGATCCCACGACGATGCTGATCTGCTTGCCCCGATAGAAGTCGCCCACCGCATCGGCTGCGGCCGCAAACGGCCATCCGCCAACTAAAGCGGCAAAGGCGACCGCAAGTCGTGCCCGAGTCATCGCGTCCTCCCCGACTGACACGGAGGCGCGTGCGCGGGCCAAAGCCCACGCGCGTTCCTCCCCTATGCGTCGTTATTCGTTGCGCCAAGAATGGACCCAACGCGCGCCTCAAGTCAAACGTCCGGCATTGCGCGCAATGCGGCGCTGCGTCATGCTGGTGTGAGCCGGCGGGAGACCGGCGTTCCTGGGGAGGACAGCAATGCGCTGCATGATGATGGCGGGCGCGCTCGCGGCGGTTTTCACATCAACCGCAGCCGCGCAGAACGCCGAGACTTATTACGCTGGCCGACGCCTCACGTTCCTGATCAACTTCGCACCCGGTGGGCCGACAGACATTGAGGGGCGGTTGTTTGCCCGCCATGTGGCGAAGCACATTCCAGGAAAGCCGACATTCATCGTTCAGAACATGGACGGTGCGGGCGGCGGAGCGGGCGTCAACTATCTTGGGGAGGTGGCCCCCCGCGACGGCACCATGGTGGGGTATCTCAGCGGCTCGGCGTGGCGCTATGTGACCACGAAAGACACCGCGCGGACGGACTTCCTGAGCTATCGCTTCGTCGCATATCAACCCGGCACGACAGTTTACTTTGTGCGCGCGGACGTCAGTCCGGGATTGAAGACGCCCGCAGATATCATCAAGGGCGCGAACCTCGTGATCGGCGGACTCTCGGCGGATTCATCCAAGGATCTGCTGCTGCGCCTCACCGCCGACATGCTGGGGCTCAAGTACAAGTACGTCACAGGCTACAAGAGCAACTCGGCCGCGCGCCTCGCCTTCCAGCGCGGCGAGATCAACCTCTTTGCGGAATCTCCGCCCGGCTATCGCTCCACCGTCGCCCCCAGCCTGATCGCGATCGGCGAGGCCCTGCCACTGTTCTACAATCCTGGCTGGAACGGCACGCGCATGGCGCAGCCCGCCCAGGTGAAGGATCTGGATATGCCGTCCTTCGTCGAGTTCTACCGAAAGGTGAAGGGCGAGGAGCCGTCCGGCAGGCTTTGGGACGTCTACCGGCAGGTGCTCGCCGTGAGCGGCGCCATGCAGCGGCTTGTCGCATTTCCACCAGACGCGCCGGAGGCGGCCGTGCGCGCGTTCCAGCAAGCCGTGCGCAAGCTGGAGACCGACCGCGAATTCGCGGAAGAAGCAGCGAAGCTGCTCGAATTCGTGCCGGACTATGAGGCCGGGGACACAGTGCAGGCAGACGTGCGCCGCGCGCTCACCGTCCCTGCGGCGGACCGCGAGTGGCTCGCTGAGTACGTGCGCCGCAGCAATCGCTGACGGATCGGACGCCGGGACCGCCGGCCGCCGGGGCTCCTACGGCTTGGGCTCCGACGGCCTTGTGTCCTCGGGCAGCGGGATGAACTCTTCCTCGCCCGGCGGCATGGCGAAGCGCCCCGCCAGCCAGTCAGCCTTCGCTTGCTCGATACGCTCCTTGCGCGAGGAGACGAAGTTCCACCAGAGGTGGCGCTCGCCAAGGGGCTCCCCGCCCAGCAGCATGAGGACGGCAGGCTCTGATGCGCGAACCGTGTCGCCGCCGGAGCCTGTGAACACAAGCATCTCGCCGGCGCCGTAGCGTCGACCGGCATGCTCGATGGCGCCCGAAACAACGTACGCGGCCCGCTCGGAGTAACCCTCCGGGAGCGGGCAGACGGCCCCCGCCTCCAGCGCGACGTGAACATAGAAAAGCGGTGAGAAAGTCTCGAAGCGCGGCGCAACGCCAAACGCAGCGCCCGCAATCACGCTTGCCGCGAGGCCGCCATCCCGAAAAGACGACACTGCGGTGGAGGGGATATGCACGAATCCCGGCGCTGTTTCTTCGTCCTGTTCGGGCAGCGCGATCCAGGCCTGCATGCCCTCGATGCGCGCGTGAGCTTCGCGCATGGGCCCCTCAAAGCGCTCGGAGTGGCTGATGCCGGAGCCAGCCGTCATCCAGTTCACCTCGCCGGGCCGTATTCCCTGCTCCACGCCTGTGCTGTCGCGGTGGCGAATTTCGCCGCTGAACAGATATGTCAACGTGCAGAGGCCAATATGTGGATGCGGCCGCACATCTGCGCTGCGCGGCGCGCCGGAAGCAAACATGGCAGGGCCCATATGGTCGAAGAAGACAAACGGCCCAACCATGCGTCGCCCGGGGAATGGCAACACGCGGCCAACTTCAAAACCTCCAAGGTCGCGCCGACGCGCGCTGATGACGGTCTCAAGCATCGCTTACCTCGTTTTCAACTGCGGCCCACGTTTAGACTTGGGGCGCCGCCGACGATCGTCGAGGGGCGAACGCTTGCGACGATAGTCAGAGCACTGACAGGGCGACGTCCGCAACGCCAGCAATGCCAATGGCCTGGGCGGATGCTTTCGACAGATCAATCACGCGACCGTGGATGAATGGTCCGCGATCATTGATCCGGACGATGACTGAGCGGCCCGTTGCGCGGTGCGTCACGCGAACCCGCGTGCCGAATGGAAGCGTGCGATGCGCCGCGGTGAGCGCATTCTTGTTGAAGACCTCGCCATTCGCGGTCCTTCGGCCATGAAAACCAGGGCCATACCACGACGCCTTTCCAACCTGCCCGGATGTGGGCGCGGTTGCGCCTTGATATTGAAATGGGGAAGCCTGCGCGGGTGAATAAAGCAACCCAATGGTGAGAACGGCGGGCGCAAAAAATTGTGCTTTTTTCAACAATGCTCTTTCCTCTGACTGTTTCGAGGTGACAGGAGATGATCAATTCAAGTGTCCACAATATGGCGCCGAATAGAATTCTTGTTTCTGAGATGTGTCAAGATCGGGATGACGCGATATTTTTCTGTCTCTGTGGTTTCGGAAAGAAAGGCTTGTGGCGCAATTGCGGCGGCACGAACTTTTAAATCTGCACGCAATCTGAATGCGACCATAGGTGGGTCAGAGGAATGACGACTTTTAACAAATATTTAGAGACCCAGTCTTCGTGATTGGATTAGTTTGACCTATCCATGCTTTTGTGTTCGCACGCAATTTGCGCACAATCACCTGTGCGATATCGTCGGATTTCGCTTTAGAGTGACTCACCGGCTGAGTGTCGCCCATCGCCGTTCGAAGTTATTTTATCGTTATTCGAATTGGGGTTCTCGTCACGCGGGCGCAGGTCTTCCTGAAAATGGGGCGGCGGCGCCATGATTGCTCGCCACACAAATCACCCCCTGAGAAGGCAGAAAAACAAAGGAATTTCCCCGCAGATGAATCAGCGCACGAGGTGCGGCGCAAGAGATCTGGAGCAAGAGATCTGGAGCAAGAGATCCGGAGCAAGGACGAAGCACCGGCGCGTGAACTCCGACCCAGCGCGCCAGGCCGGCCCGGTTCTGGTGAGCGAGGCGGACGCTCCGGCGAGCGTCGATGGGGACTGAACACCAATGAGAGGGCCGCGAGGCGTCTCTGCGGCCAGCGGTCGCAGAGCACAGGCGCTGGCGGTGGCGCTGGCGGTTGGCGGTTGGCGGTTGGCGGTTGGCGTGTCGCGTCCAAAACACCCGCCGCAAGAGCAATGATCGTGAAACTTTCAACGGCACTGCCTGCACTATGATCCGCCCCGTCGGCGCGCCAGTCGCCGCGGCTCGGGCGTCGATCAGGTTTGCGCCGCGGCGCCGCTCGAAGCGGTCCTTCGACGGTGTGGCCCCGCCCGTTTAGCTTTTGTTGGACTTGCCAATAAAAAAGGGCCACTGCTCGACAGCGGCCCTGCAACTGGCGAATATAGCCAAGCTATTGTTTCAAAGCTGATATATGTAAGCAGATGAGATATTATGCTTGCGAGCCAGCTCCGCGACGGGCACGCCCTTCTTGCGTTCAGCGATCAGCATCTTGCGGAAGGCGACGAGGTCTTTTCCACTCCTGCGGATACGCCGAGGCTTCTCGGACGCCCGCCCCGTGGAGGTGCGCGCTTCTTCAAGAAGAGCCTGGGCAGCAGTGATAATGGACTGCAATTTGCGAATTTGTTGTTGAGAGAGATTCATTCTTTTGCTCCTTCAATCACCTGTATTTATATCAATAAACGCATGAGTTCAACTACTGTTTCATTAGTTCTTGTCCCGACATTAGAGCTTGGCTTTTGTTAAGCAGCGGCTACTTTGCGTCTGGCGAGAGTGGCGCTACAAGCTGGCGACGACGAACACGAACTACTTCATGAGGGAGGTTATGGAAAAAACTTACCAAGTCGTTATCGTGGGCGGTGGTCCCGTCGGCGCGGCGCTCGCCGTCTCCCTCGGGATGCGCGGCGTGTCTTGCGCGCTGATCGAGCGGCGCCGTTCGCTTCCCAATATTCCCAAGGGCCAGAACCTCACCCAGCGCACGCTTGAGCATTTTTATTTCTGGAACGTTGTCGATGAATTGCGCGCCGCCCGGACCATGCCGGCCGGCTATCCCATAGGTGAAGTTACCGCTTATGATAATCTCATGAGCGAATACTGGTTCGCCTCGCCGGGCCGCGAGGTGGTGCGCCCCTACTATTTCCAGGACAACGACCGCCTGCCGCAGTATCGCACCGAAGAGGTGTTGCGCCGGAAGATGGGGTCGCTGGCCTGCGTCGATGACTATTTTGGGTGGACCGCTCAATCAATCTCCCAGGACGATGACGGCTGCGAGGTAGTCATCGCTCAGGAGGGGGCCGACCCTCTCACTTTGCGTTCGCAGTATCTTGTGGGCTGCGACGGCGGCCATTCCATGGTCCGCGAACGCGCCGGAATCCAGCGCGGCGGCACAGACTTCGACCAGGTGATGGTGCTCGCTGTGTTCCGCTCGAAAGAGTTGCACGCCGCGCTCGAGCGCTTTCCGCAACGCTCCACGTATCGCGTCATGCGCGATAACCTCAAAGGGTACTGGGAATTCTTCGGTCGCATAGATGTGGGCGAAGGCTGGTTCTTCCACGCGCCCGTACCGGTCAGCGCCATGCAAGACAAGAACTTCGACTTCATGAAGTTGCTGCATCGCTCGGCCGGGTTTGAATTCGCCTGCGATATCGACCACGTCGGCTTCTGGGATCTGCGCGTTTCCGTTGCGGAGCGCTATCAGCAGCGGCGCATTTTCATCGCCGGCGACGCTGCGCACACCCATCCCCCCTATGGCGGATTTGGGCTGAACAACGGCCTTGAAGACGCGGTGAACCTGTCGTGGAAGCTTGCGGCGCGGCTTGATGGCTGGGGCGGTGATGCGCTGCTCGCCTCCTACAGCGAAGAACGCCGCCCGGTCTTCCGTGACACCGGAGAGGACTTCATCGCCGCGCGCATCAAGGCCGACGCTGCGTTCTACAGCCGCTACAATCCCACCGTGAACAGGGATGAGTTCGAAACCGCATGGAACGCCCGATTCGGCGAAGGCGGCGCCCGGGCCCAGAGTTACGTTCCAAACTACGCGGGCTCGCCCGTGGTGTTCGGCTCGCCCGGGGCGCAAAGCGGCGCCCACGGCGAGCATTTGTTCAAGGCGAGGCCGGGGCATCACCTCTCGCCGCAGCCGCTGTCGGACGGGCGCAACGTTTTCGAGGCGCTGGGCCGCGGGTTCACGCTGTTGGCCTTCGGCGCACAGGACAACGACATCAACGCCATGACCAGCGCGGCGGCGCAGCGCGGCGTGCCGCTCACGGTGGTGCGCGACAGCTATGAGGGTGACCGGACGGGCTATGAGAGCCGGCTTGTTCTGGTGCGGCCGGACCAGTTCGTCTCATGGACCGGGGACGCGGCGCCCGAGGACGCGGCCGGCGTGTTCGCCCGCGCGGCCGGTCAGGGCTGATCGGATGCGGGCGGCGCAGGGTTTGCGCGCCGCCCGCGTTTTTGCAGCGCCTTGGGTGAGCGAATCGGATATACGTTCCCGGATTGTTCACAGGCTTTGGCGATGCGTTTCATTCACACCGCGGATTGGCAGATTGGAAAGTCCTTCCGCCGCTTCGGCGAGCGGGAGGGCGGCCTGAAGCAGGCCCGCCTCGACGCTATCGAGCGTATCGGCGAGGCAGCGCTGGCCCACGGCGCCACCCATGTGCTTGTCGCCGGAGACCTTTTCGACCATTTCGCCCCCTCGGACCGCACCGCGCGGGAGCCGGTGGAGCGCATGCGCCGGTTCGGCGCCGTCGAATGGCTCATCATCCCCGGCAACCACGATCCGCACCGGCCCGATGGAGTGTGGGATCGCCTCGCCCGGCTCGGCTTGCCCGCGAACGTGCGCCCGCTGCTGGAGCCGAAGCCCGTCGCGCTGGCGTGCGGCGCGCACGTGCTTCCTGCGCCGCTTCTGCGCAGGAGCGAGACGGCTGACCTGACCGCGTGGTGGGACCAGGCCCCCACGCCGCCTAGCGCCTTGCGCATCGGCCTCGCCCATGGCGCTGTGACGGGTTTTGGCAGCGCACAAGAGGCCTCGAACCCGGTCGATCCGGCGCGGGCGCGCTCGGCGGGGCTCGCCTATCTCGCGCTGGGCGATTGGCATCGCACCCTGCAGATTTCCGAGCGGGTCTGGTACGCGGGAACGCCCGAGCCGGACCGCGCCGGCAGCCAGCAGATCGGCAAGGCCCTGCTTGTGGAGATCGCCGGCCCGGACGCCCCTCCGCGCGTGCAGGAGCTGACGACAGGCGCCTACAGGTGGGAAACCCGCGAAACGCGAGTGGACCGGCCGGAGGATGTGGCGGACCTCGATAGCGCCCTGCGCGCTCTGCCCGACACATTCCGCACCGTGTTGCGCCTGAAATTGGCCGGCGCGCTGTCCCTCGCCGCCCGGGCCGACCTGGGGGCCCGCCTCGCGGCGCTGGAAGCCGTCTTCCACCATCTGGACGCCGATCTTGAGGGAGTTCTTCCGCGTCCCAGCGACGAGGACTTCGACGCCATCGATTTCGACGGCGTTCTGCGCACCGCCGCCGAGCGGCTCAAGGCGCGCGCGCAGGACGCCGGTCTCGTCGCCGGCGACCGCAAGATTGCGGAAGACGCCCTCGTGGAGCTGTATCTCACCGTCGCGAGAGCCCGCGAGGCCACGCCATGAGGCTGACCCACATCAGGGTGGAGGGGTGCGGCCGGTTCGTCGATCCGGTGACCGTGATGGACTTTGCCCCGGGGCTCAACGTCCTGTGCGCGCCCAACGAATCCGGCAAGTCGACGCTTTTCGAGGCCGTGCGCGCGTGCCTGTTCGAAAAGCACACCTCGAAGAACGAGACCCTGCGGAAGCTGGCGAGCGAGACGGCGAGCAAGCCTCTCTCCATCGAGGTGGGATTTGAGCATGGCGGCCATGCTTACGTGGCCCGCAAGACCTTCCTCTCATCAGCGCGCGCGACGCTGACCTGCGACGGGCGCGAGATCGCCGGCGGCGGCCATGCGGACGAAAAGCTCCACGAACTCCTGGGCTTGCGCGCTGCGGGACGAGCCGTTGACGAGGGCGCGTTCGGCCTGCTCTGGGTGCGCCAAACCAACTCGTTCGAACAGGCCGAGGTGAAGGACGCCGCCCGGGAGGGTCTGGAGAGCGCCATCGAGCGGGAGGTGGGAACGCTGGTGGGCGGCGAACGCGCGCGCGAAACGCTGAAAACCATCGAGGCGGAGCTGGCGACCGCGTTCACCCCGACCGGACAGGTGAGGAAGGGAGGGCCACTCGGGCTGGCGGAAGACCGCGCGCGCGCCGCCGCGGACGAACTCGCCGCAGCGCAAGGGCTTCTCGCCGAACTGGAAAACGACCTGGACCTGTTGGAGCGCAAGCGCCGCGAGCGCGTCCGCCTCGGCGATCCGGCGACCATCGCTGAGATGCGGGACAAGCTGGAAGAGGCGCGCCGGGAGCGCGCGGCAGGCGATGACGCGGCGCGGGAGATTGATCGCCTTGCGCAGCAGGAGAAGCTCGCCGCCCTCGCCCGCGATGAGGCCGCCCGCATCCTTGAGGACTTGCGCGCCTGCGCCCGGAGCCTCGACGAGGCCATGGAGGCGCGCGCCGAACTCTCAGGCGCGATCAGCGCTGACGAGTCCCGCCGCGAAGAGCTTGTGCGAGAACTTGAGGCCGCGCGCGCCCGCCTGTCCGACATCGAGGCCGGCGAATCGGGCGACGAGCGGCAGGAGGCGCATCTGCGTCGCCTCGCCACCGTTGTCGCAGCGGCCGCGCGGTTGCCCGAACTCGAAGCCCGCGCCGCCGCGCTCGACGCCGCGGAGAACGAGCGGCGCTTGCTGCGCCAGTCGCTGGCGCCCCTGCGCGCCAGCGCGCGGCACACGCAGGCGCTCGACAAGATCGCGCAGGAGCGCGCGGTTCTTGAGGCGCGCCTTGAGGCCGCCGCGACGCGGGTGGCTTTGACGCTCGAACCCGGCGCATCGGGGGTTACGGTCGATGGGCGCGCGGTCGCCGGGCCAGTCTCGTTTCCTGCGACACGGCGCACGGTCATCGCCATCGCCGGGATCGGCGAAATCGCCATAGAGCCTCCTGCGCAGCTCGACGTGGAGGCGCGCGCCAAGCTCGCCGAACTCGACAGCAAGGTCGCCCGCGTTCTCGCCGACGCCGGGCTGGCAGACGAGCGCAGCGTGCGGGAGCAGGCGGGGCGCCGGGCGGATCTGGAGGCGCGTCTGGCAGGGCTGGGCGCACGGGTGCTCGCCCTTGGCTCCAGCGATGAAGGCCTTGCCGGCGACCTCGCGGCGCTTCAGGCGCAAATGGAAGGCGTTCGCGCCCAGGTCTCCGCCGAGCTAGGCGCGGGCGAGGTCGCGCCGGACGCCGCGGCAATCTCCGCCCGGCAGGACGCGCTGTCCGAGCAGCGGCGCGCCAAGGGCGTGGAGCGAGCGGCGCTGAACGCCAGTATCGCGGCGCACACAAAATCCTTGCTCGAGGTGGGCGCCAGGGCGTCCGAACATCGGGCGCGGGCGGAGGCGCTCGCCCGCCAGATCGAGGCGGGGCTGGCGCGATTGCCGCCTGTGGAACGGGCGAGCCGCCTTGCGGAGGCCGGCGAGGCGTTCGACCGACGCCACGACGCCCATCGCAGCGCCGCCCTTGCGCTGGAGCAGGCGCAGACGCGCGCGCCCGGGCCTGAGCGCCTCGAAAAGCTCCGCGACCGGGTCGCCCGTCTGGAACTCGCCATGGCGAATCACACGGACGCCCTCCACGCCCTCGATCAGGAGATCGCAGGCATCGGCGGGCGCATCCAGTCCCGCGGCGGCGAGGGGCTTGGCGAACGGGTGGCGGGCCTGGGCGAGGAGCAGGAGGTGGCGCGGCGGGAGGCCCAGCGGCTGCGGGCCCGGGCCGATGCGCTCATCCTTCTGAAGGAGACCATTCTTGGCTGCTACGAGGAGCAGCGCGACAGGTTGCAGACCCCCTTGCGCAGGCGTTTGCAACCTTTCCTCGACGATGTGTTCCCCCGGGCGGAGATCACGCTGGACGAGCGCTTCGCCGTGGAGCGCATCGTGCGCGCAGGCGCTGCGGAGCGTTTTGAGCGGCTTTCAGCCGGCGCGCAGGAGCAAATCGCCATTCTGGTGCGCCTCGCCATGGGGACGCTTTTACGCGAGCGCGGCGAGGACGTGCCGATCATCCTCGACGATGCGCTGGTCTTCAGCGACGACGAGCGCATCGAGCACATGTTCGATGCGCTGAACCGGGCGGCGCGCACCCAGCAGGTGATCGTGCTCACATGCCGTAGCGCGAGCTTCCGGTCGCTGGGCGGCAAGACGCTCACCATTGAGGCGGCGACGCCCACGCGTTGACGAACGCCCTTGGCGCACGCGATATGCGCTTTGACGTCTCGAGAGCGGAAAACCGTCTTGGTCCTGAGAGTTGAGCCCATCGAAGACCCGCTCGCCGCCGGCTGCCCCTGCTGTTCAGAGGGCGGCCTGCGCGGATTCGTCTACGACGATGAGCAGCCCCACGCCGTCTACTTCGCCGAATCCGGCGGTATGGGAACGAAGCCCGTGGTTCTCATCGGCGTCGCAGCCGGACGCTGGGCGCAGGACGCGCCCATGGAAGAGCGGGTCTGCTTCGTGTTCGCCTGCACGAAGGGCGCCGCGGAGATCGACGCAAAGCCGACGATTCCCTATCTGCTCGCGTTTCCCGAGTTCAAGCAGCTCGGCCTTGGCGTCGAACCCGAAGACGCCGAGCGACATCCGATGTTTGGAGCCGTGCGCACGACGCTGGACGCAATTGTGGCGCAGGATGCGCGGCTTGCGCACCTGCGGCCGGGGCGCGCGGGAACTCGCTTCGTGGCGGACTGATCAGACGCCGCGAAACCGCGGCTCGCGCTTCTCGCGAAACGCCGCCTGCCCTTCCGTATAGTCGGCGCTGCGGAAGCAGGCCTCCACAAGCGCGTCGGCGCCGGCCCTGTCGCGCTCCGCAGGGACTTTGCGACACTCGATCAGAGCGCGTTTCAGCGCCGCCAGCGTCAACGGCGCGTTGGCGGCGATCCCGGCGATGTAGGCGCCCGCCTCAACTTCGAACGCCTCCGCCTCCCAACATTTGGTGAGCAGTCCCAGCCGCTCGGCTTCGCGTCCTTCCAGAATGCGCGCCGTCAGCAGCAGGTCGGCGGCGGCGTCCACGCCGATGCGCGCCGCCAGCGCTTCCACGCCGGCGAACGCGTAGCCCAGCCCCAGGCGCGCGGCGGGGATGCGGAAGCGCGCGTTGGCCGGCCCAACGCGCAGGTCGCAGCACAGGGCGAGCGCGAGCCCGCCACCGAACGCCAGCCCGCGAATGCGCGCGAGCGTCGGCTTGTCGGCGTTCGCCAGCGCCGCCATCGCCGCCGCAACAGCCGCCTCGTAATCCCGCACGGCCTCATCACCGCTGCGCCGCTCGCCGAACTGGGAGATGTCGGCGCCGGCGGAATAGGCCCGCTCGCCGCTTCCCTCCACGAGAATGAGACGCGCCGAAGCATCCGCCTCGGCCCGGCCGACAAGACCGGGCAAGCTGCGCCACATGTCGAGGGTGATGGCGTTGAGGCGCGCCGGTTGTGTGATCGTCAGCCGGGCGACCGCGCCCTCGACCGCATACTCGATTGCCGGCTCAGACATCGCAGATCCTCTCCGCACCGGGCTCTATCATCCGCGCCAAATGATCGGCGATGGCGAGCGCGCTGGTGAGCCCCGGGCTTTCAACGCCATAAAGGCCGAAGACGCCCCCTGCGCCGTGCTCCTGCGGACCCAAAACCAGAAAATCGGCGTCGGGCGCGCCGGGGCCGACGATCTTCGGCCGCACACCAGCGTACGCAGGCTCAAGCGCCCCGTCGGGCAGTCCGGGCCAGTAGTCCCGGATCGCGGCGTAGAACGCATTCGCCCGCGCGGGATCAACGCGGTAATCGATTTCACTCTCGTGCGCGGCGTTCAGCCACTCGACGTCCGGCCCAAACCGGGCGCGGCCAGCGAGATC
The DNA here is from genome assembly GCA_027484655.1 of Hyphomicrobiales bacterium. Taxonomy (GTDB): domain Bacteria; phylum Pseudomonadota; class Alphaproteobacteria; order Rhizobiales; family Beijerinckiaceae; genus Terripilifer. The sequence continues at coordinate 34,633 of JAIXSM010000076.1, read as the reverse complement.
CAGCGTGAGATGCACGCCGAGGCCTCCGGCTTGCGGCACGGGATACACGAGGCGGGAAAACGGCGCCCGTCCGCCAAGCGTGAAGTATGATCCCTTCGCGAAGAACGCGCGCGGAATCGCCCCGTGAGAAAGCCCGGTGATCGACGCCGCAACGCGCGGCGCGGATAAACCGGCCGCGATGACAACGACCCGCGCGCTGGCCTCGACCGGCTCGGCGCCGCCAAAGGCAAGCGTCACCCGCTCATCGCTCGCACGACCGCCGATGACAGGCGTGTTGAACGCGAACACGGCTCCCGCAGTCTCTGCGTCGCCCTGCAGCGCCAGCATGAGCGCGTGGCTGTCCACGATCCCCGTGTGCGGCGAATGAAGCGCGAGCGCGCAGGACAGTTCGGGCTCAAGCTCGCGTGCCTGCGAACCGTTGAGGCGGATCAGTTCCACGCCCGCCGCCTGCGCCCGCGCGGCGATGGAGCCCAGGTTCTCAGCCTGCGCCGCCTGGGCGACGATGAGCTTGCCGCACCGCTGGTGCGGAACGCTGTGGGACTCGCAATAGGCATAGAGGGCGCGCCGACCCGCGACGCACAGCCGGGCCTTCAGCGAGCCGGGTGCATAGTAGATACCCGCATGTATCACCTCGCTGCTGCGCGCGGAAACGCCGCAGCCAACGGCGTTCTCACGCTCCACGACGGTCACGTCACGGCCGGCCAGCGCAAGCGCGCGCGCCAGAGCGAGGCCGACCACGCCGGCTCCGATCACAACCACGTCCAGATCAGCGGCAGACGACATGAATGTTTCGCATGGCAGAACACCGCGTCGCGCAATGCGACACGATCATGCCCTGACATTGCCGTTGCGCGCCAATCCGCGCAATGCGACTTGAGAGGCCGCCCACACGTGGCTATCTAACCCTCGTCTCCGCTGCTGCGTGGGCGGCGGCCCGGCGGATCGGCGGGCGCGCGGAGACCAAGCAACCAAGGAGAGGGGAATGAAGAAATCGTTCGCCACCGCCGCTTTTGCCATCTCGGCTGCGGCGGCGCTTTTCACGGGCGCCGCTTCGGCGCAGGAAAAGCCGTTCAACGTGTATGTGGGCTACTCCGCAGGCGGCGGCTACGACGTGTACGCCCGTCTCCTTGCGCGGCACATCTCGCGCCACCTGCCGGGCACGCCCAACGTTTTGGTCAACAACATGCCGGGCGCGGGCTCCATGCGCCTCGCCAACTGGCTCTACAATGTCGCCCCGAAAGACGGCAACATCATCGGCACGTTCGCGCGCGGCATCGCGTTCGATACGCTGCTGGGCCAGCCCGGCGCGCAGTTCGACGCGACCAAGTTCACCTGGATCGGCAGCGCCAACGATGAAGTCAGCGTCTGCGTGGCCTGGAACAACACCGGCGTGACAAAGTTCGAGCAGGTGCTTGAGAAGGAACTCGTGGTGGGCGGCACCGGCGGCAGCGCCGACACCGACCAGTTCCCGAAGGTCTTCAACAGCGTGCTCGGTGCGAAGATGAGAATTGTCGCCGGCTATCCGGGCGGCAACGACATCAACCTCGCCATGGAGCGCGGGGAAGTGGGCGGCCGCTGCGGCTGGTCGTGGTCGTCGGTTGTGTCAACGCAGGCGTCCTGGCTGAAGGAAAAGAAGATCAACGTTCTCGTGCAGCTCTCGCTCGAGAAGCATCCGGACCTGCCGGACGTGCCGATCATCACCGACTTCGCCAAGGACGATATCACGCGCGGCGTCTTCAAGCTGGTGTTCGCCCGCCAGGTCATGGGCCGTCCGTTCGTGGCGCCTCCGGGCCTCCCGCCCCAGCGCGTCGCCGTGTTGCGCAAGGCCTTCATGGACACGCTGCAGGACAAGGAACTTCTGGTCGAAGCCGAGAAGGCGAAGCTGGAGATCACGCCTGTGAGCGGCGAAGCGGTGCAGAAACTGGTGGAGGAAGCCTACTCCATGCCGGCGGAAGTGGTGAAGCGCACGATTGAAGCGCTGCGCTGACGAGATCGGGCCCCGGCGAAATCCGGGGCCTAGCCTAACGAAAAACCCCGGCTGCGAGGCCGGGGTTTGTTTTTGTAACTATCAGACGATCACTTTGGTCATGATCCCCTTCGGGAAGATGTCTTCGGGCTTCATGTGCTTGTGGGCGATGCCCTGCTGATAGGTGTAGAGCAGCATCTGCTCCCACGTTGGGCGGTTCTCTTCGATGCCGTAGGGGAACACGTCCGAGCCAACCATGTCGCGCATCTTGCGCGCGTAGGTCGCCAGCCACGGCAGCGGATAGCGCGACACCGCAGGATCGAAAAGACGCTCAAGGCTGCGGCGCTTGGACTCGTTGAACGCGTTGAGAAGGTTGCGCGCGACCCACGGGTTCTGATCGATGATGTGCTTCTGCACGGCGATAATGTGCATGATCGGCCACACCTTCGTGCGCGCGAAGTATTCCTCTTCCATCTCGAGATAGTTGGGGAACAGGCGCTCGATGTCCGGGTGGCCTTCAAGGTAGCAGGTCGGCGGACGGGCGATGATGGCGCAATCAATCTCGCCGGACGCCAGCATTTCAGACAGCGACTTGTTGGTGACGCGGGTCAGCTTGAGGCCTTCAGGCAGGTTCAGCTCAACCTTCTCGGCGCGGCCCGGCGCATTGGCGCCCGCCTGATACCAGTGCACATCCGTGAGCTTCACGCCGCACTCGTTGTGCATCCAGCCGCGCATGTAAACAGCGGCCGAGTGCGCCCACTCGGGCGAGCCGATGCGCTTGCCCTTCAGATCCTCAACGGTTTTGATCTTGGAGTTTTTATTCACGTAAAACGAGGAGAAGCGGAACAGCCGCGAGCAGATCACCGGCAGGCCGATGATATCGGGGTTCTCGCGCGAGACCTGCGTGGTGAACTTCGCGAAGCTCAGTTCGGAGGCGTCGAACTCGCGATTGGCGGTGAAGCGCGCAAAGCACTCGTGGTGGCCGAGATTCAACCAGTTATGGTCGATGCCTTCTGCCCGCACCTCGCCGGTGCGGAAATCGCGGAAGTGATCGTAATCGGTCGTCGCGATAGATAGCTTCAGCAGGCTCATGGGATCTCCTTTCAATGATCAGAGTTTCAGAAGGCGCCGCGCGTTGCCGCTGGTGATCGTCGCGCGATCTTCCGCAGACAGCTCGAGCGCGTCGAGTGCGGCGATGGTTTCCTTGATGGGCGCAAACGGCGAGTCCGTCGAGAACACCACGTGCTCCGCGCCGAAGAACTTCAGCCCGCTGTGCAGACCGTTCGAGGCGCCGAACATCGCCGTGTCGCCATAGAAGCGATGAAAATAGTCCATGTGCGGATGCTTCAGCGCCTTCAGCACACCGGAGTAATCTTCATCAAGCGTGCGGTGGCCAAGCACTTCAAGGCCAGGGCCGACGCGCCCGTCGAAGTACGGAATCATGCCGCCGCAATGATGGGTGATGATGTTGAGATTCTCATAGCGGTCGAGCAGGCCGCTGAAGACGATGCGCGTCATCGCGACCGACGTCTCGTAAGGCCAGCCGAAGCACCACCACATCTCGTAACGCGATTTCGGCTCGCTGGCGTAATCGCTCATGTCGGACGTGCGCGCAGGATGCATCCAGATCGGCAGATCATGGCGCGCCATGGCGGCGAAGATCGGCTCGAACTCGGGCAGATCAAGCGGCTTGCCAGCGACGTTGGTGAAAATCTGGATGCCGCGCGCGCCAAGCTGCGTCACCGCGCGGTCGATTTCGACAAGCGCGCTGTCAATGTCCAGCATCGAGATGGATGCGGCAAACGCGGGGAAGCGATCCGGATGCTTCGCGCACAGTTCCGCCATGCCATCGTTGCCGATGCGGGCGAGGCGCGCGGCATCCTCCGGCCCGCACACATCTTCGAGCGGCGGGTTGGGCAACGAGATCACCTGACGATAGTCCGTCCCCGCCCCGTCCATGAGACGGAAGCGCACGTCGAGATCATGGATCGGCTTCACCGCGCGCATGCGTGCGCCGATGTTGCCCAGCTTCGGCGAGGTCTTCGTCAGTTCGGCGAAGAAACGCTCCGGCATGATGTGGGTGTAAATATCGATCATGGCGCCCTCACTTGGCCTGCTGCATCGCCTGCCACACCGCCTGCGGCGTGAGCGGCATGGATAACGCGAGCGGCTTATCCGGCGAGATCGCGTTTTCAATAGCGTTGACGATTGTGGGCGGCGCAGCGGTGGTTCCAGCCTCGCCCGTGCCCTTCACGCCGATGGGGTTCGTGGTGCACGGCACCGGATGGTGCAGCACCTTCAGCATCGGCAGATGATCGGCGCGCGGCATGGTGTAGTCCATGAACGAAGCGGCGAGCAGCTGCCCGCTGTCAGCGTCATAGTTGGAATACTCGCCCAGCGCCTGGCCGATGCCCTGCGCCACGCCGCCCTGCACCTGCCCCGTGACGATGGTCTCGTTGAGCAACACGCCGCAGTCGCCGACTGCTGTGTAGCGCTCGAGGCTGACGCGGCCCGTCTCCGGATCGATTTCCACTTCGGCGACATGCACGCCGTTGGGGAACGTCGGCGCGGTGTGCGCTTCAGCGCCGGTGTCGAGATTTTCCTGCAGCACGCCCTGCAACGCCATTTCGCTGGCGCGCTCGGCCACTTCAAATAGCGTCACACGACGGCCCGTGCGCGGAATTTCAAATACGCCGTTGCGGTACTCGACCTCGCCCTCCGCCGCCTGCAACAAGGTCGACGCGACGCCGGTCGCCTTCTCGATCATCTTGTCGGAGGTCACCGCAATCGCGCTACCCACCAGCATCGCCGAACGCGAGGCGACAGCGCCGAAGCCCGGCACGTCGCGGTCGGAATCGCCCGCCGTGACGATCACGTCATCATCAGAAAGCCCGAGACGATCCGCGATGAGCTGGCGGAACACAGTCGCGTGCCCCTGCCCGTTGGAGGCCGGGCCGATGCTGAGCACGACCTTGCCATTCTCGAACTTGATCGCGGCCGGCTCATGATAATGCCCGCCCGATATTTCGAGATAACCGCACACGCCAATGCCACGCAGCATGCCGCGCGATGCAGCCTCCGCCCGGCGCGCGGGGAAATCTGCGTAATCCGCCGCGACAAGAGCGCGCTCGAAGATCGCCGGGAAGTCGCCGCTGTCGTAGGTCTGGCCCGTGGCGGTCGCATAGGGCATCTGCGCAGGCGCGATCAGATTGCGACGGCGCAGCTCGGCGGAGTTCACGCCAAGCTTGTGGGCTGCCGCTTCAATGACGCGCTCCAGAAGATAGTTTGCTTCCGGTCGGCCAGCTCCGCGATACGGGCCCGTGGGCACGGTGTTGGTGAGATACGTGGTTGCGTCCACCACGATCTGCGGAATGTCGTAGAGGCTCGGCAGACAAAACGCGATGTGCACCGTGGGCACGAGCACCGCGACGCCCGTGAGGTAAGCGCCCGCGTTCTGCTTGCCGCGCACGCGCAGCGCCTGAAACTTGCCGTTGTCGTCGAGCGCGAGATCAACGTTCCAGAGCGAGTCACGCGCCTGGTTGTCGCTCATGAACGACTCGGAGCGGGTCGAGGCCCAGTGCACGCTCTGGCCCAGCTTCTTCGCCGCGACCAGCAGCGCCACGTATTCCGGATAGCTCGACGCCTTCATGCCGAAGCCGCCGCCCACATCGTCTGTGAGCACACGGAGCTTCGCGGGCTCAAGCTTCATGCACATGGCGATCTGGCCGCGGATGCCGGCCACGCCCTGTGTGCCGGTGTGCAGTGTGTAACGGTCGGCCTGCGCATCGAAGCTGGCCGTGGCCGCGCGCGGCTCCATGGAAACAGCCGCGATGCGCTGATTGAACAGCTCGACGCTCACCACATGGGCCGCTCGGGCGAACGTCTCTTCCAGCGCAGCGCGCTTGGCGCCGTCCGGGTCGGGCGGGTTGCTCCACACGTGGGTGACGTTGCCGGCAACCTGCGGCCAGATCTGCGTCGCAGCCGCTTCCGCCTGCTCGATGGTGATGACAGGATCGAGCGGCGCATACTCCACCTGCACGAGGTCGGCGGCATCCTGCGCCTGCGTGCGGCTTTGTGCGATGACCATGGCGACAGGCTCGCCCACGTGCATGACGCGCTCGTGCGCGATCACGGGGCGGAACGGCGAGAGCGGCGGCTTGCCGTCGCGCCCGGGAAACGGGATCGAGGCTGTGACCGGGCCGAAGCCAAGACCGGCGAAGTCAGCGCCGGTGAGCACCGCCACGACGCCGTCGGCTGCGCGCGTCTCGTCTATATTTACGCAAACTATGCGCGCATGGGCGTGCGGCGAACGCACGAACACCGCATGAAGCGTGCCCTCGGGGCGATGATCGTCGCTGTAGCAGCCCTCGCCGCGCAGGAGCGGCCCGTCCTCGTACCGGCCCTGCCACTTTCTCATGGAGCGATCAAGCACGGCGTTCTCCCTTTGCTCACGTGTCTGGTTCAGCTTGTCGTCGATCAGCGCATCACCGAGCCGCCGTCGCACACGACGGTGTGACCCGTAACGAAGTCGCTGTCGGCCGAGAGAAGGTAAATAAGCGTTCCGGTGAGATCCTGCGGCGTCTGCTCGCGCTTGAAGGCGCGGCTGCCCTTGGTGGCCTCGGCTGGCGCGCCCACCATGTCGGGATTGGCGAGAACGCCTTCGCTCATGGTGAGGCCCGGCGCAATCGCGTTGACGTTGATGTTGGATCCGCCCAGTTCGCGCGCAAGGCAGCGCGTCAGCGCGACAATAGCGCCCTTCGAGGTCACATAGTGGGTGATGCCCACATGGCCCTTGAACACAGTGCCCGAGGCTATGTTGACGATCTTGCCGCTTTTTTGCCGGATCATCGCCGGCGCCACCGCCTTGCAGAGCAGGAAGGGGCCGCGCACGTTGACCGCCATCACCTTGTCGAACTCGGCGTCGTCGATCTCGAAGAACGGCTTTGGCTTCAGATTGGCGAACAGCGCAGCGTTGTTCACGAGGCCGTCGATGCGGCCATAGCGCGCCAGCACCTCACCCACGAAGCCATTCACAGACGTGGCGTCCGCCACGTCCACGCGGAAGTAGGCGGCCCGGCCGCCCGCGGTCTCGATCTCCTCGACCGTGCGGCCGCCATCGAGCACATCCGCCACGATCACCACGGCGCCCTGCTCGGCGACCGCCTTCGAGAACGCCGCGCCGATGCCCCGTGCGCCGCCGGTGACGATGACGATCTTGTCTTTCAAACGTGCCACAGCGTCTCTCCCTCGCGCCGGCAGGGCCGGTTCTCCGCAGCACTCTTCGGACATGACAGGGACACTTGCAAGGGACACTTGCAACAGGGGCGAGGCCGCGCTTATAGAGCAAGGCAAAAGCGCCGCGACCATGCAGGGCGGCGCAGAGGCGGGCGGGAGGCGAATGGGACAGTTCGGAATAGGCCAGCCGCTTCGACGCAAGGAAGACCCACGCCTGCTTCGGGGCGAAGGGCGCTACACCGACGACGTGAACGTCGACGGGCAGCTCTGGGCGGCGTTCTACCGGTCCCCGCACCCCCACGCCGACATCCTCTCGATTGATCCCGCGCCCGCGCGCGCCGCTCCCGGCGTCGCAGCCGTGTTCACCATCGCCGATCTCGACGCCGACGGCGTGCCGGACATGCCGTGCGAGGTGGAGCTGTCCGACCTCTCCGGCCGGCCCATGTGGAAGCCCATGCGCCCCATTCTCGCCCGGGGGCGGGTGCGGTTTGTGGGCGAATGCGTGGCCATTGTGCTCGCCGCCACGCAGGCGCAGGCGCGCGAGGCGGCCGAGCTGCTCAAGGTGGAGTACGCGCCGCTGCCGGCCGTCGCGGATAGTGAGTCCGCGCTCGCAGCCGACGCGCCGGTCCTGTGGGAGGCGCTTGGCTCCAACGTTCCGGTCCACTGGCAGAATCAGGACAGCGCCCCAGTCGATGCAGCCATGGCGGCTGCGGCGCACCGGGTGCGCGTTCGCATCGTCAACAATCGTCTCGTCCCCTCACCCATGGAGCCCAAGGCGGCGCTGGCGGCGTGGGACGCGCAGGCGGCCAAGCTGACCCTGTGGGCGCCCACCCAGGGCGGGCGCCGCATCCAGGCCAACATCGCAAAGCGCTATCTGCGCCTTGAGCAAGACCAGCTCCGCGTCATTTCGCAGGACGTGGGCGGCGGCTTCGGCATGCGCGGCCAGACCTACCCCGAGTTCGTGGCGGTGGCGTGGGCGGCGAAGCAGATCGGCGGCGCGGTGAAATGGCGCGCGGACCGCACAGAGACGTTCTTCTCGGACTACCATGGCCGCGATCAGGTGAACGAGGCGGAGATGGGCCTCGACAGCGACGGTCGTATGGTCGCGCTGAAGATCGTGACGCTGGTCAATCTCGGCGCCTACATGGCCGAGAATGGCCCGCGCATGCCCATCGAAGGCGGCGGGCGCATCATTCCCTGCTGCTACCACGCGCCGCAGTTCCACTTTTCCGTGAAGCCGGTTTTCACCAACACGGTCTCAACGGACACCTATCGCGGCGCCGGCCGGCCCGAGGCGAACTTCCTCATGGAGCGCCTCATGGACGAGGCCGCCCGCGCCACCGGGCTGCCCCGCGAGGAGGTGCGCCGGCGCAACTACATCACGCAGTTCCCCTATCGCACGCCCATGGGCTACGTGATCGACTCCGGCGAGTTCGCGCGAGGCATGGACGACGCCCTGCGCATGGCGGAGTGGAGCACGTTTGAGGAGCGCCGCACGGAAGCGCGCGCCCGGGGCCGCCTGCGGGGCATCGGCGTCGCCGCCTTCATCGAGGCGGCCGGCGGCCGGGCGCCGACCGAGGACATGCGCGTGCGCGTGGACGCGGAGGGCGCCGTGACGGTGTTCTCAGGCTCCCACGCCCACGGGCAGGGCCACGACACGGTTTTTTCCCAGCTCGTGAACGAGTTTCTGGGCGTGGATCCGGACCGGGTTCGCCTCGTGCAGGGCGACACCGACGTGACGCCGCGCGGCTCCATCGGCACCTTCGGCTCGCGCTCGTCCATGATGGGCGGCGGCGGGCTCAAGGCCTCCTGCGAGAAGATCGTGGCCAAGGCGACCCTCGTCGCCGCGCACCTGATGCAGGCGGAGCCCGCCGCAGTTCGCTTCGAGACGGGCGTGTTCCGCGCCGGCGCGAGCGAAACAACGTTTTCCGAGGTGGCGGCCGCCGCGTGGGACGCACGCCGCATCCCGGAAGGCATGACGCCGGGGCTCGACGAGAGCTGCCTCTTCCAGCGCGAGGCGGAGAACTTCCCCAACGGCTGCCATGTGTGCGAGGTGGAGATCGACCCGGACACGGGCACGCCCGAGATCGTGCGCTATGTGGCGATCGACGATTGCGGGGTGGTGCTTAACCCGCTTATCGTCCATGGGCAGGTGTACGGCGGCGTGGCACAGGGCCTCGGTCAAGCCATGGTGGAGAACGCGCTTTATGACGCAGACGGCCAGCTCGTGAGCGCGACATATATGGATTATGGCATGCCCCGCGCGCACCACATGGCGCACGTGGAGGCAGGCTTCAACACAACCCCGTGCCGGACCAATCCGCTCGGGGTGAAGGGGGCGGGCGAAGCGGGCGCATGCGGCGCCCCGCCCGCATTCATTGGCGCCCTTGTGGACGCGCTGCGCGACCATGGGGTGACGCACATCGACATGCCGGCGACGCCAGAGAAAATCTGGCGCGCCATCAACCGGGCGAATGCCCCTGCCTGAATGATCTGACGACTGTCAGCCGGAGGTTCCATGAAGACCAAAGTAACGTTGAACGTGAACGGGCAGGAGCGCACCGCGGAAGTGGAGCCGCGCACGCTGCTGGTGGAGTTGCTTCGCGACCAACTCGGCATGACCGGCACCCACGTAGGCTGCGACACCACCCAGTGCGGTTGCTGCGTCATCCATGTGGACGACAAGGCCGTGAAGTCCTGCACCATGCTCGCCGTGCAGGCGCAGGGCAAAAAGGTCGTCACCATTGAGGGGCTGGCGGCCGCAGACGGAACGCTGCACCCCATGCAGGAGGCCTTCCGCGACCACCATGGTCTTCAGTGCGGCTTCTGCACCCCCGGCATGGTGATGATGGGCGTGGACATCGCGCGCCGCCTTCCGGGCGCCGACGAGAAGACCGTGCGTGAACAGCTTGAAGGCAACATCTGCCGCTGCACCGGCTACCAGGGAATCGTCGAGGCGATTCTCTCCGTGGTGAACCCGGGCGCCGTGAAGGAGCATCACCATGCGTAATTTCGACTATCACGCTCCCGCAAGCCTTGATGCAGCCGTCGCGCTGATCGGCGACAAGGAAGATGGCAAGCTCATCGCTGGCGGCATGACGCTGCTGCCCACGCTGAAGCAGCGACTCGCCGCGCCGTCAGATCTCATCGATCTCGCGGGCGTCGCGGAGCTCAAGGGCATCAAGCGCGAAGGCGACGAGATCGTCATCGGCGCCATGACCTGCCACGCGGATGTCGCCGCGTCAGACGTAGTGAAGTCAGCGATCCCCGCGCTCGCGTCGCTCGCTGGCGTCATCGGCGACCCGGCCGTACGTCACCGCGGCACCATCGGCGGGTCTATCGCCAACGCGGACCCGGCCGCGGACTATCCCGGCGCCGTCGTCGGCCTCAATGCGAAGATCGTCACCAACAAGCGCGTCATCGCCGCCGACGACTACTTCATCGACCTGTTCGAGACTGCGCTCGAGCAGGGCGAGATCATCACGTCCGTGCGCTTTCCCATCCCCGAGCGCGCGGCCTACCAGAAGTTCCGCCATCCGGCGTCCGGCTACGCGGTTGTGGGCGTGATGGTCGCGAAGTTCGGCGCAGACGTGCGCGTCGGCGTCACCGGCGCTGCGGGTTCGGCCTTCCGCGCCAGCGATTTCGAGGCTGCGCTGTCGGAGAACTTCTCGGCCGACGCCATCAAGGGTGTAAAAATGTCGCCGGACGGCCTGCTGTCGGACATCCACTGCACCAACGAGTATCGCGCGCATCTCGTGGGCGTGATGGCCCGCCGCGCAGTCGCTGAAGCCTGACGAACGCACGCGTTGTCGGACAGGCCCCTTCCGCACGCGGGAGGGGCTTTTTTTATTGCTCATTGCGCCCGCGTCATACTTTCGCAAACGATTTCTCCGCGTGCGTGTTGACTTCCCCACCACCTCTACCTTGAATGGCGCCAACAAACGGGGAAACGCCGATGGCCGTGACAGCGCAAGCCTTCAACGCTGCAGCGAGCATGCAGGAGCTTTACGAGCTTCTCGCGGCTTGCGGAATCCAGAACGGATGGAACAAGCCTGAGCCTTCGCTCTGGCCGCTGCCCAAGAAGGACTTCCCGCCGGCGCACTGGTCCTGGAACATCGGCCGCGCCGCCCTCGACGCAGCAGGCCGCTTCGTCAACACCGAGCTTGCGGAGCGCCGCAATCTCATTCTCGCGAACCCTGTTCCCGGCAACACGTATCCGACCGTGCGCACGCTTGTGGCGGCATACCAGATGGTGAAGGCGGGAGAAGTCGCACGCTCGCATCGCCACACGGCGAATGCGCTTCGCCTCGTGCTCGACACCGGCGCCGACGCCTACACCATCGTCGACGGCAAGAAGATCCCCATGGAAGCGGGCGATGTGCTGCTGACGCCGAACTGGCGCTGGCACGGCCACGCCAACGAAGGACCGGCGGACGCGTACTGGATGGATTTTCTCGACATTCCCACCGTGCATCTGCTCGGGCCGATGTTCTTCGAACATCATCCCGATGCGCTTGAACAGGCCACAGAGATCGACGCAAACTCGCCGTGCCGCTTCTCTTGGCGAGACACTGTCGCGCACCTCGCGCACGCACCGGAAACAGCGCCCGGCGTGCGCGAGATCGAATTGGGATCGCCTGCGCTTGCGACAATCGCGCTGCATGTGACGCGGCTTGAGGCCGGCGCTTCGATGTCTGTCGAGCCCACCACAATGAGCGCGATTTGCGCCATCATGCAGGGTGCGGGCGAAGCCATCATCGACGGGCAGACATTCGCATTCGCGCGCGGCGACGCGCTCGCTGCGCCCTCCTCCTGCGCGCAGACATGGACCGCATCCGAAGAGAGTTACATCCTGCGCGTGAGCGACAAGCCGCTTCTTGAGCGCCTCGACTGGCTGCGCCCGGTTCCCGCGCGCTGAACATGAAATGACCATGACAAACACAACGACTAAGACGCCCGTGCTCATCGTCGGCGGTGGACCTGTAGGCCTCGCGCTCGCTGGCGATCTCGGCTGGCGCGGCATGGAGTGCATGCTCATCGAGCGCGGCGACGGCCACGTCGAGAATCCAAAGATGGATATGGTGCACATCCGCACCATGGAGTTCTGCCGCCGTTGGGGCATCGTGCCGTGGGTCGAGTCCGCCGGCTACAACCGCGAGCATCCGCAGGACTGCGTGTGGGTGACGGGCCTGCATGGCGGATATGAGCTTGGGCGCGAGCCGTTTCCCGCATGCGCGGATGAAGAGCCGCCGCCGCAGAGCCCGCAGAAGCGCGAGCGGTGTCCGCAAAATTTCTTCGATCCCGTGCTCGCGCGCCATGCGCGCAGCTATCGCACCGTGGACATGCGCTACGAGACGGAGCTTGTCTCGTTTGCAGAGCATGAGGCCGGCATAACCGCCGAAATTGTTGATCGGAAGAGCGGCGCGCGCACGCGCGTGGAGGCGCAATTCTTGATCGCCTGTGACGGCGCAGGAAGCCCTATCCGCGAGCAACTGGGCATCGCGCTGTCGGGCAAGGAAGTCCTCACCTACACAACGAATGCGATTTTCGAGTGCAAGGATTTTAACAAGATCCACGCATTCCCGCACGCGTATCGCTACATCTTCATCGGTCCCGAAGGCACGTGGTGCACCATCGTCGCCATTGATGGGCGTGATCGATATCGCTTCTCGTTCGTGGGCAACCGCAACCGCGACAAACTTAGCGAAGATGACATGCGCGCGGCAATTGCGCGCGCGCTGGGCTGCGATGTGGAGTTCAAAATCCTGTCCACCATGCCGTGGACGCGGCGCGAACTCGTGGCTGAAAGCTACGGCACGAAGCGCATCTTTCTGGTAGGCGACTCTGCGCATCAGCTCTCGCCCACGGGTGGCTTCGGCATGAACACGGGCATTCAGGAAGCCGTGGACATCGCCTGGAAGCTGGATGGAACCATACGCGGATGGGGCGGCCCAAAGCTGCTTGAAAGCTACGAGATCGAGCGCAAGCCAGTGGCCGCTTTCAATGTGCAGGAAGCTGCGCGCAATCTCGGGCGCATGCTGGCCCCCCGCAACGAGGCGCCGCCGCAAGCGATTTTTACCAGCGGATCGGATGGAGACAGCGCGCGCAAAACTTACGGCGACTGGTACACGCGCATCATTGCGCCGGAATGGTTCACCATCGGCATTCAACTTGGATTTCGCTACGAACATTCGCCCATTGTGGTGCGCGAAGAGGGGCCGGAGCCTGCGCACGACGTGGCGCGGTATGTGCAAACCTCGCGACCCGGCCACCGCGCGCCGCACGTGTGGCTGAAGCAGGGCCGCTCAACGCTCGATCTGTTCGGACGCGGCTTTGTAATGCTGCGCTTCCTTGGCGCGCCTCCCGATGTGTCGGGGCTTGTCGCTGCGGCGCAGGCGCGCGGCGTGCCGCTGCAGGTCGTGGATCTCTGCCATGCCGCTGCGGCGGAAGCTTATGACAAGCGCCTTGTTCTTGTGCGCCCGGATGGACACGTGGCATGGCGCGGCGACGAAGAACCCGCCGATCCAATGCGCGTCATCGACATTGTGCGCGGCGCGGCGTGAAGGGGGAGAAACAGCGTGTCCGATCTTGATCGCATCATTGGCGAACTAGTCGCCGCCAACCGCATCCTCGCGGACCAGGGCGTCGTGGACGCCTTCGGTCATGTGAGCGTGCGCCATCCGCACGATCCATCGCTTTTCCTGCTGTCGCGCTCGCGCAGTCCCGAACTTGTCGAGCCCGACGACATCATGACCTTCCGGCTCGATGGCGAACCCGCCGACGGACGCAAGGACGGGCCCTACGTAGAGCGCTTTATTCACTGCGGCGCGTATGAAACCAATCCCGATGTGATGGCGGTGGTGCACAGTCACGCGCTGGCCGTGCTGCCGTTCAGCATCTCCGATGTGCCGATGCAGACGGTCATTCACACCGCAAGCCATATGGGGCCGTGCGTGCCCGTTTGGGACTCGCAGGATCGCTTCGGCGACACGGGGCTTCTCGTCTCCAACATCGAGCAAGGCCGCGATCTTGCACGCACGCTGGGCGAAAGCCGCGTCGCGCTGATGCGCGGACACGGCTTCACCGCAGTTGGCCGCTCGCTTGGCGAAGTTTTGAAAATATCGATCTACCTACCGCAGAACGCGCAGGTGTATCTCGACGCGTTGCGTCTGGGCGGCAAGATCAAGCCGCTCACCAAGGGCGAAATAGACATCCGCGATTCTTTCGGCCCCGGCGGGCGCGAATTGCAGCGCGCCATCGACTATTGGGCGCGCAAGGCCGGCTGCTCGCATTACCTCGAATACAAAAAGTCCTGAAGGGAGAGACGATCCATGGCGCGTCTACAACTGAGCTTCGCCTGCGGGCTCTATGATCGCATGTTGCCTATCTATACCGGCGACGTGCGCCCCAATGGAATTGACCTGAATTTCATCGCCATCGATGCGCCGCGTGAAATTTTTGATCGCCTTGGCGCACGCCAGGAATTCGACGTCGCGGAGATGTCATGCTCCGAATACGTCGCGCGCACGGCCGCCGGCAAATGCGACTATGTGGCGATCCCCATCTTTCCCTCGCGGCAGTTCCGCCACGGCCTTGTGGCGATCAACACGAAGTCGGGCATCCAGACGCCGAAGGATCTGGAGGGCAAGCGCATCGGCGTGCCGCTCTACACAATGACGGCGGCGATCTACATCAAGGGCTTTTTGCAGCACGATTACGGCGTCGATCTGTCGAAGCTCAACTGGGTGCAAGGCGCGATCAACCTCACGGGCGGGCATGGAGCGCCCACCGTCATGCCACTCGTCAAGCCCGTGCATATTGAACAAAACACCAGCGGGCGCACCCTTGGCGACCTTCTGGAGGCCGATGAACTCGACGCTATCATCGGCACCACCCTGCCCGCCTCGCTGCGCCGTTGCCCTCACGTGCGCAGGCTGTTTCCCAACTTTCACGAGGTCGAGGCCGACTACTACCGGCGAACAAAGATCTTCCCAGTGATGCACCTCATCGCCATCAAGAAGAGCGTGCACGAGCGCTATCCCTTCGTCGCCACGAGCCTCTACAAGGCGTTTGACGAGGCGAAGAATGTGGCGCTGGGAAAGATGAAGAACCTTGCAGCGCTTCGCTATATGCTGCCGTGGATGGCCGAACAGCTCGACGAGCTCGAAGAGGTGTTTGGCGGCGATCCCTGGCCCTCAGGCATCGAGGCCAACCGCGCTACGCTTGAGGCGCTCGTCACCTATCTGCACGACCAGTATGTGACCGATCGGCGTATGGACGTGAACGAACTCTTCGTGCAGGTTGAAGGGGGCCACTGAGGCGTCTGGCGCCTCGCGGAGGCGCCATGTCCGACGAGGGTCAAAGCGAGGTTATCGCGTTCCTGCAGGGGCTATGCGCCGCTGCAGGAGATGCATCGCCGCCTGCAGCGACGCACATTTCGCGCATCTACTTCGCGGGCGCGCTGGTCTACAAGCTCAAGCGCGCGGTGTGCACGCCCTACCTTGACTTCTCCACGCCAGAGCTTCGGCTTGCGGCATGCGAAGCCGAAGCAGCCCTCAATCGCCGCACAGCGCCAGCCCTGTATCGCGCCGTTCGGCGCATCACGCGCGAGGAAGACGGGCTCGCTTTCGACGGCCCAGGCCCTCTCGTTGACGCCGTCGTCGAGATGAATCGCTTCAGCGATGACGCCCTGCTCGACGCTATGGCGATGCGGGGCGCGCTGACGCCCCCGCATATGGAGCAACTGGCGAACAAGCTCGCCGCGTTCCACGCTGGAGCCGAGCGGCGCGAAGGCGGCGCTGGGCGAATGGCCGACGTCATTGCGCTGAACGAACGATCCATCGCCGCGACGTTTCTCACGCGCGAGCCGTCGCTGCCAGACCTGCTTGCTCGCACGCGCGAGGCGCTGGCGCGCAACGGCGCGCTGATCGACGCGCGCGCGCAAGCCGGCAAGGTGCGCCGGTGCCATGGCGATCTCACGTTGCGCAACATCGCCATGATCGATGGCGAGCCGACGCCGTTCGACTGTCTTGAGTTCAACGAAGCGCTCGCCAGCATCGATGTGCTCTATGATCTCGCGTTCACGTTGATGGACCTACTGCACCGTGCGCAACCTGCGCTCGCGAGTGTGCTGTTCAACCGGTATCTGGACGCGGCCGACGAGGCGGACGGACTTGCTCTGCTGCCGCTGTTCATCGCCATGCGCGCGCTGATCCGCGCCCATGTCACCGCGACGATGAGCGAGGATGCAGGCGATGCGCGCGAGCGCCTGCGCGCTGAAGCGCTGGCTTATCTCGCGCTCGCAAGCCGCGCCCTCAACCCCGAAGCGCCTGTGCTTGTGGGCGTCGGCGGCTTGAGCGGCTCAGGCAAATCGAGCGTTGCGGCGGCGCTTGCGCCCCTGCTGGCGCCTGCGCCCGGCGCCCGCGTGTTGTCGAGCGACCGCATCCGCAAGGCGATGTTTGGCGCAGCGACCACGCAGCGCCTGCCGCAGGAAGCGTACGCCTCCCAAGTGTCGGAGCAGGTCTACGCGATCGCGAGCAAGCAAGCCGCGCAATGCCTGACGCAGGGCTGGCCTGTGATCGCAGACGCCGTGTTCGACCGGCCGGAAGACCGCGTCGCATTGGAGCGCGTGGCTGCAGAAGCGGGCGCAACCTTCATCGGCGTGTGGCTCGACGCCCCTCATGCGGCGCTTGCTGCGCGGGTTTGCGCACGCACGGGCGACCCGTCAGACGCCACGGTTGACGTGCTCTTGCAGCAGGAGGCGAAACTCGCCACGCGCAGCGAGCCGATGACGTGGGTCCGCATGGACGCAACGCAGCCGCCGCAAGATACTGCGGCGGCACTGGCGGCGCAGCTTTATTCAGCTGGCTCGCGCGCGAGCGGCTGACCGTTGAAATCAACGCCCATGGCCTCGCAAAACGCCGCGCGAATATGGGGCGGCTGGCCCGCATGCCACGGAAAATCCTGCAGGCGCTTTTTATAATAGGGATGATCGTAATAATCGATGAGCGGCTTGCCGGCGAGAAACGCACGGCGCTCGGCGATGGGCAGTTCGACAAGTTTCGCGGCCTCCGCATCGCGAACAAGGCCCTTGGGCTCGGCGCCAGCGGCGACTTTCTCCAGTTCGTCGAAGAAGCGGTTACGGATCATCGCAATGCCGCGGTCGCTTGCGCCAAGGTTTTCCTTGGTGCGATCGGCAATCGTTCCCTGCCCCACCCAGGCGATGATGTCCTGATTGATGACGTGGCTTGAAATCCAGCGTCCGTCCTCCTGACGAATGGGCGCCTTCCAGTGCGGCACGTCGCCTTGCACATAAGAACCGCGGTCGCTTGGCACGCGCGCGTAGAACCAGCCGATGCTCAGCGTGTTCTCGTCGTCCACCGGCACCCGCCATTCAAAGTGCTCGCCGAGGTAGAAGCCGAGCGGCCATAGGAATACGCGTCCCACCGTCCACATTGCGCTGGTCTCATCGCTGTCCGAACGCACGCGGCGATAGGTGAATCCATGCTCGAATTCATCGAACGCGACCTTGAGATGCGTGGGCGAATAGGGCCCCGTTTGGCCCTTCTGGCGAATGCTCCAGTTGTCGTGCATCCACTCGAAATGAACGGGATCAATGGAGTTTTCCTGGCACTGAAACCAGTTGCATGGGATGTCGGCCGTCACCACCTCGACGAAGCCGTTCTCCCACGTGAACGCTTCATAGACAGGCAGTTCCGGCGCCGGCTGCGGCCCCATGTAGGCCCAAAGCAAGCCACGCAGGGCGCGCACGGGGTACGCCTTGGTGGAGCAGCGCTCCTTGAGGCGGTTGTTGGGATTAACGGTGTCTTCGAAAGGCTGCTCGATGCAGGCCCCCGTCTCATTCATCAGCCAGCCGTGGTAGTTGCAACGAAGGCCCGTCTTCTCCACATAACCGTAGGAGAGATCCGCACGACGATGTGGGCAATGGCGATCCACGAGACCATACGTTCCGCTCAGATCCTTGTAGAGCGTCAGGTCTTCGCCGAGCAGGCGGATTGGCTTCACATTCTTGTCGTCGAACTCGGCTGTCGCGGCGATAGGAAACCAGTAGCGGCGAAGATAGTCGCCCATGGGCGTGCCCGGGCCCACCTGCGTCAGCAGCTTGTTCTTCGCCTCGCTCAGCATCGCATCACTCCCGTTTTCTTGATTGCGACGCTCTCAGGCGCCGGCGTCGCCACGATAGCTGGACCACAGGTCCGGCGGCAATTCCTTCTCGTCCCAAACGCCCACAAGAATGCCCCTGCGCTGGCTGCGCCCGCGCATGGCCTTTGCGCGCGCTTCCGAAACCGTAGTGCGCTGCGCGTTGCGCAACGACCAGTCAAACAGCGCCTGCGCCATGCGCGCGCGAACGGCTTCGTGGGCAGGGTCAGCCCCGAGATCGACCAGTTCCTGCGGATCTGCGTCCATGTCGAAAAGCATCGGCCGGAAACCAATGGCGTGCATGTATTTCCAGCGCTTGTCGCACACCATGAACAGCCGCGCGTCCCGCGGCTCCACGCCGAGTTTCACCGCGGCTGGGGCGATGGAATAGTCGTACTCGCTGATGGCGAACGCGCGCCAGTCGGTCGGCGGCCGCCCCTGCAGGAACGGTATGAGCGAGCGGCCTTCCAGCCTGTGCGCCTGCGCTTTTGCATCGCCGCCGGCCGCCTCAATGAACGTGGGCGCAAGATCGATCACCTCGACCAACTCGTCGCACACGCTGCCGCGCGCGCTGTCCGCCTCCGGCGAGGGATCATAGATAATCAGCGGAACCTTGACGCTCGGCTCGTGGAACAGATCCTTCTCGCCGAGCCAGTGGTCGCCAAGATAATCGCCGTGGTCGGACGTGAACACGATCATGGTGTCGCGCAGCCGCCCGCGCGCCTCCATGAAAGCAAAGAGCTGGCCGAGTTGATCGTCAATCTGCTTGATGAGCCCCATGTACACAGGGATCACCTCGCGCCGCACCTCCTCGCGGGAAAAATTCTTGCCGACGCGGTGCTCCATAAACTCGCGGAAGACGGGGTGTGGGTCGCGCTTCTCGGCCTCGCTGCGCATGGCGGGCGGCACATGTTCTGGCCCATACATCGTGTTGTAGGGCGCAGGCGCGACATAAGGCCAGTGCGGCTTGATGAACGAAAGATGCAGGCACCATGGCGCATCGCCCGCCTCGTCCATGAACTGCATGGCGCGCCGCGTCATGTAGGGCGTTTCGGAATCCTCCTCGCGCACGCGCGCTGGTTTGCGGGCGTGGCGCATCGCCCAGCCGGAGGCGAGACCCTCCTCGCCCTCCGCCGCGTTCGCCCAGTCGTGCCATGGGTTGGCGCCCGCGTAGCCCTTCGCGTTGAGATACGCGTTGTAGGCGCAGGATCGGGGGTCGTAGGCGCCATCAGGGCCTTCCGCCCACAGGCCGTCGTCGCGCTCGTAAGGCTCGAAGCCGCACTCGCTCAAGCGCACGCCGATGATGGACTGCGGATCGACGCCCAGCCGTTCCATGCCCTCCGCGTCGGGCTCCATATGCGTCTTGCCCACCAGCGCCGTGCGCAGGCCGAGCGGGCGCAAATAATCGCCGAGGGTGAGTTCGCCGACCTTCAGCGGGAAGCCGTTCCACGCGGCCCCGTGCGAGCTTACGTACCGCCCGGTGTAAAAGCTCATCCGCGACGAGCCGCAGACCGGCGACTGCACATAAGCCCGGGAGAAGCGCACGCCACGGCGCGCCAGCCCGTCGATGTTCGGCGTATGGAGAAACGGATGCCCGGCGCAGGACAGGTAGTCCCAGCGCAACTGGTCGCACATGATGAAGAGTATGTTCCGCAAGGGCATTCGCGTTCCTCCGCGACCAACTGATGCACACCGCGCGCGGGGGACGCAACAGCCCCAGCATCCGCCTGGGCGGCGAGGGCGGCTAGCGAAAGCGTCACAGAGCGGCTATTCAGCCTTGCCGGCGCGCTCGCCAGCGCCATTTGACAAGGGCCGGCCCGGATAGCCGCCCCAGATGGGAAGGACAATATGAAGAAGATCGCTATCGCTTTTGCTTTCACGAGCCTGATGTTCGCCGCCGGCTCCGCGTCCGCTGAGGACGTCGCGGCGGGCGAAAAGTCGTTCGCCAAGTGCCGCGCCTGCCATCAGGTCGGCGAAACCGCCAGGAACGGCGTTGGCCCGGCGCTCAATGGCCTGTTCGGCCGCGTGGCCGGCAGCGTTGAAGGCTACAACTACTCCCCGGCCAACAAGAACTCGGGCATCACCTGGACCGAGGAAACCTTCGCGAACTACATCCGCGACCCGCGCGCCGCCATGCCCGGCAACAAGATGGCGTTCGCGGGCATCAAGAACGACAAGGAAATCGCCGACCTGACGGCTTACCTCAAGCAGTTCGGCAAGGACGGCAAGAGGCTCTGAGGGGCAAGCCCCTTTCAGCTGCCCCCTTCAGCTGCGCCCTTCAACTGCGCCGCCAGCAAGACCCGCCCGCTTAGCGCGGGCGGGCTCTTCGTTTTGACAGGGAACGGCGCCATGGTTCGTCTTGATCGCCGCGCCGTCATCGCTCTCGCGGGCTCTCTCTGCCTCACCACCCGCCCCGCCCGCGCGGAGCAGTGGGTGGAGGTGGCGGACGACGCAGGCTCGCCCATCCCCAACCTGCGCGTCCCGTCTGAACTGGATCCCTTCCGCCTGCCCGGCCTTCTCTGGTTCGGGGCGAGCGAGGCCGAGGTCCATCTGTTCGAGTTCGCGGACTATAATTGCCCCGTTTGCAAGCAGGCGGCGCTGCACGTGGACGCGCTCGTACGCGGCGTTCAGGGGTTGCGAGTCGCGTTCGTTCACAATCCCATCCTGTCCAGCCAGTCGCGGGAGGCCGCGCGCGTCACGCTCGCCGCGCTGCGGATCGCTGGACCGAAAGCGGCCTATGCGTTGCACATGCGGCTGTTCGCGATGCGCGGCGTGGTTGATGGCGCACGCGCGTTGGCGGCCGCCCGGGAGGAAAAGATCCCCGTCTCGGACGCCACCTCCGACATGGGCTCGCAGATCGATCTCGCCCTCGCGGCGCACGAAAAGCTCTCCGGCGCCATCGGCTTCAACGTGACGCCCTCTTACGTGCTCAACGGGATCGGGCTGTTCGGACACCCTGGCCCCGGGTCATTGAGCCGCATGATCGCCGCGGTGAAGGCCTGCGACGAGCTTGTTTGCCCGGGCTGACGGTCAGGGTCGCACGCCCGGCGTCTCCATAGGCATGCCGGCCGCCCGCTGCATGAGATAGAGCTCAAGATCCACGAACTCCGGCGCGCCATAAGGGTATGCGTTCGCCCTTACGCCGCTCATGCAGTTGCGCAAGCGCCGCTGCAGCGAGCCCATGCCCTGCCAGTCGAGCCGGTAGATCGGATAGGCGTTCGGATGCGCCTGGGGGATCGGCGCCGACCCCAGCTTGCGGCCCCAGTTGTCGTCGTGGCACTGGGCGCAGGAGAAGTTGAGCTGGCCGAAACGCTGGCGCCACAGTTCCTCGCCGCGCGCGCGAAACGATGCGAGTCGCTCATCACTGGGCGGCGCGACTGGCATCCCGCGCGATTGCAAAGCCACATACGCGGTAAGGGCGAGCAACCCCGGGCTCTCCGGCTTGAGCGGTTGCGCCTGCTGCCTTGTCTCGACGCATGAGTTGATGCGCCCCGCAAGATCAATGGGCCGGCCAGACTCCGCATCGAACGCCGGATAGCGCGCTGCGACGCCCTTCATGGATGTTTCGGCGGGTCCATGACAATCGGCGCAGGATTTGGCGCCAGCCCCCGCCTTCGCGCTCCAGCGGCTCTCCCCATCCAGCACAGAGAGCATCGCCGGGTTTGTGGCGTCGTCGTTCTGCATGGCGCGCGTCTGGGCGCTCATGAAATCCGCGCCGGATTTGCGCTGATCGGCGGGAATCTCGGCAAGCGCGGCGGAGGCCGCGCCAAGCGACAGAACGAAGAGCGCCGCGCGCATGGTCACTCCACCTCGAAGCGCCGCTTTTCTTCCATCACGGCGCCGGTGTCGTCTTTCCAGCGGAACACAAGTTCCCCGCTCTGCGTCGCCGTCATGGTGAACGCCATAAACGGATTTGCGGAGATTGCAGAAAAGAGATCGCAAGCGAACACCGGCTCGCCATTGAACAGGCACTCGAAGCGATTGACGATGTCGCGCGGAATCAACCGCCCGTAGGAATCAGGGCGGAAGCCCGTCTCCATCGGATGCGACAGGAGCGTGCGGATTTCGATCACATCGCCCTTGCGCGCCTTGGGCGGGAAATTGATGAGCGCGCGTCCCATGCTGCCGGCCATGTCAGGCGTCCTCCGCGCACGCGGGCAGCGTCACCACCACCTCGATTGAGCCTATCCAGAACGAACCATCCCCCATCTTCGCCACGCCGACGATGCGCTGGGAATCCCCCAGGCGAATGCGCGTAGACGCGACGGCCTTGCCCGAACGGGCGCTGAAGTGGAACACGGCGACATTGGGCTGCGGATTGAGTTCGTTGAACACGGCAATTGCGCTCACGAAATCGTCCTTGGTCATGGCGCTGTCGACGCTCACGCTCGTGGGCACGGAGGCGCCGCTTTCCAGCAGAACCGGAATATCCACGGTCACGCGCCCTTGCTTGGGCGTCACGCCGCCTGTGAAGGCGAGAATGGCTTTCTGCATGGACTGCGGCGTGGCTCGGGCCGCGGGCGCCACCGCGAGCGCCGCCACTCCGGCGCCAATCGCGAGCACCTGCCGCCGCGTCGGCGCAAGCTGGAATGAGTTGTCAGTCATCGCGTCTCCCCCGTCGAAGGCCCGTCGCGCAGGGCGCCGAGGAACGCAACCACGTCCTCCACCTCCTGCGCGTCGAGGATGGGTTTCCCCTCGAACGCCCGCGCCACGCGCGTGAGCCCCTCGATCCGGTAATAAGATGGCATCACAGTCTCCGGGTTCAACAGCGTCCCGTCCACGATCCGAAGCCGCAACTGCGCGACGGAGAGTCGCGCACCGGCGCCCGCAAGGCTTGGCGCGATATCGCCCTGGAAGCGCTGATCCGGGAACGGCCCAGAGTGGCACAGCAGGCAGAGGCCCTTCTGGCGATCCACGATGATCGCCCGCCCCCGTGCAGGATCGCCCTTGAGCCCGCCAAGGGGCGCCTCGATGGCGTCCCCCGTCACCACGAAGGGCGCGAGGCCCGCCTGCTGCGCCACCGCCCCATCGCCGCCCGTCGTGGCGCAGAACGCGGCGAGAGCGAGCGCCGCGACGGCTCTAGCCATAGACGCTGCTCGTGATGATCTTGAACCATGCGTCGGCGTACACCGCCTCAAGGGCGCGAGTCTCTCGCGACGCGCCGCCCGGACTCGTACCGCCAGCCCCCTCCACATCGGCGAGAATGCCTTTCGCGGGTTGGTACACGCCGGCGACGGAGATCCCGTAGTCTGGCGCCACGAATGAGTAACAGGTGTTGATGAGCTTCGGCTCCGGCGCCGCCTGCCCCCGCAGGAGGCTCGCAAGCACATCGGCGCAGTGTTTGGCCTGCGCGTTTGCAGAGAACGCGGACTTCGGCATGGTCCCGGCGATGGCGGCGTCGCCAAGCACATGGATGTTCGGCCGCTGGCGCGATTCAAACGTCACGGGATCGATGGGACACCAGCCGCTGCGATCCGCGACGCCCGCCGCCTGCGCGATAGCGCCGGCGCGCTGGGGCGGGATCACGTTGACCACGGCGCCCTTGTGGCGCCCGAACTCCGTGACCACCGTGCGCTCGCGCGCGTCCACCGCCACAGTCTTGCCGCCAGAGGCGAGCGAAACCCACTCAAGATGGTTGGGATACATCTCCGCCCATGCAGCCATGAACAGCTTCTGCTTGGAGAACGCGTCCTTGGCGTCGAGCACGATCAGCTTCGACTTCGGCTTCCGGGTCTTCAGATAATGCGCGATCAGGCTGGCGCGTTCGTACGGCCCCGGCGGGCAGCGGTACGGATTGGCCGGGACGGACATCACCACGACGTCGCCGTCGTCCATCGCCTCCAGTTGCTTGCGCAGCAGCACGGTTTGCGCGCCAGCCTTCCAGGCGTGGGGCAGAAGATCCGCAGCGGCGGCGTCATAGCCCGGCAGCGCATCGAAACGAATGTCGATGCCCGGCGCCAGCACAAGCCGGTCATAGGAGAGCGACGCCCCGCCCTGCAGGATCACGCGGCGCGCGTCCGCATCGACGTTTTCAGCGCGTCCGCGCACAACCTCGACGCCTGCCTTGCGCAGACCCTCGAAGCCGAACGTCTGCTGCTCGATGGCGCGCGAACCATGAATCACAAGATTGCTGTAGGGACACGCGACGTAGCGCTCTTCCGCCTCCACGAGCGTGACGGAGATCCCCAGTTCGGACAGCGCACGGGCGCACGTCGCGCCGCCGAAGCCGCCGCCCACCACGATGACGCGGGGCTTGGCCTGACCGAAAGCCTTGGGCGCCGCCAGCGTCAGGGCGCCGGCGCCCACAAGGAAAGTTCGACGGTCGAGAGGCAGAGTCACTTCGCGCCTCCGTTCGCCAGCCATTGCGACATGGCCTTGATTTCCGCCTCCGTGAACCCGCGGGCGATGCGATCCATCAACGTGGCCTCGCGCGCGCCGGTCTTGAACGCGATCATCGCCGCTTCGATGTCGGCGGCGGCGCGTCCTTTCAGGCTTGGCAACGCTGAGTCGGAGCCCGCATGGCAACCCGTGCACGCGGTCGCGCCGGGGGGTGGAGACTGGGCGAAAGTTGCGGTTGAGGTCGCGGGCGCTGCGCACAGAAGAGCGAGGGCGGCGAGCAGAGACGATCCACGCATGTCGGCTCCTCTCCAGAAAACGGCGGCGGCCCGTGGGCCGCCGCAAGCTGCATCTACGACAGGCAGATCAGGCCTTGCGCAGATCCTGATCGGCGATCGGCAGATTGCGCACGCGCTTGCCGGTGGCCGCGAAGATCGCGTTGAGCACGGCGGGCGCCGCCACGAAGATCGTGGGCTCGCCCACACCGCCCCAGAAGTCGTTCGTCGGGGCGATGATGCTCTCCACGGCCGGCATGTCGGCCATGCGGACCATCGGGTAGGTGTCGAAGTTGGTCTCGACCGCCTTGCCGCCGTCGAAGGTGATCTCCTGCATCAGCGCGGCGCCGAGGCCGTAGGCGAAGGAGCCTTCGATCTGACGCTCGATCTGGGCCGGGTTCACCGCATGGCCGCAGTTGGTGGCGGCGACGATGCGGTGGATCTTCAGCGTGCCGGACTCGTTGATCGACACTTCCGCCATGGCCGCCACGTAGCTGCCGTAGCCCATGTGCTGGGCGAGGCCGCGGAAGACGCCCTTCGGCGCCGGCTTGCTCCAGCCGCCGCGCTCGGCGACAGCGTTGAGCACGGCCAGATGCTTCGGGTGATCCTTCATCATGCGACGACGGAACTCGAGCGGATCAACGCCCGCCGCGTGGGCGAGTTCGTCCATGAAGCACTCGAGGTACACGGCGTTCTGGTTGTTGTTCACGCCACGCCAGAAGCCCGGCCTGATCGCCGTGTTGCGCATGGCGTGGTCAACCAGGATGTTCGGGATCGTGTAGCCGATCGCGCCCTCGGTGCCGCCGTTGTTGAGGCCCTGGAACGCTGCCGGGTCGCGGCCGTTCTGGAGACCTTCCGGACGGATGGTGGCGAGGATCGACTGCCCCGAGAGGCGCATGTGCAGGCCGACGAGGTTGCCGTCCTTGTCGAGGGCGCCCGTCATCTTGCACTTGGTGATCGGGTGATAGCACCCGCGCAACTGGTCTTCCTCACGCGTCCAGATCAGCTTGACGGGCGTGCCCGGCATCTCCTTGGCGATCAGCACCGCCTGACGGACGTAGTCCTGGCTCGTCGCACGACGGCCGAACCCGCCGCCGAGATCAAGGCGATGCACATCGCACTTGTCGAGCGGCAGTCCCGCAGCCTGGGAGGTCGTGGCCAGAGCCGCCTCGCCGTTCTGCGTGGAGGTCCACACATCGCAACGCTCAGGGGTCCAGAGCGCCGTGGCGTTCATGGGCTCCATGGGCGCGTGGTTCTGGTAGGGGAAGCGGTAGGTCGCCTCCACCACCTTCGCCGCGCCGGCGATGGCCTTCTGGACGTCGCCGCCCTGATTGCCGACAAAGGCTTCCTTGGCGGTCAGGCCTTCATCGAGCATCGCCTCGATGGACTTCGAGTTCAGCTTGGCGCTCTCGCCAGCGTCATACTCGATCTTCACCGCGTCCAGCGCGGTCTTGGCGCGCCAGAACGTGTCCGCCACGACCACAACGGCGTTGCCGTCGATGCGCAGCACCTTCTTCACGCCCGGCATCTTTTCAGCCGCCGAAGCGTCGAAGCTCTTCAGCTTGCCGCCCCAGATCGGGCAATCCTTGATCGCGGCGTTGAGCATGTTCGGCGCGACGTAGTCCATCGCGTAGATCTGCTTGCCGTTGACTTTGCCATCCTGCGCGAGGCGCTTCAGCGGCTTGCCCGCGATGGTCCAGTTCTTGGGATCCTTCAGGGCCGGGTTCGCAGGCGGGACGAGCTTACCGGCGGCGTCCGACACCTTGCCATAGGTGGTGGTGCGGTTCGACGCCTTGTGAGTGATGACGCCCCTCGCCACGGTCAGCTCGGCGACGGGAACCTTCCACTGATCGGCGGCGGCCTGCATCAGCATCATGCGGGCGGCGGCGCCGCCTTCGCGCATGTACTTCTCGGAGTTGCGGACGCCGCGGCTGCCCGACGTGGCGTAGTCGCCCCATACGCGCTTGCGGGCGACGCTCTGGCCCGGGGTCGGGTACTCGTACGTCACCTTGGCCCAGTCGGCCTCAAGTTCTTCGGCGACGAGCTGGGCGAGACCGGTGATGGTGCCCTGCCCCATCTCCTGACGGGCGATGCGAACGACGACCGTGTCGTCGGGCCGGATCACGACCCATGCGTTCACCTCCGGCGTGGCGCCCGTCTGGGCGACCGCCTCGTCGAACGGAATGGACATGCCGAGCGTGAGGCCGCCAGCGGCTGCGCCGGCCCCCACGAGGAACTTGCGACGGGAAACGTCAATGGCGTTCATGGAAGTCCCTCCCTCAGCCGGCCTGCACGGCGCTGGCCGCCTGCTTGATGGCGATCCGGATGCGGTTGTAGGTGCCGCAGCGGCAGATGTTCGTCATTTCACGGTCGATGTCCTCGTCCGTGGGGTTCTTTTTCGCCCGGATGAGCGCGGCGGCGGCGAGCACCTGGCCCGACTGGCAGTAGCCGCACTGGGGAACGTCGTGCTCCAGCCACGCCTTCTGGACCGCCTGCACCACGCGATCATTCGCGCCCTCGATGGTGACGATCTTCTGGCTCTCCTTGATGGAGCTGACGGGCATGGCGCACGAGCGCGTGATTTCGCCGTCGATATAGATCGAGCAGGCGCCGCACTGGGCCACGCCGCAGCCGTACTTCGTGCCCGTGAGCCCGATCTGCTCACGAATAACCCACAAAAGGGGCGTGTCGGGTTCGACGTTCACGTCGACAACGCGCCCGTTGACATTGAGTTTTGCCATCAATCCCTCCCTACGCCAGACCTTGGGTCCAGCGATCCGGTGACCGTTTCGGAAGCCTCGCGCAGGGTGGCCGGGCGACCGAACGTCGCCGCTGATGCCATCCACGAATCCACCCCCGCAGCCGCGCTTCCCCGCAGCCTGCGACGGTGGAAGGTAGTTCAGCCGGAGACGAAGGCAAGTGGAATTGCACGCCCGAAAACCTACGGATCACAGGCGAACCGGCTCGCGCCCGCCCGCACTGATCCGCGCTCCGCTCCAGCCGGTTTGCGGCTTAGAGCGGAAACCGACCTGACTGCATCAGTTCGGCCGCTCTAATTTCTTGTTTTTCCGCATTTTCTTACGTCCAACCGGCATCCACTTGGACGGAAAATGCTCTAGAGCCGCGCCGCCGCGATGTCCGCGCCCTCGCGCAACGCACGCAGCTTGCGCCACGTGACCGCGGGGTCGATCTTGCCGTAGCCCGCGAACGTGCCGAAGCCGCAATCGGTGCCCGCGATCACGCGCTCAGGGCCGACGATGGCCGTAAACCGCTCGATGCGCTGGGCGATCAGCTCGGGATGCTCGACGTAGTTCGAGCAGGTGTCGATGAGGCCGGGCACGAGCACCTTGTCAGCCGGCAGCATCGCGTCGCGCCAGACGATCCACTCGTGCTCATGACGCGGGTTGGCGGCCTCGAACAGCAGCTGCGACGGGCGCGCCTGCAGCACGATGTCGATGACCTTCTCCAGCGGAATGTCGCAATCGTGCGGGCCTTCGTAGTTGCCCCAGCAGATGTGCATGCGCAGGCGCTCGGGCGCGATGTTGGCGGTGGCCGCGTTCAGCGCCTCCACATTTTGCGCGGCGCGCTTCAAAAACTCCGCTTCGCTCAGGTTCTGAAACCCCGTATGCGCGGCCATCGCGAGGTCCGGCGCGTCAAGCTGGAGGTCGAAGCCCGCCGCCGCGATCGCCTCGTACTCCGGCCGCATGGCGTCCACGAGATCGGCCAGATACGCCTCGTGCGTCGGATAATACTGGTTGGGCTGGAACGCGGTCACGAGGCCCGGCGAGGCCGCATTCATGAACCCGCGCACGCCGGCGCCCGCGGACGCCATGGCGGTCGTGAACCGGCGCACGTCGTCTTGCGCGGGCTTGGGATCCACAAGGCGCACGGGGCCGATGCACGCCGCGCGCGTAAAACTCTGCGAACCCATGATCGCGGCGAGCTTCGCGCGCAGGTCCGGCAGGTCCGCCAGATCTTTTGAGGGCATCCGGTCCACATGGCCGCCAAAGCCCGACAGGCGTTTGTTGATGTAGGTGGAATAGCCCACCTTGCCGAGCTCGCCATCGCTGACGATGGTGACGCCGGCCTGCGCCTGGGCGCGCACCGCCTTCTCGATTTCCGACGTGACGAGCGCATCGAACGCCGCCTCGTCCATCGCGTCGCCGCGATCCAGCTTGATGAGCATGGCCGCCAGATCCGCCGAGCGCGGCAGGCTGCCCACATGGGTTGTGTGGATGAACGTCATGCCAGCTTCACCTTCAGATCGAGGAAGCCGACGCGCTCGGCGAATTTCCAGCCGTCCGCCTCGCGCACAAGTCGGTCGTTGAAGCCGCCGATAAGGGCTGGCGAGGCCGCCTCCGCAGCGTCGGCGGGCGCGGCGTACAGCACCAGCGTGCAACGGGCGGTCGCCTCGTTCGCCGACGTCACGTCCACGAGAATGTTTGCGATGATGTGGCAGGACTTGCGAGGCGGCCGGCTCTCGAAGGCGGCGCGAATGGCGTCGCGTCCCACCAGCGCGTCGCCGCCCGCCGGCCGCACGAACCGCGCATCGGCGGTGAACATGGCCGCGACGCCCGGCCAGTCGGCCTGGTCGTTGAGAAGCCCGAAGCGGGTGATGAGCCGGGCGATGTCCTGTTCGGCGATGAGCCGGTCGAGCGGGGTCATGGTCGTGTGCGGGTCCATGTGGGCGGGAATTGGGCGAGGCGAAGGTGGGAAAAGTCCCACAATTCAGGCGTCAAGCGCTTGCCGCCCACTATAGCCGCAGGGTCGGCGCGGCGTAAAGCCGAGGTGTGCGGAGGCGGGAATGGGCGCAGGCCATTGGAGTGTGGAAACCGCCACCGGAATGGTGGGCCGGGAGGGACTCGAACCCCCAACCAGACCGTTATGAGCGGCCGGCTCTAACCATTGAGCTACCGGCCCGGCGGCGTGTGCCGGGAGGCCCCTTCGATACTGCGAACACCTTGCCTTTGCAACGCGGGCGCAGCGATGGCGAGCGCCGGCCGTGGACCGCGCGCGTCCCCGCGCGCAACAGGCGCAGGGCGGAATCCGCGAAAGGCCGCAGGGCCGAAGCGTTGGCCTGCCGTGGATGCAAGGGGCGCTTCTTGCCTTCGCCGCCATGACGCTGGGGGGACGATGGGCGCCCCCGCCACTTTCCCGGGGCGTGCGAAGCCCGAACCCGGGACCCAGCGAGCCGCCTTCGATTTGCGCGCGAGGCCGGATCGCTCCGCGTCCGGGGATGTAGCGCGCGGTCCAGTTGGCGCCTTACCCCGCCGCGTCACGCGGCCGCCCGTCTGGTCAAGCCCGGCCATGACGGCCACATGAGCGCCCACCTCGCCGTCCTCCCGGCGAAGGCCGGGATCCACGGTAGGCCGCAGGGCCGAAGCGTTGGCCTGTCGTGGATGCAAGGGGCGCTTCTTGCCTTCGCCGCCATGACGCTGTGGGGACGATGGGCGCCCCCGCCACTTTCCCGGGGCGGGCGAAGCCCGAACCCGGGACCCAGCGAGGCGCCTCTCGTCTGGGTGGCCGGGTCAAGCCCGGCCATGACGGCCGCATGGGCGCCAACCTCCCCGTCATTCGGCGCAGCGCGGGCGCCCTCGCCCGCGAAAACAACAACTGCCTGTCGCCGCCCGGCATTTATTGTATAGTTCAAGCTGATTCTTGGGTTCTTTTTCTTTTTGCTTTTTCGGAGAACGACTTGGTTGCGATCACGCTGGCCGCGGCCATCGCGGGTTTCGGAAAAAGCGCCAAAGCCAAACTGAACAACCCCGCGCTGACCGGCGCGCCGGAAGACCAGTTGCGGGCGCCTCTCGAAGCACTTTTTCGCGAACTCGCCTCGCTCAGCGGGCTTGCGCCGGGCGCGGTCACGCTGGTTGGCGAAACCACACTGGCCCACCTCAACTCGCGGCCCGATTACGCTGTCACGGTCAACGACGTGCTGGCGGGCTTCATTGAGGTGAAGGCGCCCGGCAAGGGGGCCGATCCGCGCCGCTTCTCGGACGCCCACGACAAGGCGCAGTGGCAAAAGCTGAAGCTGCTGCCCAACGTGCTCTACACGGACGGCGGCTCCTTCACGCTGTGGCGGGATGGCGAGATCGTCGGCAAGCCCATCCATCTCGACGGCGATGTGGAGACGGCCGGCGCCAAACTCGCAGCGCCGCCGGAGTTTCTGCCGCTGGTGGCGGATTTCCTCAACTGGCAGCCCGTGCCGCCCAAAACGCCGCGCGAACTTGCGAAGATCACCGCCCGCCTGTGCCGCCTGCTGCGCGACGAGGTGCAGGAGCAACTGGCCCGGGAGAACGTGGGCCTGCGCCGCCTCGCCTTCGACTGGCGCGCCCTGCTCTTCCCCAAGGCCGACGACGAACAGTTCGCGGATGGCTACGCGCAGGCGGTCACCTTCGGTCTGCTCATCGCCCGGGCCAACGATATCGAGCTGAAAGACGGCGTCGAGTTCGCGGCGCTGAAACTCAAGAGGTCGAGTTCGCTCATCGGCACGGCGCTGTCGCTCCTGACCGAAGATCCCCAGAGCCGCACGGAGCTGAAGACGCCGCTGGATACGCTGGCCCGCGTGCTCGATCAGGTGAACTGGAAAACCATCGCGAAGGACGACGAGAACGCGTGGCTCTATTTTTATGAAAATTTCCTGGAGGTGTACGACAACAAGCGGCGCAAGGAGACCGGCTCCTACTACACGCCGCCGGAGGTGGTGGACGCCATGACGCGGCTGGTGGACGAGGCGCTGCGCGGGCCGTTGTTCAACCGGCGCCGCGGCCTCGCCTCGCCCGACGTCACCATCGCTGATCCGGCTGTGGGCACAGGCACGTTCATTCTGGGCGCGCTGCGCAAGGTGGCGGAGAACATCGCCGACGATCAGGGCGAAGGCGCAGTGGCCGGGGAACTGCTGGCGGCAGCCAAGCGCATTTACGGGTTCGAGCTTCAGTTCGGCCCGTTCGCCGTGGCGCAGTTGCGCATTCTCGCCGAATTGCAGGCGCTGGCGGGCGTGTCCGCGAACACGGCGCACATGAATCTCTACATCACCGACACGCTCGGCAATCCATTCGTGGAGGACGAGCAACTGCCGCAGATCGTCGAGCCCGTAGCGCGCTCGCGGCGCGAGGCGAACCGCGTGAAGCGCGGCCAGCCAATCACGGTGGTGATCGGCAATCCGCCGTACAAGAACAAGGCTGCTGGACTGGGCGGCTGGATCGAGCAGGGCAGCGAAGGGCGGGCGGCGCCCATGGAGTTGTGGTCGCCGCCTGTGGAATGGGGCGTCGGCGCGCACACCCACAACCTCAAGAACCTGTACGTCTACTTCTGGCGCTGGGCGACGTTGAAGGTGTTCGGCTCCGGCTGGAACGCCGCGACGGGGGAGGCCGAGCAACAGCGCCCCGGAATCATCTGCTACATTACGGCGGCGGGTTTTCTGGGCGGCGACGGTTTCGGAAAAATGCGCGCAGAGTTGCGCCGCGACGCCTCGCACTTGTGGATAATCGACTGCTCGCCTGAGGGCCACCAGCCAGAGGTGCCAACCCGCATCTTTCAGGGCGTGCAGCAACCGGTGTGCATCGTCATCGCCGCACGCACCGCCGCCAAGGACCGGGCGGCGCCGGCTGAAGCCAAGTACATGGCCCTGCCGCGAGGCCGTCGCGACGACAAGTTCGCAGCTCTCGCGCAGGTCAGTCTCGACCATGAATCGTGGCGCCCGGCGCCGACGGGCTGGCGCGAGCCATTCCTGCCCGAAGGCAGCCAGACTTGGGAGAGTTTTCCCCGCATGGCCGCCTTGTTCGCGTGGTCGGTTTCGGGCGTCACGCCCCACCGCATGTGGCCCATTGCGCCCGATGCGTGGTCACTCGAACAGCGGTGGAAAGCGCTGACAGGCGCGCGCGACGATGCGACGAAGGCGCATCTGTTTCATGAAGATCGCGACCGCACAATTCTGAAGCGTGTGAGCGTGCCGCTGGGAGAGCGAGCGGCACGCCCTTTCACAATTGCAGCAGATAAGAGCGCTATCGAGCCGCCAGTGCGCTACGCCTTCCGCTCGTTCGACCGGCAATGGATCATCCCGGACCATCGCCTGCTCAGTATGGCGAGACCGAGATTGTGGAGCGCGTATTCGGAGAAACAGGTTTACTTTACTGCGGTCGAAGACCGCCCCGTCGCCAACGGCCCTGTTTTCACTCTTACTTGTTGCTTACCCGATCTCCACCACTACCACGGGCGCGGCGGCCGGGTTTATCCGCTCTGGGCGGACGCCAAGGCCACGCAGCCCAACATTCGGCGCGAGGCGCTGGAGCTTCTCACGCTCACCTACGGCGCGACGGTGTCGCCCGAAGACCTGTTCGCCTACATCGCGGGCGTCATGGCGCATCCCGCCTTCACCGCGCGGTTCCAGAAGGATCTTGTGCGCCCCGGCCTGCGCCTGCCGCTCACCGCCGACGCTGCGCTTTTCGCGGAGGCCGCTGCGCTCGGGCGTCGCGTCGTCTGGCTGCATTGCTACGGCGAGCGCTTTGTCGATGACAAAGCCGACCGCCCCAAGGGGCCGCCGCGCTTGCCCAAGGAGCAGGCGCCCACCATCCCAAGGGACGGGGCCATCCCCGGCGCGCCCGAGCCGCTGCCCAACGAGATGCGCCACGATCCCGCAACCAATCGTCTGCACATCGGCGAGGGCTACATCGCCAATGTGACCAAGGCGATGTGGGACTACGAGATTTCCGGCAAGCAGGTGCTGCGGCAATGGTTCTCCTATCGCCGGCTCGACCGCACCAAGCCCGTGATCGGCGACAGGCGCCCGCCCTCCCCGCTCGAAAAAATTCAGCCGGACGGCTGGCTGCCGGAATACACGTCCGACCTGCTGGATCTGCTGAACGTGCTGGGCGGCGTTATCGACCTTCATCCAGCGCAGGCGGACCTGCTGGCGCGCATCTGCGACGGGCCGTTGATCGACCCGGCAGCCCTGCGTGAGGCGGGCCTTATGGACGCCGCCGGGACGCCTGAGGAGGCGGCCGACGATTAGCTGTCGATAAGGCGCGGGCGCCCTCGCCCGCTGTAGCCAAAACGGCTACATTGACGAGCGCTCCGGATTTGGGCGGCGCGAGACGAGCGGCACACCATCGAGCGGCGGATGCGGCAGGCTGACCTTTTCGACACCCAGACCGAACTGTTTGCGGATCGTCCGGAGGCGACGTACGCGGCGGACCCCGAAAAGGTGCGCCTGAAGCTGCTCGCTGTGCTGGAGCAGGCGAAGGCGGCCGAAACGATGCCGTGGACCCGCGACAAGCTGCGCTATCACCAGACCGTGTTTCCGCAGATGAGCCGCTGGCTGGCGCCAGAGGAAGCCGCCCAGCTTTGCCTTGAATTCGAGACGGAGTTGAAGCGCCTGCAGGCGGCGTAAGCCCCGCCGGGACCGCGCGCATCAAAGGACGCGGACCGCGCGCCACATCCCCGGACGCGGAGCGATCCGGGGCCTCGCGCGCATAATTAAAATCGAATTTATAAAATCCCCCTCCCGGTTTGCTCTGCAAACCACCCTCCCCCACGTTGTGGGAGAGGGAGTCGCGCACGTTGGTTTGTACTTAATTATACAGGCTCAATCTAGCGAGATTGCCCCCCTCCACCGCTTGCGGGGGAGGGTGGGCGCCGGACGGCGCCGGGGTGGGGGTGCGCC
>JAIXSM010000059.1 GCA_027484655.1 Hyphomicrobiales bacterium | reverse complement strand
AGCGTTTGCCTATCGTGGATGCAAGGGGCGCTTGTTGCCTTCGTCGGCATGACGCTGCGGAAACATGGACCGCGGGCGTCCTCGCCCGCAGGTGGAGAGCGCGCGAGGCCCCGGATCGTCTTCGGCGTCCGGGGAGGTGGCGCGCGGTCCAGTTAGGCGCCCACCTTGCCGTCATTCCGGCGACGGCCGGAATCCACGATAGGCCGCAGGGCCGCAGCGTTTGCCTGCCGTGGATGCCGACCTTCGTCGGCATGACGCTGTGGCAGGACGGGCGCCTCTCCATCATCCCGGCGGTTCGTTGGACCGGGCGTGGTCCATCACCTCAGGGCAAGGCGAGCCTCCTGCGCCCGCAGGTCTCGTGCGGCGAGGGCCGGGGCGTCCGGCGCGCCGAAACGGGCCCGGTACATCGTGAGGTTTTCAGCGACCCGCTGGACGTAGTTACGGGTCTCGGTGAACGGTATGCGCTCAACCCAGTCGATGGGATCCACATGCGGATGGCGCGGATCGCCATACGCCTGAATCCACTGGCGAACCCGAGGTCCGCCAGCGTTGTAGGCGGCGAACGTCAGGATCATCGAGTTGCCGTAGTCGCCCAGGAGTTCGCCAAGATGCGCCGAACCGAGTTGCGCGTTGAAGGCCGGGTCCGTGAGCAGGCGGCGTTCATCGAAGGGGACGCCGGCGCGCCGCGCGGTCACGCGCGCCGTTGATGTCAGCATCTGCATCAGACCCTTGGCGCCCGCGTGAGACACGGCGTCGGGCTGAAACGAGCTTTCCTGCCGGGCGATGGCGTACACGATCGGCTGGTCCGCAGCGCCTGGCAACGGGTCAAAGTTCGGCACGCCGAAAATCGGAAAAGCTGCGTCATCAATGCTGATGCCGCGTTGGGACGCGAGCTTGCCGACCATCAGAGCCGCGCGGGCGTTCCCCGCCCGGGCGTGGATCTGGGCGAGCGCCGCGATCTGCGCCTCGTCATCGAGGGCCCGCGCGAGATCCATCGTCAGGCGGAACGACAGATCGCGTTCACCGATGGATTCAAACACTTCCACGGCGCGCACAGGCGCGCTGCGTTCATCGCCGCGCGCCAGCTTGCGGGCCTTGCGCACGGGCTGCCCATGCAATCCGAGGCGTGCGCGCGCGAGCTGCCCGTAATAGGCGCTCGAATGCTCCGATGCGCGTTTGTAGAAATCAGCGGCCTGATCGTGGCGGCCCTGCGCTTCCGCCGCGCGGCCTTGCCAGTAGGTCGTGCGCGCCAGCGAGATCGGCGTTCGCGCGAAGGTGTGAGCCTGGGCGAAGTGTTGCGCGCTCATGGGCGCGTCGCCTGCGAAGCGCAGGGCGATCCACCCCGCGTGGAACTCCGCGTCGATGCGATCCTCGCTTGAAACCGCTGCATGGTGCGCTGCGACCGCGTAGGCGAGCATGATCTGGCCTGCGTCCAGCAGGCGGCGCGCGATCATCTTGCGCTCGTCCCACCACGCGCCCGGATCGACCAGATCGGGGGCGTTGCGCATCTGCGTCAGGATTTCTGCGGCTTCCGTCAGCTTGCCCGCACGGCGCAGGATCTGGACGCGCGCGAACGAAAACGTGGGGTCGTTCCGCATGGTCGGCGGAACGGCGGCCATGAGCTTCTCGGACGCGGCGTCCTGCGCGACGGCGCTGCGCGCCTTGGCCAGCGCCTCGTAGTCATTGCTCACCAGCGCAGCAGCCCGCAGGGAGGCCGCGTGCTGGCCCTTGTGAAAGAGGCGGGCGGACCTGAACCGGTGGTCCTCCACCGTCAACGTCCCGCCAAACTCCTTGCGGATCGCGGTTTCCGCCCAGGTTCCGAAATCTTCCTCGCGCCAGGTCTTGCGCATCAGCGCCGCCGCGGCCTTCACGTCTCCCGCGGCTTCGAGCGCGCGGGCCAGCGCCATGCGTCCCGTGGGGGTTGCAGGCTCGCGCTGCGCGAAGCGGGCGCGCACCACGTCATGGGGCGCGCGCGAGGTGTAGAGCGCGTCCTCAAGGCGGGATTGCAGGAACCCGCCCGCGGGCCAGTCCGGGTTCGCGTCGATGAACGCGCCCAATCTCTGGTGTCCGGCGGCGCGCGGCTGCAGGCGCAGGGCGGCCCATTCCAGCGTTGTGACGCCGAGGGGGTCGAACGCGTTGGCGGCTGCGGTGTCGCCCTCCGTCACATCGCCTTTCCGGTACGCCTCGATCGCCTGCCGCAGGGCGGCGGCGTCGGCGCGTTGGGGGAGCGGCTCGTCGATGGCGGCGATGGGATATGCCGGCGCGAGGCTCGCAGGGGCGGGCGGAGGGGCTGCCGCGCGTGCGTCCGCGCTCGCCTGTCCGCCTTTTGCGACCGTCACCGCGCCGCCCGCGTCTGCGTCCGCTGGCGCTGAAACCGGGCCGGCGGCGTGCGGCTCGGTTGCGGTTGCAGGCAGCCAGCCGGCGCGCCACGCGCCGAACATGGGCGCACCCACGGCGAGGGTGAGGGCGCTGGCTGCCAGAAGCATGCGGACGCGGGTGGAGCGCAAGGCGGAGCCCTCGGATCGGGTCGAGCGCCCTACGTGCGCATCCGACCATTAATGCTTCGCTAACCACGACGCGGCGCGCCGGCGGTTTCAGAATGCAGCCCCGCGCGACGGATTTTGCGCCCCGTCGTCCGTCTGTGGGAGGATCGCGCGCTGGCCCCTTTCCACAAGCTGCGCCAGCGGCTATCACTCGCACCTTCTAGGGAACGCAAAAATGCGGCGAGCATGCGGCGTTCCCGCGCGACATTTCCGGCGGTGGGCTCGCGCCGCAGCCGGGCGAAAAGCACGCAAAGGGTGAAGCGATGGCGGCGGGACGGGTTCTGAAGGGTTGGATGACCGCGCTGGTGACGCCGTTTCGCGATGGCGCCGTGGACGAATCCGCCTTCCGCAAGCTTGTGAACTGGCAGATCGAGCAGGGCATCCATGGCCTTGTGCCGGTTGGAACCACGGGCGAATCTCCGACCTTGTCCCACGACGAGCACAAGCGGGTCGTGGAAATGTGCGTGGCTGAAGCGCGCGGCCGCGTTCCGGTCATCGCCGGGGCGGGGTCCAACAACACGCTTGAGGCGGTGGACTTCGCGCGCCATGCCGAAAAGGCCGGCGCCGACGCGGTGCTCATCGTCACGCCGTACTACAACAAGCCCAATCAGGAAGGAATGTATCGCCACTTCAAGGCGATCAACGACGCGATCGGCATCCCGATCATCATGTACAACATCCCGCCGCGTTCGGTGATCGACATGTCGGTCGACACGATGAAGCGGTTGTTCGAGCTTAAGAACATCGCGGGCGTGAAGGACGCGACCGGCAACGTCGGGCGCATCTCCATGCAGCGCGCGGCGATGGGGCCGGACTTCATCCAGCTTTCGGGCGACGACATCACCGCACTGTCGACCTTTGCGGCCGGCGCCCACGGCTGCATCTCGGTGGTCTCAAACATTGCGCCGGCCCTGTGCGCGCAGCTTCAGAACGCATGGGATGCGGGCGAACCCGCCCGGGCGCTGGAGATCCAGGACCGGCTGACGCCCTTGCACCTTGCGACCTTCCTTGAGGCGGGCGTCACCGGCGCCAAGTACGGCCTCTCGCAACTCGGTATCGTCTCTGAAGACGTGCGCCTGCCGCTGGTTCCCATGGTGGACGCCAACAAGGCGAAGCTGCGTGAGGCCATGGCCTTCGCAGGTTTGGTCTGAGCCGCAACGGTCCGTCGCCGGGCGGCCACGCGGAGTTTCCGAAGGCGAGACCGATGTAC
The DNA here is from genome assembly GCA_027484655.1 of Hyphomicrobiales bacterium. Taxonomy (GTDB): domain Bacteria; phylum Pseudomonadota; class Alphaproteobacteria; order Rhizobiales; family Beijerinckiaceae; genus Terripilifer. The sequence continues at coordinate 50,610 of JAIXSM010000059.1, read as the reverse complement.
GAGCCGCTTCACTTCCGGGTCGAGGATGTTCCCGCTTTGCAGGCCTTTATTGGCCGGCGCACGTTGGGGCTTCTGATCCTCTCCCGGGAGGGCGTCCTCACCGCTGACCCTATGCCGTTCGTGCTGGACACGGAGGAGGGCGCCTTCGGTCGCTTGCGCGCCCATGTCGCGCGCGCCAATCCATTGTGGCGCACGGCCGACGGAGCGGAGGCGCTGGTGGTTTTCCAGGGGCCGGATCACTATGTGTCGCCGGGCTGGTATCCATCGAAAGCGGAGACCGGCCGCGTGGTTCCCACGTGGAATTACGTGATGGCGCAAGCGCGGGGGCGGCTGACCGTTCGGGATGATCGGGACTGGATTGCCGCGCAGGCGCGGGCGCTGACGGATGCGCGTGAGCGGGGGGTGTCTCCCGCGTGGTCCGTGGATGACGCTCCGTCGGCGTTCATGGAGTCGCAAATGGCCGCTGTGGTCGGAATCGAGATTATGATTTGCGACCTTCGCGGCAAGTTCAAACTGTCCCAGAACCGGTCCGCGGCGGACCGTGAGGGAGTGGCTGCGGGGCTTGCCGCATCGGGCGGCGCCGCGGAGATGCTGGCGTTTATGACGCCGCAAGAGGGATCGGGCGCCTGATGGCAGCGAAAGAGAAGCCGAATTTCAAGATCGCCGCGGACAATCGCCGCGCGCGCTTCGATTTCGAGATCGGCGACACGATTGAAGCCGGCATTTCTCTCACGGGCACAGAGGTGAAGTCGCTGCGCACCGGCAAGGCGACCATCGCCGAGAGTTACGTCGGCGTGTCGCGCAAGGGCGATGTCGAACTCATCAACGCCAACATCCCCGAATACCTTCAGGCCAACCGTTTCAACCACGAGCCGCGGCGCCCGCGCCGGCTGCTGTTGAAGGCCCGCGAGATCGCCCGGCTTGCCCAGGGCGTCGAGCGCGAAGGCATGACCATCGTGCCGCTGAAGCTCTACTTCAACGAGAAGGGCCGCGCGAAGCTCGAAATCGCGCTCGCGCGCGGCAAGAAACTGCATGACAAGCGGGAAACCGAGAAGAAGCGCGACTGGAACCGCGAGAAAGCGCGCCTGATGCGCGACAAGGGGTGAGCGGGAGCATGGGGCTCCTCACCGACACCCTTGTGTGTTTACGCTTCTGGTCCCGGCTGCCGACACCGGTGCTGTCTGGCGAGAAAGATCCCCACGCTTTCCCCGATTTCGCGCGCGTCACGCGGATGCTTCCGGTCGCGGGGGCCATCATCGGCGCGGTGGGGGCGCTTGTCCTGCTCGCCGCGCGCGGCGTCGGCTTGCCCGGACCGCTGGCCGCGGGTCTCGCGCTCGCGGCTCTGGTGATCGCCACCGGCGCGTTCCACGAGGACGGACTGGCCGACTCTGCTGACGGGCTCGGCGGCGGCTACACGCGCCAGCGCAAGCTTGAAATCATGAAGGACAGTCGCATCGGCACGTTCGGCGGCGCGGCGCTGGTCCTGTCGCTCGGCCTGCGCTGGCAGGCGCTCGTGGCGCTGGACGCGATGTTCGGCCCGCTTGGCGCCGCCGCGGCGATTGTCGCTGTGGCCGGCTTGTCCCGCGTGGCGGGGCTCGTGCCCGCTGTGGCGCTGGAGCCAGCGCGCGCGGACGGCGCCGCGCAGGCGGCCGGCGCGCCAAGCACGGCGTCGTTCGTCATTGCGATCGCGCTTTCCTTCGTGATCGCAATGGTTTGCATGGCGGCGTTCACGGGGCCGGTCCGGCTGTTGGTCGCGGTTGTCGCGGCCTTTGCGGCGGCGGGCGTCATGACGCTGATCGCCAGGCGCCATATTGGCGGCCAGACGGGGGACATCGCCGGAGCGTCGCAGCAACTCGCGGAGATCGCGTTTCTGCTCACGCTTGCCGCCACCCTCCTTTGAGGTGGGCGGCGCGTCCACTATCTTCCCCGTATGCGCCTCGTTCTTGTCCTGCTCATCCTCGCCGGAGCTGCGGCCGCAGCCATGTTTCTGCCCGAGGACCAGCTCACCCTTGGGCTGTCGCCGGGGGAGCTGGCGTCAGCGGTCGCGAGCATCCTTGTTCTTGTGCTGATTCTCGGGTCGGCTGGTTCGGAGTGGCGCGGTCGCCTTGGCGTTGCGCTCGTCGGCGCCATGGCCTGGGTCGCGATCTTCGCCGTGGTGATGGTGGGCTATGTCTATCGTCACGAGGTCGGCGCCTTCACAGAGCGCATGATGGACGAGATCGTGCCGGGCCGCTCTGTCCCGGCCGGCCCCGGCGAGGCAGTCGCCATTCGCCGGGCTGATGGGCACTTCGCGTTCGACATGAAGGCGAACGGCGTGCCCATGCGGTTCATGTTCGACACGGGGGCGTCCAGCGTCGTTCTGCGCGCTGAGGACGCCCGCAGGCTGGGGCTCGATCCCGACAAGCTCGATTACCGCACGCCGGTGGCGACTGCGAACGGGCGCACCCATGCGGCGCCAATCACGCTGGAGACGCTCTCCGTCGGCGACATCACCAAACGCCGGGTGCGCGCACTGGTCGCCCGCCCGGGCGTTTTGCACGAGAACCTGCTCGGCCAATCTTTCCTCGCGCAGCTGTCCGGCTACGCCGTGGAGCGTAACCGGCTGGTGCTGCGCGAGTAATCAGAAGCCGAGCAAGCTCGCCAGGAACCGGAGCGATACCAGCAGCAGGAAGCAGCCGAAGGCGATCTCCAGCGTCCGCTTTGACATGGCGTGGGCGAGCCGCACGCCCAGCGGCGCGGTCCAGATGCTGATCGGCGCAAACAGCGCGAACCCCAGCAGCGACACGAACCCGAGCGAGAGCGGCGGCAGGCCGGTCTTGTCGAACCCTGCCGCCATGTAACCCAGCGCGCCGGGAATAGAGATCAGGATTCCCATGCCCGCCGACGTGGACACCGCCTGATGGATCGGCCTGTTGTGGAACGTCATGATCATGGTGGAGATCTGTCCGCCGCCGATCCCCATCAGCGCCGACAGGACGCCCGTGAAGAAGCCGTAGGCGCGCATGAGCGGCCCTTTCGGCAAGTCGTCGCCGAGGCGCCAGTTGAGATTGCCGATCAGGCGCGCAGCGTTCACGCCGGCCACCAGCACAAACACGAGCTTGAAGATCGCCGGGGGCGCCCACCGGGCCAGCAGCGCTCCCAGGATGGTGCCGATCACCACCGGGACCGCCCACGCGCGCAGGATGTCCATGTCCACGGTCCCGCGCTTGCGGTGGGCGCGGAAGGAGGCGAGTGAGGTGGGGATGATGATCGCCAGCGAAGTGCCGACGCACAGGGGCATCCGCACGTCCTCGGGCACGCCGATGATGCGGAAGAGTTCGTAGAGAACGGGAACGATCACCGCGCCGCCGCCGACGCCGAACACGCCGGCGAGAACGCCGGTGAGGGCGCCCGCCGTGGCGAGGCCGACCGCGAGAATGGCGAGGTCGCCCGCCGGAATTCCGAGAAACATGAAGAGCCCCTGCGCCCGAGTTCAGCGCTGTTTGCGCGATAAGCGCCCGCCGCGCAAGGCTTAGGGCGCGGCGGAGCAGGGGGGCTGGAGGGGTTTTAGTCGTCCCCCGCCTCGCGGGCGGCCTGCTCCGCGGCGCGCTGCTTCTCGACAATCTTCACGGAGAAGATTGACAGCTCGTAGAGCAGCCAGCCGGGCACCGCGAGGAACATCATGCTGAGCGGATCCGGCGGGGTGAGGATCGCCGCCGCCACCGCGACCAGGAAGATGGCGATGCGGCGCTTGTCTTTCAGGAACGCGGAATCAATGACGCCTATCCGCCCAAGGAGCGTAAGCACCACCGGCATCTGGAACGTGATCCCGAACGCGAAAATCAGCGTCATGATGAGAGACAGGTACTCGGATACGCGCGGCAGCAGTTCGATCTCGGCGCGGCCGGGCTCCTTGGACTGCTGCATGGCCAGGAAGAAATGCAGCAGGTTCGGCATGACGAGGAAATAGACGATCAGCGCGCCCATCAAGAAGAAGACGGGCGTGGCGAACAGGTAGGGGCGAAACGCTGCGCGCTCATGCCGGTACAGGCCGGGCGCCACGAACGCATAGATCTGGCTGAGAATCACCGGGCAGGCCGCAAACAGCGCGGCGAACATGGCGACCTTGATCTGCGTGAAGAAAAACTCCTGAGGCGCCGTGTAGATAAGCTTGGCGCCCGCGCCCGCCACCTTCTCGAAGGGGATGACGAGGAGGTTGTAGATGTGTTTCGCGAAATAGAAGAAAAAGATGAACAGCAGGGCGAACGCCGCTACGGATTTGATGAGCCGCGAGCGCAGTTCGATCAGGTGCTCCATCAGCGGCGCCTTGGTGGCCTCGATGGCGGCTTCGTCTTGTTCGCGGAGTGTGGGCACGTTCGCCATGGATCAGGCTTCTCCGGCCTTGCGTGCGGGGGCGTCTGTAGCAGCGGCGGTCCGCGTGTCCGTGACCGCCGGCGCAGGCTGGCTGGCCGGGGCGCTTTCAACGGTGTTTGCGGCCACGCCTGTGGGCGGGGGCAGGTCCACGGTGTAGACCGCGTTGTCCGGATCGGATGGCTTTTCCGCGGCGGGCGCGGTCGCCGGCTTCCCGTCGATGGCCTCCCGGATCTGGCGATCAGTCTCCCGGATCGGGTCGTAGTTGATATCGACCCGCGCCTGATCGGCCACCTTCTGCATGTCTTTCTTGATCTGCTCCATTTCAGACTCCTTCATGGCGTCCATGAATTGAGTCTGAAACTCCGCAGCCATGCGCCTCATCTTACCGATGGCGGAGCCAACCTGGCGCATAACGCGCGGCAGCTCCTTCGGCCCAAGCACGATGAGCGCGATGACGCCAAGGATCAGAATTTTGCCAGCGTCGATGTCGAACATTTACCCGCTTCGTGCTGCCGCCGGCTGCGCCATTGAACCGCGCCCAGCGGCGGACGCTGCGCGCAATCGGGCGTGGAGCCCGGGTTCCCGTTTACATGGATCGGCGGAGCCCTCCAAGGCGCCGCCGAAGCATTTCTCAAATCTGCGCAATCCCCGACGGGCGCAAATTCCCGACGGGCGCAAGACCGCGCGCTCAGCTCACGCGGCCGGGCTGCGCCGTCTGTCCGGCCTGGGGCGCGGACGCCACGGGCGCTGCCGGGGCCGGCTGCGCGGGCTGGGTCGGCGCATGGTCGATGGTGCGCGGCTGCTCAGTGGCAGGAGCGGGGGTAGCGGCGGCGGGTTTCGCCTCCTCGTCCTCGGCCATGCCCTTCTTGAAGGACTTGATGCCCTTGGCCACGTCGCCCATCAGCTCAGAAATCTTGCCCTTGCCGCCGAAAAGCACAAGCGCGAGGGCGCCGACGATGAGCCAGTGCCAAATCGAAAAACCACCCATATCGAAGACCTCCCTTCGCGCGCGGGACGGCGCTCGGTCCCGGCGAACGTAGGCAACCAGCGCGGCAAAAACAAGGACGGCCGCGCCAGCCTTGAGGGGAATTCTCTACGGCGTCAGGCCGGGCTACTCAAGCACCAACACGGGCGTGCGACCGCCGTCGCAGATAAAGCAGCAGCTGTCGCAATCCTCCTTGCCGTCCACTCCGGCGCCCCACGTCGAGCTTTTGCTGTTGCGCACCCATGCGCCGTAGCAAATCTTTTCGCCGCGGCGGCAGCTGATGTCGATGTTGCGGGTCGAGTAGTCGCGCAACGTGTAGACCTCGTTGCCGCCCGGCCACGTGTGATCGCGGTTCATGGAGTACAACTCGACATCCACCACGTTAGGGTGCTCGCTCTTGAACCGCCATTCAAGCGACTGGGCGCTCACCGGCGCCGAGAAGGAAAACGCGGCGAGGACGATAGCGAACGCAATTGCGAGACGACGAAACACTGACATGAAGAACGCCTCCTGAAAAAAACGGGAATTGTCTAGCTCCAGTATCAGGGTGCGTCAATCGCGCGCGCCCTTGGCCGCCCCCGCGCTGCGGCGTCCCCGCTCTTTCGCGCAACGGCGCCCGCTGCTAAGACGGCCAGCCTCATCGCAAGCAGGATCCCATGCCCCCCACCGGTCTTCCGTTCGACGACATTCGCGCGCTGTTCCAGATCATGCCCCCCGCATCGCAGGAGTGCGTAGACATGGTCCGCGCGCGCGACGCGGAACTCGTGAAGCCTGCCGGCGCCCTTGGCCGCCTTGAGGAAATCGTCGAGTGGCTGGCGGCCTGGCAGGGCAAGTCGAAGCCCACAATCGACCGGCCGCTGGTGGCGATCTTCGCCGCCAACCACGGGGTGGTGGAGCAGGGCGTCTCGAAGTGGCCCTCAGCCGTGACGCGCCAGATGATGGAGACGTTTGCGGCGGGCGGCGGCGCGGTGAACCAGATCTGCGCGGCTTATGATCTTGGCCTCAAGGTGTTCGATCTCGCGCTGGATCTGCCCACCGCTGACATCACCCGGGACGCGGCGCTGGATGAGCGGGCCGCTGCCGCCACCTTCGCCTTCGGCATGGAGGCCATCGCCGGCGGCATCGATCTGCTGTGCGTCGGCGAGATGGGCATCGGCAACACCACGGTGGCCGCGGCCATCAACCACGCGCTTTATGGCGGCAAGGCTGCGGACTGGGTGGGACGCGGCGCCGGCGTGGACGACGCGGGCCTTGCCCGCAAGATTGATGCGGTGGAGCGGGCTGTCGCGCTGCACAAGGCGCATCTTGGCGATCCGCTCGAGGTGATGCGCCGCCTCGGTGGGCGAGAGATCTGCGCCATCGCCGGCGCCATCGTGGCCGCGCGCATCGAGCGCGTCCCGGTCATCATTGATGGATATGTGGCCACGGCCGCGGCTGCGATTCTGCACGCGGTCGATCCGTGCGCCATCGACCATTGCATGGCCGGGCATCGCTCCGGCGAGGCGCCCCATGGTGAGGCGCTCGCGCGGCTCGGCAAAGCGCCGCTGCTCGACCTTGGCATGCGCCTTGGTGAAGGCTCGGGCGCCGCCATGGCCGCCGGCGTCGTGAAGGCGGCGCTCGCGTGCCATCGCGACATGGCGACGTTCGCCCAGGCGAAGGTGGGCTGATCGCCTCTGGGGCGGTCCGCGGACACTCTCCTTATTCCCGGGGCGCGCGTTGCACGAACCCGGGATCCTGCCATTTTCACGCGTGGCCCCGGATCGCCGTTCGGCGTCCGGGGATGTGGATTGGGGAGAGACGCCTCACTCTTCCTTGAAGCCGTACTCCGGGATGCCCTGCTGGGCGCCGTAATACTTGTACGGCAGGAACTTGCCGGACATGACGATCTTGACGCGGTCGCCCTTGGGGTTGGGCAGGCGGTCCATCTGGAAGTCGAAGTCGATGGCGGACATGATGCCGTCGCCGAACTCCTCCTCGATCAGCGCCTTCCATGCCGGGCCGTTGACCATCACCATCTCGAAGAAGCGGTAGATCAGCGGATCGGTCGGGGGCATCTGCGTGCCGCGATAGGGCACCTCGTTGAGCATGCGCTCCTCAACCTCGCTCAGGCCGAACAGAACGGCGGCCTTCTTGGCGAGCGGCTTGACGAGCTTCATCTGGCCGAGCAGGGCGCCGACGATCAGCACGTCGGAGACGCCGCCGATCTCGTCGCAGATGTAGCGCCAGGTCCAGCCCTTCTCACGCTTGATGTCGAGGATCTTCTCAGAAAGTTGCTCGCGCTTCATTGGTCTTTCTCCAAGTTGTCGATGAGGGGGGGATGGGTCAGGCGACCTTGCGGGTCTCGCCTGGAACGTGTGGCGGCTCGGCGCAGGGGCGCACAACGGGCGGGTGCTTCTTGTCGTAGCCGGCCGGAATCTCGTCCTTGAACGTCTTCGAACGCGAGACGAGGAAGTCCATCAGGTGATTGCGCAGCGGGTAGTAGTCCGCCGACTTGTGAACGTCGATGCGGCGACGATCGCGCGGCAGCGGGTTCTCGACGATCTCCGCGATCATCGCCTCCGGCCCGTTCGTCATCAGCACGATGCGGTCGGCGAGGTAGATGGCCTCATCCACGTCATGGGTGATCATGAACGCGGTTTGTCCCGTCTCCAGGCAGATGCGGCGCACCTCTTCCTGCAGCGAGCCACGGGTCAGCGCATCAAGCGCCGAGAACGGCTCATCCATGAGGAGGATTTTTGGCTCGATGGACAGCGCGCGGGCGATGCCGACGCGCTGCTTCATGCCGCCAGACAGCTCCGCAGGCTTCTTCAGTTCACTGCCCTTGAGGCCCACCTTCTCGATGAACTTCATGGCGTGGGCGTTGACCTGATCGCGGCTCCAGTCGCGCCACTTCGACGACACCGCATACGCGACATTGCCGAGCACCGAACGCCACGGCAGCAGCGCGTGGCTCTGGAAGATCACGGCGCGGTCAAGCGATGGGCCTTCGATGGCGCGCCCATCGACCACAGCCACGCCGTCCTCGGGCAGCTCGAGGCCAGCGAGGATGTTGAGAACGGTCGTCTTGCCGCAGCCGGAATGTCCGATGATGCAGGAAAACTCGCCCTTGTTCATCGAGAACCAGAGATCCTCGAAGATTGTCGTCTTGCCGCCGCCGGCCTTGGGATAGCGCCGGGCGATCCCTTCAATGGAGATGAACTTGCTGGATGTGCTCACGGGCTTCATTCCGGATAGGTGACGGAGCGGGCGATGGCGGCGAGCGTCTGATCCAGGATCATGCCCATGACGCCGATGACGAAGATGGCCGTGATCACGTTCGTGATCGACAGGTTGTTCCACTCGTTCCAGACGAAGTAGCCAATCCCGGTGCCGCCCACGAGCATCTCTGCGGCGACGATCACCAACCACGCGATGCCGATGGAAATACGCATGCCGGTGAGGATCGTCGGCGCCGCCGCCGGCAGGATGATGGTGAAAGCCTTGCGCAGCGGCGAGACCTCCAGCGTGCGGGCGACGTTGAGCCATTCCTTGCGGGTGGCGGCGACGCCGAACGCTGTGTTGATGAGCATCGGCCACACGGAGCAGATGAAGATCACGAAGATCGCTGAGATCGACGAGTCCTTGATCGTGTAGAGCGCGAGCGGCATCCATGCGAGCGGCGAGATCGGCTTCATCACCTGGATGAAGGGATCAAGCGCGCGGCTCATCAAGGGCGACATGCCGATGAGAAAGCCCACGGGCAGAGCGACCAGCACTGCAAGGAAGTAGCCCAGCAGAACGCGGCCCAACGAGTAGGCGAGCTGGATTCCCAGCCCCTTGTCGTTGGGGCCCTTGTCATAAAACGGGTTCGTGAGATGACCCCAGATCTGCGCGCCGACCTCTACGGGGCCGGGCATCGCCGATTTGCCCTGTGTTGCGGCGATACCCATCAGTCGGGCGTATTCAGGGTCCATTTGCTGGACCGGCTTGGAACCCTGAACGCCCACGTGCCAGGCGAGCAGGAATGTGGCGAGCAGCACCAGCGAAAGGACCGCTGCGCGCGCGTTGAGCGAGGCGAGCATGTGTCTTACGTCCTCTTGATGGCGAAGCTGTTGATGTACTCTTCGGGCTTGGCCGGATCGAACGTCTTGCCCATCACGACAAATGTCTTTGATGTGGTTGCAGGCGGCGTGAGGCCCACTTCCTTCATGAGTTTCGTTGTGTCGGTCGCGAGGAACACCTGTCGGGCGATGCCCTGGTAGTCCACGTCACCCTTCACCTGGCCCCAACGCTTCATCTGGGTGAGGATCCACACCGCGAACGACTCCCAGGGGAAGGGGTCGAACTGGATGCGGTTCGGATCTCTCTTCACCTGGCCAAGGCCGTCGGCGTAGACGCCGGTGAGGATCTGCTCCAGCACGATCTGCGGCTGGTTGAGATAATTGGCGGGCGCAATCGCTTCTGCGATTTGCTTGCGGTTTTCCAGCTTGGCCGCGTACGCGGTCGCGTCGATGATCGACTTGAGCAACGCCGCATAGGTGTTCGGCATCGTCGTCATGAACTCGCGGCTCGCAGCGAACGCGCAGCACGGATGCCCGTCCCACAGCTCTTTTGAGAGAATGTGGATGAAGCCGACGCCATCATAAACAGCGCGCTGGTTGAACGGATCGGGCCCGAGGAAGCCATCGAGGTTGTCGGCGCGCAGGTTGGCGACCATTTCCGGCGGCGGCACAGAGCGGATCTGCACGTCGCGGTCCGGATCCAGGCCATGCTCCGCGAGGTAGTAGCGAAGCAGATAGTTATGCATCGAGAAGTCGAACGGAACGCCGAAGCGGAAGCCCTTCCAATCCTTCGGATTGCGCTTGTCTTTGTGCTTGGTGGCGAGGGTGATCGCCTGGCCGTTGATGTTCTCCACCGCCGGCATCGTGTAGGGGATAGGGTTGGAGCCGATGCCCATGGTGATGGCGATGGGCATGGGCGCGAGCATGTGCGCCGCGTCGTACTCCTTGTTGATCGTCTTGTCGCGAATGACCGCCCACCCGGCGGTCTTGATGACCTCTACGTCGAGGCCGTGCTTTTTATAGAAGCCAAGCGGATCGGCCATGATGATCGGCGTCGCGCAAGTGATCGGAATGAAGCCGACTTTCAGCGACTTCTTTTCAATCGGGCCGGTCTGCGCAAAGGCATCGGTCGCGGTCGCGACGGGGAAGATGGACGAGATTGCCGCAGCCGCCGTGGACCATCCAACAGCGGAGAGGAACGCGCGGCGGTGCGCATCCACCGGGAACATTGCGCGCAGCACAGCAGATTGCACCACGCGCTCGTAGTTGGTTTCGTCCGAGGACGGCGCATCAGCCGCCTCGGCGCGGAATGCGCGCTCATGCGCCTCCTGCGAGTCATGCGCGCCGCAGGAGCAACCTTTGCCAAGTCGAGTGTTCGCGTCGAACGGATTGCGGAAGATCCCCATAGCCCTCAAGCTCCTCTGGTTCTGGCTTTGAGAGATGCAAAGCAACGGGCGTGCCAGAGGCTCTTTCCGCGGGCGCCCTTGTCAAAAAGGGCGGCGCCAAGGGCGCTTGTGGGGCTAGGCTGTTACTTACGCACTATTTTTAGGCGAGGCGCCCAATTGCTCATCTGGCGCGCAAGTATTTACGGCGCGGCTGCGCAGAGACACAAAGGGCGCCTACAAATGCGCCTGTGGTTGGCGTCAGCTTGATCGGGTGAAGAGAGATTGTGTGCTGTGCGCGAGCGTTTGCCTGCGAATGTGGCGTGCGCGCGCGGTCTCTATGTCTTTCACGTATACGACGACGCGCCGGTTCAATCCCGCCTTCAGCAGCAGGCGTCGCACCTCGCGGCGGGCGCGGGCGTCATGGACCATTGGCTGCTTCGTCGTGAATTCCATAAGCTGGGCCATGCGATGCATGAGTTGGGCGTGAACATCTCCGCGAATGTGGGGGCCGCCATGCCCGGGCGCGTCGGCCGGGCGCGCTCAACGGCCTCTGGTGCGGCGAGTCCATCCATGAGCGACAGCCTGCCATTGCGCAGCCTCCGGCGCCATGCATAAAGGCGGTTGCGGCGGGCACGGCAGGCATACGGCTGCCACATGGCCCAAGAGGCAGGCAGGAGGGCGATCCAATGGTGAAGGCAGTCGTCGTGCGCAATCCGGGCGGACCGGAATCGATGCTGATCGAGGACGTGGCCGTTGGCGAGCCCGGTCCGGGGCAGGTGCGCGTGCGCAACCGCGCCATTGGCCTGAACTTCATCGACACCTATTTCCGCGCCGGCGCCTATAAGGCCGAGACGCCGTTCGTGCTCGGCAACGAGGCGGCCGGCGAGATTGTCGCCCTGGGCCCCGACGTGGCGGGCTTCTCTGTTGGTGATCGTATCGGCTACACGGCGACTCTTGGCTGCTACGCGCAGGAGCGCGTTCTCGACGCGCGCTTCGCTGTGAAGCTGCCAGATGACATTTCGTTCGAGACCGCCGCCGGCATGATGCTGAAGGGCCTCACTGCGCAGTACCTCCTGCGCCGCACCTACAGGGTGCAGGCGGGTGATACGATCCTCGTCCATGCGGCGGCGGGCGGCGTTGGCCAGATCCTGTGCCAGTGGGGCAATGCGCTCGGCGCCACCGTCATTGGCACGGCCGGCTCGGAGGCGAAGGCCGCGGAGGCCAAGGCCGCCGGCGCCCACCACGTAATCCTCTATGGCGAAGAGAACTTCGTCGAGCGCGTGAGGGAGATCACCAGCGGCAAGCTATGCGACGTGGTCTATGACGGCGTCGGCAAGGCGACGTTCCCGGCGTCTCTCGATTGCATACGCCCGCTCGGCATGTTCGTGTCGTATGGCTCTGCGTCTGGCGCGATCGATGCCTTCAACATCGCCCTGCTGATGCAGAAGGGCTCGCTGTTCTGCACGCGGCCGACGCTCTACACATACATCGCCAAGCGCGAGGATCTGGACGCCATGGCGGCGGACCTGTTTGCAGTGGTGGCGTCCGGCAAGGTGCGCATCCCCGTCAACCACACGTTCGCGCTGGATGATGTGGTGGCTGCGCACAAGCTGCTGGAAGGGCGTGGAACGACGGGGTCGACCGTCCTCATCCCGTGAGTGGCGGCGGCGTTAACTGCGCACACATTCATTGCGTCTAAGGTGACGGTCAAGATTAGCCTATCCGGACGACGCCATGACGGTTGAAGAATCGCACGCGCAAACGCCGCGCTATACGCAGCTTCGCGCGGACGCCCAGCGCCTCGATCTGGCTGCGGCGGCGCCAATCGAGGCCCCGCTGTCCATCTACGTCGAGCCGACGAACGTCTGTAATCTGAAGTGCTCGTTCTGTCCGGAATCGTTCCCGGACTACGAGGAGAAGACAGGCGGGCCGTCGAGCCTCGATCTGGAGGCGTTCGGTCAGGTGTGTGACCAGATCCTGAGCCTGGGGCGGCTCAGGACGCTGAATCTTTACATGCTCGGAGAGCCGTTCGCGAACCGGCGTCTGCCCGAGTTCATCGCCCTGGCAAAAGCCAGAGGCGTCGCCGACCGGGTCGTTGTGACAAGCAACGGCACGCTCCTCAATGAGTCCATGGCGGAGCGGGTGATCGCCTCCGGGCTCGATTACCTGCGGATCTCGGTCTACGGGACCGATCAGGAGAGCTTTACGCGCATCACGACGTCGCGGATCCCGTTCGACCGCATCCATACGCAGGTGCGAAGGCTCAAGGAGCTGCGCGACGCTCAGGGGTTCAGCAACCCCTACATTTACGTCAAGATGATCGACAGTGGAGACGCCGCGACAAACCAGCGGTTCATCGCGCTCTTCGCCCCCGTGTGCGATCAGGTTGCCATTGAGCCCGTTATGAACTGGGACGATCCGGAGGAGGGCAGCCTGTCAGGTCGCTCCCGGGACGAATTGCTCGCAACTCCATTCTTCGGGCGCCGCAAGGAGGTCTGTCCCTTTCCCTTCTATTCACTGGTTGTGCATTCCGATCTCACGGTCAGCGTGTGCTGCGTTGATTGGGCGAAGCGCACCATTGTCGGGAACCTGCGCACCGAGACTCTGGAGCAGGTCTGGCGCGGCGATGCGCTCAGGCGATTCCGGATGATGCATCTGGAGCGCAGGAGACATGAAAATCCAGCCTGCAGCTCCTGCACTTTTCTGCATACCGCGCCGGACAATCTCGACGCGTTGTCGCCGGATGAGTTCGCGCGCCGCGAGGGTGCGGAGGTCGCCTAGACCGCCACGCCGAAGAGATCGTAGGCGTCAGCGCGCTCGACCTTCACACTGACGATGTCGCCCGCGCGTAGAGGGCGGCGCGAGGCGATGTGGATCGAGCCGTCAATGTCGGGCGCGTCGGACTTCGTGCGGCCTTTGGAGACAGTTGGGCCGGCTTCATCGATGATGGCCTGCACGCGCTTGCCGACCTTGTTTTTCAGGATGCGCGCGCTGATCGCCTGTTGCGTCTCCATGAACCGCTTGTAGCGCCGATCCTTCTCCTCGTCGGAGACGAGGGGCAGGCCCAGATCGTTGGCTGCCGCGCCCTTCACGGGCTCGTACTTGAAGGCGCCCACGCGGTCGAGCTTCGCCTCGCGCAGCCATTCGAGCAGCATCTCGAAGTCCTCTTCCGTCTCGCCGGGGAAGCCGACGATGAACGTGGAGCGGATGGCGAGATCCGGGCAGATTTCGCGCCAGCGGCGCACGCGCTCCAGCGTCTTGTCCTGATTGCCCGGGCGCTTCATCGCCTTGAGCACCTTGGGCGAGGCGTGCTGGAACGGCACGTCGATGTAGGGCAGCACGAGCCCTTCAGCCATCAGCTCGATGACGTCGTCCACGTGCGGGTAGGGATAGACGTAGTGCAGGCGCACCCACGCGCCGAGCGAGCCCAGTTCGCGGGACAGATCAAGGAAGCGCGCGCGCACGGCGCGGTCGCCCCACATGCTCTCCGCATATTTCACGTCGACCCCGTAGGCGGACGTGTCCTGGGAGATGACGAGCAGTTCCTTCACGCCGGCCTTCACGAGCTTTTCAGCCTCGCGCAGCACGTCGGCGGCGGACCGGGAGACCAGTTTCCCGCGCAGATCCGGAATGATGCAGAAGGAGCAGGTGTTGTTGCAGCCTTCGGAAATCTTCAGGTACGCGTAATGCCGCGGCGTGAGCTTGACGCCCTGGGGCGGCACCAGATCCACAAACGGATCGTGGGCGGGCGGAGCAGCCTCATGGACAGCCTCGAGCACGCTCTCGTAGGCCTGCGGCCCCGTGATCGCGAGCACGTTCGGGAAAGCCGCGCGAATTTCCTCAGGCTGGGCGCCCATGCAGCCGGTCACGATCACCTTGCCGTTCTCGCTCAGGCCCGCGCCGATGGCCTCCAGCGACTCGCGCTTGGCGGAGTCAAGAAAGCCGCAGGTGTTGACCACCACCGCGTCCGCCCCGGCGTGGGACTTTGTGAGCTCGTAGCCCTCGGCCCGCAGGCGCGTGATGATGCGCTCTGAGTCGACGAGCGCCTTCGGGCAGCCCAGCGAGACGAAGGAGATGCGCGGGGCGGCCTTGGCGCCCGGGGTCTTGGAGAGAGTGTCCGACATGCCTGTTCGCTTGCCACCGCCCGTCGCCGCAGGCAAGCGCGGCGTCGCCTTCGGTTGAAAATATCCTGTCAGGCGACCCGTCCTCCGGCGCGTTCCTTGCGGCGAGACGATTTCGTCCGATCGGAAAGCGCGCTAGAGTTTGGGCGCAATCAATCGAAAAGGGGGGAAAATGTCCTTCAGGCTGGCCACTTATCTATCTGAGGCAGGGCCGCGCGCAGGCCTGGTCGTGGGCGACCGGCTCGTGGACGCCGCGCAGGCGACCGGCGTGGCTGCGGACGCGAGCGTGCAAGCTATTCTCGACGCATGGGAGAGCGCGCTTCCGCGGCTTGATGCGGCGGCGAAGGCCGGCGGGCAGGGGATCGCGCTCGCTGGGGCGACGCTTCTTTCGCCCATACCGCTTCCGGGCGCCGTTTATTGCGCGGGGTCGAACTACGGCGACCATGCCGCCGAAATGGCGCGCGCCAAGGGATTGCCGCCGCCGCCGGACCCGCATGATCTTGGCCTTGAGCCGTGGCACTTCATCAAGTCCTCGCGCGCCGTCGTTGGCCCCAATGATCCCGTGAAGCTGCCGCCCGCCTCGAAGAAGGTGGACTGGGAGGCCGAGCTTGCGGTCGTGATCGGCCGCAAGGCTGTCAACGTCTCGCAGGCGGACGCGCTGGACTATGTCGCCGGCTATCTGGTCGCCAACGATCTCTCGGCGCGCGACCTTGGCCGCCGCGCCGCGGCGCCTGCTGGCTCGCTGTTCGCCACCGACTGGACGTCGCACAAGTCGTTCGACGGCTCGTGCCCCATGGGGCCTTGGATCACGCTCGCCCGCGACGTGGCCGATCCGCACGATCTCGCGATCCAGCTCGACGTCAACGACGTGCGCAAGCAGGACTCGAGCACGAAGCACATGATCTTCAATATCCGCGAGCAGATCTCTTTCCTGTCCAGCCGCATTACGCTGTGGCCCGGGGATGTGATCCTCACCGGTACGCCGGACGGTGTCGGCAACGGTCGCGGCGAGTTCCTGAATGCGGGCGACGTGGTGCGCACCCGGGTCGAGGGCCTTGGGGAACTTGTCAACCGCATGACCTGAGCCCGCATGACCTGAGCGATCGCCAGAACGAAAGAAGCCCCGGAGCGATCCGGGGCTTCGCATTTCGGGAGAATGGTCGGGCGCGTCAGCCCGCCATGCGCTCGGAGATCACGTCATCGCAGCTGCGGTTGCGCTCCTCGATGAGCTTGCCTTCCATGGCGGCGCGCATACGCGGCGAGGGGACCATCTTGGCGCCCGCCCACGCGCACGGGCGCATGGGCACGTTCTGCCAGTAGTCTTCGCGGCGCGACACGTAGTCGTCTCCGGCCTGATCCACGTCCGTCGTGTATTCAATCGCGAAGCCGTTCGGATCGACGAAGTACGAGAAGATGTTGCGCCCGGGACCGGCGTGGCGGCCAACACCCCAGCCAGGCTCCTCGTCGGCCATGCGCATGCGGCCGACGCCGCGCATCAGGCCGTCGTAGTCCTTCATCTCGAAGGCGATGTGGTTGAGGCCGGCGCCCTGCGACTTGGCGATGGCGATGGAGTGATGGTTCCGCGAGCAGCGGATGAAGTGCATGTGCCCGGAAAAGTCCGAGAACTGGAACCCGAGCGTATCGAGAAAGAACTGCATCTGGTTGTCGATGTCGGGCGAGTTCAGCACCACGTGGTTCGCGCGCACAGGTCGGGTCGGATCGTCGATGGCGTCCGCATGGGTCGCCACATCGCTCGAAATGCGGATCAGGTGGCCTTCGGGGGTGCGCAACTCGAAACCGTAGCCGCCGCCGCCCTCCGCATCGAGCGCGGTCGGGCCGCTGACGATCTCGACGCCCATGCCGCGCGCCTTGGCGTGCAGGCCTTCCACCGCCGCGCGATCCTGCGCGGCCATATTGACGGCGACGAGCCCGGCCTTGGGGCGCTCATGGAGCGTGATGACGTGGTGTTCGGCTCCCGTGCCGCGCAGGTAGGCGCGGTCGCCATGACGCGAGACCTCGGTCAGCGCCCAGTTGCTGGTGTAGAAGTCCACGCTCGCCGCGAGATCATAGACAGCCAGTTCCGCGCCGCGCAGGCCGTTGACTTTCGGTTCGCTCATCTCTCGTCCTCCCAAGTTCCACGGGCGCTTTCCAGCCGCGTTCGACATGCTTTCTAGCACGGGTTCGCGCCGCGCCGAAGACGCCGGAGGCGGCTTTTCGCCATCGGCTGGAGCGCGGGCGTCCCCGCCCGCACCCTGCGCGCGAGGACGCGCGCGGTCCAAATCCCGCAGTGGCGGCAAGGTCGGCGCCAGCCATGCTATAAGTTCGCCCATGTTCGACTCGCACAAGCTGGCGCTGGGCGCCCTTCTTTTTTGCGGCGCCGGCGAACCGGCCGCCAGGGACGCCGTGATCGCTGAGGCGGCGCGGCGCGGGTTCGCTCACCTTGAGGCGGTGGACATCACAGCCTGCGAGGCGCAAGTAATTGAAATCAATGGCGTAGGCGTCGCGCTTGCCGGCGCAAGCCCCTCTGCCGCGCGCGTGTTCGCATCGACGCCCGCGCGGGTTCTGGCGGCGGAACTCGACGCATTCGATGCGGCCATTGTTGTCGCGCCCGGGTTGCTGCCATTTACACGGGTTTTCGAAGGCCGCGTCTGGCACTCGACGGGATCGCTGGCGCGCACCGCTAACGATGGCGCGCCGCGGGTTTGGTTCGGCGTCATCACGGCGGGCGAGACCCCTGGTTCGCTGGTCTTCGAGCATGTGGGGCTGGCGAAAAGCGCATCCGACGGCCTTTGGGCGGATTGCTCGATGCTGCCGAAAGACGAGCTGAAAATGCGTGGACAGCCGTTGACGCCGGCCCCGATCGCATGGGCGCCCGGCGCGCCGGATTTCGTTTGGCCGACGATCACCGCAGCCAAGCCGATTGCACGCGAGAAGTTCGTTCATCCCGAAATCACGGCCGGCGGGGACCGGCGCGCACGGGTGGCGCTCGATCAGTTGCGCACCCTTTGGATCAACACCGGCACGCTGTGCAACCTGTCGTGCGCCAGCTGCTACATCGAGTCCACTCCGCGTAACGACAGGTTGGCGTACATCACGCCGGCGGAGGTTGGCGCGTATCTGGACGAGATCGCGCGCGACAAGCTGGGTACGCGCGAGATCGGCTTCACGGGCGGCGAGCCGTTTCTCAATGCCGGCGTCATCGAGATGATGGAAGACGCGCTCTCCCGTGGCTTCGATGTGATGATGCTCACCAATGCAATGAAGCCGATGCGGCGGTTCGAGGAGGAGCTTGTGGCGCTGAATCAGCGCTACGGCGCCCGTCTCACCATGAGGGTCTCGCTCGACCACTATACTGCGCGCCTGCATGAGCTGGAGCGGGGCCCGCGATCCTGGGCGCCGGCTATCGATGGACTGCAATGGCTGGCGCGCAACGGGTTTCGGGTGCATGTGGCCGGGCGTACGTATAGCGGCGAGTCAGAGAGCGCGGCGCGAGAGGGTTATCGCGCCCTGTTCGCGGAGATTGGGCTGGCGGTGGACGCGTTCGATCCCGTTGCGCTTGTGCTTTTCCCGGAGATGGACGCCGGCGTCGATGTCCCCGAGATCACAGAGGCGTGCTGGGGGATTCTGCACAAGTCGCCCTCCGACGTCATGTGCGCATCCTCACGTATGGTCGTGAAGCGCAAGGGCGCCGATGCGCCTGCCGTGCTCGCGTGCACGCTGCTCGCGTATGACGAGCGGTTTGAACTCGGCCGCACGCTTGCGGAGGCGTCCGCGCCTGTGTCGCTGAACCATCCGCACTGCGCCAAATTCTGCGTTCTCGGCGGCGCGGCCTGCAGCCGGAGCTGATCTTGGCCCCGGCAGCGTCACGAGTCTTCGAACGGCGTCGAAGAGCCGCCCTTGCGGCCTGCGCCTGCGGCCAGCTCGCGGTCTCGCGAGAAAGATCGGTTTTCTGCGTGAACGCTCTGGCCGCCCTTGCGCCCGGCTTTCGATGCAAGCAAACGATCCTGCGAGAACGATCTGTTTTCCGGCGCTACGCTCTGGCCGCCCTTGCGGCCGGCCTGGGCCGCCAGCGTACGATCCTGCGAGAAGCTGCGTTTGTCTGAAGGAACGCTGCGGCCGCCCTTGCTGGCGATTTCCCGCTGCTTTGCGGGATCCATGGACGCGAACCCCCGCGTCGGGCGGGGGCTTTTGATGTCGCTTTGCGCCATATCCGATGCCTTCTGAAAATCGGGCGCGGACGTGGTCGGTACGTGACGCGCCCCGCCTCCAGCATGTGCTGGTCGGTGGGGCAACGTTGGCTGTTCGCAAGAGGTTCCGATTTTAAATCAGAGACTAAGCCCGCGCGGGCGTCGTCATCCATTCGCGCAGGGCGCGCGTGAACGCCTCGGGCTGTTCCACGGGCAGGAAGTGGCCGCTGTTTTCGATGATGACCAGCCGCGCACCCGGAATGGCCGCCGCCATCGCCTCGTGGTGAGCAGGCGGGCTCCATTCATCTTCGCGTCCACAGACGATCAGGGTGGGGACGTTGATCGTGGGCAGCACCGGCCAGGCGTCTGGCCGATTGATGAGCGCCCGGATCTGCTTCTCGTGGTCCTCGGCAGTGGAGCGCAGGATCATCTGCGTCAGGGGCGCGATGAACGCCGGATCGCTGCGGCGGCTTGGGTGGAGCATTGGCGGCAGCCACGACCTCGCGAGCGCCTCCATGCCTTCGCGCCACGCGAGGTCGATCACGGCTTGCCGCTTCTCGATCTCACCCTCTCCAACGGGACCGGCGCCGGTGTCGAAGGCGCAGAACCGCTCAAGGCGGCCCATCGCCAGCGCGGCAATGCGAAAGGCGACCCGTCCGCCCATGGAAAAGCCGGCGATGGAGAAGCGCTCGGGAGCGGTGTCGAGGACGGCAGCCGCCATTTCATCGAACGATCCAAGGCCACGGAACGCGGGCACACGGACCTCGCAGATGTCTGACAGCCCGGCGACCTGCGCCGCAAACACAGTTTCATCGCACAGCAGGCCGGGGAGCAGGTACAGGACGGGACGATTCATCGAATGCTTCCTTTTGGAAGTTCGCTTTATACGACTTTGCGATTAGCGCGAACACGCCTGAACGGGTTGGCGCCGCTTCGGCCCCGGCGCTGCCAGTCGGCGCAAAAGCTGCTAAACTTCTCGGATCAGTTTCGCAGGGGATGAACCATGCTCAACCAGCTTGCGCTTTCCATCGATGACGCCAAGACCATCGCCGCAGGCGCGCGCGCCGAGGCGCAAGCCAATGGCTGGAACGTCGTCATTGCGATTGTCGATGATGGCGGGCATCTGATGTACCTTGAGCGCATGGACGGCACGCAGAAGGCCTCGTCGCTGGTTGCGCAGGAGAAGGCGCGCACCGCAATCTTGTTCAAGCGGCCGAGCGCAGCGTTCGAGCAGGTGGTCGCGGGCGGGCGCGTCGCCGTGATGAGTCTGCCGGGCGCCACCACAGTGGAGGGCGGGCTGCCCGTCGTGGTCGATGGCCAGTACGTGGGCGCGGTCGGCGTGTCCGGCGTGCATTCCAGCCAGGACGGGCAGATCGCGAAGGCCGGAATCGCCGCGCTCGGCCTCTGAGCGTCAGCCGGCGCGGCGATGCGAGGGGAACGCGACCACGTTTGAACGCGGCGCGGCGCCCTTTGCCAGGTTCAGGCAGATGTCCATGGACGCGTGAAGCTGGTCGATGGTGAACGGCTTCACGAGGAAGTCTGTTGCGCCCAGCTCGATGGCGCCGCGCCATGCCTCTTCGGAAAGGCTCGCCGTCACCAGAATGAACGGAATGTGCTTCGTCTTCGGGTTAGCGCGAACGCGGCGCAGGAACTCCAGCCCGTCGAGCGGATCCATATTCCAGTCGCTGACGATCAGCTCGACGGGATGACGCGCGAGCAACGCCAGCGCGGCGTCCACGTCTGACGCCCCCATCACCTCCGAAAAACCGCCGACCCGCAGCATCATGCGCATGCTCTGGAGGAACATGCGGTCATCATCGACTGCGAGGGCGAGCTTGCGGGCGGTCGTGGCGGTCATCGTCGTGTCCTGGTGCTGTGATCGAACGTGACGTCAACTTGCCTCCCGCCGGTGGAGCTTCATTGAATCCAATCTGCGCAATTTTATCGAAGCCGGTTTTTTCACCGATTTCACTACGGCTTGCGTCTTGTCTAAAAGTTGAGCTACAGCCTCATTGCAAAGCTTGCGTTGCGCGTTCCCGCAAACTGCGAGGCCCGTGGCTCCTGATCGGCGGGGCGGGAAAGCCCGCCCTCCGTCAGCGAGGGACAACCGGACGCACGCTGTGGCGCGGAGCCGTGCGAACGAGCGTGCGCTGCGAGACCACACGACGCGGCGCGACGCGATGCGTGTAGACAACGCGCCGGGGCGCGACGCGATGCGTGTAGACAACGCGCCGCGGCGCTGCGTAGACCACCGCCGCCGGCGCGTACATGGGCTCTGCGTAGCCGTAATCGTAGCCGTATGCGTCGCCGTAATCACAGCCGAACGGGGCTGCGACCACCCACAGCGGAGCCGTCGCGAGCGCCACCGCTGCGCCGACGATGGCGCTGGCGCCGAACGCGACCGGGTTGTTCCATCCCCAGCCGTTGTGGCCGCCGTAGAGCCCATGGTGATGATGGCGGTGGACGATCTGCGCGGTTGCGGGTTGGGACACGACCATTCCCGCGACCAGCGCGCTGGCGGCCGCCGCCAGGACAAGAGCCTTCTTCATCGAGCATCTCCGTTGTCGTCGCGATGCGACCACAACAGAGAGGCCGCCCGATGGTTTCATCGGGCTGTCGGATATCCTGTGTAGACAGGGCGTTGTGAAGGAGCGTTCAGGGCGCCGCCTTGGCGTCGATCAGGACGAAGGCGAGCACGGCGGGCTCCTCGGTGCGGTTGCTCCAGGCGTGGTTTGTCCCGCGCTGAACGAGGACATCGCCGGCCTTCAGGAGCGTTTCGCCTTCCTCCATCAGCGCCCAGATTTCGCCCTTGAGGACGATGGCGTAGTCGATGGTGTCCGTCTTGTGAAAGCCCGGATGCCTTGGGCTCCCCTTGTCGAGGGCTTTGGCGCGCCCGCTGCCGTCGTCGTGCGCCTCGGAGCGCTCGCGGGCGAGGGCGGCGAGCCGCTGGGTGTCGGGCGGGTACACGATAACCCTGAACGCGCTGCCGCCTTCCGCCGGCGTCAGGCTGTAGGGCCCAAGCGCTGTTTCCGCCGAGCCTGAATTGTCCGCCGGCGAACCGGACGTGCGCCACATCTCGTGGACGATGGTTGATCCCGGGCTGCGGCAGCGAATGTGCGGCGATGGGCCATCCGTGATGAAGCAGGAGCGGCCGTGCTCGTCGTGACCTGTCACGACCCTGCGGAATTGTGTCATGGGACTCCGGACGTTTCCTCGCACTGGCGTCTTGGCCAGCGTCGGCGGCGATTGTCAGGAGCGGACGCCCCAACGTCAACCCGCCAGTGCGTCATGGTCAACTTTATGTATATGCAAAAGATACAAAAAATATGAGGAATGTTGGGCTATTTTCAGACAGAATAGAACTGCCTGATGCAATCATGGGGTGTCGCCGCGCGTCATGCGGCGGAGGAGTTTTCTGATGGCGCTTTCTGTCTGGACGGACCAGCAAGTCCTCGCGCAGCTCGACTCTGGCAACAAGTGGGGCGGCGCGACCATCACGTACGCGTTCGCCACCAACTCTAGCAGTATGTACACGGGCAGCGGTGAGGCGACCGGCTTCAGCGCACTGACGACCGCCCAGCAAGCGTCTGCGGAGCTCTCCCTCACTCTCTGGGATGATCTCATCGCGCGCAGCATCACCAAGGTTGCGCCCGGCGCGTCGTATACGTCCACGAACCTCGAGTTCGGCAACACGACGAGCGGCATTGGATACGCGCACGCCTATTATCCCAGTGTGGGAAGCGTTTGGTTCAATTCCTCCTATGGTGCGACGTCAGGCACAAATAGCCTGATGACACCAACGATAGGGCAGCACGGCTTCTTGACGTTTGTCCATGAGATCGGCCACGCGCTCGGCCTGGATCATATGGGCGAGTACAACGGTACGGCGGATATGCCGTCGTCCTTTCAGGACAGCACGGTCTATTCGATCATGTCCTACTTTGGACCGAGCTGGGGCTCCGGCAGCGCAAACGGCGAGGGGCTTGTGGCATGGGCCGACTGGGTCGGCGCGGACGGGCGCCTCTACTCGCCCCAGACCCCGATGCTCAATGACATCATGGCTATCCAGTCCATGTACGGCGTCGACACCACGACACGCACGGGCGATACGGTCTACGGCTTCAATTCCAACATCACCGGTTCGGTCGCCTCGATCTTCAATTTCGTCAACAACAAGAACCCGATCCTCACGATTTTCGACTCCGCGGGCGTTGATACGCTTGATCTCAGCGGCTTCGCGACGTCGAGCACCATAAACATCGCGTCGGGCGCCTTCACGTCTTGCAACAGCATGACGAACAACATTGCGATCGCCTACACCTGCAGCATCGAGAACGCTGTTGGCGGATCGGCGGCGGACATCATCTACGGCAATCTGCTGGCCAACAGTCTCTATGGCGGAGCAGGCAACGATAGCCTGTTTGGCTACGCTGGCAACGACAGGTTGTACGGCGGCGCTGGAAACGACGCCATCGACGGCGGCGAGGGCGTGGACTACGTCTACTTCGATGCGGCGTGGAGCGCGATGCTGATCGCTTATGACGCGGCGACCATGACGTTCTCGTTCTCAAGCACAGTCGCTGGCGCCGATAAGGTCACGGGCGTTGAGTACTTCGTTGACTCCAATAACGTGATCCGCGCGGCGTCCGAACTCGGCGCTGGCACGCCTCCGCCCGTTTATTCCGGCGTAGCCTCCATTGCGGCAAGCACGGCCTCCATCCTCGAGGGCAGCTCGGGCTCGAAGGTGTATGAGTTTGTCGTAACTCTGAGTGCGGCAAGCGCCTCCACCGCCAGCGTCCAGTGGGCTCTTTCGCTGTCCTCCGGCTCGACGGCGGCGAGCGCCGCTGATTTCACCGGCGCGCAGTCAGGAACTTTGACGTTCGCCGCCGGCCAGACCTCGGCCAAGATCCAGGTTTTTGTCGCTGGAGACACCACCTTCGAAAGCAACGAGACATTCTCGGTCGTGCTGTCGAACCCATCGTCCGGCATGACGCTGGGGACCGCCCGAGCGTCGGGTGTCATCGCCAACGACGATGGCCAGACCATCAACGGGACAAATCGAGCCAACGTTCTGAGCGGTTCCGAGCTGGGCGACTTCATTTACGGCTTCGGCGGCGGCGATACGATCTACGGTAACGGCGGCGCCGACTATATCGACGGCGGCGCCGGCGCGGACATCATGTACGGAGGTCTCGGCGACGACACCTACGTTGTCGAGAGCTCCAATGACCGCGTGTTCGAGTCGGTCGGGCAGGGGACCGACACGGTCCGCACGAACCTGGCCAACTACACGCTCGGCGCCGAGGTTGAGAACCTTGTCTACACCGGAACGAGTGCGTTCGTCGGGACAGGCAACACGCTCGCCAACCAGATCGTCGGCGCGGCGGGGGCTGATCGCCTCAACGGCGGCGCAGGTTCGGACGTGCTGACCGGCGGAGCCGGGCGCGACACGTTCGACTTCAGCAATGTGCTCAACGCGTCGAACGTTGACACCATCACCGACTTCAATGCCGTCGATGACACGATCCGCCTCAAGGCGAGCGTCTTCACGGGGCTGGGCTCGGCTGGGACGACGTTGTCCGCAGCCGCCTTCGCCGTCGGCGCGGCGACCACGACGGCGCAGAAGATCATCTATGACCAAGGGTCAGGCTCCTTGTTCTATGATGCGGATGGATCTGGCGCGGGCGCGGCGATCAAGTTCGCCGTCCTGACAAGCCCCACGGGAACCGTCACCAACGCGGACTTCCTGCTTTACTGAGCGGGACGCCACCTGATTGCCGGTGCGCGGAGGCGGCCAGTTCGCCTCCGCGCCTTGCGTTCTGGCCCCCACAGGGGCTATCTGTCCCGTCATAGAGCGCCACGCGGAACCGTTCGGGCCGTATCATGACCGCCAAGATCTATAAGCCGTCCAAAACAGCGACCCAGTCCGGGCAGGCCAAGTCCTCGCGCTGGCTTCTGGAGCATGAGGCCGAGAAGCCGCGGGAGATCGAGCCGCTGATGGGCTGGACCAGCTCGGGCGACACGCGCACGCAGGTTAAGCTCTCCTTCGCTTCGAAAGAGGAGGCAGTCGCCTACGCGGAGCGCAAGGGCCTTGCCTACGTCGTGGTCGAGCCGCAGGAGACGAAGCGCCGGACAATGGCGTATTCGGATAACTTCAAGACCAGCCGCGTCGGTCAGTGGACCCACTGACGGGCGCTTCGCGAGTGCTGACCCCATAGCTCAGCCGGATAGAGCAACTGCCTTCTAAGCAGTAGGTCGCAGGTTCGAATCCTGCTGGGGTCGCCATATCGCTAGAGCATTTTCCGTCCAAGCGGATGCCGGTTGGACGTAAGAAAATGCATTAAAAACAAAAAGCTAGAGCGGACGACCTGATACAGTCAGATCGGATTCCGCTCGAGCGCTGTGCCTTCAGTGCGATCCGCCGTCATTGATGTTCAGGCGCTGTTCTATGCGGCGGAGACGCTCTTCAAACTCGTTAATCAGCACGCCATGCCCGATGGCGGACGAATGGTATTCCATGACGGCGCGACGCAGCCCGACGATCTGCTCGGCCAGGCGCTTCTCGGTGGTCAGCAGGTCGCTGGCCATATCCGCGCGCAACGAATGCAAGTCGCTGGCGACGTCTGCTCGTAAAGACTGAACGCCCGAGCGAACGTCGGCAAATTCCGAGTTCATCTCCGCGCGCATTTCGCGCAGCAATTGCAGGACAATGTTCTCAGGTTCGGTCATTTCGAATCCTCAAAGTCCTTGTTGGTCAATCTGAACAAACCAGCTTGAACAATAGCCTGTCCAAGCCACCGGCATCACGAACTTGATTTCTGAAGTATAGGCGAGGCGACCTGGTTGCGCTATCGCGAATACATGGCGTGGAAATAAGTGATTGTGAAGCTCATCTTGCGGCATCGCGCGCCGACGTTCATGCCGCGCGCATCGGGATCGCGGGCGAATTCTGAAAAAGGGCGGGCGCCGACCGGCAGCGGATATGTGGCCTCAGCTTGGGGGCCAAAGACTTATACTGGCGGCGCTTGCAGCCCAAGCGTCAGGCTGCGCCAATCACTTTGCTGAGCGGGCGGCGCGAATTTGTTCGGGCAGGCTCTCCCACGCCGGTTTGTCTGTGAACCGCGTCCGCATGTAAGTGGCGAGGTCCGCAAGCTGATCGTCGGGCAGGGCGAACCGGGGCATGGATTTCTCCGGCGAACCCTTCGGCGGCTTGATCCCTTCCAGCACAACATGCAGCAGGTTGCCGGCGTGCGGCGCGTTCATAGCGGCTCCCAGCGCGAGCGGCGTCGCGCTTCCTCCCTGCCGGTGGCAGTTGGCGCAGGCGCGGGCGAACACGGCTTCCCCCCGCGCCATGGGGCCGTCGCCCACCGGGGTCGCGCCGGCTGCATACTCCCGCGCACGGGCGGCTCTCACGATGTCGTCGGTTTTCTTCGGGTCAGCCGGCGGCTGCAGCGACAGCAGATACTCGACGATGGCCTCCACCACGGACTCGGGCTGTCCTGCGAGGTGATCGACGACTGCCGTCATCGGCCCCGCAGCCACGCCGTGGCGTCCGTCCCAACCGTCGATCAGGTAGTTGAGGAGGCTATCCTTCGTCCATGGAACCGGCGCCGCCGCATGGGCGCCGAGACCCGGCGAGTGCCAGCCCTCCGCCTCGCCGCCAGCAAGATGCGCATCCGTCTTAACCGCGCCAAATGCGTTGCGCGGGGAGTGGCAGGCGCCGCAATGGCCGAGCGCTTGCACGTAGTAGGCGCCTTCGTTCCACGCTGCGCTGCGCGTCGGATCGGGCCGGAAGGGCGAGGGATCGTGGAAGAGCAGATTCCAGCCCGCCAGCAGCGGGCGGATGTTGAACGGAAAGCGCAGCTCGTTGGGAGTAGGGGCCTGCTCCACGGGCTTGCGGGTCATCAGGTAGGCGTAGATCGCCCGGAGGTCTTCGTCGGTCGTTTTCGCGAAGTGATCATAGGGGAACGCCGGGTAAAGGTGGCGCCCCCGCCGGTCGATGCCTTCGCGCATCGCCCGCTTAAAGGCGTTTTCGCTCCAGGCCCCGATGCCGGTATCGACGTGGGGCGTGATGTTGGTCGCGTATATGGCCCCGAAAGGCGTCGGCAGCTTCAGGCCGCCCGCATACGGCGCGCCGCCGGGCCGGGTGTGGCACGTGACGCACGCGCCGAGCCCGGCGAGTTTCTCGCCCTTGGCCACAAGATCGGGCGCGAAGTTTGCGCGGGGCAGGGCCGGCGCCGGCGCCAGTTCAGGGTGGCGGTGGGCATAAGCGAAGAGGCCGCCAGCGACGACGGTCAGCGCCGCAGCGAACGCGATGAAAATGCGCATGACAGGTTCGGGAACGTCCAGAAAGGCCCGGCGTCGTGAGAGACGCCGGGCGGATTGCGGATCAGGCTGACAGGCCGGCGCGCACGCGCTCCGGCGTCAGCGGCAGGCGGCGGAAGCGGACGCCTGTCGCATCGTGGACCGCGTTGGCGAGCGCCGCGCCAGTCGGGCCCTGCGAGGCCTCGCCCGTTCCCAGGAAGGGCGCGCCGGGACGGTTGATGAGCACCACCTCGATGGGCGGAACCTCGCTGAAGGTTAGGATCGGATAGCTGGCCCAATCCTCCGAGGTGACGCGCGTGTCGTCGAACTTCACCTCTTCCTTCAGCGACCAGCTCAGCGACTGGATCAGGCCGCCCTCGATCTGGTTGATGACGCCGTCCGGATTGACCAGATGGCCGCTGTCGGCGGACGCCACGGCGCGGACCACGCGCACGCGGCCGTTGCGGCGGTTGACCTCAACCTCCATCGCCACGGCGCAATAGCCGGCGGTGTTCTTGTAGCGCGCGAAGCCGATGCCGCGGCCGCGGCCTTCGCGCTTCTGCCACTTGGTCCACCCGAAGGCGTCAGCGGCCTTCTGCACGGCGTCGCGCGCCCGCTCGTCCTTGAGGAAGCGCAGACGGTACTCGACCGGATCCACGTTCGCGGCCCGCGCCAGCTCGTCGATGAAGGACTCGATGGCGAACACGTTGCCATACGCGCCCAGACCGCGTGTGGAGGACACGCGCAGCGGCATCTCGGTGATGAAGTGCGTCAGCACCTTGTGACCGGGGAAGTCGTAGAGCGCGATGCCGTTGCGATCCGCCGCGTAGTTCGGAGCGCCGTTGTTCTGGGGCGTCGGCAGGGTGAACGGCTTCTCGAGATACCGGGCCGACAGCAGGTTGCCCGGCTGGCCGCCCGGGCGCGTGCCATGGGGCGTCGAGTAAATGTCGAGATCCCAGTCAAGGACGTTCCCATCCTTGTCGAGGCCCGCCTTCGCCTTGATGAGCATGGCGGACCCGTATGGCTCCCAGCGGTGTTCACCCTCGCGGGTGTACTGGAGGCGCACCGGCCGGCCGGGCATGGCCTGCGCCAGAAGGGCAGCGTCCGCGGCGGCGTCGTCGGCCATGTTGTGGCCGTAGCAGCCGGAGCCCTGCACATGCTGGCAGCGCACCTTCGCAGGTTCGACCCCGAGCATCTGGGCGATGGCGCGGGATGTTTCGAACACCGACTGGCTGTGGGTCTGGATCGTCGTGACGCCGTCTGCGCCAAGCGTTGCGATAGCCGCCGAGGTGCCGATTGAGGCGTGCATATGGTAGGGGCGGTAGTAGGCCGCCTCGACTGTCTTCACCGCAGCGGGGCCGTCCTTGCGCGGCGTGTTGCGGGTCTCGATCACACGGGCTGGCTTTGTGGCGAGAAGCCACTCCTGCATCCCGTCCGTGCCGGGCAAGCCCTTCTCGACGTCCCACTTCGCTGCGTCGGACAGAGCCTTCGCAGCCGCGTTCGCCTGTTCCTCGCGCTGGGCGATGACGCCCACGAACGAGCCGTTGCGCACCACCTTGACGACGCCGGGCATTTTCTCGACGGCAGCCGCGTCAAGCGCCGCGAGCTTCGCGCGGTACGTGGGCGGGCGCACAACCTGACCATAGAGCAGGCCCTTGGGCCGCATTTCGTGAACGAATATCTCCTGGCCGGTCATTTTTGCGGGAATGTCGAGACGGGGCACAGACTTGCCCACGTAACGGTGCTCGCTGGCGGGCTTCGGCTTCACCTGGCCGGTCGCCTCGCGCTCAAGCGCCTTGCCGACGGACAAATCCCAGTAGCTCAAGGAGCCGCCGCCCTGGGCGGTGATGACGCCATCCTTGACGCTCATGGAGTCGGCGGGGCGGCCGAGCTTCACGCTCGCCAGATCGAGCATGATCTTGCGGGCTTCGGCCGACGCCTGACGCACGGCGGGAGCGCACATGGGCATGGAGAACGAGCCCGCAGTCACGCCTTCATTCGGCGTCAGCGCGGTGTCGCCGGAAATGATCTTCACGCGGGCGATGTCGACGTCGAGTTCGTCGGCGCAAATCTGCGCGACGGCGGTGAGGATGCCCTGTCCAAGCTCCACCTTGCCGACGAGCAGGGTGACGGTCTTGTCCTCATTGATGCGGATCCACGCGCTGATGTTGCGCACGGTCTCCATGCTGCCGGGCAGGCGGGGCTTGTCGCCCGCAGGCGCCTGGGCGATCGCCTCGGCGGGAATGGCGAAGGAGAGGGCCACATAGCCGGCGCCCTTGAGGAAACCGCGGCGGTCGAGGCTCATACGATCATCCATGGATCAACCCTCCTTCGCAGCGCGAAGCACTGCGCGCACAACGCGATTGTGGACGCCGCAGCGGCACAGGTTGCCGTTGAGTGCGGTGCGAACCTCGGAGTCGCTCGGGTTCGGGTTGCGGTCGAGCAGCGCCTGCGCCTGCATGATCATGCCGGCTGCGCAGAAGCCGCACTGGGCCGCTTGCTCGTCGATGAACGCCTGCTGGAGCTTGCTGGGCTTGCCGTTGACCATGAGCCCTTCGGGCGTGGTGACAGAGCGCCCGGCAATGGCGGAAACCTGCGTGGCGCACGAGCGCACCGGCTCGCCATCGACCAGAACAGTGCAGGAGCCGCATTGCGAGCGGCCGCAGCCGTATTTCACGCCATTGACGCCGAGGTCATTGGCGAGGACGAACAAAAGTGGAGACGATGCCGGCGCATCAACCTTCACGTTCTTGTCGTTCAGCTTGAACGAGATCATGGCTCCTCCCTGGACGTTTCGCTCTTGTGAGGCGAACGGCCGCGAAGCTACTCCCGCCAGGCGCCGTGAACAAGCCTCGTGTCAATTGTGGCGAAAAAGAGATGAGGGTGGCGCAAAGTCGCCCCATTGCTCGCCTAGTTCGGACGCCCCGCAACTGATTCGAGGTGTCCTGATGAAGTTATCCACACGTTCCGCGGTTCTCGCGACGGGTTTGGTTTTCGCCGCGACGGCATCGTTCGCGCAGGATTTTTCCGTTGTTCATGAGTCCGCGGCCGTGGCTGCGAAACCTTCCCGCGCCGCCGCTTACCCTGCGCCCGCTCTTGCGGCGCTCATCGCAAAGCACGCGAACGCCAACGGCGTCCCCGTCGAACTCGCCCACCGCGTCATAATGCGGGAGAGCCGCTTCAATCCCGCGGCGCGCAATCGCGCCTACTGGGGCTTGATGCAGATCCGCCACGACACTGCGCGCGGCGTCGGTTATCGCGGACCCGCCGAGGGCTTGCTCGATGCTGACACGAACCTTCGGTATGGCATGATCTATCTCGGCAACGCGTATCGTGTCGCCAGCGGCGATCAGCGCCGCGCCATGGGTCTCTACGCAAGTGGCTATTACTACGAAGCCAAACGCAAGGGCATGCTGGCCCAGCTGAGGCGCGCCCCCGACCAGGGCGGCATGAGAATGGCCGAGCGCCATATCCCGGCGCACATGGACTGAATAGGGCTGTCCGCTCCAGGCGATTGCTTTAACGCGCGAGCGGCGCCGTCACCCGGCTTGTTCCGACCAGAATGCGCCCCTGGGCGCAGGGCTGGTTAGGAGCAGGCCGAAAAAGCCCGACATTGCATCGGGATAAGGGATGCCGCCGGCGCGTGTACGCCTCGCGCGCGGCGGCTCCGTTCTTCAGTCTTCCTTCGTGGTCCGGCGCGCGCCGCGTCGGCCTGCCTCGCGGGCCAACTCACGGTCGCGACTGAACGCCCGATCCTCGGGATCGACGCTCATGCCGCCCTTCTTGCCGGCTGTGGCGGCTAGCTCACGATTCTTCGAGAAGCTCCGGTTCTCCGCCTTCACGGACTGGCCGCCTTTGGATGCGATTTCGCGCCTGCGCGCGGGATCCATGGCTGCAAATCCCCGCCGCTGCTTCGTCGTTTGTGCTTCAGTCGACATGACGCTCCCTTGCCGCATGCGCAGGGCGGTCCCTCGCTCCCACGCTTATGCTTTGACTTCGCTAGAACTGGTAAAAATTAGCATTTTTTTCATGGCCTTGTCTAGTTCCAGTCGTCCTTAGATACAATCTTAAGCGCGCGCCTTAACATCCTCAGGTTGTGTGAGTTTTCGTCGAGGCTTCAACTGAACCGAAGCTCGGCTCGCCAAGCCTTTGCCCAGTTCTGACGTACGGAATTGGTGGAATGTTCACCCTTCGGTGCTCAAGCTCATGTCGCAGAGTGCAAGGCGGTAGAGATGAGTCGGGCAGCGAAATTCAGAATTCTTATCGTCGAGGACGTGCCAGCGCTGGCGGAGAGCTATGCCGCGTATCTGCGCAACCTTGACGTTGAGACCGAGATTGCGGGCGACGGCGCAGCGGCTTACGCCGCGATGGAGGCTGAGCCGCCGGCTGTCGTGGTTCTGGATGTCAATCTGCCGGACATGAGCGGCATCGAGATCTTGCAGCGTATTCGCGCGTCGGGCGCCCCAACGGACGTCATTGTGGTGACTGGCGAGGGCTCCGTGAACCTCGCCGTTCAGGCGATGCGGCACGGCGCATTCGACTTTCTGGTCAAACCTTTCAGTATCGACCGGCTGCGGTCCGCCGTGCGCAGCGCCCTGGAGCGGCGCGAAGCAGGCGAGCAAAAGCCCACGTCCGAGCCGCCCGCCGGTGACCGTTTCGTGGGCTTCATCGGCAAGTCGCCAGTAATGGACTCGGTATACCGCATTCTGCGTAGCGCTGCGCCCAGCAACGCCACGGTGTTCGTCACCGGCGAAAGCGGCACCGGCAAGGAGTTATGCGCCGAAGCCCTCCATAAACTCAGCAAGCGCCGCGACAGGCCTTTCGTCGTCATCAACTGCGCGGCGATTCCCCGCGATTTGCTTGAGAGCGAGATCTTCGGCCATGTGAAGGGCGCGTTCACCGGCGCCGCGGCTGACCGGAAGGGCGCTGCCCTTCAGGCCGATGGTGGGACGCTGTTTTTGGACGAGATCTGCGAGATGGATCTCTCGCTGCAAGCCAAGATGTTGCGCTTCCTGCAAGATCGGCAGGTGCGGCGCTTGGGCGAGGATACCCCGCGGCCCACGGACGTTCGCATTGTTTGCGCGACCAACCGCGATCCCCAGGCGGAGGTCGCCGCCGGACGCTTCCGCGAGGACTTGTTCTACCGCCTGCATGTCGTGCCGGTTGAACTGCCGCCGTTGCGCGAGCGCGGCGAGGATATCCTCCTCATCGCATCGCATTTCCTGACCCGCTACGCGGCTGAGGATGGGAAGGCGTTGCGCGCTTTCTCATCGGACGCGAAAGCTGCGCTGCTCGCCTGCGCCTGGCCGGGCAACGTACGCCAGTTACAAAACGTGATCCGGTCAGCCGTGGTGCTGAATGACGGCGAGGTGGTTACGGCCCAGATGCTGCCCGTGGATCAGGGCGCTCCGGCGCCTCCATCGCAGATCGCTTTAGCGTCGGTCCCGTCGGAATCGCTCTTCGCCCGGGAGACCGGCGCGCGAGCCACACATTCCGCGCAACCGCAACAAGGCGTCCCGGCGCTAGAATCCCGCGAGATCAAGCCTCTTGAGGTGGTCATCCGCGAGACGATCGAGAATGCTATCGAGCGGTGTGGCGGCAGTGTGCCGCGCGCCGCCGCTGCGCTCACAGTGAGCCCCTCGACGTTGTATCGCCGCCTCCAGTCTTGGCAGGACTCAGCGCAGGACGCTTCCGGTCACTGATCCCCAAGCTGACGCTGCTCAAGCAGACGCTGTTCAAGCAGACGCTGCTCAAGTAGACGCTGTTCAAGCAGGCGCGCCTCACGCCGGCGTCGCCCTGTCCAGCGACGCGATGATCGGCAGCCCGGTGATCTTTTCAATCGCCGGAGATGTGCGCAGCGTGGGGTCCAGCAGCTCGAGAGCCGCAGCGAGGCCTGCGCCAAGCGCGATCCCTGCGAAAATCCCCAACAGAATGAACACGATGCGCCCGGGCGTCACCGGCGAGCGCGGATCGAACGGCGGATCGATGATCTTGATGCGCTCAGGCGTTTCGTAACGCCCCAGCGCGCTGGTGAGGCGCGCCATTTCCGAACGACGGGCGAGGGCGTCATAGAGGTCGCGGGCGGTCTCCACTCCGCGCTCGAGACGGCGCTGATGCTGTTCGATAGGTCCGAACTGCGCAATGGAGCCTTTCATTTCCTCGATTGTCTGACGCAGGCTCTCCACATCCTGTCGCAGGATTGTACGTCGTGACTGGACTTCCTGCAGGCGATGCAACTGCGTCATCAGCAGCGGCACCGCGCCTTTCTCGCCCGGGGGGACCATCGCCGCCATGTTCCACAGTCGCTCGATGTCCGCCTCGCCGAATGCGTTCGCCGCCTCGATGATCGACTGGCGCTCTTCCTGAAGGCGAGCGAGGCGGCGCTCCGCCGCCAGCACTTCGGAATGCTCGTCCATGTAGCGGGCGCGCAGCAGCGACAATTCCGTGGTCACCTGAACGATGTTTTCTTCCAGCCGGCCGAGCACGGGGTTTGTGCTCACGAGGCGCCGGCGCACGTCCTCGAAAAGGGAGTCGGCGGCGGCGAGTTCGGCGCTCTTCTCCTCCACTTTCTGGGTAAGGCTCGCCAGCCGCTGAACAGTTGCATTGTAAAGCGCGGGCAGTTTGTCGGCGTTGCGCCGCCGGAACTCCGAGAGCACGAACTCCGCACGATCGAGCGCCGCAAGGCGGCGTTTCAATTGCTCTTCAAGAAAGGTTTCGCTGGTCACAAGTGCGCCGCGCTCGGGGGAGACGAGACGCTCCACGAACCGCGCTCCGATGGCCTCAAGCCTCCGACCAAGCCCATCGGGATGAGACCCGCGCACGCGCAACTCCACCAGCTCTGCGCCGGTCAGTTGCACTGTGATCGAGCGGCCAAGGCTGGAGATGCGCATGGCGCGGCTGCGCGGGTCCATGTCCTCGGTGATTTCGCCCATATCGGTCAGAACACGGGCCAGCATATGCTCGCTTCGAAGCAGCGCGCTGAGCGCTGGCATACGGTCCTTGACGTTGGTTCCGATGGCGATGTCATTCAGGAACGGGTTCATGCGCGCCGGTTCCTGCACGAGAATTGTCATGCGGGCTTCAAAGGCGCGCGGAACAACGAACGACGCCGCGAAGGCGACGAGCGGCATGATGATGATCGACAGGCAGATGACGTAGCGCCGCCGCCAGGCGATGGCGAGGATCAGCTGGAGTATATCCCGTGTCGAGCGTCCCAATGCGTTGAACTCCTGAAGGAGGACGGTTTCAATTCAATCGTCTGGCGAGGTCTTCGATGGCCGCGCGTATCTCGTGGGCGCGCGCTTCACCCGCTAGCGCGTCTTTCCAGCGTCGCGGCAACCGTCCGTCGATCTCGCGCAGCAGCGCAACGGCGGCGGGCTCCCTGCGGGTGCGCAACCACTCCATCCATCGTTGATCGACAACACCCTCGGCCATGGCGAGGACATCGATGTGAATGTCAGGTCGCTCGGGGCAGGCTTGCAGTGTCGGAAAGAACATCTGCACATCGCCCTCGCGCCCGTCGGTTGGATCGAACGGATCCGCCGTCGGCATTCGCGCGTGCCATTGGACGTAGCGGGCGGCGCCTGTCGCCGCGAGCCAGTAGCCTGCTGTCAGGCGCGGGCGCGCGGTATTGTAGAGCCACACCTCACGCCCGCCGCGGGACGCGCGGCGGATGTCCTCCACATCAATGCCAAAACCTTCGTTGACGATGGCGACATCGAGAAACGGCAGCAGCGCGGCGTCTTTCGGGCTGTTCAGTTGGGCGGCGAGACGCGCCTTGGGATCGGCGGCGCGCAGGGCGCTGATCCAGCCGCGCAGATCGCCCTCGCTATGGTCGAAATTGCTGGGCTCGTCCGCGACGCTCCACAACGGCGCCGGCATACCAAGCGTGCGGAGCGCGGCGGCGGCGGCGGCGAGGCGAGCGGCGCCCGGGGCGGCGCCCAGTTGCTGGCGCACGCGCTTGGCGGGCGCGTAAGCAAGCCAGGGCGCTGCGACCCCGGACGCCGCGGCGGTCAGCGCATCGACGATGAACCGGTCTTCCTCGTCTCGCAGGGGCGTCGCCAGCGCCGGGGCGTTGCCACGAATCCCAAGGTCCGCGAGGAGCCTGAGGTCACAGGCGAGCTGGCGCCGGCGCTCGGCCCCGAGCCCGGGAAACCACGTCAGGTGCGGCGCCTCGTCGAGATAAAAACCCGCGGGCCGTGGAGCCGCAGGCAGGTTCACGGCTAGCGTTTCCACGACCAGCGGAACCGTGACCGAGGCGCCCTCCGTCGCGATCAGGATCGAGCCCTCGTAAATGTCCCCGGGCGCGCCCTCCGGCGCCTGCGCCCAGCCCACATAGGCGCGCTCTTCGCCCGCCCGCAGGGGCAGGGCGGAGGCGTCGCCCCGCAGGAACGCGCTCGCAGGGGTGAGGAGATTGAGCGCCACGTCGCTGCGCTCCAGCCTGCGTTGCGCCGCCCAGAGGTCCGCTTGCACCGAGGCGGAAGAAGAGGCCGGCGCTGTGATCGTCACACGATGGGCGGCGGTCTGACCGTCGGGCCGGACGCTGAAAGCGAACGCAGCCCCTGTTCCCGGCGCGACGGTGATCCGGATGGCCTGGGCCACCGCGTCGCCCGTCGCGGGAAAGCGGATGATCGGCGCTGTAGACAGGCGCGGCGCGCCCACCCGCCAATAAGAGCGGAACCAGCGCGCCCGGCGCGCCTGCGCCTCGTCGAGGCCCGCGCGTTGGCCGGCAGGCTCCAGCAGCACCGCCGACACGAACGTGGACACGGGCGACTCGCCGGCGAACTCGATGCGCACCCCCTGGTCGCGCACGTCCACCTCGCCGGTGATGAGGCCGCCGCGACGGACGCCATACGTCTCCCATGAGTCAGCGCCGTTGGAGGCCTCCGCATCCCGGTTGGCGAGATAGCGGCGCTCAACCCACTGGGCGGGGGTGAAG
This sequence comes from Hyphomicrobiales bacterium, assembly GCA_027484655.1. Classification (GTDB taxonomy): domain Bacteria; phylum Pseudomonadota; class Alphaproteobacteria; order Rhizobiales; family Beijerinckiaceae; genus Terripilifer. The sequence continues at coordinate 14,297 of JAIXSM010000059.1, read as the reverse complement.
TGCGCGTCATGGAGATCAACGCCGTTCACACGTATGCGGCGACGCAGGGCGTGGGGCAGGGTCTCCCATTCGCCCACGTCCTCGGTCCACAGGCTCACCCGAACGCGACCCGCAGGCCACGGCAGTTGCAGCCGCCCGACCGCCCGCAGTCCGCTGGCGATGAGCGGATCGACGCCGGGACGCCGGATCGGAATGCCCGGCCCCTCCGCGATCCGGGGATCGCCCGCCGCCACGCGCTCGAACCCGGGCAGCAGCGGCGCGCTCGCGTGGCCGAAGCTGTAGCCCTGAGCGCCGGCTGGCAGCGGATCCGGCGGCCGAAGGCTCGCCCCCGTCAGCTCGATGGCGGAGGCGCGGCCCGGCTCGAAAAAGATGACGCGGCGGATGTTCTGCGCTTCGATCAGCCGCCCGCCGGTGGTCTGTGCGCCCGCTGGCATGGTGCGCCATTCAAACGGGCCGGGCGGCAGGATACGCTCGTCGTTCACCCGCGAGCCGTAGCCACTGGACGCGCTGTCATCGAGGCGGAGCACCGCGCGCACCGGCGCCTGTCCGCGAACGACGCCGCGCAGGATCAGCTCGTCGCCGGGGTTGGCGCGCAGCGGTTCGGTGGGGGCGTAATCGAGCCCGCCGCGCGACAGCGGCAATTCAAGCGCCTGCGCGGGATGGATCGCGACGACGAAGCAGGCTGCGAGGAGCGCGCGCATTACAGCGCCTCGATGGCGTCTTCGACAGCCCGGGCGCGGGCGTCCCAGCTCTCGGCGGCGACGCGGGCGCGGCGCAATTCGTTGCGAACGGCGTCCGCTTGGGCGCGTTCGATGGCCTGCGCCAGATCAGCGGGGTTCGCGCACACTGTGAGGCAGTCCGCGTAGGCGGCCATGGCTGGAAACAACGTCGAGACGATGGGCGAGCCAGCGGCCAGATATTCCCGCAGCTTGAGCGGATTGCACGCGCGGATCTGGGCCGTGTCCCGGAACGGCAGCAAGGATGCGCTCCAATGCTGGGAGAAGCGGGGCAACTCGCCATGGGGCCGCGGCCCGAGCAGGCGCACGTTCGGCAGCGCCGCAAGCTCGCTCACATCCGTCTGCACGGGGCCAATGAACACGAAGTCCCAGTGCGGCAGCGCGCGCGCGGCGGCGGCGAGCGCCGGGACGTCGATCCACTCGGCGAGGCTCCCATAAAAGCCCGCCGTCGGTCGGTCGGTCGCGAGTTCCGGCGCGCGCGGCGCGGGCGCGGCGAACAGGTCGTAGTCGACGCCGTGGGGCGCGAGCAGCGTGCGCTGCGCATCAAATCGATCAGCCAGGGGCTCGCTGGCGGCGATGATGAGATCCGCTCGCGCGGCCAGATCGCGCTCCATGGCGACGACCGGCGCGTGATCGACGCCCGCGAGGGCGCCAAAATCATCCCCGCAATAGTAGACGCACGCCCGTTCACCCAACGCGCCGACAAGCGGAAGCGCGGTCGGCAGGGAGGTCCAGAGCGCATGATCTTTCAGCTCGTGGCGTGCAATCTCAGCGCGAAGGCGCGCGCCGAGCACGCGCCGGTTGAACGCCGCCGCCGCGCGACTGCCGGGCCACGAGACGGCGAACGGCGCGACGACGCGCACGCCCGCCGGCGCCTCCACCCGGGCGGAAGGCCGCTGTCCCAGCGCCGCGCGCGCCTTCGCTACAAGACGACCGGCGTCCCGCGCGGCAAGGCGCGGCCTGCGGAGGCCGATTGAATTCACCCATAACACCCGGCGGGTCCGCGCAAGGCGGCTGACAATGTGTTGTGTTGAGGAGGGATGCGCCCCCCAGTCTTCGCCGAAAACGATCAGATCCCGCGCCATGGCAGCCTCACAGTCGCCGGATGACGCGGGCAGGGGCTCCGGCGGCGAGCACGCCCGCCGGCACATCCTTGGTGACGACGCTGTTGGCGCCGATGATTGAACCGGCGCCGATGCGCACGCCCGCAAGCACGGTGACGCCGGTCGCGAGCCAAACGTCGTCTTCAAGAATGATGTCGCCAACCTGATCCTCGGTGTCCGGGCGCCCAGCCGCGCGCGCGCGGGCGTCTACCGGGTGGCCGGGATAACCGGCGAGGAATGCGCGCCCCGCGATGCGCACATTGTCGCCAAGCACCACGCGGCGGCCCACGGCGATGGTCGTCTGCCAACCCACATCGCAGTTGGCGCCGACAACGAGTTCAGGCGCTTCTGCGCCCGCCGTGCGTCCTGTGATGGTGGTCTGGCCGCTCACGCGACAATCGGCCCCGAAGCGCATCCGCACCGGGCCGATGACGAGCGGCAGTCCGCCATACAGGAACAGTCGCGGAGCCGGGGTTTCAAGCCGGCTCTGGAAGAGCGGCGTCGTCCAGCACACGCGCGCAATGGTCGCCAGCGCGCCGCGCGCCGCCGTATGCAGAGCATACAGCGGACGATGCAGCGCGGGGATGACAGGAAACGCCAGCGAGCGGGCGCGCATCGCCATGCGGTAGAGCGCGTCTGCGAGCGGGGTCTCCCGCGCCTTGATCCACGCGCGAAAGGCGGCCGGACTGGTCACGGGCGTCTCCCGCGGGGCGACTTGACGATGGGCGGCACGCGCGGCGCTCCGGTTTGCGGATTGCATCATCCGGGCCGTCGCAATGGCCGTGCCATCGCAGGCGCCGCGCATCAGGCGTTAGAACGCACGCGGCGTGTGGCGCATATTTGCGAATTGCAAAGGCTTGCGGTTCGCATCTTGCGAAGGCGTGTGCGTTTCGCGCGCGTGGCTGTTTGCGTAACGGTCAAGCGCCACCACAATTCCGAGCTTGATATAGATCGGCCACGTGAAACCTTGCGTGAGGAACGTGCCCGACACGCAGAAGCCCGCGAGTCCCGCGAGCATCGCCAGAGCCAGGGTGCGGGCCGGGGCGGGCGCGTCCGCAGCCTCCAGAAGGCGAGCGGCGCGGATGGTGCTGCGCGCCATGAGCACAATCATCGCGACAAAGAGCCCGATGCCGGGGAAACCACCTTCCGCGATCACCACAAACCAGGTGGAGTGAACCGCGTGCACGGTGCCGCGCCATACGTCCGTGTAGAAAAAGTAGTTAGGAATGAAGTTGTCGAGGCCGACGCCGAAGATCGGATTCGCGAGCGCCATCCGCATGGCCGCCATCCATGCATGGATTCGACCCTCTGCGGATTCGTCCAGCCCATCCTCATGGGCGCCGCCGGATTGCCGGTTCGACAGCCCCATCATCGCTGCGAGCGCCACGGCTGCGAGCAGACCGCCCACAACAAGAATGGACTTGTTTTTTACATAGCGGTTGGCGACCACGCCCCACACGGCAAGCATCCCAAGAAGCCCGCCGCGGCTCTGGGTCGCGATCACGGCGGCCGCGATCATCAGCACTGCGATGAGCCCAAGCGTTTTTTGCGCCGCGCCGACGCCGCGCGTCATGAACAGCGCGACGCCGAACGCCATGGGGAACAGGAGCACAAGCGACAAATCATTAGGGTCGCCAAGCGCCGAGCGGATGTTGCGGCCGATGGTGACGCGCGTTCCCTCCACCAGCCCGATCCCGTTGGCCTTGTTCCACAGCGCCACCGCTGCGACGCAGATGCCAGCGAGAATGATGCCGTGGATCAGCCGCGCGAAGTCGCCCGGCTCCCGCGCCAGCCATGCGATGGCAAGCGTCATCACGGCGATCTTGTAGTAGGTGCCGGTCCAGTAACCGAGCGCGGTCGGCGCATCGGTCGCGAACGCAATGCCGACGGTGATGTGCGCGAAAAATATGAGGAAGACGATCAGGTCCGTCGACCAGTACGGGGTCACGCTGCGCTTCAGGAACATGTTCCAGCCAAGGGCCGCGAAGGTCGCCAGCGCCAGCATGATCGGGATGCGAAACGGATAGAGGACCGGAAACACCTCATGGATGCGGAAAAACGAGAAGATCACAAACAGAAGGCAAAGATCGAAGGGCCGATCAAGCGAGCGCACGGCGACGGCGAACACAAGCGGCAGCACCGCCAGCGGGACAATGGCGAGCGGGTGGCCCAGCAGGTACACGGCGCCGAAGGCGCCGGCCGCGACCGTAAGACAGACCGCGATTGCCGGACCCGCTGCTGCGCTCACGGGCAATCCTTCCCGGCGACGGCCGCCTGTGTGCGAAGGAGCGCGCGGTCGCGGATGTGGCGCATGAGCATGGGGGACGCCGCCAGCGCGCCGATGGCGAGCAGAGCGCAAGCGCCCATGCCCATGCGGGCGAGCGGCGCCAGTTCGGCGAAGGAGGCGACCGCAGCGGCTGCAACGGCGCCCATCGCGAGCATCGCTGGCGCGCGATAGGGAATGGGCGCCCGCGCGCGCCCGTGCCAGATGAAGCAGATAAGCCGTGCAAGGTGTCCCGCGATGGTGGCTGCAATGGCGCCCGCGACGCCATGGGCCGGTACAAGCACGATGTAACCAACAACGGCCACCACGGCGCCAATGGTGTTGACCACGAGAGGCGGCACGCCGGTTGAGCCTGCGAAGGCGCCCACATTCATGAGACTGCACGTTTCATGCAGGACAGCGACCGCGATCAGGGCGGGCAACAGGGCGAGGGCGGGCGCATAGGCCGGCGGGAGCACCCACTCGAAGGCGAACGGCGCCAGCATGGCCACACCCACCGCGCCGCACAGCAGGAACCCGAAGCCAGCCAGCACCGCATCGGCGCTGCGGGCGAAGCCGTTTTCTTCCTGAAGGACGCGCAGGCGCCGTGGATACCACCAGAGCCCGAAGGGCTGCACGGCGAGGGACACCGCCCATGCGATCTTGCCCGCCAGCGCATAAAAGGCGATCTCTCCGACAGGCACGGCCCCGGCGAGAAACCAGCGGTCGCACGCGCCGAGCGCAAACATCGAGAAGCCGCCCAGCACAAGCGGTCCGCCGTAACGAAACGCGCGACGGGCTGTCCCGGCGTTGACGCCGATTCCGGTTTCGCGCCATTGCAGCGCAACCAGCAGAGCGGCCGCCGCAGCATCCACGCAAGCGTTGCCCAGAAGCAGCCCCCACGCCCCGTAGCCAGCATCGAGCATCAGCCACATCACCGCGATCTGAAGCAGCGAACGCGCTCCCACGAAGCACAGGAACAGGTTGGCGCGACCCTGCCACCGCAGCCATGCGAGCGGGAGTTCGATCAATCCCGAAAGCGAGGCGCTGGCGAGGCCAATGGCGAGAAGCGCAGGGTCCGCGAGCGGCGAAATGCGATGGGCGAACACATAAACAAGAGCCTGCAACAGCAGCCCCATGCCGAGCGCGAGCGACAGCGCCAGACCGGTGAGGTCGCGCGCGCAGGCGCGTGCGTCCGCGCCCCCGCGATCAGCCGCGAGACGATAGAGCACATCCGCTGCGGCGAACGACAGGGCGAGGCCCGCCAACTCAACGAAGCTGAGCACGAGTTCGAGGCGGCCGTAATCGTCCGGCGCAAGCTGCGAGGTCACAAGCGGAATGGAGACGAGCGCCATGCCCTTTGTGAGCGCGATGCTCGCAGCGTATGGGGCAAACCAGCCCAGATGCCCGATCACAGCGCGCATGTCAGCCGCCGAATACGCGCAGCAAGCGGTCCGCCTGCGCATGGGTGGTGAAGCGCTCCAGCATGCGCATGCGTCCGCGCGCGCCCATGGCGCGGCGGGCGAGGGGTTCCATAGCGAACAGGTCGTCGATTTGTTTCGCGAGGCTTTCGGGATCGCCCGGCTCCGCAAGGAATCCTGTGTCTTCGGTCACTGTTTGCTTCATGCCCATAAATCGGGACGTGATGACTGGCATCGCCATCGCCATGGCTTCCTTGACCACGAGGGGTCCAGTGTCCTGCGAGCCATCGGGCCCGCGCCGAAACGGCGCCACCAGCGCTTCATACGCGCCCGCGTTGGCGCCGATCCACGTGCGGTCTCGCGCGCCCAGGAACGTCACGCGATCCTGCAATCCAAGCGCTGCGGCGCGATCTTCCAGCTTTTGGCGCAGCGCGCCGTCGCCGACGATGTCCAGCTTCACCCGCGCCCTCGTCATGGTGAGCGCGTCGAGCAATTCGGCCACGCCTTTCTCCGGCACAAGCCGGCCAATGAAGAGCAACTTGCCGTTTGTTTCCTTTCGGTCGCCCGGCGTAAAGCGGTCCGGATCGACGCCGCAGGGTACGCAGGAAACTTTCGCCTGCGGCTCCACAGCGCACAGATCGCGCGCGAGATCCTCGCACACGGCCACAACCTCATCTGCATGTCGCAGCTTGATGCGGATGTCCTGCGGCTCAACGTAGAAATCGTGCCCATGGCAAACGAAACTCACGGTCATCCCCCCCCACCGCGCGGCGAAAATGGCATGCGCCGCAGCGCCGCCAGCGAAGTGGGCATGAACGTGCGCGCACCCATTCGCCCGCCAGAGCGCTGCGAGTTTCCAGCCGTTCCAGATGAGAGACAGGCGTGGAAGTCGCTGCTGGCGCGCGGCGAACCAGAGCGCGGACAGGCATCTTGCGCCCGGCCGCAGAGCTCCGGCGATGGCCCGGGTCGCGGGGAGGCCGCGCAGCAGGGTGGCGCTTTCCGCAAGCGCAAGATCCCCCGGTTGGGCCGGCGCTGTGGAGAGGTTCATAATCGCCAGAGACAACGGGCGACGCTGCGAGACAGCCCTGATTTCCTCGCCGACGAACGTTTCCGAAAGGACAGGAAAGGTCGCAACTAGATATCCCACGGGCTGCATGCAGGTGCTCCTTCTGGCGCGATACATGCTTGGGGTCAGCAAGAGTTACGCCAGCGGAGGCCCGCGTGATCCAACCCTCATGCAGCGTCATCATTCCTGCCCGCGATTGCCTCGCCTACCTTCGCGTGGCGATCGAGAGCGTGCGCTACCAGCACGGGGTCGATCTTGAAGTGATCGTCGTCGATGACGGGTCCAGCGACGGCGCCTGGGAGTGGCTCTCGCAACAGGCGCGCGAGGATACACGCCTGCGTCCGATCCGACTTGAGGGCGTAGGCCCCGCACGCGCGCGCAATGCGGGCATAGAGGCCGCGAGGGGCGACCTTATTGCGTTTCTGGACGCGGACGACCAATGGTGGCCTGGCAAACTTGCAAGACAGGTGGCCCATCATCGCGCCGCGCCGCAAACCGCATTCAGCTTCACCGACTACTTGCACGTTGACCCTGAGGGCGGCGTTCACGGGGGATGTTTTGCATTCTGGAAGCCGCATTTCGCCAACGGGGCGTCGCTGGCGTTCCAGCGTCTGGCGGATCCTGAATACGCAATTCTGGAATGCAACGCGGTCGGCACATCGACGGTCGTCGCATCGCGCAAGGCTTTGCAAAATGCGAACGGCTTTGCAGAAAGCAAATCTGCCGAAGACTGGGATCTCTGGTTGCGGCTTGCCGGCGCAGGCGAGGTGGCGTTCAGTCTGGCGACGACCGCCACCTACATGATGCGGCCGGGCAGCGAGACCCGAAACGCCTCGGCGCGCATTGAGGCCATGCAGGAGATCATTGAACGCTATGGCTCGCTCAGCAACGTGCGGGCGGCGCAAGCCCTGCGCGGGGCGCAAACGCGGTTGCTGCTTGCGCACGCCGAAGAGGCGCGGGCGCGCGGCGCCTTCGGAGCTGCTGCGCTCCTGCACGCGCGCGCGTTTTTGGGGCGCAAGGATCTGCGCACGTTGCGCGCCGCCGCTTCGGATGTGCGGGAAGCGCTTCGCCCCGGCCAGCGGAGCGCCGCCTCGTGATCGTGTTTGCCGAGAAGGCGCCGGCCACGCTCGCGGGCGTCTCGTTCATGCGGGAGGGGCTGTCCCGCAGGCTTGAGGATCTTCGCATCTCGGCTGCCATCCGCGACGACATTGTTCTTGCGGCGGCAGAGGCGGGGAACAACATCGTGCTGCATGGCCGCCCCATCGCGGGCTCCATTGAAGTGACGCTTCGTCTGGAAGGCGCACGGCTGCTGCTTGAGGTGATCGACGACGGAGGGCCGTTCACGGGCTTTGCGGAGCGTCTGGCCGCGGCCCGCGTCGCATCGGGCGCGATGGACTTCGGCGAAAGCGGCCGCGGCATGGGGCTCATCGCGAACGCGCTGGAGGGGATCGCCTATGCCCCCGGGCGGCCCAACCGTCTGACCGGCTGGCGGCGGCTTTACGCCCGCCGCCCACGCATTCTCATTGTCGAGGATGACGAAGCCCAGCGCGAAATGTACGCAGCTTTCCTTTCAGGGGAATGGGATGTCGTCACCGCAGGATCGGTGGAAGAGGCCCGCGTGGTGGCCGCAAGCATCGCCTGCGATGTCATCGTCTCCGATTTGCACGTTGGCAAGGAAGACGGCGCTACTTTACCGGAGTTGATCGAGGCCGATGAGCAGCATATCGCGCCCGCGTTTGTCTCGCTCAGCGCCGACGAGGAAACTGCGGCGCGTCGGCGTGCGCTTGGCAGCGGAAGCGAGTTTTTTCTGCGCAAGCCAGTCACGGGCGCGGCGCTGCGCGAGAGCGTCACCCTGGCGCTGCAACGCCACTCAGCCCGCGAGGTCCGGCTGGCCCATCGCTTCACACGCCACGTTGACTTGCTTTGGTCGAGCACGCCGCCCTCGCGCGCCTTCGATGTGGATATTGTTTCCTGTAACTGCACCGCGTCCGCCGGCGGCGGGGATATTATCGTGCAGCATCCCGGCGCTTCCCGCACCCGGATCGCGCTTGCGGATGTGATGGGGCATGGCCTCGGCGCAAAGGCTTGGTCCATCGCGTTTGCTGCGGCCTTGCGCGCGTTGCTCCACCAGCAGCCGGGAACGTCCCCTGGCGAGTTGCTTTACGCCCTCAATGATCTGGTGTGCCGCGATGAAGCTTTCAGCGCAGCGCTTGCGACGATCATCGTGTTCGACATTCGGCCAGAGGGTCGTGTCGAATACGCATCCGCTGGCCACCCGGCGCCCTTTCACCTGCGCGCCGCCGGCGCTTCCGATTGCGGGGCGTGCGGCCCGCTGCTGGGCGTTCTCGAAGGCGCCGCCTACGAAACGCAGACCACCATTCTGGGGGACGGCGAGCGGCTGATCTTCACAACCGATGGCGTGGATGCTGCTGACGTGGCCGCCGGCGGGCCGCTACCGCAGTGGCTTCTCGACGCCTGCGCCGCAAGCGATCTGTTCGAGACCGGCGCACGCGGGATAAGCGTCGCCGCCACAGCAGAACTCGGCGCTCAACCTGCCGATGACTGGACGGTGATTGTGCTGGAAGGCAAGCCCCGCGCTGCGGCGTAGACCCGTTCGACTGCCTCCAACGCAGCGTCTTCGGAGTAGCCGCTTGCCACGCGCGCGCCGCACGCTTTGCGCACCGCTTGCTGCGCCGCGCAGTCAAGCCGCGCCCATTCGCCGATCAGCGAGCACGCGTCATCAATTTCGCAGGCCTCGAACAGCCAGCCGCTGCGGCCGTGCTCGATCACCTCCGGCAACGCTCCGACTCGTGCGGCGAGAACTGGTACGCCGTGCGCCATCGCTTCAAGGCAGGCCATCGGCAAACCCTCTGCGCGCGAGGGCATCAGCAGCAACCCGACTTCGGACCATACGGACTCCATGTCGGCCACGTGGCCGCGAAAATCGACGCGGTCGCCATAATCTTCGCGCAGGCGGGCCGCCATGGGGCCGTCGCCATACATGCGGAAGGTCGCAAGCCCTGCGCATTGGCGCGCGATGTTGCAGAAAAGATCCGGGCCTTTCTCAATGCTGAGCCGTCCGACGAACGCGACCACGCGCGGCAAATCATCGTGCGGCAAGAGATCAGGCGCGGCCACAAAGTTGGGAATCACCACGGCGTCGCGCACGCGTGACGCGATCTGGGCGTTCACTGCGATGTTCATCGACCATCGCGACAGCTCCTCATCGAGCCGCTGATAGATATTCACGGGGAACGCGCCGCGCTCGCCGGCGTGGTGGGTCGATACGCACGGCGTGCGCGTGAGCGCCGCGACGATGCGTCCGAGAACGCCCGCCTTGTAGCCATGGGTGTGAACAAGCGACGGGCGCTGCGCGCGCACCGCGCGATAAAGCGCAAGGAGACCGCCTTCCAATATCCGGACAGGCAATCCGCGCGCACGGAACAGGCTTAAGGCGGGCGTGTCGCCATGGTCGCTCAGCAGAACCACGCGCGCATCCGTTCCGCGTCGGCGCAGCGCGGCGCAAAGCGCCGCAACGTGTGTCTCGATGCCGCCGACGCCCCGCGCGTCGAGCAGCAGCCAGACAAGATCTCCAGGCTCACGCATGAACGTTCAGGAACTTGCTCTCGCCAACCTGCTTCTGCAGGCGCGCCACCACGCCCGGGGCGAACCGGCGCAGGCGTTCGGCCTCGCGCGCCATTTCGGCTCCCAGCGTCGGCTGCTCGCGATGATTGACGATGACTCCCGCAAGCGGCGCGCCGGCGTTGCGTAACGCGCCTGATGCGAGTTCCAGATCACCCTGCGTCACGCGCCCTGTGAGACACACGAGCAGGGTTGCGTCGCATGCCTTGGAGACAACGGTGGCGGGCAACGTATACTTCGGGTCTGGCAGAGGCGGCGCCATATCGACGATGATCATGTCGTAGCTTTTGAGCCAGTCGTGCAGTGTGCGGCGAAGGCGCGAAAGATCCCGCATGGGCAGCGCCACATCGGCGGTGGGGCGAAGATCGACTTTATGAAAGCCCTCGGCTGTGACGCCCGGCGGCGCGACAGTCTGTTCGCTGCAGGAGACGAAGGAAGCGTCCACCAGCAAGACGCGCTGGCCGCCGGCGCATCCCCGTCGCGCAAGCGCGCGCGCGATGGTTGACACGCCGCTGTCGTGATCGACTCCCGTGAGCCCGATGATGCGCGCGCCCTGACCAACCACCTGCTGGAAGATAGATTCCATGCCCGGCGCCGACGGATTGATCTCGACCGGCGCTGCAACCTGCACGGGACGGATGCTCTTGCGCTGCACCCGCGCCCAGCCACGCGCGATGAGCCTGGCGCAAGCTCTGCCCGCGCGCGCGAGCAGGGAGCATATCGCCCGGAACGCCCGCCACATCATCGGCAGGATCGCGGCGGCCTTTGCCCGCGCGGTCATCAGGCTGCGCTGGACCGCGGGGGCGGCGCCAGCAAGAACGTGAGCCGCAACTGGATGAAGAGCCGTTGCGGCTGCCCTTGCGCATTCGCAATCATGAGATTGCGGCCTCTCATCTTCAGGCGCTTGAACAGGAACACGATGGCGCCAACGCCCGAGGAGTCGATGAACCGGACCCTCGCGATATCGATGGTGACGTCCTCGTCGCCGGTGGACAGGCGCTCGAAGACCTCCCGCATCGCCTCGACGCGTGTGGCGTCCATGTCAGTCTCTACGCAATACGTTTGCATACGCACCTCCGCATGCCTCCGAACTGGCAAGAGGCGTGCCACCCGCCAAAGCGCCGGAGGTTCGCAGATCGATCCATATCGGTTCGCATTTCGCACAGGCGGGCCGCCCGGCCATGCGATTTCGGCGCATTTTGCAAAGCTGGCCCCTTCGCACGGCTGGCATGGCGCTTGCGCTGCGGCTCGGGGCGGGGATGTACATGAGTTCTGTCGTTCACATTGTGCAAAGGATGTCGCCGGGCGGGATCGAAACGCTCGCGATGGAGCTTGTTCACGCTCTGCCCGGGCGCAATCGGCTCGTCAGTCTCGAAGGTGAGACAGGCGCGCTTATCGCTGCGTGGCCGCGGCTGCGCTCCCTCGGCGATTCGTTCACGGCTTTGGACAAGCCCGCGGGCCGTTCCTTCGGTTGCCTCAGGTCGCTGGCGACGTTGCTCAGGCGCGAGCGGGCCACCATCATCGTCACGCACCATATCGGCCCGCTGCTTTACGGCTCGCTGGCGGCTGTCGTCTCAGGGCGACCGGCCATCGTCCATGTGGAGCACGACGCATGGCATTTGCAGGATCGCCGGCGGCGCCTTTTGTTCACCACGCTGTCGCGTTTTGCGCGGCCAAAGCTGGTCGGCGTGTCTGGCGCCATCGCGGACAACCTCGGGGCTCTTTTGCCGCGCGCGCGGGCTCGCGTCATTCCCAACGGCGTTGACGTGCCGCGCTTTGCAGGCTCGCGTTCCGAAGCTCGGGAGCGGCTTGGGCTGACCGCGGACGAACTGGTTGTCGGCTCCATGGGGCGTCTTGAGGCGGTCAAGGGCCACGATGTTCTCCTCGAGGCGGCGGCGCTGATGCAAACGCCTGCGCGGATTGTGATCGGTGGCGATGGGTCGCGGCGGGCGGCTCTGGAGGCGCAGGCCGTATCGCTCGGCCTTGCCGGGCGCGTGCTCTTTCTTGGCGCTGTCGATGCGCCGGAGCAGGTCTATCCGGCCTTCGATGTTTTCTGTTTGCCATCGCGGCAGGAAGGGTTGCCGCTGGCGCTCCTGGAGGCGCAGGCCGCCGGCGCGCGCTCGGTCGCCTGCGATGTGGGGGATGTGCGCAGCGCCCTGTGTCCACACAGCGGGCGGCTTGCGCCGGCCGGTGATGCGGGCGCGCTCGCCATGGCGCTTGATGCGGCGCTCGCAGACGGACAGGCGCCATCGCCACGAGCCTTCGTCGCATCACGTTTTGATTGGTCAGCGACCGTAAGGGCGTACGCCACAGTAATCGGGGAAACCGAATGATTGAAGCCGTATTCATCGCTTGCGCGGCGCTGATCGTGCTCCACCATGCAGGCTATCCGTGGCTTCTCTCGCGGTTGAGCGGGAGGGGAAAGGCTGGGCCTGTCGATGCGGGCAGCGACACGGCGCGTTCGCTCACCTTGATTGTTCCTGTCTACAATGAGCAGGGGATCATCGCCGCGAAGCTTGATAACTTGCGCGAGCTTGATTATCCGCGCGAGCAATTGCGCATCATTGTTGCGCTGGATGGCTGCACGGACAACACCGCCGCGCTTGCACAGGCGTGGCTGCGCACATGCGACGCCCCGTGGATCGAGGTTGTCGACTTCCCGCTGAACCGCGGGAAGACGGCGGTTCTCAATGAGCTTGTCAGCGCCGCTACGAGCGAGATCGTTGCCCTTAGTGACGCCTCGACCATCCTGGCGCCGGATGCGTTGCTGCGTGCGCAGGCTCACTTCGCTGATGCGGAGGTGGGCTTCATGACAGGGCGCTACACCTTCGACGCCGCCATCGCCCCGGGCGAAGATGTCTATTGGGATTATCAGACGCGCATCAAGGCTGGCGAGGCGGCGCTTGGCGCGCCGATGGGGGCCCACGGGGCTTTCTATGCGTTTCGGCGCGACCTGTGGTCGCCGCTGGAGGCGGACACAATCAACGACGACTTCATTCTGCCCATGCGCATCGTGTCCCAGGGGTTCCGCGGCGTGTACGATACGGAGCTCGCCGTGATCGAGAAACAGGCGAGCGGAGCGCGCGTCGATTTCCGGCGGCGCATCCGCATCGCCGCAGGCAATGTGCAGCAGGTGTTTCGTCTTTGGCGCCTGCTCGATCCACGAAGGCCCGGCCTCGCGTTCTCGTTCTTCGGCGGCAAGGCGCTTCGGGCCTTCATGCCCCTTCTTATGGTCGCGGCGCTTCTGAGTAATGCGTGGCTCGCCTTAAGCGAAGGCGGCGCGTGGTTTGCGCTGTTCATGGCGCAGGTGGCGGGATACGGCGCGGCTCTGCTGGGCCTTGCTCTGGGTGAGCGTGCGCCTGGGGTTTTCGCAGGGGCGGGCTATCTTGTCGCCGGTCATGTCGCCGGGCTCATCGGCGCGGCGCGCTACATTGCGGGCGGCGGGCAGGTGGCTTGGGGTCGTCCATCAGAATCAGAGGATCAGCTCGACTACGCGCCGCCGATGACGCGCCTGTGCAAGAGGGTGTTCGACATTCTGTGCGCGTTGTGCGCGCTTGTGGTTCTGGCCATCGTATTTGTGCCAATCGCGCTTGCGATCAAGCTCGACTCGCGCGGGCCAATCTTCTATCGGCAGTTGCGCGTGGGGCAGGCCACGGCGCGGGCGACGCGCCTCTTCTGGCTCACGAAGTTTCGCACCATGCGCGTGGACGCTGAAGCGCAGACGGGGGCCGTGTGGGCTGCAAAGAACGATCCGCGCGTCACCCGCGTCGGTCGCTTCCTGCGCAAGAGCCGGCTCGACGAATTACCGCAAGCCTGGAACGTGCTCGTTGGTGAGATGTCCGTTGTCGGCCCGCGTCCCGAACGCCCGCAGTTCTTTCACAGGCTCGAAACAGAAATTCCTTTTTACATCGAGAGAACCTTCGGCCTGAAGCCCGGAATTACGGGTCTGGCGCAGGTGAGCCAGGGATATGACGAGTCCGTTGAGGATGTCCGATCAAAGGTTCTGTTCGACCACGCTTACGCGCTGCAGATCTCACGTCCGCTGCGCTGGTTCGTGACCGATGT
>JAIXSM010000037.1 GCA_027484655.1 Hyphomicrobiales bacterium | reverse complement strand
GGGCGAAAGTACGCCAGCATCTGGACGCGCGAGCTGCTCGACAACGCTGCGTCGCAAAACTACAAGGTCATTCAAGGCGGGAACAGCCGCGGCGGTAGTGAGCTCGCCATGGGCGGCGCTGATAGCGGCAAGCAAAAGAAGTTCCTGCAATCAGCCCTGAATGAGACCGCGCCAGGCGTTGTCGTACTCGCCGGATCGTACATCCACGACTGGGTGGCCAATCACCAGACCAAGACCATCACCCAGATGGTGAACGAGACGGTCGGCAATTTCGAAGACATGGTCAAGGCGGCGACCAACAAGGGCGCCAAGGTCCTGATCGTCGGCTACAAACCCGGCTATCGGTATACCGAGAAGGGATTGAACGATTTCGCGAACGCCCTTCACAGCAAGCTCAAAGAGCTGGCGCTCAGCAAAAAAGTCAGCTTCGTCGAAGACTTCTACGCACCCCTGCGACAATCTGGTTTCGTTCCCACCAGCCTGAAAGCCGACCCCAATCCCATTAGCAACAGAAGGTGGGAACTGGGGTACACCCCAAAGAACCAGAAGGACTTGTTCAACAACATCTGGAACAAGCTGGCGCCGATGCTCGGGATCAAGCCGCCATCCACCGGCGGCGACAGCGGAACGAACCCCAATCCCCCATCCACCGCGACAAAACGCACCATCATGGTGGTCGGTGATAGCATCTCGGATCTCGATGGCGTCGGTGCGAAAGGCTATGGTAAGGGCCGTAGTGACGCGGTCTGGACGCGCGCACTGATCGACCAGCTCGACGGCAAGCCTGCTCATCAAGATCCAGTTTATCTCCCCTACCGCGATTTTGAAGTCTATCAGGGCGGCGACACCGCCGGAGGCCGGGAAATGGCTGTCTCCGGAGCGACTTCAACCGATCACCTCAACCGACTGCGAAAGGAACTGACCAAAGCCAGGCCTTCCGTTGTCGTCCTCGCAGTAACCAATTACAATGACATCGGGAAGAACGTTCCTCTAGCTCAAACCCGCAGCAACATCGAAGAGATGGTACTGATCGCGCGGAACGTCGGCGCCGAGGTCGTGATCATTGGATTTCCACCTGCAATCAAGGAAGACGCGAGAACCCGCGGAATCTCGGATGCTGCTGAGGATATTGCATTAAGATACAAAACAGGTTTCGTCGCGGACTATTATGCGCCCCTCAGAAACAAGAATACCAAATTCGTCGATCCAGGGTACTTCAGGGACGGGATCCACCTCAACAGCGAGGATCGAGACAATCGTGAGAAGCGCCTGTTGAAAAACATCTTCGACGGCGCTCTTAAAGCCGCTATGGACAGAGCCTTCAAGGGAGTTGTCGGAAACGATGGCGCCTTCCCCGGTGTGTCCCGGTTTAGTGGCACGGAGGTTAGAGCGGGCGGAGATCCTGAGCTCCGGTTCGACCTGAAAGCCGCGCTCCCCCGCGATATAAAACTCCCACTGAAATTCTGGGCAAAAATCAACGACCCGGAAGCCGCTGACAAAAACGGCACCATCACGGATGCTGCCAAGTATGTGAATTTCAAAGAAGTCTTCTATCGTTACAGCGCCGCCGAACAGTGGCGGAAAGTCGATTACGCAACAGACGAGACCACGATCACGCTCAAGAAAGGCGTCAAGACAGTATTCCTCAAGTTCGAAACCTACGTACAAGCGCCGTTCAGCTTTAACCTGTTCGTAAATTTCGGCGGCACGTCCTATTCGATCAAGGTCAACGATCTACCGAAATCCTTCCTCTACTACAGAGACCAGGGCGACACATCCGACCGCAGCGTGGCCGACGTCCGCCAGGATGTTGATTCAAACACATGCTACGTGTTGGCCGCCCTGCAGGCGGCGGTGTCGAAGACGAGCGGAAACAAATACATTGGATCGCTAATTACTTCAAAAGATGATGGCTATTACGTCAAATTTAATGGCCTTTCAGAGATAAAAATCAGTAAGAGCGAGGTCGCGACCGGGACGCTCTGGGACAAGGACGCGGCGGCAGCCGGCCGATCGGGCCGCGAACTGTGGGTGCGCGTCCTTGAGCTTGCATACCTGCGAGCGACCAAGTCAGATCTTCAGAAGGATGGCAGCCCGCTCAAGCCGCTTGAGATGTTCACTGGCGCCAAGGCCACCCAAATCAATGGTGGTAAAGGTGGAACCCAGGCGATCAAAAAGATCATCGAAGGCAAGGGCGAGCACTACATCGTCGTCGGGACACGGCAAACGCTGGGCTCTGACCTGAATTCCTACCGCTCAAATCATGCATACGCGATCACCGGCATGAATGCAGATGGAACATTCAGGCTATGGGATCCGATCGGCGGCAAACTGGTTAACATCTCTGAAGCAAATTTGCGAAAGATCAGCGAACGCTTCTTCGTCACCAACTTCGATGCTACTGGCCTCGACAAGCCAAGCGATCTCGATGCGGACGGAGTGCCGGACGCTTATGCCCGAATTACACTCCTCAGCGAGCACAAGATCAAGACTCCAGAAGAAGAAAACAGGTATCACAACTGGGTGCAGGAGGATCCTAACGGCAGACTGATCAATGTCGAGAACTTCTATAAAAAATATAAGGAGAAATTTCCCGACGGTGGTAACCAGCCAGAACTCAACAGCACGAATTACACTAACAATATGTTCAAAAAATATAAAAAGGTCAAAGCGAATGACAACGACCCTAACGGGTTCAAAAAGGGCGCAACCTATTTCACTATCGAACTTTGGCGCCGCTATGTCGGTGCAGACAACGAGGCTCGTTTCTATCGGGTCTATACACGTCACTATGACGTCAAAGCGCAGGTTCGACTAAGCCAATCGACCGAGATTACACTAGGCCTTGAGTTCAGAGCCTTTGTTGATATTGAGAACCCGACACCCAACGATGCGAAAAGATTACGCGCAGGTGTCGTTGTAGGCTACACACAGAACTATGAGTTCATGACTACGTGGCCTAAAAAGCATAAAGGACATATGACAGAAGGAAGCCCCTGGCGGACGCGCGTTCGTTTTAGCGTCGCAGGCGAAGCTATCGCCTACGGGAGCGGCCACGGCGGGGGCGTCGTTGCCGGCATCCGATTGAAGGGCCAGGTTCAGATCGGACGCATTAACAACGGCAACTCCTGGTGGATCACCTTCGGAATTGAGACCTCGCATGCAGTTGATTTCTCGAACACTGAAGCATCCTTGAACAAGTACCTTGCAGCACACTTCGATGGCAAAACGGATGAGGCCAAAAAGCACTTGGCTGCTGTCTTGAGCAAAGCGGCAAGCGCCAATGCATACATCGGAATGAATGGCCTTATTCAAGATGGCGTGAAGGTTATTACCGAACGTATCTCTAACAAGATGACCAAGGATCCTGTGGAACAGGGAGAACGAGAGCGCGAACAAAAAGAGACTTATCTAACCTTAACCACGCTCTATAAAGACGATAAAGAACTCGTCAAAGACCAAAAAGCACAGCTCGAAGCAGTGCGCGCAGGACGACCGATGCAGGCAAGGGTAATCCGGGAGTACGGAAAGTATTTTCATAATTTCAAATGGAAGATTGAATTTGGCGTGCTTTGGTTTCCCTTTGAAATCGCTAACCCACAGGGTGACGGCAAGTATGGGAGCGCAGGCCTTGTGGACAAGACAGTTGACCGAGTCCACAATGAAATAATGGCGATGATAAAGTGGCATGAAAATGCTCAGGAAATCATGAAGAACGGCTCAATGGAGCATTTGAGAAAACTCCTTCCGGCGACGGCGCTTGTCATAATTAACACAATAAATGAGTCTAAAAATTATGGAGATGCTATCACCTCTGCGATCCTGCGGGCAGACGAGCGAGTTTCCGCCGACGCAACGAACGCAGGTTACAGAGCACTTGTCGCCCGAATGACAGCTCCCATGAGGGGGGTTCTTATGGGCAGCATCATGCCCATCGTCACTGACCGGGTGATGCAGCGCGTCCTCAGCGGAGCCAAGGCATTCGCTGAAACGGGTCGCGAGTCGTTTCCGATTCCAGGTGCGGGTGAATCGGTCGAGGCCTATGGGAGCAGGCTTGGAAAGTACGCAGCGTCCCTCGTCGGCGATGCGCTAAGGAGCGTTTTCACGAGCCGGGAAGCAATGCTCAACATGCTTCTGTATGGCGCGACTTTGTTCACCACAGAAGCGATCGCACGCTTCCTTGAGGAACTTGACAAACGCATCTCCGGCGACGCGGCGCTCACGGACGCCAATGAACGGCAAATCCTCAGAAAAGCTAAGGCGGAGGACTACAAGCGCTTTGGCATATCGGATGACGTCGCGAAAGATCTCGCCAATGGGGACTCGATCGCCGAAGTTGCAAAGAAACATAAGCTGGACGCCGGACAAGTCGCCACCTTAAGCAAGCGTGTCGATCAGGCGTCGCTCGCTGCCGCGATGCGCGGGGCAGCAATCGACCCTAATGCGGCGCTTAAGCTTGCAAAGGGCGAAGCGTTCGACAAGGTCGCCGGGGATATGGGCTGGAATGACCGTCAGCGTGAAAACATTCGAAACAAACTGGAGACGGTTGCTAAAAGCTACGGCAGGGGCGCGACCGTTATTGCCGACGAGGCGTTCAAGACGGGCATGAACGCTAGCCAGAAAGCGGCCTACGAGGCGCTCAAGGGCATATCAGGTGTTCCGCGCGAGACGCTGCGTGACATTATCTTCAATCCAGACAAGTACGCCACACTCACAAATAGCCTTACGGACGACGCCAAGGAGGCGCTTGAGGCGAGAATTGAGGCGGCGCGGGCGAAGAGCTCAAACCCCACGATCAATGCGCTGTCCGAACGCGCCGGAAGCGGTTGGCTCTCCGGGCTGACGCCTGACCAGAGAGACGTCGCCAGAGCGCTCTTCAATGAGCTGAATAAAACGGGGGAAGCCGATGGCCGTGCAGGTCGTCAGCGAATAGCGCGCGAGTTTGCGCAGAGCGGACTGAAGCAAAATGAGGTTTCGACAACCGCCAGCGCTGTTCGAGACTTCACAACTTCACTCAGGACGCTTGCGAGGCTATCGCTGCCGGACGCGCTGCTGGTCGCAGTTCTCGCAATTCCACTCTTCATAGCACTCGCCAAGAATGACTCGAACGCACTCAGGAGGGCTGCGACAGAGCTCGCCACAGAGGCTGTTTTTGGGGCCGCTGCTGTAGCGGTCGCAGCGGCATTTGGTGGCCCTGCTGCTCTAGCTTTCGGGGTTCTGTTTATCGTATCAGACATTGGGGGCAAATATTACGAAGAGCAGATGAAGAAGAATCCCTGGTTCATTACCACCACCAAGGGATCCGCCCTGGCGCCATTCTTCGGAATCAAGAAGATTTCAGATGGCGTGACGGGCTTCTTTAAAAGGCTTTTCGGCAGAAGCGGCGGCGACCGTTCAATCAGATTCGATCCCATGAGTCCGAAAGAGGTCGCGTACCTGGCGTTCGCCGGCGTATACAAGGCGGCAATCGACGCAGGCAAAGGTTCGGAAGCGGCATCTATGGCGCTTACGTTCGAACTCATCAAGCAGGGGGTGCTTTCGCTTTCGGGCCTGTCCAAAGGTACGAGTAACAAGGGTTTTAACCTGAATAACGCTGTCTTTGATCTTAGTGAGATAACGAATCAGCAATGGTCGCGAGCGCTGGCGGAATATGTTCATCAGCGTGTCAATTTAGACGGTAAAAATAACGAAGTTGCGGAGATTATCGCCGCTACGTTGAATGCCTTTAACAACATCAACAATCCGAAGGGGCTGGGAAGCTATACCGGAGCGCAGGTTCGGTTTTGGTTCCGCGGGCAAGGGATGTACCTTAATGAGAAGATAGACGCGACAATACCTGCTTTCATATCTGGACGTATTCGACAAGAATGGCAGTCCGGATTTGCAACGCTGCTTGACGCAGGGGTTCTCGGCTTTTCCGGCGGCCAACTACAGTTTCAATTTGGGAACAGCGAGGACTTTGCCGACCATTTCTCCAAGTCGCTGCATTGGGCGTCAGGATCAAACGACGATTGGATCGATCAACACGAGCTTGCCAAAGCCTTCGATATGGTCAACGCGGGAGAGACGCATAGAGGAGGTAGCGCCCGGTATGAGCGGCTGCGCGTTGCAATGCGGTTTTTCAATAAGTATACGGACGCGTGGCGCAGGGATTTCTTGACGAAGGAGCAACTGTCGCAATTGATCAAGGACCGTCACCTGCGCGCTATTCAGGGCCGCACGTGGATAGGCGGCAAAGAAGAGAACGCTACTATTTTCGACCTTGATATCGACTGGAAGGGAATTTACCGCGGCAGTTGGGGAAATCGGACGGATGTCATCAGGGATCTGGTGATCGACGCCGCAAAGTTTGGCGGCGGGGGCAATTTCAGGGACGCACATCTGGGCGATGCGCTTGTGAGGCTCGGGTTGCTGCCGATGAGCGCGTGGGGCAACGACGCCAAGGACGTCGCCAAGTTCCTGATCCGCGCGGTTGATCGGAATGTCGACCTTGGCGCGATCGACCAGAACCGGATCCTGTCGGCTTTGATTAACCAGGGAGCGATCCATATTCCCGCAAACGGCCAACCACTGACGCTTCAACTGCGCAATCTTTCTCCCCAGCAGGTCGCCCAAAGTATTTTCGCGCTCTCTGGCAGCAAGGATGGCGTCATCGGCGTCGAGGATCTACTGAGAGCTTTCAATTATGTCTTACCGCAAGAGCGCGCTTTTGATAAAGATGCAAGTGGTTACTGGCTGTATCGGGGCGACTACCAGCCGTGGTTCAAGAGGACTTCGGATGCCCGGGCCGACCTGAATAGCTGGCTTGGAAGCCTCGCCAGCACTGGTTTCGTGGAGTTCGGAGGCGGAGAATGGCGCTTCAAGGACACAGAAAAGCTCAGGCAAGCTATCGCGGCCGGCCACTTCAACGCCCTGCTCGATTCCCGATACAAGCAGGCTTACCCGGAATCGCTGGCGCCGGTCGTCCTCGACCTGACTGGTGGCGGGCTGTCCTTTGAATCGCTCGCCACATCGGGCGCGCTTTACGACAGCAACGGCGACGGCACGAAGGAGTTGGTGTCGTGGGCTGGTCGTGGAACGGGAATTATGTCGTACGACATCAATGGCGATGGAGTGATTGAACGGACGAACGAGATCGCCTTCACCAGTTACAAGCCGGGGGCAAAGACCGACCTGGAAGGTCTCAGCGCGTTCGACACCAACAAGAATGGCCTGCTCGATGCCGGAGACACATCGTGGAAAAAGTTCGGCGTTTGGATCGACACCGATCAGGATGGAGTTTCCGACGCGGGTGAATTCAGGTCGCTGGATGATCTTCGTATCGCCAGCATTGGACTCACCTCGGACAATGTTCATCGCAGGCTCGATGGCGTTACGGTCCATGGCCTGAGCACGTTCACGACGACCTCGGGCAAGCGGGGGACTGTCGGCGACGTGTCCTTCGATGTGTCGCGGGGAGCGCTGAGCGACGCGGAGATCGCGCGGCGCCGTGATCTTCTGGTGCAGTCAATAGCTGGCGCCGGTGGCAGCAAAGCCGCCAGCACGTCATTGCGTGCGCTTGGAACCGATGCGTCTCTTGATCTCAATCTGTTTGGCGTGAAGAAGTAACACACCGTTCAGCATGGGGGGCGGGCGCATAGCGTCCGCCCCATTCGCTTGAGCGCTACCGAAATCAATAACCCGCGCGCGCAAGGCCGCGTTATGCCTTCACGGCGCCCGTACGGCGCCTGGTCAGCGCTGGCCAACCTCCTCCATGATGAAGCCATAGCGGCCGCAACCAACAAGCGAAGCGGAACCGGGCGGCTGGCCTTCGCGTTCGCCCTTGCGGAACGCAGCAAGAACATGTAACGGTGTTCATGGTTTGTTTATCCGTGTCGCGGCACACTCGGCCGGAATTCGATTGTGGTGGTCAGGACTTGGCAGCCGGGAAACAGCGGGTTTCCGGGCTCCCGTCCTTGCAGGCAACGCCTTGAGGGGATTTCGTCGATGCTGACGAAGAAGCAAAGCGAGTTACTTCGGTTCATCAACGAGCGGCTGAAAGAGACCGGCGTGCCGCCTTCATTCGACGAAATGAAGGACGCACTGGACCTTAGGTCCAAGTCTGGAATCCATCGTCTCATCATGGCGCTGGAGGAGCGGGGTTTTATCCGGCGGCTGCCCAATCGCGCGCGCGCGCTTGAGGTTCTGCGTCTCCCGGAATCGGCGTCGCCGTCCACCCCGACCACCCGTAGCGGGCGCTTCCCGGTGATCGAGGGAAATCTGGGCCGCGTGCGAGCGCCCGTGGCCGCCTCCGCAGGCGCCGAAGCGCCGTCCAGCGTCGCCATACCGGTGATGGGCCGGATTGCTGCCGGCACGCCGATCTCCGCGATCCAGTCGCGCAGCCACACCATCGCCCTTCCGCCCGATTTTCTTTCGCTCGGTGAGCACTTCGCTCTGGAGGTTCGTGGCGATTCGATGATCGAGGCTGGCATCTTCGAGGATGACACCGTCATCATCCGCAAGCAGGACACGGCCGAGACCGGCGACATCGTGGTCGCGTTGATCGACGACGAGGAAGCGACACTGAAGCGCCTGCGCAAGCGGGGCGCCTCGATCGCTCTTGAAGCCGCCAACCCTGCGTACGAGACCCGCATCTTCGGGCCGGACCGGGTGCGCATCCAGGGCAAGCTTGTGAGCCTGCTGCGCCGTTACTGAGCGCCAGTTTCGAAGCGAATACCGACGTGCGCGCGTCCGGCCTCCGTAGCTGGTGGGTTGTTGGTGCAACCTCTGTCGGGTCGCGGAACGTCGTCGGGCGACCCCAACCTGTTCAGACCGGGGAGATAGTGGACACCTGTTCGGAGACATGGTGGACGGGTTGAGATTTGGCTGTTTGGCGAGCCGCCACTACGCGAGTGGGAGCGCGCGGGCCCGTTTCTGGCGAGGCCCCAATAGGCTCACGAACCCCCGTCGATTGGGGCGCGCCTCAGCGCCGCCCCACTCACCACCGCGGGTGCCATGGTTGCTTGAAGCGTCGTGACGCACCGCTCCGCGCGGTCTATAGAGGGGCTATGACCGCGTTCCTTCTCGTCTTTCTCGGCGCAGGCCTCGGCGGCGCGGCCCGCCACGCGGTCAACATCGGCTGTGCCCGCTGGTGCGGCGTGGGTTTTCCGTGGGGTACGCTGACGGTCAACGTTATCGGCTCGTTCGCCATGGGTCTGCTCGCCGGCTGGCTCGCCCTCAAGGCGGGCGAAAGCTGGAGCCAATCGGCCCGGCTCCTGCTCGCGACAGGCATTCTGGGCGGCTTCACCACCTTCTCGGCGTTCTCCCTTGACGCCATGCTGCTCTGGGAAGGCGGGAGCGTTGTGGCGGCGGCGCTCTATGTGCTGGCGTCCGTCATTCTTTCCATCGCCGCGCTCGCGGGCGCGCTCGCCATCGTTCGGAGCCTCACGTGACCGCAAAGAAAACATCCGGCCCGTCACGGGGGCCCCGCAAGCCGGGCCCCGGCAAATCGCCGTTCCGCGCCTCAGGCGGGCGCAAACGCCCTGCCCGCTCGATGAACCCGGACGCGCGCCAGCCCGACGACGGCGAGCCGCGCCGGGCGCCAGTTCCCAAGTCGCGGCCTGCGCCTGCCCGTGAGCAAGCCCGCGCCGCGCCGCCAGATCAGGCGCCCCGCGCCCCGCGCCCCGAAAAGAAAAGCGCAGCCAAGGCGGAACCGGCGCCCGTCGCCGTGCAGGCCATCGCGATCACCGGGGATGAGGACGGGATGCGCCTCGACCGCTGGTTCCGTCGGCGCTGGCCGGCCATTGGTCTGTCGCACCTCAATAAGATCTGCCGCAAGGGCGAGGTGCGCGTGGATGGCAAGCGCGTGGAGGCCTCAGACCGGCTGAAAGCGGGGAATGTGGTGCGCGTGCCGCCGCTAAAGATCGAGGTGGAGGCGCCGGCGGTGAAGCGCGCGGTCGAGATTTCACCTGCGGACGCCAAGCTCATTCGCGACATTACGCTGTTTGAGGACCGCAAGCTCATGGTCCTCAACAAGCCGTGGGGGCTCGCCGTTCAGGGTGGTTCGGGCACCACGCGCCACATCGACGGCATGTTGCAGGCCATGGCCGAGGAGATGGGCGAACGTCCCGTGCTGGTGCATCGCCTCGACCGCGACACCTCCGGCGTGCTGCTCATCGCCAAGACGCGCAAGATGGCCGCTGATCTGGGCGAGCTTTTCCGCTCGCGCCAGACGCAGAAAATCTACTGGTCGATTGTGCAGGGCGTGCCCAAGCCGTCGCAGGGTCGCATCTCGCTGTTTCTCGCCAAGGGCGCGGCCATGGGCGACGACCGTTCGCGTGGTCGCCGGCCAGACGAGGAACCCGGCCGGATCGACCCGGAAAAGATGCGAATCGCCAAGCATGGCGATGCGGATGCGCAGCACTCGGTGACGTTCTACGCCACGGTGGACAAGGTGGCGCCGCGCCTCGCGTGGCTGTCGATGAAGCCGATCACCGGCCGCACGCACCAGTTGCGCGCCCATGCGGAGGCCATCGGCCACCCGATCATCGGCGACCCCAAGTACCATGGCGACATGGCGCAAAACGATCCGCGCCTCACCGATCCCATGCGCGCCATCCCGAAAGAGGTGGAGCGCAAGCTGCATCTGCTGGCGCGCCGGCTCGTGCTGCCGAACCCGTCCGGCGGCATACTGGACGTGACCGCGCCCCTCCCCCCGCATATGAAAAAGACGTTCGCGCTCTTCGGCTTCGACGAGAAGCAGTACGACCCCATCGAAGACGCACCGGAGGAATGATGTCGCCTGAACGTCTTGGCCCCATCCCCGCCTCCGCCTATGACGACGCGCAGAAGGCCGCCCACGCGGATTTTGTCGCGCTGCGCAAGGTGGATTTCTCCGGCCCGTGGCATGTGTTCATCCGTGCGCCGGAGCTGCTCACCGCCGCCCAGCGCATGGGCGAATATCTGCGCTATCGCTGCTCCATCTCGGGCTGCCTGAGCGAGTTCACCATTTTGATGGTGGCGCGCTTCTGGAGCCAGGATTTTGAGTGGGGAACCCACCGCAAGCATGCGCTGGCCGCGGGGGTGTCGGCTGAGACCATCGACGCCCTGCGCGAGGCGCGCCGGCCGCCCTCCATGAGCGCGGACGAGGCTTTGGTGTATGAGTTCGTGACCGAGCTTCTGAACACGCGCCGCGTGAGCGACGCCACCTATGCCGCAGCCGCGGAACGGCTGGGCGAGCGAGGCGTCATCGATCTGTGCGGCGTCGTCGGCTATTACCAATTGCTGGCGCTCACCATGAACGTGGCGCGCACCGCGCCGCCTGCAGGCGAGGCGCCGCTGCCGAGATTTCCGGAATGAAACGCGTTGCGCGCGAGGACGCGCGCGGTCCAAAAGCGCGCCCACTGGACCGCGCGCGTCCTCGCGCGCATACCGTGTTCCCATGAAACTCGTCATCTTCGACGTCGATGGCACCCTCATCGACAGCCAGAACTACATCTGCGAGGCGCAGCGCCGCGCCTTCATCGCCCACGGCATCGAGCCGCCGCCGCGCGAACGGATGCTCTCCATCGTCGGCCTGTCGTTGGTGCGCGCATTCGAGACGCTGGCGCCAGACGCCCCGGCAGAAAGTCTGGCGGAGAGTTACAAGGCTGCGTGGACCGACATGCGCGGCCGACCCGAATATGACGATCCGCTGTTTCCCGGCGCCCGCGAGCTTATTGAGACACTCGCGCGGCGCGACGACGTTTTGCTCGGCGTCGCCACCGGCAAATCGCGCAAAGGCGTGCGCAACCTGTTCGACAAGACCGGCTGGGCGCCTCTTTTCACCACCGTGCAGACGGCGGACGACCACCCCTCAAAACCCGCGCCCGACATGGTGCTGGCGGCGCTCGCCGAGACCGGCGTTCCGGCCCACGCGGCGGTGGTGATTGGCGATTCCACCTTCGACATGCAAATGGCGTGTTCCGCCGGGGTGCGCGCCCTTGGGGTGAGCTGGGGCTACCATGCGCCGGACGCCCTGACCGCAGCCGGGGCGCACGCGATCCTGCCGGACTTCGCAGCGGTGCTCCACGCCATCGAAATCGCGCCCGCAGGCGCGTAGATCGGACCCCATGACCGACTTTTCCAAAGATCTGGCGCCTGCGCCCGGCGAGGCTATCGATCCGGTCGAACTGGCCCGCCGCGACCAGAAGAAGCACCTGCCCCGCCGCTTCTGGAAAGAGACGGGCGTGGTTGAGGAGAACGGGCGCTTCGCGCTCTCGCTCGACGGTCGGCGCGCGAAAACGCCTGCGAAGAACGTCCTCGCCGTGCCCTCCCGCGCGCTTGCGGAAGCGGTCGCCGCTGAGTGGGACGCGCAGACGCAAACGCTCGACCCTGCCGCCATGCCCCTGACGCGGATCATCAATTCCGCGCTCGACGGCGTCGCCCGGGAGATGGAGGCGACCCTGAACGAGGTCGTGAAGTACGCGGGCTCGGACCTGCTCGTCTACCGCGCGGGAGAACCCGAGAGCCTGGTGGCGGAGCAAGCGGCCGCATGGGATCCGGTGCTCGCATGGGCGCGGGATGCGTTCGGCGCGCGCTTTATGCTGTCGCAGGGCGTCACGTTCGTGGCGCAGCCGGATGCGTCCATCGCCGCCGTGCGCGCAGCGGCGCTTGGGTATGTTTCGGGCCGGTCGAGTGCCTTTGGCGCGCCCGGGAGCGTCGCACACGAGGCGGCGGCGCTTCGGCTCGCCGCCCTGCACGTGATGACCACGCTCACCGGCTCGGCCCTGCTAGCGCTTGCAGTGGCGCGCGGCTCTCTGGACGCGCAAGCCGCATGGGCCGCCGCGCACGTGGACGAAGATTTTCAGATACGCGCATGGGGCCAGGACGCGGAAGCCATGGCCCGGCGCGAGCGGCGCTGGCTGGAAATGCAGGCCGCGGCGACGGTGGGGGCGTAGGCTCCCGCTGGACGGACGCCAACCGGAGCGCGCGCTTCATGGCGGCCGCAACGTCATGCCGACGAAGGTCGGCATCCACGATAGGCAAACGCTTCAACGCTGCGGCACTGTCGCCTTGGTCCCGGCCCCGCGGCCTGTCGTGGTTTCCGGCCTTCGCCGGAATGACGGCAAGGTAGGCGCCAGCTGGACTGGGTGCGTCCGGGCGAAAAGCGCGCAAGCAGCCGCAACGTCATGCCGACGAAGGTCGGCATCCACGATAGGCAAACACTTCAACGCTGCGGCACTGTCGCCTTGGTCCCGGCCCCTTGGCCTGTCGTGGTTTCCGGACTTCGCCGGAATGACGGCAAGGTAGGCGCCAGCTGGACCGTGGACGGCCTCGCGCGCACTTCACCTGCGGGCGAGGACGCCCGCGCTCCAATGGCTGGTCCAGAAGTCGCCCATCTCCCCACCGCGTCATCCCCGGACTTGATCCGGGGATCCGATACCGCCGCCGCTCGTCTGGGTCCGCGGGTCAAGCCCGCGGATGACGGCAAGGTGGGCGCCAAACGAGACCGCAAACGGCAGAGAGCGCATCGAAGGGCGCCCATCTCGCCGCAACGTCATGCCGACGAAGGTCGGCATCCACGATAAGCAAACGCTTCAACGCTGCGGCACTGTCGCCTTGGTCCCGGCCCCGAGCCTGGGTGGCCGGGTCAAGCCCGGACATAAGGGCTGAAGTGTTGCAGCAAACGCCCGCGTCCCCGGCTTACGCCAGCTTGGCCTTGTAGTGATCCCATGTGCGCTGGAACAGGCTCGCGGACCACAGCTTTTCGCGGGCGGCCTGACGATCTTCGCCGTCGAACACGTACGGCTTGCCGATCTGCAGCGCCATGTACTGCCGCTGCGCGTTCTCCTCCAGATACACCGCCAGCACGAACGCCTCGACGATGCTGGCGCCCACCGCCACCGCGCCGTGAGACTTCATCAGCGCCGCCGGGCGGTCGCCCAGCACGGCCGAGAGACGATCCGCCATCTCGCGCGTGTTAATCGAGGCCGGCGTGTCGAGCACCGGACACTCGCCGGGCAGCACGCCCTGAGCGAACACGGGCTCGTAGGCGTGGCCGGTCATGGTCAGGTAGGTCGACCACTTCGGGTGCGCGTGCACCACGGCCTTCACATCGGCTCGCGCCCGGTAGATCCCGGTGTGGAGGTGGAACTCCAGCGGCGGATTGGCGACGCCCTCGATCAGCCGGCCCTCCATGTCGATGGTGACGATGTCGGCCGCCGTGATCTGGCTGCGCTGGCAGTTGCCCTGATTGATGAGAATGCGATCCTCACCGATCCGAATCGAGCAGTGGCCGTTGAAATCGATGATGTCCGCCCGCTCCAGCATACGGATGCACAGGGCGAGCTGCGTCTTGAGCTGGTCGATGCTGGCGCTCTCGTCGCCGAGGCGAAGTCCGGTCTGTGACATTGCGTGTTCTCCTCTCGATCCGGGATCAGGCGGCGCCGACGCGCTTCTTCCAGAGTTCCCATGCGCGCATGCCAGCCCCGAGGTTCACCGCGTCCGCAAGGGCCGCCTCCTCGCCGTTAAGGCCCGCGATGCGCCCGCCGCCGCCCACAAGGGTCGCCGCCGTCTGCACGCGGGCGTTCACTTCGGTGTAGACCGCCCGAAAC
The DNA here is from genome assembly GCA_027484655.1 of Hyphomicrobiales bacterium. Classification (GTDB taxonomy): domain Bacteria; phylum Pseudomonadota; class Alphaproteobacteria; order Rhizobiales; family Beijerinckiaceae; genus Terripilifer. The sequence continues at coordinate 10,928 of JAIXSM010000037.1, read as the reverse complement.
ACCGCCATGGGGAGGCTCGGGCCAACGGCGACGCTGCCATGGGCGCGCATCAGGCAAACGGAGTGCTGGCCGAGGCAGCGCGCGAGCGCGACGCCCTTGTCGTTGTTGCCCACCAGCATGTCGGTGGCGCCGAACTGCTCGAAGATGTCGAACACCGGCACGCCCTCGCTGAGGAACGCCGCATTGTGGAACATCGCGCGCAGGGGCGCGTCCACCAGCCCGAACGGAATGACCGAGGGCGAATGGCTGTGCACCACGGCGTTGACGTCCGGGCGCGCCTTGAAAATCTGGCCGTGGATGAAGCGCTCAAGGAAACCGCTGCGGCCCTTGTCCTCGCAGGCGACGCTGTCGAGGGTGAACTCCATGATGTCGTCGGCCGTGACGAGGGCGGGCGCCAGCGCGCGGGACATGAAAAAACGGTCCGGAGCGTTCGGGTGCCGCATGCTGACATGGCCGAAGCCGTCAACCACGCCCTGATCGGCCAGAATCCGGCTCGCGGCGGCGATATCCTCGAGCACCGAGCGGTCAACCGGCCCGCCGCTGGCGGGAACAGGCGCTGAGGCGCCGCCGGCGCCTGTCGGCGAATAAGCCGCAAACGAGCCCGCAAATGCGGCTTCGCAGGCGCAACGGAACAGACGCATGAACTCCTCCCCAGGAACACGGACGCATTAGGCTCTCACGCCGCCACCTCGGCGCGGGCCAGTCCGCGCCTTTTTGGCAGGAGCGGCGCGCCAGCGCAATCATGGGCTGTCTCGCCAGACGCCGCAAAAGCCCACACACCACCAAAGAAAAAGCTCCGTGGGGTCACCACGGAGCTGACGCGATACGGCGGTCCGACAGTGACGTCAGACAGCTTCCTTGAGATCCTTGGCGGCGCGGAACGCGACCTTCTTGCTCGCCTTGATCTTGATCTGCTCGCCCGTGGCCGGGTTGCGGCCGATACGCGCGGCGCGCTTGCGCACCTGGAGGATGCCCAGGCCCACGATGCGGATGCGGTTACCCTTTTTCAGGTTCTTGACGACCTGATCGACCATGCCGGCAAGCATGGCTTCCGCCTGCTTCTTCGACACTTCGTGCTCTGCCGCAAGGTTGGCCGCAATGTGCTTCAACGTCACGGTTGCCGCCGCCTTAGCGGCCGCAGGCTTCGCTGCCGCCGGTTTGGCGGCCGCCGCTTTGGTCGCCTTCGCAGGCGCTGCTGCTGCCTTCTTCGCCATCTGGAGAAACTCCCCTCTCGAATCGATTGGCGCGCCAATGATAGCGCAACTGCGCAAGAGTCAAATAGCGCAACGCGCGAAAAGGCCCATTTTTTGGGGGTTTTTGCCATCGCATTGCGATATTTGGCCAATTTCCGGGGCCTTCCGGCGATTGGGACACCCCGCCCAAACCGGGAAAGGCCTCTTGGACTAGTTTTCGATGAGCCTCGGAATCGCCGCGCCGGCGCGCCATGCGCTGATCGCCTCAACGGTGTCGGCGTAATAGGTGCGGAAATTCGCCTGGGTCACGTAGCCCAGGTGCGGGGTGATGACCGTGTTCTCGAGCCTGCGCAGGACATGGTCTGCCGGCAGGGGTTCCGTGTCGTAAACATCGAGACAGGCAGCGTGAATACGCCTGTCCTGCAAGGCTGCGACCATAGCCGCCTCGTCGATGATCGGCCCGCGGGACGTGTTCGCGACGATGGCGGTGGGCTTCATGAGTCCGAACTCGCGGGCGCCGATGAGGCCCCGTGTGCGCTCGCTCAAAACGAGATGAATGGTGATGACGTCCGCGCGGGACATCAATTCATCCTTCTCCACCCGCACGATGCCGGACTCCGCTGCGCGCTCGGCGGTCAGGTTCTGGCTCCACGCGACAACCTCCATGCCGAACGCCTTGCCGACAGCGGCCATGCGCTTGCCGAGATTGCCAAGGCCAACCACACCCAGCGTCTTGCCATGCAAAGAGAAACCAATCTTCTCCTGCCAGCCCCCGGCGCGCATCAGCGCCTCCTCGCGGTGGATGTTGCGCGCGGCAGACAAAATCAGCCCCCACGCGATCTCGATGGTGGGCGCGGGATCCCCGTAGCGGGTCCCGCACACAAGGACGCCCCGTTCCTGACAGGCCGCCACATCGATGGAGCGGTTGCGCCCGCCGGTGGTGATCACAAGCTTCAGGTTCGGCAATCGCTCGATGAGGGCGCGCGGAAGCGGCATACGCTCGCGCATGAGGCTGAGGATCTCAAAGTCCCGGAGAGCCTCGGCGGCCTCGTCGATGGACGCAAGGTTGCGATTGAAGAACGTCGGCTCGACGTCAGACGGTAGCCCGCTCCAGTCGAAAGACGAGCGGACAACGTCAAGATAATCATCCAGAACAGCGAGCTTGGTCATGGCCTTCCCCCAAATGTCGGCACTGTCTTAGCACAGTGGCGACGTCGCTCAATCGAGCGGGAAGGCGTCAGGCGCACCGTCGCTCACTGTCTCCCACAGGTCGACCCTGCGCCGCGACAACGGCGAGCGTGAGCCTTTGGGCGGCGGCGTCCAGCACCTCCTCGGCGCAAGCCGTCGCGTGCGCGAGTTTGAGGTAGCGACCGCTGGCGACCACCGCGTCGTAGCGCTCCCCGTCGCCCCAGATATCCCGGAGCAGGGACACACGACGCAAGGCGGCGCGAAAGCGGGCGCGCAACGGGTCGGGCGTAGAGGCGAAATGGGCGTCGCACATCATGGCGGCAGCCTCGGTCGCCACCTCGGCGCATCCGGGTATCACACAGGCGAACGCGCCGGCGTCAGAATGCAACATGGTCTTGAATCCCCAACTCAACGCAACTCAAGCGGCGGTTTTACGGCGCGCGTCTTCATCGTGGACGCCAGTCCCTTCCAGACGGTTGACGCTGGCCCGGCCCGGCGCGAGGCGGGCGATCTCGCTGGCGATCTGCTGCAGCGAGAAGGGTTTGGCGATGAAGCCATCCATCCCCGCCGCGAGGCAGGCCTCGCGATCCGAATCAAAGCCGTTGGCGGTGAGGGCCACAACAGGCACGTCGCAAAAGCCCAGCGCCCGGAGCGTGCGCGCCGCCTCAAGCCCGTCCATATGCGGCATCTGCATGTCGAGCATGACGAGATCGAACGCCTCGGACTGAATGCGCGCCAGCGCCTTCAGGCCGTCGCCAACAATGACGGGCGCATGGCCAAGAGCCTTCAGGCTCGCCTCGATGACCAGTTGGTTGGTGGCCACATCTTCAGCCACGAGAATCCGCAAGGGCTGCGCCGAGGCCTTGGCCGGCTTTGCGGCGCCTGTGGGCGCAGGGGCCTCCTCCAGCGGTAGTTCGATCCAGAACTCGCTGCCGACGCCGGGCTCGCTGCACACCCCGAGGCGCCCGTCCAGCGCCTCCACAATCGCCCGTGATATCGCGAGCCCGAGGCCAGTGCCGCCGAAGCGCCTGCGGATGGTGTCATCGACCTGAGAGAACTCGCGAAACAGCCTGCCAATCGCCTCCTCCGGCACGCCAATGCCGGTGTCGTGAACGCTGATGCGCAACGCGGGGCCGGCTTCCGTGTCGCGGACGGCGGCGACAAGCCTGACGCCGCCGGTCTCGGTGAACTTCACTGCGTTGCCCAGCAGGTTGATGAGCGCCTGACGCAGCCGGCGCGCGTCGGTGACGAGGCCCGCTGGCAAGGACTCCAGCCCCTCCATCTCGAAGGAAAGCCCTTTGCGGTCAGCCTCCGGCTTGGCCACGAGAAACGCCGATTGCAGCATCTGCACGGGGTCGCAAGGCGCCCGCTCCACATCAACCCCGATGGATGTGAAACGCGAATAGTCGAGAATGTCATCGATCACCACGAGCAGCGCGTCGCCGCACGACATGATCGTCTCCAGATACCGGCGCTGATCGGCGCAAAGGCGCGTCGTCTCGATCAGCCTTGCGGCGCCAATCACGCCGTTGATCAGCGTCCGGATCTCATGGCTCATGGCGGCAAGGAAGCTGGCCTTGGCGCGCGCGGCGGCCTCTGCCTCTTCCCGGGCGCGGGCGATCTCGGTGATGTCCGTGTAGGTCTGAATCAGGCTACCGTCCGGCATGGGGTCGCTTCGGATTTCGAGGACGGTGCCGTTGGGCCTGCGCCGGGTGTAGGATTTTGGCGGCTTCCCCTTCCCCTCCATCAGAAACGCGCGCACATCCTCGGGCAGCAATGATCCATCCGGCCCGAACTCGCCGTTGCGGAGCTGGGCTTCGACGACGGATTTGGTCGTTGGAGGAAACGGCGGATCGTCAATGCCGGCGTACTCCAAGGCGCGCTTGTTGTAGAGCCATATGCGTCCGTCCGGCCGAATTACAGCCACACCCTGATTCATATGATTAAGCGTTAGCTCGATGAGATCGGACTTTCCATCGTATTGCGATTCATTGCAGTTCAGAACGGCGGCGAACTGCTCCTCGGCAATCCGAAGTTTCTTTTGCGCCAAAGTGACCCGACGACGAGCCCAAACGATGGTTGAGGCTGCCAGCAACAAAGCGCCAATAACGAGCGCGCTGTGAGATTGTAACAACATCTGGGCGCTTCGTGCCGCTGGCCCCGCCTCATTCGCCCATCCCACTGATGAGATGATCGCAACAGAGGCGCAAAAGGCGCTTAGAAAAGTTACAGGCTTGGCCCAGAATCTCTTTGCGGCGCATTGATTGAACACATCATTACTCCCGGACAATCGCCACCAATGTCCCGAAGTTGGGTTGCATTTTACTTAAGCCAAGCGATAATCGGTCGTGGGTAGGATACGATCTCTGAGACTTCCCCTTATCCACACGCATTCATTTCGAGATTTTCATGAGCGACTTAAGCCCTCAGCCAAAGGACTTTTCGCAACGCGTGGCAGATTTTCTGACGGCAGTCGACTATCGACGCGCGCGCACCGATGAGGATTTAGCGGAGATCCAGCGTCTTCGGTACGATGCGAACTTGAGAGAGGGGGCGATTGCCGCTAATCGCGATCAACTACTTCAAGACCGTTATGATGAACTAGAAAACTGCGTCAACGTAGGGGTTTGGATCGACAATCGGCTTGTTTCGGCTTTGCGGCTTCATCTTCTCGCGCGAGAATCGGCCGACTCAGCCTTGCTTGAAGCATATCCGGACCTAGTTCGCCCACGAGTGGCTCGTGGCCTCCGGATCATCGATATCACCCGGCTGGCAGCTGATTTCACTGCGGCGCGACAACATCGATATCTCGCATATGCGACAGTCAGGATAAGCATGATGGCGTCGGAGCACTACGACGCCGATCTGATTCTCGCTGCGGTCAGAACAGAACACTTGCCGTTCTATCGTCGTGAATTTCTAGCGGAAACACTTAGCGAGCCAAGGCCCTATCCTTCCTTAATCAAACCATTGTCACTTTTTGAAATTGATTATCGTCGCAATCGTCGTCTGATTTTAGAGCGGCACTCGTTTCATGAATCAACGGTGGCCGAGAGAGATGCCTTATTCGGCAAAGCGCAGTGGCCGAGTTTCAAAGACGCCCTCGCGCTTGCCTGACGCATTGGTCAACTCACTGCCGGCGGGATCGGTGGGACGCAAGGCCACTGATCGCCGCCGGCCCGAAATCAATCCTCGAGATTGATCGGCGCAGTTACTCCGCCGCCTGACGGCGGCCTGCGTTCATCGCCTCCCACACGCGCCGCGGGGTCGCCGGCATGTCGATGTGACGCACGCCATAGACCGAAAGCGCGTCCACCACCGCGTTCATCACGGATGTCATGGAGCCCGCGCACCCGGCCTCGCCGCAGCCCTTCACGCCCAGCGGGTTCGTCTTCGCAGGATCGCCCAGCTCGGCGTAAGAAAAATTCGGCGCGTGCGCCGCACGCGGCATGGCGTAATCCATGAACGAGCCGGTGAGAAGCTGCCCGTCATCGCTGTAGAGCGTGTCCTCGTAAAGGCATTGGCCGATGCCCTGCACCACCCCGCCGCGCACCTGGCCTTCCACCACGAGCGGGTTCACGACCACGCCGAAGTCGCCGACCATGGTGTACTTCACCACCTCGACGACGCCGGTGTCCGGATCGACCTCCACCTCGCAGATATGGCAGCCGTTGGGATAGGTCGCAGGCCCGTTCTGGCCCACGTGATCCACGTCGAGCGAGGCAGGCGCGTCCGCCGGCAACGCCTCACCGGCGTTCAGCCGCCGGGCGATCTCCATGATCGAGATGGCGCGGTCCGTGCCGGCGATGGCGAAGGCGCCGTTCTCGAACGCGATATCTTCCACGCCCGCTTCCAGCATGTGCGAGGCGATGGCCTTGCCCTTCTCGATCACCTTGGCGCTGGCGTCGACGAGAGCCGTGCCCGAGCACATCAGCGACTTGGAGCCACCCGTGCCGGTGCCCGTGACGAGACGATCCGAGTCCGTTTGCATCAGGCGGATCTTGTCGAACGGCACGCCGAGCTGCGTCGCGACGATTTGCGCGAACGTGGTCCAGTGGCCCTGGCCGTGGTCGTGGGAGCCGGTGAGGATCGTCACCGTGCCGTCGCCCTCGAAATGAATGCCGCCGTACTCCGCCTGCACCGGCGCCGTGACCTCGAGAAACTGGCCGACGCCGCGCCCGCGCAGTTTGCCGCGCCGCTCGCTCTGCGCCCGTCGCGCGGGAAAACCGGCCCAGTCGCCGGCTTCCAGCGCCTTGTCGAGAATCGCCGGGAAGTCGCCGGAATCGTAGACCGACCCGGACGGCGCCTTGTAGGGCAGCTCCTCCGGCTGGATGTGATTGCGGCGGCGAAGGTCAACAGGATCGATCCCCATCTCGGCGGCGGCCGTGTCGATGAGGCGCTCCATGTAGTAATTGCCCTCGGGCCGCCCTGCCCCGCGGTACGCCGTCACGGGCACGGTGTTGGTGAACACGCAGCGCGTGCTCACCTCGATGAGCGGCGTGCGGTAGCACGAGTTCACGTGCTTCACGATGTTGAAGGTGGAGAACAGCGGGCCGATCTGGGTCATGTAGGCCCCAAGATCGCCGAAACCCGTGCAGCGAACGGCGAGGAACCGTCCCTCCTTGTCCAGCGCTAGTTCCGCCTCAAACTCCTGCGCGCGGCCATGGTGATCGGACAGGAAGGACTCCGACCGGCTGTCGGTCCACTTCACGGGCCGGCCCAGCGCGCGCGCCGCGTGCATGACGCAAACGTATTCGGGAAAGATCGCGCCCTTCATGCCGAACGAGCCGCCCACATTGGTGGCGATGAAGCGCACCTTCTCCGGCGCCACGTTCATCATCTCGGCCGCGTTGGCGCGTGAGCCCATCACGCCTTGCGTTGGCGCCCACAGGGTGAAGCGCTCCTCCGCCGCGTCGAACTCCGCCACCGCCGCGCGCGGCTCCATGGCGTTGATGACGATGCGGCTGTCGATGAGGTGAAGGCGGGCCACATGGGCCGCGCTCGCGAACGCGGCGGCCACCTTCTCGCTGTCGCCGAAGTGGTAATCAAACGCCACATTGCCCGGCGCTTCCTCGTAGAGCGTCGGCGCGCCGGGCTTCACCGCGTCGGCCATGGCGACCACCGCCGGCAGGGCGTCGATGTCGAGCCCCACGGCTTCCGCGGCCTCCTGCGCCTGATCGACGGTTTCCGCGATGACGCAGGCCACGGGATCGCCGACGAAGCGCACCCGGTCGTGAGCGAGAGCAAAGCGCTTGGGCTTGATGATGTCGGACCCGCCGCGGCCCTTCAACGCCACGCGGTAGGCCATCGGCCCGCAGCCGGCGGCGGCAAGATCAGCGGCGGTGTAGACGGCGAGAACACCCGGCATGGCGCGGGCGGCCTCCACATCGATGGCGCGGATGACGCCATGGGCCACAGGCGAGCGCACCATGGCGCAGAACACCTGGCCGGGGCGGTTCACGTCGTCGGTGTAGCGTCCCTGCCCGCGCAGCAGCGCAGAATCCTCCAGCCGTGGCGCCGGCTGCCCCACGGCGAACTTCATGGTCGCCAGTGCTTCCTCGTCGGCGCGAACAGTCATGGTGCAGCCTCGTCCTTTGAGCCGCGCGCTAGCCTTGGCGCACGCGCTTTCGCCCCGGATATGAACCGGGCCAAGCGGCTGCGGCAAGGGTCAATGCGGGCGGCGGACGATCAGATTTCCGCGAGGCGCTCCAGCCGGGGCACATCCAGCAGGCGCACGCCATCGGGCACGATGACAATCGCCTTCTCGCGGGCGAGGCGCGTCATGAGGCGACTCACGGTCTCCACGGTCAGGCCGAGGAAGTCGCCGATGTCCTGCCGCGTCATGGGCAGCGGGACGTGAACCTGATTGCCGTTGATGCGCATCCAGCGGTTGCGCAGGCCAATCAGGAACGCGGCGATCCGCTCCTCCGCGGTGCGGCGCCCGAGAATCACCATCTGGTCCTGGGCCAGCGAAAGCTCGTGGCTGGCCATGGAGTGCAGCCGGCGCAGCAGATGCGGCTTGGCGTCAAGGAAGTTCGAATACTCCTGCCGGGAGAACTTGCACGCCGTGGTCGGCGTCAGCGCGTCTGCCGAGAACGCGTTGCGCTCGCTCATGGACAGGCCGAGGAAATCGCCCGGCAGTGCGAACCCCACCACCTGACGGCGCCCATCCGGCAACAGCTTGTAAAGGCGAATGGAGCCAGCAGTCACATTGTAGACTGAGGCCGAGGGCTGGTCCTGCTCGAAGAGCCGCTCCTTGGCCCCAACCGCGATGGAGGACGCGAGCCTGTCGAGTTCTTGTAACTCATCCGGCTCCAACGCGGCGCACAGGCTGAGCGCCCGCACGCGGCAGGTGGCGCAATCCACCGTAACGTTCGAATTGGGGCACAGCGTCAAAACAGGCGCGGTCGGTACGCCCGCTGCAGCTTCGTTCCGGATGCTTCCAAGCGAGGATTTCATCGGCTCAGCCCTCTTGTGACAAGCTCGCATACTGTTGCGGCGTTTGCAACACTGCTCCGGGCGCTCAGCGCCGGGAAAAGGGGTAACGCCCACCGTTGACCCAGGTCAATGTGGCCATTTGGCTATTGAGTTCAGATATCTTTCATGTTGGACCTCATCCTCCCCACCCCCCTCTTCAGGGTTACAAACGTCGACAGACGCGTTGCCTTGCGGGTTTGGCCGCTGGTCCAGATCGCCCATCCCGACGTTCCGCAGGATGAGTGGCTCGCCTATGCCAAAGCCATCGGCAGCCGCAGGGGCAAGGCCGGCGGCGCCGTCGCCATCGAGGACGCGCGCGGGTACATTCACGCCCTGTTCGCATGGCACGTGAACCGCACCATCACGCGCCGAAAGGCGATGCGCATCAGCGACCTGGTAGTGGGCGCCCTGCCCGGCAAACCACTGGCGGCGGCCATCGTGGCCGCAATCCGCTCGGTGGCGTCCGATGCAGGCGCCGACAGCGTGATGGTGGAGATCGGCGACCGGCAGATCCCCCCTGACGCGCTCCTGTCGGACGGTTTCGAGCAGTTTGTGCTCAGCTGCCTGCGCATCGACAAGACGCAGCCTGCGCCCGACTAGAGCATTTTCCGTCCGAACGGATGCCGGTTTGCCGTAAGAAAATGCGTAAAAACAATAAGCTAGAGCGGAAGATCCAAGTCCCAGTGAACGGTCACTCGTACGCTCTGCGCAATCGCATCGAACGCTGCTTCAACAAACTGAAGAACGCTCGTCATCTCGCCACCCGCGACGACAAGACGGCTGCGAGCTGCCTCGGCTTTGTCCAGATCGCGTCAATCCGCCCGTGAAAACGCGGATTCGTCAACAGAACCTAGGACTCGTGAGGTTTCGTCGCGTAGAGGAGTTCACCCGCATTCTGCCGGGCCACGATCCCGTCGATCTCGGAAGCTGGCAACGGACGCGCGAACAGATAGCCCTGAAGCTCGTCGCACCCCGCGTCTGCCAGGATCGCCTGCACCTCGACGCTTTCCACGCCCTCGGCGGTGACGGTGATCCCGAGATCGCGACCGAGTTGCACCATTGAGCGCACCAGGATCGACGCGTCCGCGGAAACCGCGAGCGCCTGCATGAACTCACGGTCGATCTTGATCTTGTCGATCGGAAGTCGCCGCAGATAGATGAGACCAGAGTAGCCGGTCCCGAAGTCATCCAGCGCGAGCCGGACGCCCTGTCGACGCAGCGCGGCCATGTCATTGCGGACATTCACCGCATCGCCCAGCGCCACGGCTTCCGTGAGTTCGAGCTCAAGCAGGGCGGCGGGAAAGCCGGTCTCCGCAAGAACGTCGCGCACGCTCTCCACGAAGGTCGCATCCTGCAACTGAAGCGGGGACATATTCACCGCCAAACGCACGCCGGGCCACCGCAGCGCCTGCGCGCAGGCCTCGCGCAGCACCCACAGTCCCAGAGCCGGGATCATTCCGCTGCGCTCCGCCAGGGGAATGAACACGTCGGGCATGATGGTCTGTCCGTCGGCGCGAACCCAGCGGGCGAGCGCCTCCACACAGATCAGCCGATGGGCGTCTACCGAGACGATGGGCTGGTAGAGCAAGCGAAACTCGCCATCCTCCAGGCCCTTGGCGATGTCGGCGCCGCATAGATCGCTCTGTGCGCGGGAAAGGCGCGCGCGGGCCTCACTCAGAGAGTCGGCTTCAGATCGCGAGCCGTCCGGCTTTGCACTTGTCATGACGCCATCATCATCAGTTACCGCTGACGAGCAAAGTATACGCCAGACCTTAACGCGGTCTTCCGCGGAATACAGAGCGGCGCCAGCGCAATCCGACCGGAGCGAAGCGAGGATCGGGCAGATTGCGCGTCATCGCAAAATCCATGCAATCCGACCGGAGCGAAGCGAGGATCGATCAGATTGCGCGTCATTGCAAAATGCATGCAATCCGACCGGAGCGAAGCGAGGATCGGGCAGATTGCGCGCCATCGCAAAATCCATGCAATCCGACCGGAGCGAAGCGAGGATCGGGCAGATTGCGCGTCATCGCAAAATCCATGCAATCCGACCGGAGCGAAGCGAGGATC
>JAIXSM010000071.1 GCA_027484655.1 Hyphomicrobiales bacterium | reverse complement strand
GGCCCTTGGCCTGTCGTGGTTTCCGGCCTTCGCCGGAATGACGGCATAGTTGGAGCCTGCTTCTGCGGGCGAGGACGCCCGCGGTCCAATGGTCGATCCAGAAGGCGCCCATCTCCCCATAGCGTCATGCCGACGAAGGCAACAAGCGCCCCTTGCATCCACGACAGGCAAACGCTTCGGCCCTTGGCCTGTCGTGGTTTCCGGCCTTCGCCGGAATGACGGCATAGTTGGAGCCTGCTTCTGCGTGCGAGGACGCCCGCGGTCCAAGGCGAGCATCGCCCGCTTACAGCCAGCCCTTCTTGCGGAAGTAGGCGAAGGGAATGATGGCCGTGGTCACCATGAGCGCCAGCGCCGTGGGGTAGCCGAACGCCCAGTCCAGCTCCGGCATGAGCTTGAAGTTCATGCCGTAGATCGAGGCGACCAGCGTCGGCGGCATCAGACACACGGACGCAATCGAGAAGATCTTGATGATCTGGTTCTGCTCGAGGTTGATGAGGCCCAGCGTCGAATCGAGCAGGAAGGACACCTTGTTCGACAGGTAGGTGGAGTGATCCGCCAGCGAGGAGATGTCGCGCTGGATGGAGCGGATGCGCTGGCGGGTCTCCTTGATCGCCTTCTTGTTGGCGTCCTCGGTGACGGCGGTGTGGTACGTAAGCACCCGCGTCATGCTGACGAGGCTCTCGCGGATCTTGGACAGCGTGTCGCCTTCCCGGGCGATATCGACGAGCGCGCGCTTGAAATCGCTGCCATTGGCGACCTTGTCCTTGTCCGCCTGATGGAAGATTTCCCGCGAAATGATGTCGAACTTGGCGCCGACCCGCTCCAGGGCGTCGGCAATCCGGTCGATGAGGGCTTCCAGCAGACCCAGCATGATCTGCTCGCCCGAGGAGACGTTGAACGCGCCGGGACGCTGGGCGCGAACCGCGAATGTGAGGAACGGGCGCGGCTCGGCGAGGCGCACCGTCACCAGGATCTGGCCCTTGAGCACGAAGGTGACCGGGGTGATGACGGGTGATTCGGTGTCGAGCTGGGCCAGTCCGGCGATGGTCATGAACTCGCCGCCGTCCTCGTTGTAGAGGCGCGACGAGACCTCGATCTCCTGCATCTCCTCGCGGGTCGGGATGGAGACCGCGACGATCTTCTCGACGAAGCGATCCTCCTCCGGCGTGGGATGAAGCAGGTCGATCCACAGGATCTGGCCGATCGGCAGCGCCGGCTCCTCCTCGCCCCCGACCTTCAGGTCGTGGGGAACAAGGCAGTCGTTTTCGCGGGTGTAGATGCGCAGCATGCGGCGAGCCTCGAATCTGTGCGGGCGCCGAAAGATGCTTGTGTGCGTGACAGCATCGGGGGGCAAGGTCAACGGGAAAAGGCGCGCGCGGCCTGCCTTGCTTTGGCCAGCTTTTCCGTAGCACTCTGCGGGGGCAATCAGAGGGTCGATTTGCCGGTGCGTTCGCAACTCATCAAGCTCATTTCATGCGCCGTCGCTCTCGCGGGATTCGCGCAGGCGCCAGCGCTCGCGCATCCCCATGTTTTCGTCGCGGTGAAGAGCGACATTATCTTCGCTCCCGACGGCCGCGTGACCGCAGTCCGCCATGCGTGGACATTCGACGATATGTACTCCGCCTTCGCCGTCCAGGGCATGGGCAAGGGCGGCAAGCCCAGCGTGGAAGAGTTGAACGCGCTGGCCAAGATCAACGTCGAGCAACTGGAGGAGACGGGCTTCTTCACGTTCATTCGGGCGGGCGGTCGGCGGGTGGAGTTCGCAGCGGCGACCGACTATCGCATCACCATGGATGAAAAGAAGCTCATCACCCTGCATTTCACGGCGCCCCTGAAGGAGCCGGCGAGCGCGGGCCGCGCCTTCGTCATGCAGGTCTACGACCCAACCTATTTTGTCGCCTTCGAAATGGAGAAGCGCGATCCCGTGCGCCTGAACGCGGCGCCCAACGGCTGTTCGCTCAACCTGATGCAGCCGCCGCCATTGCCAGAGGCGGATGCCCGCAAGCTCAATGACTCCATGGGAACGAACGTCTCGCCGGGCGCGGACTTCGGCCTCAAGCTCGCCGCGCGCGTGGTGGTCGCATGTCCCTGAGGTCGCGACCGCTCATCCGTTATGGCGCAGTGAGCGCGGGGCTTATCGCTCTCGCGGGCGCGCTGCTGCTCGCCGATGCGTCCGCCCACGACATGCTGGCGCAGGCGCAGCCGCGCAATCCATTCGACCTTGGCGTGCGCGAGGCGTCGGGGCCGCCGCCCCAGACAGGCGTCGCCGCTTGGATCCTTCAGCAGCAGATCCGCTTCGAGCGGATGCTGAGCGGCGCGGTGCGCGCCATCAAGACGGACTCGTCCGCCTTCTGGACGCTGCTGGGAATCAGTTTCGCCTACGGCGTGTTTCATGCAGCCGGGCCCGGACACGGCAAGGCGGTCGTGGCCTCCTACATGCTGGCCAATGAGCAGTCCTTGAGGCGCGGCCTCGCGATCTCGTTCCTCGCGGCTGTCTTTCAGGGTCTGGTGGCGATCACCATCGTTGCGGTGCTCGCCGCGCTGCTCAACGCGACTTCCTCTCGCATGAAGCAGGCCGCCAATCTTGTGGAGCTGGCGAGCTACGCGGGCGTGGCCGCGCTCGGCCTGTGGCTCATGTGGCGCAAGGGCCGCGGATTGATCGCGGCGCTGGGCGCAGGGGCGCCGGTCGCGCAGCAGGCTCCCGCGCCTGCGGCCTGTGGCCACGACCATGCGCACGGTCACCACGCGCACGCCCACGCGCACGCCCACCATGACCATGACCATGGGCATCACCATCACGAGGCCGCGAAACCCGCCGGCGGTCACGCGCACGTTCACGGTCCCGACTGCGGCCACTTCCATGCGCCCGCACCGGAAACGCTCGGCGCGGGCTTTTCGTGGAAGACGGCGGCGGCCACCATTTTCGCGGCGGGCGCGCGGCCCTGTTCCGGCGCGATCCTCGTGCTTGTGTTCGCCCTTGCGCAGGGCATTTTCCTTGCCGGCGTCGCCGCCACCTTCGCCATGTCCATGGGGACGGCGCTCACCACCGGGGCGCTGGCCGCCATGGCGGTGCTGGCGAAGGGGCTTGCGGTCCGCTTCCTCGGCGGTGGGGAAGGTCGCGGCGCCCTTGGCGTGCGCGCGCTGGAGTTCGTGGCCGCGATTCTTGTGTTCATGCTGGGCGCTACGTTGCTTATGGGCGCGCTCGCCGGCGGCGTCTCCCCGGCCTGACTAAAGCCCAAGCGCCCCGCCGTCCGAGCGCGGATCGTGCGCGCCCTGAATGCGCCCGTTCGGCGCCCGCACCAGCACGCCCGCATGACCAAACAGGTCGGCGTAGGCGAGGCCCGTCTCCTCCACCTCGTGGCCTGCCCGGGCGAGCGCGCGCAGCAGCGACGGGTCGAACCGGTCCTCCACCTTGAGGGTCGTCGATTGCGAGCCCCATGTGCGGCCAAGCAGGAAGCGCGGCGCATCGACAGCGGCGTCCGGCGCCGCGCCGAACCGTAGCCGCGACAAGACCTGCGCCTGAAACTGCGGCTGGCCGTCGCCGCCCATGGCCCCGTACGCGACCACGCGTCCGTCGTCGAAGGCGGCCAGCGGCGGGTTGAGGGTGTGGAACGGCCGGCGGCCCGGTCGCAGCGCCTGCGTAGCGCTGTCCTCCAGCGAGAACGCGACGCCCCGGTTGTTCATGAGCACGCCGGTGGCGGGCGAGACGCAACCGGAGCCCCACTCCCAGTAGATGGACTGGATGTAGGACACCGCGAGGCCCGAGGGATCCATGGCGCCCATCCACACCGTATCGCCGTTCGAGGGCGGCGCGGGGTAGGGGGCGGCGCGGGACAGGGCGATCTGCGCAGCCTCTCGCTCCAGCGCGTCCGGGGCGAGCCAGCGCGCGGGATCGGCGGCGGGCCACGCGAAATCGGCGCACTCGCGCTCGCGCACGGCGAAGGCGCGCTTGGTGGCCTCGATGAGGCCGTGGATGTGCTCAAAACTCTCGGCACGCTCCACGGCCAGATGCTCGAACATGCCGAGGATCATGAGGGATGCGAGCCCCTGCGTCGGCGGGGGCGCGTTCCAAACAGTGGCGTCGCGCAGGCGCACCGAGAGCGGCGCGCTCCAGCGAGCCGTCTGGCGTTTGAGGTCCGCCCGCGAGACGGGGGCGCCGATGCGTGCGAGGTCCACCGCGAGTTCGCGCCCGACATCGCCGCGGTAAAAATCCATCAGCCCCGCGTGGGCCAGATGATCGAGCGTGTCCGCCAGTCTCGCCTGCGCTCGCACATGGCCGGCTTCGGGCCGCGCGCCATCGACCAGAAACGCGTCCGCGAATCCGGGCGCGACCTTCAGGTCATCGAAAAGGAACGGGCTTGTGCGCGCCTCGCAGGCCGAGACCGGGGCGCCGCCGCGCGCAAGTCGGATCGCGTCCGCCAGCAGGTCAGCCACGGGCAGGCGCCCGCCCAAGGCGCGGGAGAGTTCCAGCGCCTGCGCCCATCCGGACACGGCGCCCGGCGTGGTGAGGGCTGCCAGCGGGCCGCGCGCCGGAATGGTCTTCTCGTGCCCCTGGTCCCAGTAGCGCCGCAGGGTCGCGGCCTCGCCCGCGAACCCGCACGCCTCCAGACAGCGCACCTTGCCGCCGGGTTCGCGGATCAGCCAGAACCCATCCCCGCCGATCCCGTTCATGTGCGGGTAGACGACGGCGATGGTCGCCGCCATGGCGACCATGGCCTCGATGGCGTCGCCGCCCTGGGCAAGGATCGTCTGTCCCGTCTGCGCGGCGAGCATATGGGGCGCGGCGACGGCCGCGGCGGCGAATTCGGGAGTCGAGGTCATCGGGGCGGCTGCGCTTGCGATGGGAGCCCGGCTGATATACGTCCTAGATCGCCCCCCGGACAGGGGCCAGCGCCGGAGAAAGCCGTGGCCGAGAAAAAGCCCATCAATTGGCAGAACGTCACAACCGTGTTCAGCGTCGCCATTCTTGTGGGGACCGAGCTGATCGGGCTCACGTGGGCGGCTGCATGGGCGATTGGCGGCCTTCTTGAGTTGCCCGCAATCTTCCGCACGGGGATCGAGGTCTTCGGCGTGGTCGCCGGCGCGTACGGGCTCTACCACTTCGTCAAGGCGGCCCTGAAGGTCGAGCCCCTGCGCGGCTGACCCCGGCCCGTCAGGCCGGGGCGGGCGCCGCCCCGCGCCCTGTCTCAACCGCCATAAGGATGCGCTCCGGCGTCGCAGGCGCATCGATTTCCGCGTCGCCGCCGGCCGCTTCAATAGCGTCGCGGATCGCCAGCCACACCGACATCGCCAGCATCAACGGCGGCTCGCCGACAGCCTTGGAGCGGAAGACAGTCTCCGCACGGTTGGGCGCATCCTCCAGAATATGCACGCGGAAATCCGGCGGCGTGTCCCGGCTGCCGGGGATCTTGTAGGTTGACGGGGCGTGGGTGCGCAGGCGACCGGCGCCGTCCCACCACAGCTCCTCCATCGTCAGCCAGCCGAGGCCCTGCACAAAGCCGCCCTCGATCTGGCCCAAGTCTATGGCCGGGTTGAGGGAATAGCCGCAGTCGTGAACGATGTCGGTGCGCAGGCAGCGGGTCTCGCCTGTGAGCAGGTCGATCTCCACTTCCGACGCCGCGGCCCCGTACGCGAAGTAATAGAAGGGGTTGCCCTTCATGGTCGCGTTGTTCCAGTGGATCCCCGGCGTGGCGTAGAATCCCGTCGCCGAGAGCGAGACGCGCCGCACCCAGCACAGCCTGGCCAGTTCGCTGAAGGCCATTGCGTGGTTGCCGCTCGTCACCGTCCCGTCCTCGAAGGAGACGGACTCCGCGTCCACGCCCCATTCCTGCGCCGCGACGTCCGCCATGCGGGCGCGGATCTGGAGCGCGGCGTTGCGCGCGGCGGCGCCGTTGATGTCCGAGCCGGAGGACGCGGCGGTTGCGGAGGTGTTGGGCACCTTGTCTGTGCGCGTCGATGTGGGCGTCACGACCGACGCTGCGACGCCAAAAGTTTCCGCCACCACCTGCGCGACCTTGGTGTAGAGGCCTTGCCCCATCTCCGTGCCGCCGTGGTTGGCCTGGATGGACCCGTCCGTATAGACGTGCACCAGCGCACCGCCCTGGTTCAGGCTCGGCATGTTGAAGCTGATGCCAAACATCACGGGCGCCGTCGCGAGGCCCCGCTTGCGCAACCGTGAGCCCGCGTTGAAGGACGCGATCTCGGCCCGGCGCGCGGCAAGATCCGCGCTGGCCTCCAGCTTGTCGGTCAATTCGGCGCCGATCATGTCCTGCACGGACTGTTCGTAGGGCGTGGTGAGTCCGCGCGACGGCGAATAGAAATTGGCCCGCCGCACCTCGTCCCTGTCGCGGCCCAGGCGCCTCGCCACCTGATCGATAATCGCCTCGCCGACCAGCATGCCTTGCGGCCCGCCGAAGCCGCGGAATGCGGTGTTAGAGACGGTGTTCGTCTTGCAGCACAGACCCACCGCCTCGACGTTGGGGACGAAGTAGCAGTTCGTGACGTGGCAGATGGCGCGGGTCATGACCGCGGAGGACAGATCCGCCACATTTCCCGCGCGCGTGGCCAGACGCACCTTGAGCGCGATGAGGGCGCCTGTGTCGTCGAAGCCCACCTCCCAGTCGGCGCGGAAGTCATGCCGTTTGCCTGTGACGATCATGTCGTCGTCGCGGTCCAGCCGCAACTTGACGGGCCGGCGCGTCTTGTGGGCGCAGATGGCGGCGATGGCTGCGATGATGGTCGGCTGGCTTTCCTTGCCGCCGAAGCCGCCGCCCATGCGGCGCACTTCCGCGGTCACGGCCGCCTGCGGGACGCCCAGCACGAGGGCCACGTGCTTCTGCACCTCGGTGGGATGCTGGGTGGATGACCACACATGCCACTGGCCGCCGTCCAGCGGGGTGGCCATGGCGATGTTGGTCTCAAGATAGAAGTGATCCTGCCCGCCGATGTCGAGACCGCCGCTCAGACGGTGGGGCGAGCGCGCCAGCGCGCTGGCGGCATCGCCGAACACAAGGCGCTGGGGGGCGCACACATAGCTCTCCGCTGCGACCGCATCGGCGATGGTGAGAATCGCCGGCAACGGCTCCCACTCGATATCGACGAGATCGGCGGCGCGGCGCGCGGCTTCGTGGCTCGTGGCGATGACGGCGCCCACAGGGCAGCCCACGTAGTCGGCGACCTCGACCGCCAGCGCCGGTTCGCCGTGGAAAATGGGGCCGACCTCGTTCTCGCCCGGCACATCCGCGGCGGTCGCGAACGCCACAACGCCCGGCTCCGCAAGGGCGCGCGACGCGTCGATGCGCACGATGCGCGCGTGGGCGTGTGGGGACTTCACCAGCGCAGCGTGCAGGCAGCCGGCCGCTTCGGGCATGTCATCGAGGTAGACCGCGGCGCCGGTCACGTGCTGGCGCGCGCTGTCGTGGTGGAGCGGCTTTCCGACGACGGATCGACGGTCGCTCATTCTGCAGCCTCCAGTGCGCCTGTCGCGGCGAGGAACCAGCGTTCAAAAAGATTTTCCGCGGCGCGGAGCCTGTAGGCGGCGCTCGCGCGGAAATCGTCGATCGGCTTGAAGTCGCGCGCCAGCGCCTGCGCGGCGTTTTCGAAGGTCTGTCGCGAGACAGGCGCGCCTGTCAGCGCCGCCTCAACGCCCGTGGCCCGCGCAGGCGTCGCCGCCATGCCGCCGAACGCCACTCGGGCCAGCGCAATCCGGTCGCCCTCGCGCCGCAGGAACAGCGCGCCGCACACAGCGGAGATGTCCTGATCGAACCGGCGGGAGATCTTGTCCACCTGCACAAGGTCGCCGGGGCGGGGCAGGGGAATTGAAATGCGGTCGATGAACTCGCCCGGACGCAGAACCGTGCGCCGGTATCCGGTGAAGAAGGCGTCCAGCGAAACCGCGCGCTCTCCCGCCGCCGAGCCGATGGTTACGCTGGCCCCGAGGGCCAGCAGCAGCGGCGGCGTGTCGCCGATGGGCGAGGCGTTGGCGATGTTGCCGCCGATGGTGCCCAGCGCCCGGATCTGCCGTGAGCCGAGCCGGCGCAGCAGCACGCCGATGCTGGGATCTATGGCGGCGAGGCGCGGCAGGGCGTCGGCGTAGGGGACGGCCGCGCCGATGACCAGCGCCCCGTCCCGCTCTTCCATGGTCTTCAGTTCGGCCACCGCGTTCACGGACACGAGGCTGCGCTGGGGCTGGCGCCGCTTGGTCACGTCGAGGCCGAGGTCGGTGCCGCCTGCGATGAGCCGCGCGCCCGGGTCTGCGGCCAGCGCCGCCGCCAGATGCGAGCGGCTGCGCGGGGCGAGGAAGCGGCCAGCGTCAGTCTCCACCGACAGCGCGGGGCCTGCGGCGATTTCCCGCAGGCGCGTGGCGATGTCTGTGGCGAGGGGGCTGAAGCGATCGTCGCGGGAGCCTGACAGCGCATCCGCCGCCGCATCGACGATGGGCCTGTAACCCGTGCAGCGGCAGAGGTTTCCGGCGACGCAGTCGTGGATCTCGCTCGTGCGCGCGCTCTCCCCGCTCCGGAAGGCCGCGAACAGCGACATGACAAAACCGGGGGTGCAGAATCCGCACTGGCTCGCGTGATGGGCCACCATGGCCGCCTGCACCGGATGAAGCGATTCGCCGTCCGCGAGCCCTTCCACGGTGACGAGCAGCCGGCCATGCAACTGCCCCATCATCAGGATGCAGGCGTTGGCGGGGCGCCAGCGCAGGCCATCGCCCTCCGGCTCCGCGAGGACGACAGTGCAGGCGCCGCAGTCGCCCTCCGCGCAGCCTTCTTTCGAGCCCGTGAGGCGGCGCTGAACGCGCAGCCACTGAAGCACCGTCTGGTCCGGCGGCGGCGCCGCGCAGACCTCCTCAAGTCCGTTCAGAAGAAATCGAACCACGGCGATCACACTTCCAGCTACGATCACGCACAAAGTAAGTACGAAATGCGCCGCTCGCAAACCGGTCGCCGCTGTCAAATGCGCACATGTGGGGTTTTGCGCCGGCGACACAGGGGCGGGAGCGGGCGCCGATGGGCGCCGCGACTCTCCCGAAATAGTTGACCGGCCGTCAGGATTTCCCCGACGGCCGGTCTGAAAAGAATGGATCTAAATTCATGCCCCCGAAAATTCTCTCGGGATTTGCATAAGCTAAACCATGAACTCCGACTTGGCAATAGAAAAATGCGGCGCCGGTTTTCAGCGGCCTGCGAGCGCGTTTTCCATGCAGGCAGATGCCAGTTGGACGTAAGAAAATGCCGAACAAACAGAAAGCTAGAGCGGACGACCAGATGCAATCAGGTCGATTTCCGGTCTAGTGTGCGCGCATGATGGATGCGGTCTCACAACCCGATGTGGTTGTCGTCGGGGCGGGCGCCGCCGGCGTCGCGGCCCTGCGCGCGTGCAATGCTGCGGGGCTGGATGCGGTCGCCGTCGAGGCCCGTAGTCGGGCCGGAGGCCGGGCTCATACGGTCACGGTCGGCGGATTTGCGCTGGATCTTGGCTGCGGGTGGCTTCACTCGGCGGACCGGAACCCCCTTGTGGCTGTTGCGCGGACCCTTTGCCTGACTGTCGATGAGCGGTTGCCGCCATGGCAGGATCCGCGCGCCGCGCTGTCGTTCGAGCCGGGCGCGCACGGCGCCTTTCGCGCGGCGCAGGCGGCGTTCTACGCGCGGCTGGAGGCTGCGAGCGGGGAGGCGGGCGACCGCCCCGCTGCGGACTTTTTGGAGCCCGGCGGGCGCTGGAACGCTCTCATCGACGCGGTCTCCACCTATGTGAACGGCGTGGAGCTGGATCGCCTGTCGGTGAAGGACTTCGCCAACTACCACGACACCGAGGTCAACTTCCGGGTTGTCGAAGGATACGGCGCACTGTTCGCGCGTCTCGCGGCGCATGGGCGCATCGCCTACGGCTGCGTCGTCAGCGAGATCAACCATGGCGGGCGCAGGGTGCGGGTCGAGACCTCGCGCGGCGCGCTTGAAGCGCGCGCCGTCATCGTCGCGCTGCCCACCAATGTCATTGCGCAGGGGCGTGTGCGTTTTTCCCCCGACCTGCCAGCCAAGCGCGCGGCTTGCGCGGGCCTGCCGCTGGGCTATGCGAACAAGCTCTTTCTGGCCGTGGACGGCGCGGAGGATCTGCCCGAGAACGGGCGCTTGTTCGGCGCCACCGACCGGCGCGACGTCGGCGCCTTTCATTTTCGCCCGTTCGGGCGCCCCGTGATCGAGGGGTATTTCGGCGGCGCGCTGGCGCGTGATCTGGAACAAGGCGGTCTTGAAGGCTTCGCGGATTTCGCCATCGGCGAACTCGTGCGCGCGCTGGGCTCGGCGTGGCGGCGCCGCCTGAAACCCCTGTGCGCCAGCGCGTGGGCGAGCGATCCCTTCGCGCTGGGCTCCTACTCGCACGCTCTGCCGGGCTGCTGGGATCAGCGCGCGATCCTCGCCGAGCCCGTGGACGGACGCATCTTCTTTGCGGGCGAGGCGACCTCGCCGCGCGATTTCTCCACCGCCCACGGCGCCTGGATGAGCGGCGAGCGGGCGGCGGCTGAAGCGGTCCGCGCTCTCAACGGGCGTTGACCAGCCCTGAGTCGATCAGCCTGCGGTGAAACCGCAGGATCGCGTCGCGGTCCGGGCAAAGCGCGTAGGCGCCGTCGCAGGCGCGCATGAGCCGCGCCCGTTCCCGCCAGGACGGCGGCAGGGGCAAGCCAGCCTGCTCCAGCAGGACGACGCCGAGCCAGGCGCCGTCGATCACACGCGGCTCGGGCAGGGGCGGCGGCGCGTAGTTCACGCCGATGGAAGAGTAGAACGTTTTGAACGCTGGCGAGTCCGAGGGCATGGCGCGATTGATCGCCTCGATTTCCTCCCGGTTGAAGCCGAAGAAAAACCGCGTCGCCAGCGGGTGGTGGTCGCCGTACTGAATGATGAGGAATCGCTCGCCCGGAAACCGCCGCGCCAGTTCGCCTTGCAACCATGCGAAATCGTCGCGGCCCATGAACAGGCGGCGCAGGTACTCGTGCATTTCCGGATGGGCGTCGGGTGCGCCCGGCACAGCCCGCTCCGGCCAGTAGGTCACGTCATAAGGCCAGTGCGCCGCCATGGTCTGGAGGTAGATGAACAGCGGCTTGCGATCCGCCTTTATGTGACGAGCGATCTCGTCCAGCGCGTTGGCGTAGTAGAATCGGTCCGGCTCTGCCGACGTGGCGGCCTTCTGCGCGCGGGAATCGAAGATGTCCCTGAGCCCCACGGATTCGAAGAACGGCGCCGAGCCGAAAAAGCCGCGCAGGTAAGGATAAAACATCACGTTGCGATAGCCGCAGGCCTGCATTTGCAGGGGCAGCGCGTCCGCCATGCGCCCGGCCATGTAGATCTGCACGAACGAGCGCATGCCGCCAAAGAAGCGGCTCGCGGCTCCCGTGAGCACGGAGAACTCCGTCAGCCAGGAGGCGCCGCCGTATGTCTCCACGCGCAGCGCGCGGATCGTCCCGTCGTGGGAGCGAAACAGGTCGTCCACGCGCCGGTCATAAGCGAGCCCGGGCAAGGCGCCGGGATACGTGACGGATTCCTGATGGATCAGGATCACATGCGGCGGTTTGTCGGCGGGCGCGCACGCCGCCGCGAGATCGAAGGGCGCGACGCGCTCGGGCGCCGCCTCCATCAGTTGTCCCCGCGCAAGCGCCGCCAGCGCCGGCGGCCACGATGAGTAGAACGAGGACAGGTGCCGGTCGGGGAAGGTGTATTGCGTCTGCTTCGGCTCGCCATCGGCGAAGGCGGCGCCCGCCGCCGTCGCTGCGGAGACAACGAAAATCGAGGTGGCGTAACGCGCGCGGACGTTCGGCGTCTCGCGTCGCGCCAGCAGGGGCAGCCCGGCGAGCCCCGCGAGCGCGGTGACGATCAACGCGCCGGCGACCGGATGATCGGCGGCGACGGCCAGCGGGGAGAATGTCCACACGGCGGGATCGAACAGATCCCATGCGTGCAGAATGAAGTCAGTGCGCAGGCGCTTCACGTGTGCGACAGCGAGGACAAGCGTCACAAGCGCGGCGCACAGCGCGGCCGATGTGAGCGCGCGGCGTGTGGCGAGCGTGGCGACGCAGCCAAGCGCCAGAGTGGTCGCCACGGCGTGAACGCCAGTCATGTCGCGGTCGCCCGCAATGATTGCGAAGCAGGTCGCCGCAGCGACCGCCAGCGCCGCCATGCGGGCGTGACCTGGCGCGATCAAGCGGACCTTATCGCGCATTGGCGCCCTCCAAGCGCGGTCAGAATTCCACGACGGCGCGGATCGACTTGCCCTCGTGCATCAGGTCAAAACCTTCGTTGATGCGCTCCAGCGGCAACTTGTGGGTGATGAGATCGTCGATGTTGATGCGCCCGTTCATGTACCAGTCGACGATGCGCGGCACGTCCGTGCGTCCGCGCGCGCCGCCGAACGCCGAGCCTTTCCAGACGCGCCCGGTGACGAGCTGGAACGGCCGCGTGGAGATTTCCGCGCCCGCTGGCGCCACGCCGATGATGATCGACTGCCCCCAGCCGCGATGGCAGGCCTCCAGCGCCTGACGCATCACCGTGACATTGCCGGTGCAGTCGAATGTGTAGTCGGCGCCGCCGCCCGTCAGATCCACCAGATAGGGCACGATATCGCCGCCCACTTCCGCAGGATTCACGAAGTGCGTCATGCCGAACTTCTCGGCCATGGCCTTCTTGCCGGGGTTTACATCGACGCCCACAATCTGTTCCGCGCCGATCATGCGCAGGCCCTGGATCACGTTCAGGCCGATGCCGCCGAGCCCGAAAACAATTGCGCGGCAGCCGGCTTCAGCCTTTGCGGTCCAGATAACGGCGCCGATGCCGGTGGTGACGCCACAGCCGATGTAGCAAACCTTGTCGAACGGCGCGTCCTCGCGGATTTTCGCCAGCGCGATCTCGGGAACCACGATGTGGTTGGCGAAGGTTGATGTGCCCATGTAGTGCAGCACGGGATCGCCGTCGCACTTGAAGCGGCTTGTGCCGTCCGGCATCAGGCCGCGCCCTTGCGTCGCGCGGATCGCGGTGCACAGGTTCGTCTTGCGGGACAGGCAGCTTTTGCACTGCCGGCATTCGGGCGTGTAGAGCGGAATGACGTGATCGCCCTTCTTGAGCGTCGTCACGCCGGCGCCCACGTCCACCACGACGCCCGCCCCTTCATGGCCCAGAATGCAGGGAAACAGACCCTCCGGGTCGGCGCCTGAGAGCGTGTAGTAATCCGTGTGGCAAATGCCCGTGGCCTTCACCTCAACGAGCACCTCCCCGGCCTTGGGGCCGTCCAGCTCGACCTCGACGATCTCCAGCGGTTTTCTGGCGGCGAAAGCGACGGCTGCGCGGGTCTTCATGGGCGTCTCCTGTGGACCTCAATGGGTATCGCGCGAAGCCGCGTCGTCGTAAAGAGAGCGAACCCGTCAGGGATCATCACAGGGAGGCTTCATGCGCGTCGCGGTCACTTCGCCCTACTTTGATTTCTTTCCTGAACTCAAGCAGGAGCTGCTGGCGCTCTACGGCGACGTAAAGTTTCCCTCCGAGAAGCGTCGCCTGACCGAGGACGAGCTGATCGACTACCTGCGCGGTTATGAGGCGGCGATCATCGGCCTTGATCGCTTCACCGACCGGGTGTGCGCGGCGCTGCCCGAGCTGAAGGTCGTCTCGCTGTGCTCGGCCGGCGTCGATCACATCGACCCCGCGATCCTGAAGAAACACGGCAAGCGCATGTGGTGGGCCGCAGGCGTCAACAAGGTCTCCGTTTCGGAACTCGCCGTCTGCTACATGGTGTTTTGCGTGCGCCGCCTTCATTACTTCTCGTCGATCCTGCGGCGCGGCGACTGGAAGGGGCCGGTTGGCTTTGGCGCGGACCTGCGCGGACGCACCGTCGGCGTCCATGGCTGCGGCCACATCGGCCAGGAGGTCGTCAAGCTGCTGCAGCCTTACGGCGTGAAGATCCTCGCCTGCGACCGCGTGGATCATTCGGACTTCTACCGCCAGTACGGCGTGGAGAAGGTGAGCGAGGAGGAGTTGTGGGCGCGTTCCGACGTGCTCACGGTGCATCTGTCGCTGAACGCGACCACGCGCAATCTCTACACCGGGGCCGTGCTCGACCGCATGAAGCCCGGCGTGATCCTTGTGAACTGCGCGCGCGGCGGCATGTTTGATGAGGAGGCCCTGCGCCAGCGGTTGGAGAGCGGCCATGTGGCGGGCGCCGCCTTCGACGTGTTCGCGGTGGAGCCCGCCAACGGCAATCCCCTGATCGACATGCCGACGTTCTTCGCCTCGCCCCATATCGGCGCGACCACGCGGGAGTCGTGGGAAGCCATGCTGCGCTCGGGGATGCGCGGAGTCGCCGAGGCTTACGAGCCGGAGCCGGGCGTCTATCCGTTCGACTGAGTTAGCGACCGCCCGAGCTGATGATGCGCGCCCCGCTGGGGATGGCGCAGTCGGCGGCGACCCCGTCCACGACGCCCGGGCAGCGCCGGGCGCCGCTGCGATTCTGCAGCCTGATCGTTTCCCGCAGCAGCGTCATGTGGACCAACGCCCGTTCATTCTCGGGCGCAAGGCGGCGGCCCGAGTTCACGTGCACGCTCACCTTGTTCGTGACGTGGGACGCGTGCGCTCGCTTGCCGTCCCGGCGGGGGTCGCCGGAGGCTAGCGCCGGGCTCGCCGCAAAGACAACAGCGGCGATCAGCCAGAGTCGTCCCGAAACAGAACGCGCGGAGAGAGCCATGGCTGATCTTCCTGTTCTCAAGGAAACCCGGCCTTGACCCTAGCTTGAGAAAATCTTAACCACAATAGCCGAGTCCAAGATACAGTGAACGGCCCGCCGGGATCCCTCACCGGGGCTCGGGCCGGTCTGACGGCGTGTCGAACACGATCTCCCGGTCTGCAGGCCAGCGAAGGCGGTAGGCGAGGCGCACCTCGCGGATTTCGCCGGGCGCCAGATCCATGGACCAGCCCAGCACCCCGCGGCGCCCTTCAACCTGCTTGTCGGTGGGCGGGGTTGTCGCCGCCAGCAGTTCCACGCCGATGGTGTCGACCTCGGACACTGGCGTCCGGTCGAGGACGAGCGCCTTCACCGGGAAGGGGTGCAGGTTCTGAACCGTCGTGCGGAATTCGCGCGTCTCCTGCCGCGTCGCCCCCAGCCATGTGGGTTCGTTCTCTTTTCGGATGACGGGTTTGCGCTCTACCTTCACGCGGTCGTCCGCGCCCATGCCGATCCGGGTCCGCGCGCCGGGCGCGACAAACTCGAGACGCGTGCGCCCGACGAGTGTTCCGTTGCGCTGGATCGAGGCTTCCCCCGGCAGCAGGGGCGCCTCTCCGGCGTTCACAATCACGGCTTCCAGATAGGCGGTCTGATCGAGCGCTGGCGCTATGCGCACCGACAGCTCGGCGGGGTTGGTGCTGGAGCCGATGCGCAGGGAGCGCTCCGAGCCGTCGCCGGCCACGTCCACCCGGCCCGGAATGCGGAACTGGGCGTCGTAGTCTCCCGCCTCAAGGGTGGCTTCCTGCTCCACGGCCGGGGCGGCGGCCGGCGCAGGCTGCGGCGGTGCGGCGAAGGTGCGCTGGCGCTGCGGCGCGTCCGCCAGAGCCCGCGTCTGGGCCTGCGTTTGCGTCTGCGCGGTCAGGGAAGCCTCCAGAAATCCGACCCGCTGCGTGTGGACGTCCGGCGCCTTCGCGTTGCGTCCCGGACGCGAGGTGGAGACGGCGAGTTCGACGCCGGTCCAGTCTTCCCCGGTGCGCTGGCGGATGACGGCCCGCCGCACCAGCTCGACCTCGGCCTTGCCCCGCTCCGCCGCGACGCGCACATCGTAGGCCGGGCGCCAGAAGGCCCCCCGGACCTGATAGGTGATGGTGATCCGCGCCCGGGTCGCTGCGGCGGCCTCAAGGTCCACCACCACCTCGCGGGCCGGCTGCGCCCCGGCCGGTCCACGGTGGGACGCCTCAAGCGTGCGGATGTCTTCCTGGATTTGGGCCAGCGCGGCGCGGGCGATGCGGATGTCCTCGCCGCCGCGGGCCAGTTCGCGGCCAACGGCCTCCCATGCCTCGCCCCACTTGGCGACGTCGAGCCCGCCCGCCGGGGAGCCCGGACGGTCTGGACCCGCCTCAGCGAACCGCTGCACCATGGCGCGCCGCCCCTCCAGCGCCTCGATGCGTGTCTCCGCGGCCTTCTCCCGGTCCCGCAATTCCCGCAGGCGCGCCGAGATGGAGCCCTGGGGCGCCTGCGCGTCTGCGGGCGCAACCCGCGTCTGCGCCGAGCTGATGGAGATGGCGGCGGCTCCAGCGCCTTCCACGCGCAGGGACGCGGGATCGAGCGCAACGGGCAGCCCCCGGAACACAATGTTCGTCGCGCCGGCGGGCAGATCAACCTCCGCCGTCCGCGACACACGCGCCGAGTCCGGGTACACCGTTACTGCGCTCACCCGCGACGGCGCCTCCAATGGCTGGGCCAGCGCCGGGCATGCGGCAATGAGGGCGGTCGCCGAGGCGACAAGAAAAGCAGAATGCATGGGGCGCATGAGGGTCTCCCGCAGGGGAGGCAATAGCGCCGCAGGAATACGCCGAGATTACGGCTCCGCCCATGGCTCCGGTCCGCATCGACCCGCGCTCTCCGGCCGCACGTGCGCGACCGTCTGACCCTCTTTCGTCGCTTGTGCGCCTGCCCTAAATCTGTCATGTTCGCGCGCCTTCAATAGGACAGCCTTGCTGACCATTTGGGCGTGGCCGGTTTCACCGGGCGTGGCGGGTCGCTTTCGTGGCTCACACGACGCGGAACGGCGCGCAGTCTGCTTGTCAGGCTGAACCGAGCAGCGAAAAATCGCGGACAACCGCGAAGTAAATCGATCGCAGACCGATCTGGAGCGGGCGATGGGAGCGTATGGGTTGCGAAGTGGCGACGGGTTGAAACGCCGGCTCCGAAAACGGGGCGCGGGCGCTTTTGCGTCCGCAGCCTGATATCGCCTCGTCCAAACGCACACCGCCTGCACGTTCCCGGAGCAATTTCAATGACCGGCGTCTACGACCCGTCCCTGCCTGAAGCCCGCGGCCTCTTCGACCCCGCGCTCGAGCGCGATTCCTGCGGCGTCGGCTTCATCGCCAACGTGAAGAACCGCAAGAGCCACGAGATTGTGCAGCAGGGCCTGCAAATCCTGCTCAACCTCGACCATCGCGGCGCGGTGGGCGCTGATCCCAAGCTCGGCGACGGCTGCGGCATTCTCGTGCAGATGCCGCATGCGTTCTTCGCCGAGGAGTGCGCCAGGCTCGGGTTCACCCTCCCGGCGCCGGGCCTTTACGGCGTCGGTCAGTTCTTCATGCCGCGCAACGCCGGCGCCCGCGCTGAGGTTGAGGCGATCGTTGGTCGCGTGTTGGGCGAGGAGGGGCTCACCCTTCTGGGCTGGCGCGACACTCCCGTCGACAATTCCGATCTGGGCGAGGCGGTGAAGGCTGTCGAGCCGGCCATGCGTCAGGCGTTCATCGGCCGCGGCCCGGGCGTGACGGATGAGGACGACTTCGAGCGCCGGCTTTACGTCGCTCGCAAGGCCGCCTCCAACGCCATTCAGGCGCTGGGCCGCCGCGAGACCGCAGAGTATTATCCGGTCTCCATGTCCTGCCGCACCATCGTCTACAAGGGCATGGTGCTGGTTTCCCAGCTTGGCTCCTACTACAAGGATCTGGGCGACCCGCGTTTCCAGAGCGCGCTCGCGCTGGTGCACCAGCGTTTCGCCACGAACACCTTCCCGTCCTGGCGTCTTGCGCACCCCTACCGCATGGTCGCGCACAACGGTGAAATCAACACGCTGCGCGGCAACGTGAACTGGATGGCGGCCCGTCAGGCGTCCGTCGAGTCCAAGCTGTTCGGCAACAACATCTCGAAGCTGTGGCCCATCTCCTACGAGGGCCAGTCGGACACCGCCTGCTTCGACAACGCGCTCGAGTTCCTCGTGCAGGGCGGCTACTCGCTCGCTCACGCGATGATGATGCTGATCCCCGAGGCGTGGGCCGGCAACCCGCTCATGGATGAGGAGCGCCGCTCCTTCTACGAATATCATGCCGCGCTCATGGAGCCGTGGGACGGCCCGGCGGCCATGGCCTTCACCGACGGTCGCCAGATCGGCGCGACGCTGGACCGTAACGGCCTGCGCCCCGCGCGCTACATCGTCACCGACGACGATCTTGTCATCATGGCTTCGGAAGTCGGCGTGCTGCCAATTCCGGAAGAGAAGATTGTCAAGAAGTGGCGCCTGCAGCCGGGCAAGATGCTGCTCGTCGATCTGCAGGAAGGCCGCATCGTCTCCGACGATGAGATGAAGCGCACGCTCTCCACCTCGCATCCCTACCGCGAGTGGCTCAAGCGCACGCAGATGGTGCTTGAGGACATGAAGCCCGTCGAGCCGCGCGCCGCCCGCACGGACGTGTCCCTGCTCGATCGCCAGCAGGCGTTCGGCTACACGCAGGAAGACGTGTCGATGCTGCTCGCGCCCATGGCGATCACGGGCGAGGAGGCGGTCGGCTCCATGGGCACCGACACGCCGTTGTCGGCGCTCTCCAGCCAGTCGAAGCTGCTCTACACCTACTTCAAGCAGAACTTCGCGCAGGTGACGAACCCGCCGATTGATCCGATCCGCGAGCAGCTCGTCATGAGCCTCGTGTCGTTCATCGGCCCGCGCCCGAACATCTTCGATCTGGAGGGCAACTCGAAGCGCAAGCGCCTTGAGGTCCGCCAGCCTATCCTCACCAATCAAGACCTCGAGAAGATCCGCATCATCGGGCACTTCGAGGATTCTTTCGATACGAAGACGCTCGACATCACCTATGCGTCCGAGCGCGGCGCGGAGGGCATGGAGGCCATGCTCGACCGCCTGTGCCAGCGCGCAGAGGACGCGGTGCGCGGCGGCTACAACATCATCGTGCTGTCCGACCGTCTTGTGGGGGCGGATCGCATTCCGATCCCGGCGCTGCTCGCCACTGCGGCGGTCCATCACCACCTGATCCGCAAGGGTCTGCGCACGTCCGTCGGTCTTGTCGTCGAAACCGGCGAGGCGCGTGAGGTGCATCACTTCGCCTGCCTTGCGGGCTATGGCGCGGAGGCTATCAACCCGTGGCTGGTGTTCGACAGCCTCGCCGCCATGGCGAAGGACTTCCCCGAGGAGGTCGATGGCTACGAGGCGTGCAAGCGCTTCATCAAGTCCATCGACAAGGGGCTGCTGAAGGTGATGTCCAAGATGGGCATCTCCACGTATCAGTCCTACTGCGGCGCGCAGATTTTTGACGCGGTGGGTCTCTCGAAGGAGTTCGTTGATCGCTACTTCACCGGCACGCACTCGCGCGTCGGCGGCGTCGGCCTGCCAGAGGTCTCCGTGGAGACGGCGCAGCGCCATGGCGACGCGTTCGGCGACTCGCCGGTGTACCGCACCGCGCTGGCGGTCGGCGGCGAGTACGCCTTCCGCATTCGCGGCGAGGCTCATTCGTGGTCGCCCCAGTCCGTGTCGCTGCTCCAGCACGCCGTGCGCGGCAACGCGCAGGACAAGTATCGCGCCTACGCGCAGATGCTGAACGAGCAGGAGGAGCGCTATCTCACGTTGCGCGGTCTGTTCCGCATCCGCACCGCGGAGGAGGACGGACGCGCGCCTGTGCCGCTCGAAGAAGTCGAGTCCGCTGCGTCCATCGTGCGCCGTTTCGCCACCGGCGCCATGTCGTTCGGCTCGATCTCGCGCGAGGCGCACACCACGCTCGCCGTCGCCATGAACCGGATCGGCGGCAAGTCGAACACGGGCGAGGGCGGCGAGGAGGCGGATCGCTTCAAGCCGCTGCCCAATGGGGATTCCAAGCGTTCCGCCATCAAGCAGGTGGCCTCGGGTCGCTTTGGCGTGACGGCGGAGTACCTCGTCAACGCCGACATGATCCAGATCAAGATGGCGCAGGGCGCGAAGCCCGGCGAAGGCGGCCAGCTGCCCGGCCACAAGGTCGACGCGGTGATCGCCAAGGTGCGCCACTCGACGCCGGGCGTCGGCCTCATCTCGCCGCCGCCGCACCATGACATCTACTCCATCGAGGATCTGGCGCAGCTCATCTTCGACCTGAAGAACGTCAACCCGCGCGCCAACGTGTCGGTGAAGCTCGTCTCCGAGATCGGCGTCGGCACTGTGGCGGCCGGCGTCTCGAAGGGTCGCGCCGATCACGTGACCATCTCAGGCTACGAGGGCGGCACAGGCGCTTCGCCGCTCACCTCCATCAAGCACGCTGGCAGCCCGTGGGAGATCGGGCTGGCCGAAACGCATCAGACGCTTGTTTACAACCGCCTGCGCTCGCGCATCGCGGTGCAGGTGGACGGCGGCCTGCGCACGGGTCGCGACGTGATCGTGGGCGCGCTTCTGGGCGCCGACGAGTTCGGCTTCGCCACCGCGCCGCTGATTGCGGCCGGCTGCATCATGATGCGCAAGTGCCACCTGAACACCTGCCCGGTGGGCGTGGCGACGCAGGATCCCGTGCTGCGCAAGCGGTTCGTGGGCCAGCCCGAGCACGTCATCAACTTCTTCTTCTTCGTCGCCGAGGAAGTGCGCGAGTGGATGGCGAAACTGGGCTATCGCACGTTCAACGAAATGGTCGGGCAGTTGCAGATGCTCGACAAGTCGGCGGCCGTGGAGCACTGGAAGGCGAAGGGGCTCGATTTCTCGCAGCTCTTCCACAAGCCGGAGGTCGGTCCGCAGATCGATATCTTCCACACGCAGACGCAGGATCATGGCCTTGAAAAGGTCATGGACCAGAAGCTCATCGCCCAGGCGCGCGGCGCCATCGAGAGCAAGACGCCAGTGACGATCACGGGCGAGATCTGCTCGGTCGATCGCGCCACCGGCGCCATGCTGTCGGGCGAGATCGCGCTGCGGTATGGGCACGAGGGCCTGCCGGAAGACACGATCCGCATCCAGCTCAAGGGCACTGCGGGCCAAAGCTTCGGCGCGTGGCTCGCGCGCGGCGTCACGCTCGAACTCGATGGCCAGGCCAACGACTACGTCGGCAAGGGCCTGTCGGGCGGGCGCGTCATCATCCGGCCCGCGAAGGAAGCGACGAAGATCGTGCCGCATGAGTCGATCATCGTCGGCAACACGGTGCTTTACGGCGCCATCGCCGGCGAGTGCTACTTCCGCGGCGTGGCCGGCGAGCGCTTCGCAGTGCGCAACTCCGGCGCCATCGCCGTGGTTGAGGGCACTGGCGACCATGGCTGCGAGTACATGACCGGCGGCGTCGTGGTGGTGCTGGGTCAGACCGGACGCAACTTCGCGGCGGGTATGTCGGGCGGCATCGCCTACGTGCTCGACGAGGACGGCGACTTCGAGCAGCGCTGCAACCTCGCGATGGTGGAGCTTGAATCCGTCGCCGAGGAAGAGGAGCTGAACCAGCGCATCAACCACCAGGGCGGG
Source organism: Hyphomicrobiales bacterium (assembly GCA_027484655.1). Classification (GTDB taxonomy): domain Bacteria; phylum Pseudomonadota; class Alphaproteobacteria; order Rhizobiales; family Beijerinckiaceae; genus Terripilifer. Next base: position 41,499 of record JAIXSM010000071.1, on the reverse strand, counting down.
GATCTCCAGACCCACGGCCGCGTGGACGTGATGAAGGACATGACCCGGTTCGACGCGGAGCGTCTGCACCAGCTCATCGCCAACCACGCGCGCTACACCGGCTCCACGCGGGCGCAGGAGATCCTGGACAACTGGGATTCCTACAAGTCCAAGTTCCGCAAGGTCATGCCGGTGGAGTACCGCCGCGCGCTCAACGAAATGCTGCAGCAGCAGCCCGCGGCTGTTGCGGGGGAGTGAACCATGGGCAAGGTAACAGGCTTCCTTGAGATTGACCGGCAGGATCGCAAGTATGCGCCCGCCGCTGATCGTATCCGCCACTACAAGGAATTCGTGATTCCGCTCTCCGAGGCGGCCACGAAGGATCAGGCCGCGCGCTGCATGAACTGCGGCATTCCCTTCTGCCACAACGGCTGCCCGGTGAATAACCAGATCCCCGACTGGAACGATCTGGTCTACAAGGGCGAGTGGCAGGAGGCGGCGCGCAACCTGCACTCCACCAACAACTTCCCCGAGTTCACCGGCCGCGTTTGCCCCGCTCCGTGCGAGGCCTCGTGCACGCTGAACATCGAGGACACGCCGGTCACGATCAAGACCATCGAGTGCGCCATCGCCGACCGCGCGTTTCAGGAAGGCTGGATCAAGCCTGAGCCGCCGAAGGAAAAGACTGGCAAGAAGATCGCTATCGTAGGTTCAGGGCCCGCTGGGCTCGCCTGCGCGCAGCAGCTGGCCCGCGTGGGTCATGACGTGCACGTCTACGAGAAGAACGCGAGGGCCGGCGGCCTGCTCCGCTATGGCATTCCCGACTTCAAGATGGAGAAGCACTACATCGACCGCCGCGTCGATCAGATGACGGCCGAGGGCGTGACGTTCCACTACAACGTCAACGTTGGCGTCACCATGTCGGTCGACCAGCTTGTGGCCGAGCATGACGCCGTGGTGCTTGCTGGCGGCGCCGAGAAGCCGCGCGATCTGGCGATTCCCGGCCGTAACTTGCAGGGCGTCCACTTTGCGATGGATTTTCTGCCGCAGCAGAACCGCCGCGTCTCCCACGAGTCCGTGACCACCAACGAGCCGATCCTGGCGAGCGGCAAGCATGTGGTGGTGATTGGCGGCGGCGACACGGGCTCCGACTGCATCGGAACCTCTGTCCGTCAGGGCGCGCTGTCGGTCACGCAGCTTGAGATCATGCCGCAGCCGCCGGAGAAGGAGAACAAGCTGCTGACGTGGCCGGAATGGCCGCTGAAGCTGCGCACCTCCTCTTCGCATCAGGAAGGCGCCGAGCGCGAGTTCGCCGTCAACACTGTCGAGTTCATCGGCGACGGCGCCGTGAAAACGTTGCGTTGCGTGCGCGTGGACAACAAGTTCCAGGCGATCCCCGGCACCGAGTTCGACATCAAGGCTGATCTTGTGCTGCTCGCCATGGGCTTCGTCTCGCCCATGCACGAGGGCATGATCAACAGTCTCGGCGTGAAGCTCGACCAGCGCGGCAACGTCGCTGCGGACACGATCCAGTACAAGGCGTCGAGCGATAAGGTGTTCGCCTGCGGCGACATGCGTCGCGGCCAGTCGCTCGTCGTGTGGGCGATCCGTGAGGGCCGCCAGTGCGCGCGCTCGGTGGATGAGCACCTGATGGGCAAGACGCTCCTGCCGCGCTGAGTGGTGGCGTTTGTTGAACTGGAAAAGCCGGCTCGTAGGGGCCGGCTCTTTTGTTAGTTGGATTGTTGCGCGGGAGCGCATCCCTCTCCCAATGCCAGTTGGGGGAGGGTAGCTTGCGGAGCAAACCGGGAGGGGGCTATCGTTAATTGAAGATAATTATACGCGCGGGGACGTGCGCAGTCCAAGCTTGGGGTTTTGCCCCCACCCCGGCGCCATCCGGCGCCGACCCTCCCCCGCAAGCGGGAGAGGGTTTCGCGCACGTTGAATTGCCCTTCAATGAAACAACATTGGCGTCCCTCCACCGCTTGCGGGAGAGGGAAGCTAACGACCAATACTGCGCCTGTGTAATTAAGCACAAAACAACGTGAGCGCATCCCTCTCCCAACGCAAGTTGGGGGAGGGTGGTTTGCGGAGCAAACCGGGAGGGGGTCTATCGTTAGTTGAAATTAATTATACGCGTGGGGACGCGCGCAGTCCAAGCTTGGGGTTTCGACCCCACCCCGGCGCCATCCGGCGCCGACCCTCCCCCGCAAGCGGGAGAGGGACGCTAACGACCAGCATTGAGTCCGTGTAATTAAGCACAAAACAACGTGAGCGCATCCCTCTCCCAACGCAAGTTGGGGGAGGGTGGTTTGCGGAGCAAACCGGGAGGGGGATTTCTCAGTAGCGATGTAAATAGTGTGCGCGGTCCAGCGCGCCTCACGCGCCCTTCTTGTCGAGCGCCCTGCCGATCTCCTCGAGAATAGCCGGGTCATCGATCGTCGCCGGCGTGGTCCATTCGTCGCCGTCAGCGATCTTCTTCATGGTGCCGCGCAGGATCTTGCCCGAGCGCGTCTTCGGCAGGCGATCCACAACGACGGCGGTCTTGAATGCGGCGACGGGGCCGATTCTGTCACGCACCAGCGCCACGATCTCCTTCTCGATCTCCCGCGGGTCGCGCTCAACGCCAGCCTTCAGCACCACAAAGCCCAGCGGCGCCTCGCCCTTCAGGGAATCCTTCATGCCGATCACAGCGCACTCGGCGACGTTGGGATGGGAGGCGAGAACCTCCTCCATGCCGCCGGTGGAAAGGCGATGGCCCGCGACGTTGATGATGTCGTCGGTGCGGCCCATGATGTAGAGATAGCCGTCCGCATCGCGATAGCCCGCGTCCGCGGTTTTATAATAGCCGGGGAACTCGGCCAGATAACTGTCGGCCATGCGCGCGTCGTTCTGCCAGAGGGTGGGCAGGCAGCCGGGCGGCAGAGGCAGCTTCACGACGATGGAGCCCATCTTGCCGTTTTCCAAGGGCTTTGCCGCCTCATCCACGATCTGCACGTCGTAACCGGGCATCGGGACGGTCGGCGAGCCATGTTTCACAGGCAGAAGCCCCAGGCCCACCGGGTTCCCGACGATGCCCCAGCCGGTCTCCGTCTGCCACCAGTGATCGACTACCGGCACGCCCAGAATTCTCTCCGCCCACGCCACCGTGTCCGGGTCGGCGCGCTCGCCGGCCAGAAACAGCGTGCGCAGGCTCTTTGTTGAGTAGCGCGCGAGGTGCTTGGCGTCCGGATCTTCCTTCTTGATGGCGCGGAAGGCTGTCGGCGCGGTGAACAGCGCGGTGATGTTGTGCTCTTCGATCATGCGCCAGAAGGCGCCGGCGTCCGGCGTGCCCACAGGCTTGCCCTCGTAGACAACGGTCGTGGCGCCGTGCAGCAGCGGCGCATAGACGATGTAGCTGTGGCCCACGACCCAGCCCACGTCCGAGCCGGCCCAGAACGCCTCGCCTGGCTCAATGCCGTAGAGGTTCTTCATGGTCCATTTGAGGGCCACCATGTGGCCGCCGTTGTCGCGCACCACGCCCTTGGGCACGCCCGTGGTGCCTGACGTGTAGAGGATGTAGAGCGGATCGGTGGCGGCAAGCTCCACGCACGGCGCCGTCTTGCCAGCGGCTTTCGCAGCGCTCATCAGCGCCGCCCAGTCGTGATCGCGGCCCGAGATCATGCTTGCGGTCTCCTGCGGCCGCTGCAGCAGGATGACGCTTTCGGGCTTGGAGGACGCCAGTTCAATCGCCTGATCGAGCAAGGGCTTGTATTTCACCACCCGGCCGGGCTCGATGCCGCACGAGGCGGTGAGCACCATCTTCGGCTTGGCGTCGTCAATGCGCGTGGCAAGCTCCTTGGCCGCGAACCCGCCGAACACGACGGAATGGATCGCGCCGATGCGGGCGCAGGCGAGCATTGCGATCACCGCTTCGGGGATCATCGGCATGTAGACGATGACGCGGTCGCCCTTCGTCACGTTCAAGTCTTGCAGAACGGCGGCGAGCGTCGCCACCTCGTCGCGCAATTCGGAGTAGGTGTACGTGCGCTTGGCGTTCGCGACGGGGCTGTCGTAGATCAGCGCCGCCTGGGCGCCGCGCCCGCCGTCCGCATGGCGATCGAGCGCGTTGTAGCACGTGTTGCAGGTCGCGTCGGGGAACCAGCGGCCGTACACGCCGGCCTGGGCGTCGAAGATCTTTTCCGGCGCACGGATCCAGTCGATCTCGCGGGCCGCCTCGCGCCAGAATGCGTCCGGGTCCGCCCGCCACGCTCCATAAACGTCATGGTAACGGCTCGCCATCGCTTCCTCCGTAGGCAACACGCATCCCGCCGCCTGATCGCCAGCGACGCATGGGGCGGACTTTCCCGCCTTCGCCGTCGTGAGGCAATCTCGCGCGCCTCATCTTTTCGGACTAAGAGGAAGGGCGAGCCGCGCGTGCGGCTGCGAGGCTCCATGATTACTGATTCGTATTTCTACCTACTTGCGGTTCCCGCCGTCATCCTGGTGGGCATCGGCAAGGGCGGCTTCGCCGGCGTGGGGCTGCTCTCCGTCCCTCTGATGGCGCTGGCGGTGCCGCCTATGCAGGCGGCCGCCATCATGCTCCCCATTCTCATGGCGCAGGATCTTGTCGGCGTCTGGGCGTTTCGCAGGGATTTCTCCGTGCGCGACCTGAAGCTGCTGTTGCCCAGCGGCCTGCTCGGTCTGGTCGCCGGCTACGTCTTTGTGCGCGAGGTGCCCAACGGGGCCATTCTCATTCTCGTGGGACTGATCGCCACGCTTTTCGTGGGCTGGCAGATTGCGCGGTGGGGCGTGGGCAAGGGGCATGTCGCGAGCGACGCCGCGGTCGCGCCGGCCGCGATCTGGGGAACGGCGACCGGCTTTACAAGCTTCGTCGCCAACGCGGGCGGCCCGCCGTTCCAAGTGTACATGATGCCGCGGCGTTTGCCGCCGCGGGTGTTCGCCGGCACCTCCACGCTGCTCTTCGCCGTGCTGAATTACGTCAAGTTCCCGGCCTATGTGCAACTGGGCCTCGCCACGAGCGAAAACCTGCTCACCTCCGCCGCGCTGCTGCCGTTGGCGATCGCGTCCATCTCCGCCGGCGTATGGCTGGTGCGCCGGGTTCCGGAGGAAAGCTTCTACCGCATCGTCTACGGGCTCACCCTCGCGGTGGGGCTGAAACTCGTGTGGGATGGCGCGCGGGAACTGGCGATCTTCTGAGCGCGCGGCTTGCCGGAGTCGCCTGCGCCTGTATGGTCGGTACAGGAGCGAATCACCTACGCGCCTGCAGACGACACCGGTTGCGGACGGGCTTGATGGACATCGATATTGACGGCCACCTTCCAGAAGCGGCCGATCCTGTTCGTAACGTACGCCATGACCTGACGGGAGCGCAGACGGACGCCGTCGCCCGCGAACATGCACTGGCGCAGGCGGAAGAGTCGCTTGCTCGCGCCCATGCAGCGCTGTTTGCAGCCGCAGACGCCATTGAACGCGCCGGCCCCAGATCTGATACGCTGGCGCACGTCGCGCAGATCGCTCGCACGCAAGCCCACCTCGCGGATGCGCTGACCGGCGTCATGAATGCGCCGGACGATGAGCGTATCGAACTGTTGCTCGCGATGCTCTCAGCGACACGCGGCGAGGGGCCCAGCGGCCGCCACTGACTGGCGGCGCAAGCGTCTGCGCGATCCGCTGCTTCTGACGATCCTCAGCCGGCCAGAGCGACCCTGACGCGCGAAAGCGCGCAAGCGATCGTCCGATCAGACCACGGAGAAAGATGTCAGTGAACAGTGCGCGATTGCGCCTGCGTCATCGGTGATCGAAGCTTTTCGATCTGGTCCTTGAGGGAGAGTTTCTTTCTCTTCAGCTCGGCGAGTCTGACAGAGTCAACTGAGGGGTGGAGCCTGCATTCTTGAATCTCGCGTTCGAGAGCCTGATGCCGGCGCTCCAGTTCCGCGAGGTGGTTCTGCATAGACATCCCACAACTCCCTTCGGTGCTGATGGATGAGGAATGATGACACATTTACGACGGACCGCGAAGGGTATTTGTGCGTGATCGGACAAAATAGAAAACAGCCCATTTATGGCGGATAACGATACGCTGACGCACGTGCGGCGCCGTGCTTCGTCGCAGAGTTCGCCGCTGTTTGAACCTTGTGCGCGCGCATGCGTGACGGCATAGTAACCCTTGCGAAGGAGGCGCGCGCCTCGTTGTCCGGAACGCCGTTCGATGCCCAAAGGTTTGAGCGAGGAAGAGCAGGCCGAGGCCATGGCGGAGATGGAGATGCTGCGTCAGGAGCATCGCGATCTCGACGCCGCCATCGAGGCTCTTCAGGATGTCGGCGCGCCGGACCAGTTGCAGATCCAGCGCCTCAAGAAGCGCAAGCTCGTGCTGCGCGACCGCATCACGAAGCTCGAGGACATGCTGACGCCCGACATCATCGCATGAACCGCTTGGTCCGTCCGCGGCTTGCTTGCGCAGGCGTCATCGTCTATTCGGCGATTTTAGTCTAACCGGGGGCCGAATTGGCCAGCACCGCGAAACCTGTCGCCATCGTCATGGGCAGCCAGTCCGACTGGGCCACCATGAAACACGCCGCCAGCGCGCTCGAGGCGCTAGGCGTTCCCCACGAGGCGCTCATCGTCTCGGCCCACCGCACACCGGACCGGCTTGTGGCGTTCGCCAAAGGCGCGCGCGCCGCGGGCGTCAAGGTGGTGATCGCGGGCGCGGGAGGGGCGGCGCACCTGCCCGGAATGGTGGCCTCCATGACGCCGTTGCCCGTGTTCGGCGTGCCTGTGGAGTCCAAGGCGCTCTCGGGCATGGATTCGCTGCTCTCCATCGTGCAGATGCCTGCGGGGGTGCCGGTGGGAACGCTCGCCATAGGGCGCGCGGGGGCGGTGAACGCGGCTCTGCTCGCCGCCTCCGTTCTTGCCCTTGAGGACACCGCTCTGGCGGCGCGTCTCGACGCCTGGCGCGCCGGACAGACCGACGCCGTCGCTGATCGCCCCGTCGACGAGCCGCAGGGAACTCATTCATGAGCGCGTGGGTCCAGACGCCGGTCATTCCCGGCGCGACGATCGGCATCCTCGGTTCCGGCCAGTTGGGCCGTATGCTGGCGCTTGCCGCAGCCCGCCTTGGCCTCAAGGCCCACATCTATGCGCCGGACCCGGGGCCGGGTTTCGATGTGGCGGCCCGGCACACGTTGGGCGCTTACGAGGATGAGGCCGCCCTGGCGGCCTTCGCCGAGTCGGTCGCGGTGGTCACCTACGAGTTCGAGAACGTGCCCGCGCAAAGCGCTGCCGTGCTCGCCGCCCGGCGCGCGGTGCTGCCGCCGCCGCCCGCGCTCGCAGCCACCCAGGACAGACTGGTCGAAAAGGAGTTCCTGCGCGGGCTCGGCATTCCCACAGCGCCGTTTCTGCCTGTGGATGACGCCGGCGCCCTCGCGCGCGCTGTTGCGCAACTGGGGCGTCCCTCGATCCTGAAGACCCGCTGCTTCGGCTACGATGGCAAGGGGCAGGCGATGGTGCGGGAAGGCGCGGACCTCGCCGCAGTCTATCGCTCCATCGGCGGTCACCCGGCCATTCTCGAAGGCGTCGTGCCGTTCGCTCGCGAGGTCTCGGTCATCGCCGCGCGCGGTCTCGACGGCTCGTTCGCCGCGTGGGACGTGTGCGAGAACGAGCATGAGAACCACATTCTCAGCCTCACGCGGGCGCCTGCCCGCATCCGCCCGGAAACCGCCGCCGCCGCCGTCGCCATGACGCAGAAGATCATGGACGCGCTGGCGTATGTGGGCGTGATTGCGGTCGAGATGTTCGTGGTCGAGGAGACCGAGCCCGGGGTGGACAAAGAGATCCTTGTGGTGAACGAGATCGCGCCGCGGGTGCACAACTCCGGGCACTGGACCATCGACGCCGCCGTCACGTCGCAATTTGAGCAGCACGTGCGGGCGATCTGCGGATGGCCGCTGGGCTCAACCCGCCGTTATGGCGAAGTCGAGATGCGCAACCTGATCGGCGAGGAGGCCAACCGCTGGCGCGACATTCTTGGGGACAGCGGGGCGGCCCTTCACCTGTACGGGAAGCACGAGGCGCGGCCGGGCCGCAAGATGGGCCACGTCACGCGCATCGTGGGACGCTAGCCCCGCTGGACACGCCTTGCGGCTTCTGCTAATTGCGCTGCCAACGGGCTAGGCGCGCCTCAAGCGCCGCAGTCTCCTATTTTTTCCCGAACCGGCTGATGTCCCGGCCATGCCGGCGTAGCCCAAAGACAGGATCAACGCGTGCAAGTTCTCGTTCGCGACAACAACGTCGACCAGGCTCTCAAGGCGCTCAAGAAGAAGATGCAGCGCGAGGGCATTTTCCGTGAAATGAAGCTGCGCGGTCACTACGAGAAGCCGTCCGAGAAGCGCGCCCGCGAGCAGGCTGAGGCCGTCCGTCGCGCCCGCAAGCTCGCTCGCAAGAAGATGCAGCGCGAGGGCCTGCTGCCCGTCAAGGCGCGCCCGGCGCCGACGCGCTGAGGATTTACTCGTCGTTAAGCACGACGTGATGAGGTATGACGGCGTCCGGGCGACGGCTTCGGACGCCGTTGTGCGTTCTGGCTACCCGTGAGGCGCATAGCCTGCCGTGGAGCGCTTCGCCTGATCGCATGGCGCGGCGGCGACGTCGAACAATCGCCGCATTGAGGAAGCCTTGTCTCCGTCGGCGTCGCCGTGCGCGATGGAGCAAACCGCAGGATCGCACCTGAAATGGACGTCTCCTTTTCCGCTTCTTCCCGCCAAACTGCGCCATTTCTGCGCCCGGCCTTCCCGCGCCGCCGCGCCATGACGCTGGCCGCGCTCGGGGCAGCGCTTGCGCTGGCGGGGTGCGACGGCATGAGCGCCTTGGGTAGCCGCAGCCGCGCTGTTCCGGTCGTCGAGATGAGCGAGGATTGCGCAACGATCCAGGCCAACGTTGCGTCCGTGTCCGAGGTGATCCAGCGCAACCCCAACGATCCCCAGGGCTACAATACGCGAGGCGCGGCCTACGCCCGTTGCGGTCGCTTCCAGGAGGCGATCACCGACTTCGGAAACGCGCTGCGCGCGGATCCGGCGTTCTACACGGCCTACCTCAACCGCGGCCTCGCTTACCGGCAGCTTGGCCGCACAGAGCTTGCTCTCGCCGATTTCAATCGCGCCATCGAGATGAATCCCCGCCACGCGCCGGCCTATATCGCCCGCGCCAACCTGCTGCGTGCGCAGAACAACCTCGCCGAGGCGATGCAGGATCTCGATCAGGCCATCCGCCTGAATCCGGAGAACGCCCAGTCCTTTCACGCGCGCGGGCTGATCCATCAGCGCAACGGCGAACACCCGCGCGCGATCAGTGATTTCGAGAACGCCATTGACCGGGATCCCTTCGTCGCGGCGCCCTACCACGCGCGCGGTCAGAGCCTCGTGGTGCTCGGACGGTTCGATGCGGCGATCGAGGATTTCAACGCCGCGCTCAACGTCAACAACCAGAACGCCGACGCGTGGGCCGGGCTCGGGCTCGCCTACGAGCGCAAGGGCGACAGGGCCAAGGCGGCCGAGTCGTATGGTCGCGCCCTCATCGTCAACCCGGGCAACGTGGTCGCCCGCGAGGGGCAGGCCCGCGTCGGCCGGGGTTGAAAACGGGCGCGCAACGCCGCCTCAGATCGGCAGCCGCGCCAGCACGGGCAAGTAGCCGGCGACCTGCGCCCAGTCGATGACCGCGCACACCGGGGCGCTGGCGTAGAACAGGGCGCCGTCGCTCAGCGTGCGGTACACGAGCGGCATCTGGACGGTGACCGTGTCCTCGCCCTTCCAGGCGGCGAAGCGGGGAAGATAGCGCGGCGTTTGTGCGCAGTAACTCCGGTACTCCTCGCCGAAGCGGGCCTCCAGCGCCTTCTCCTCACGCCGCACGGTCGCGTCGATGACGGCCCACGCCCCGATTGTCGCGAAGCACGCGAACAGCAGCGAGCCTGATTGAAGCCCCGCGCCGAACGTCGCGATCATCGAGAACAAATAGAGCGGGTTGCGGCACAGGGAGAACGGACCTGCGGTGACAAGCGCCGTGAACTTCTGCCCGCCGATGTGCATGGTGCACCACACGCGGCCCAGCACGCCGACGAGGATCAGCGCCAACCCGATCTGCTTAAAACCCCGAGAGAGTTCAGGAAGGCCATCCGGGGGCCGGATGAAGGCGAGGCAGGCCAGCAGAATCACTACGACTGCGGCCAGCGTGAACTTGCGGCCCCGTTGTCCCGGCCTCAGGCTTTCGGTCGTCTGCTGCGGCGCCATGTGTCCTGTCCTGTTAGGCCGGCGCAACCTGCGCCAGCGCGTTTAATCGCCTGCCGGGCCGCCTCAGGCGTCCTTCGATGCAGGCGCTCTCAATTCACGACGCAGGATCTTGCCGACCGTGGACTTTGGCAGTTCGTCCACGAACTCGATCCGGTGGGGAACCTTGAAGGCGGCGAGCCGGTCGCGGGCGAAAGCTCGCACGTCGTCCTCGGTCAGCGCCTCGTCGGCCCGCGCGATGAACGCGGCGACCTGCTCGCCGAGGCGATCATGGGGCTCGCCGATCACCGCGACCTCGCGGACGCCGGGATGGGCGGCGAGCGCATCCTCGACCTCGTTGGGGAACACCTTGAGGCCGGACACGATAATCATGTCTTTCAGGCGGTCTACGATGCGCAGGGCGCCGTCGCTGTCGAGGGTCGCGATGTCGCCGGTGCGGAAGTAACCGTCCGGCGTGATCGAGCGCTCATTCTGCTCGGGCGCGTTCCAGTAGCCGCGCATCACTTGCGGCCCCTTCACGCACAACTCGCCGGGCTCGCCCGGCGGCACAGGGCTTCCATTGTCGTCGACGATGCGGATGTAGGTCGATGGCGACGGATAGCCGACGGTCCCCGTGAACTCCTCGATGTCGAGGCGGTTCACCGAGACGAGCGGCGAGGTTTCCGAGAGGCCGTAGCCTTCGACGACGGGTTTGCCGCTGACCTTCTTCCAGGCGCGCGCGACGGACTCCTGCATCGCCATGCCGCCCGCGATGCACAACGACAACTTGCTGAAGTCGGCGTCGCCGATGCGCGGATGGCGGGCCAGCGCGCCAAACAGCGTGTTGACGAACACAAGAATCGTGGGCGGCGTGGACTTCATGGTGTCCACCAGTTCGCCCACATCGCGCGGGTTGGCCACAAGCACCTGCATCGCGCCGATGCGGAACATGAACAGGCAGCACACCGTGAGCGCGAAGATGTGATAGAGCGGCAGGGCCGTGTACATCACGTGCTGGAGGTTGCCCGCCAGCGAGGGGCGCAGCCACGCCTCGGCCTGCAATACGTTTGCCGCCACGTTCGCATGGGTGAGCACAGCGCCGCGCGATACGCCCGTCGTCCCGCCCGTGTATTGCAGGAAGGCGACGTCCTCCGGGGACACCTGCACCGGATCAGGATCCCGTCGCGCGCCCCAGTCGACCAGCGATGTGAAGCGATGGGTCATCGGCAGGGAGTAGGGCTTCACGGTTTTCTTCAGCCAGCGGGAGGCGAAGTTGACCGCGATCCCCTTGGCCCCCAGCAGATCCCCCGGGCGCACGATCACCGCGCGCTCGAGCGCGGTCAGGTCCATAAGGGCCTTGTCGAGGGTGTGGGCGAACATGTCGAGGATGAAGATCATCCGCGCGCCGGAGTCGTTCAGCTGGTGGGCGAGTTCGCGAGGGCTGTACAGCGGATTGATGTTGACGACCGTGAACCCGCCGCACAGGGCTCCAAACAGAATGGCGGGGTACGCCATCACATTCGGCATCATGATGGCGAGGCGGTCGCCCTTGTTCATCCCCATACGCTGCAGTTCTGAGGTGATTGACCGCACCTGGCGGCCAAACTCTGCGTATGTGAGCGTCACGCCGAAGCTGCGAAGCGCGGGCCGGTCGGCGAAGCGTGCGACGCTGTCCTCGAACAGGGCCGCCAGCGTGGGCAGGGTCGATGGGTCGATGTCCGCCGGCACGCCAGCGGGGTAGCGGGCGAGCCACGGGCGGTCGGGCGATTGGCCCTGCGAAGGTTCTCCCGCCGCGAAACTGCCGTGCGATGGGCTCATGTCCTGGGCGCTCAATGGATCCTCCCCCGATCTCTTCCGCGCGAGCCCTTATGTGATGCGGGAGCCTCGCCGGGCAAGGCTCCGCGGCGTCTTAGTCCTCGTCGTCCCGCTTGAGGCTCTTGAGTTTGGCGAAGACGGAGGCGACGTCGATCTCCTCCTCTTCCTCGCGCGGCGCGCTCGGACGGGAGCCGAACAGGCTTTCGGCGCTTGGCTGCGCCTCTTCCTCGTAGGCGCGCGGCCCCGTGGTGATTTCCGCCGGCATGAGGGTGGCGCCTTGATCAGGCTGCTGCGGACGGTCCTTGTTGGCGCGGCCGACTTCGAAGTCGAGGTCCATCTGGGAGCACAGGCCCAGCGTCACCGGGTCCATCGGGGCCAGCGACGCCGAATTCCAGTGGGTGCGCTCGCGCACAGCCTGAAGGGTGGCCTTGGTGGTGCCCACCAGACGCATGATCTGCGCGTCCTTCAGCTCGGGGTGGTTGCGCACCAGCCACAGGATCGCATTGGGGCGATCCTGACGGCGGGAAAGGGGGGTGTAGCGCGGTCCGCGCGGCTTCTTCACCTCCGGCAGGCTGACCTTGCTGCGGGCGAGTTGCAGGCGGTAGGCGGAGTTGCCCTCGCCGCGGGCGATTTCGTCGCGGGTGAGCTGGTTGGAGGTGATCGGATCATGACCCTTGATGCCAGCGGCCACCTCACCGTCGGCGATGCCCTTCACCTCAAGGGGATGCAGCTTGCAGAAGTCGGCGATCTGGTCGAACGTCAGAGACGTGTTCTCCACCAGCCAAACGGCGGTCGCTTTGGGCATCAGCGGCGCGTTGCTCATGACAATCTCCTTCAGGCGCAAGGCCTCTGCAATCCGGCCGTCAGGGCATGACTCGTCGGGCTCCGGCCCGGCCGAGGCGGAGCCTCAATACACATCATCCATGACGGGAATGGCCCACATATAGGCTGACGCGCTTCCCCGCGCAATGGCGATGACGCCCCCCTCGGTCCCTCGTGCGAGCCTTATGCCCCCGCCGCGCGGATCGCCGCGCCCTTGTCATAGGCGACCTTGACCGCCGGCCGCGCGCGAATGGCCTCGAACCAGCGCTTCACATTGGGGAAGTCATCCAGGTTCTGGTTCTGCCATTCGTGGTTCACAACCCACGGATAGCAGGCCATGTCCGCGATGGAGTAGTCGCCGGCGATGTACTCGGATTTCGCGAGTTGACCGTCGAGCACGCCGTAGAGACGGGCGGTTTCAGCCACGTACCGCTCGATGGCGTAGGGAATCTTCTCCGGCGCCATGCGCGAGAAGTGGTTCGCCTGTCCCGCCATGGGGCCGAGGCCGCCCATCTGCCAGAAAAGCCATTGCAGGGTCGCGGTGCGCACGCGCGGGGCAGGCGACAGAAACTGGCCAGTCTTTTCCGCGAGATAGTGCAGGATGGCGCCGCTCTCGAACACGCTGACCGGCGCGCCGCCGTCAGCCGGCGCCCGGTCCACAATGGCCGGAATGCGGTTGTTGGGCGAGATGGCGAGAAACTCCGGCCGGAACTGCTCGCCCTTGCTGATGTTCACCGGCTTCGGCTCGTAGGCGATCCCGGATTCTTCGAGGAAAATGGCGACCTTCTGACCGTTCGACGTGGGCCAGTAGTGCAGTTCGATCATGGACGCGCCCTCTCCGCAATTTCACTTTCGGGCCACTATATAGAACGCCGACAGTCCCGCCAGTGGCGGGGATCGCCCGAGGCTTGAGGATGCACATGAGCGCAAATCCGTTTTTCGAGGACTGGACGACGCCGTTCGGACTCCCCCCGTTCGACCGCATCGCGCCGGAGCATTTTGCGCCCGCTTTCCAGCGCGGCCTCGAGGAGCATCGCGCCGATATCGCGGCCCTCGCCGCCGATCCGCGGCCGGCGGACTTCGCCAACACCATCGAGGCGCTGGAGCGCTCGGGCCGCCTGCTGCGCAAGGTCGGGCGCGTGTTCTGGAATCTTGCGTCCGCCGACACGAACGCAGACCTGCAGGCCATTGAGCGCGAGATGTCGCCGAAGCTCGCCGCCCACTATGCCGCGATCTACATGGACGCCGCGCTGTTCGCCCGCGTTGAGGCGGTGAAGGGCTCCGCCGCGGGCCTCGACGACGAGCGCGCGCGCGTGCTCGAGCTCGTGCACAAGGACTTTGTGCGCGCCGGCGCACGGTTGGCGCCCGCCCAGAAAGAGCGCATGGCGCAGATCGTCGAGCGGCTGGCCGCGCTCTCGACGCAGTTCGGCCAGAACGTGCTGAAGGACGAGGCGGATTTCGTGCTCGAACTCGGCGCCGACGATGTCGCGGGCCTGTCCGAGCAATTGAAGGCGTCCGCCGCGCGCACGGCGAAGGAGCGCGGGCTTGCCTGCGCGTACGCCATTACGCTCTCGCGCTCCCATGTGGAGCCCTTTCTTGAAAGCTCGACGCGGCGCGATCTGCGCGAGGCGGTCTTCAACGCGTTCTCCGCCCGCGGCGCCCGTGGCGGCGCGACGGACAATCACGCGATTATCGCGGAGATCGTCGCGTTGCGCGCCGAGCGCGCCCATCTGCTGGGCTACAAGACCTACGCCCACTACAAGCTCGACAACACCATGGCCCGCACGCCCGCTGCCGTGCGCGACCTGCTGGATCGCGTGTGGGAGAGGGGCCGCGCGCGGGCGATGCGCGAACTGGCCGAAATGCAGGAAATCGCTGACGAGCAGGGCGCCAACGACCCGATCGCCGCCCACGACTGGCGCTATTACGCGGAGCGGCTGCGCGAACGTAAGTTCGCCATCGACGACGCCGAGGCCAAAAACTACTTTCGTCTGGACGAGGTCCGCGCCGCCGCGTTCGATGTGGCTGGCAAGCTGTTCGGACTCAGCTTTGAAGAGCGTCATGGTCTGCCGGTCTATCATCCTGATGTGCGCGTGTTTGAGGCGCGCGATCGCGCGGGGCGCCATGTGGCGCTGTTTCTTGCCGATGATTTTGCGCGGTCCTCCAAGCGCAGCGGCGCCTGGATGAGCGCGTATCGCAGTCAGGAAAAACTTGATGGCGACGTGCGCCCTATCATTGTGAACGTGCTGAACGTGGCCAAGCCCGGCCCCGGCGAGGCGGCGCTTCTGTCCATCGATGAAGCGCGCACGTTGTTTCACGAGTTCGGCCACGCCCTGCATGGCATGTTGTCGGACGTGACGTTTCCGCGCATCGCCGGCACCAGCGTGTCGTCGGATTTCGTCGAGCTGCCCTCGCAGCTTTACGAGCACTGGCTCACACAGCCGCAGGTGCTGCGCGCGTTTGCGCGGCATGCGCGCACAGGCGAGGCGATGCCGGAAGAGCTTCTGTCACGCATTCTGGCTGCGCGCACGTTCAATCAGGGCTTCGCCACGGTGGAATACTGCTCGTCGGCTTACGTCGATCTCGATTTCCACGCGCTTGAACATCCTGCGAAGGCTGACGCGAAGGCGTTCACGCAGGCGCGTCTTGCGGCGATCAACATGCCGGCGCAGATCGCCATGCGCCACGCCACGCCGCACTTCGCGCATGTGTTTTCCGGCGAGGGATATGCTGCCGGGTACTACTCGTATCTTTGGTCGGAGGTGCTGGACGCCGACGCGTTCGAGGCGTTCGCGGAAACGGGCGACATCTTCAACAAGGATGTGGCCGCGCGCCTGCGCGATTACATCTACGCCGCTGGCGGACGGCGCGAACCGGCCGACGCCTACACCGCCTTCCGTGGCCGCCTGCCCAGCGCCGACGCCCTGTTGCGCAAGCGGGGGTTGCTGGAGGCGAGCGCGGAGGCGTGAGGCGCGGTTGGCGCTCACCTATCCGCAGCGTCATGCCGACGAAGGCAACAAGCGCCCCTTGCATCCACGGCAGGCAAAAGCTTCGGCCCTGCGGCCTGTCGTGGTTTCCGGCCTTCGCCGGAATGACGGCAATGTGGGCGCCAAACTGGACCACGCGCCACTTCCCCGGACGCCGAAGGCGATCCGGGGCCCCGCCCGCTCTCCACCTGCGGGCGAGGACGCCCGCGGTCCAATGGCCGATCCCAGAAGGCGTCCATCTCCCCACAGCGTCATGCCGACGAAGGCAACAAGCGCCCCTTGCATCCACGGCAGGCAAAAGCTGCGGCCTTCGGCCTATCGAGGATTCCGGCCTTCGCCGGAATGACGGCAATGTGGGCGCCAAACTGGACCGCGCGCGTCCTCGCGCGCTCGTTTCCTGCGGGCGAGGACGCCCGCGGTCCATATTTCCACAGCGTCATGCCGACGAAGGTCGGCATCCACGGCAGGCAAAAGCTGCAGCCTTCGGCCTATCGGAGATTCCGGCCTTCGCCGGAATGACGGCCAAGTTGGCGCCAAACTGGCCCCAGGATCGCTTCGCGTCCGGGGATTTGGAAAGAATGCGCGCGGTCCCCTCACGCCACTTCGAGAACGATCTTGCCCACGTGCGCGCTTGTCTCCATGCGCGCGTGGGCCTTGGCGGCGTCCGCGAGGGGATAGGTTGAATCGATGATCGGGCGGATCGTTCCCGCCTCCAGCATCGGCCACACGCGCTCGCGCAGGCTGTCGGCGATGGCGGCCTTTTGCGCGACCGTGCGCGGGCGCAGCGTCGAGCCGGTGAATGCTAGGCGCTTGGCCGAGATTGGCCGCAGGTCCAGTTCTGCGATCTTGTATCCCTGCTGGTAGGCGATC
The DNA here is from genome assembly GCA_027484655.1 of Hyphomicrobiales bacterium. Lineage (GTDB taxonomy): Bacteria > Pseudomonadota > Alphaproteobacteria > Rhizobiales > Beijerinckiaceae > Terripilifer. Next base: position 24,776 of record JAIXSM010000071.1, on the reverse strand, counting down.
TGGACGATGCGCCCGTCCATGCCCGCGCACTCGAAATTGCGCTGCACGTAAGGCCCGCCGATCATATCGAGCACGAGGTTGACGCCCTTGCCGCCGGTGAACGCCTTCACCTCCTGCACAAAGTCGTGGGTGCGGTAGTTGATGGCGAAGTCGGCGCCGAGTTTCTGGCAGGCGTCGCACTTCTCGTCGCTGCCGGCGGTGACGATGATTTTCGCGCCGATGGCCTTCGCCAGCATGATGGCCGTGGTGCCGATGCCAGACGAGCCGCCATGGACAAGCATGGTCTCGCCAGCGGCGAGCCGCCCGGTCATGAAGGCGTTCACCCACACGGTGAAGAACGTCTCTGGCAAGGCCGCCGCCTCGATCCACGAAAATCCTGACGGGACCGGCAGCGCGTGGCTTTCCGGCACAACACAGTATTCCGCGTAGCCCCCGCCCGGCGCCAGCGCGCACACCTTGTCGCCGACGCGCCAGCGGCTCGCGCCTTCGCCCAGCGCGGCGACCTCGCCGGCGATCTCGAGCCCCGGAAGGTCTGAGGCGCCGGGCGGGGGCGGGTACTTGCCAAGCCTCTGGGAGACATCCGGACGATTGACGCCGGCCGCGCGCACGCGCACGAGGATTTCGCCCGCGCCCGGCGCCGGGACCGGCCGCGTCTCGGGCTTCAGCACGTCGGGTCCGCCGTATTGGGTGATGGCGATGCAGGTCATCTCGTGCGGCGCGGCCATGTCGATTATTCCTCGCGAAGGTCAGTCCGTTGTGTATCGCGCCGCCGCGCCCAGCGGGCAAGCGGCGATGACGCCGGGCCGGCAAGGCGCTAGATTGTGCGGGGGCGAATGGAGCAAGCGATGGCGAAAGACGAAGACGACGTGTTTGGCGCGCCGCCGCGCAAGAAGGCGTCGCACGAGATTGGCCAGAACCTCGACCTGCTGTCGGTTGATGAAATTGGCGAGCGGATCGCGCTGCTGCGGGCGGAGATCGAACGGCTTGAGACGGCGAGGGCCGCCAAGGAGGCGTCCCGCGTGGCGGCTGCGGCCTTCTTCAAATCGTGACCCGCGGACATGGTGAACGCCCGCGCGGCTGATTTTACCGTCCATTAGGTATTCCGCTTTATAAATCAGAACGGTTCGGACTTCCGAACGTGAGTGGCTCCCCTGTCCACTGCGTTGACCGATCCCTGTTTCACCTTTTACGGCCGCGCCCCCGCGCGGCCTTTTTTGCGCCCTGTGTTAACGTTAACAGTGCTTAAAGCAGCACAACCCGCGCGTTCTCCGCTACGATGCGGCCGCAGTCGAGTACAAGTCTGCTGTGTGCGGACGGGCGTGCCGGGGCGTGTGGAACGGGGCGATGAACCAGCGAAGCGACGACAGGTCGAACACGGTCTCCTTCGGTGAGAAACTCGCCTCCTCGGAGGCTTTCAAGGCCCTGTTTCGCGAGGGCATGGGCCTCGTGGAGGAAACCGCCGCGTATCTCGACGGCCCCGGACGGCTGGTTTCGAAAACGCTCCCCCGGGCTGAAGCTCTGGCTTATTCCTCCGAGAGCATGCGCCTGACGACCCGGCTGATGCAGCTCGCCTCGTGGCTTCTGCTCCAGCGCGCGGTGAACGAGGGCGAGCTGACCGTGATGCAAGCCTCCACCGAGAAGCGCAAAGTGCGCCTCAGCAGGCATGACTTCGCCTCCCATGCCGCCATTTTCGACAAGCTTCCCCATGAGCTGCGGGATCTCGTGCTGCAATCCATGCGGCTGCAGGAGCGCATCCTTCATCTGGACCAGCTGCTGTATGGCGACGATCCGGGCGCGGACGCGCCCGCCGGCGCGACCGAAAGCTTGTCCATTGACGCGCAGTTCGAACGCCTGCGGGCGGCCTTTCCGGGCGCGAGCGCCCTGAAGCCGTGATCGCGTTTTAAGGCTTGGGTTATCCTGAGGGTTTCAGGCCAAGCCTGCCCCGCTTCCTTTATCCCGCACAGTTTGGCCCGATTCCCGCTGCGCTCCGGCCGCAGTGATCCCGGACGCTTGCGGACGCGCTGGCCACCACGCCGGCATTGCCGATCAGCCGCCATCCGCCCCGGTTCTGTCCACACAGTGCCCCGCCCAGCCTCCGCGCGGGGGCTTCCACGCGGACCGATTGAGGCGCTTCAGCTTGCTATAAGCCCAAGCTTGAGGCGAAAGCGTTGCAAGAGCGCAACACCGGCAAATCGATGATGGTCAAGCATAAGTTCTTGCGCTTAACATGGCTATAGAGCCCGCGTATGGTCTCGTCAGGTGATCTTGAGGCTTGGCTTTGAGAGACCTGCGCCACAAGGCGCGTCAGGCTGGATCCACCGGCCAAGGCATTCAACCCTGGAGGGTTATATAATGGGGCTTTTTAGAGGGGTTCTCCTGGGGACCGGCGCTGCGCTGGTTTCCGTCGCCGCCGCTCAGGCTGCTGATCTGCCGTCGCGCAAGGCTGCGCCGGTTGAGTACGTTCGCGTTTGCGACGCTTACGGCTCTGGCTTCTTCTTCATCCCCGGCACGCAGACCTGCCTGCGCATCGGTGGCCGTGTTCGTGCTGACTATGCGCTCGTTCCGGGTAGGGATATGCAGACGGCTACTGCCGGTAGCGCCGATGTACTTGTAGGCGGCACCACCGTCGCTGCCTCTGTGCCGTCGATCCCGGCGATAACGGCTGCTGGCGTTCGTAACACGACGTCGTTTGCTGGCAATCAGCATCTGAATGGCATGGAAATGCGCGGGCGGATCAACGTCGATGCGCGGACGCAGACCGCGTGGGGCACTGTCCAGACCGCGTTCCAGCTTCGCATGAGCCGTGGGAACGGCGTCATTTCGTTCAATGACGGCGCGTCCACGCGCGGACATGGTTCTAGCTCGACGCTTGAGTCCGCATTCATCCGCTTCGCCGGGTTCACCTTTGGTGCGGCTCGCGATAACTTCTCGATGATGCCGAGCCTCACGTACGGCGCAGGCTACTGGGCGTCGTTCGGCAACGGTGCAAAGCAGCTCGCGTATACGCACTCCTTCGGTGGTGGGTTCTCTGCAACAATCGCGCTGCAGGATCACATGGATACCTTGGCTTCGTCTGTTGACGGCTCCGGGGATGGTACGCCTTACTACGCGGACCGCACGCTTCCGCAGGTCGTTGGCCGCATCGATTTCCAGCAGGGCTGGGGTAGCATCTCTCTGGCCGGTGCTGCCGCGAACATCAATGGTCGTAACACAGTTAACACTTTTGATGCATCCGAGACGGTGTGGGCTGTCACCGGTGGCGTGACGCTCAATCTGCCTATGCTTGCTGCAGGCAGCAAGCTGTACATGACCGCCGCTTATGCTGATGGCATGACGGAGTACACGACCAACTACACCTCCTTCAAGAGCACCGCGTTTGCTCGTGATACGGGTGGGTTTGTCATGAACCATCCGTCTTATGTCTTTGAGTCGACGGGTGGTGTCGATCGCATCGAAACCGTCAAGTCTTGGAATATCGCTGCTCTGTTGGAGCATTACTGGGCTCCGCAGTGGCGCTCGATTGCGTGGGCGTCGTACGGGCAGCTTGATGCGCCTGTAACGGCTGCTGGTCGCGCGTGGACTGGCACCACCGGCTTTGGCGACGCCACTGTTTGGAACGTCGGTAAGCAGGTTGCGTGGCTTCCCGTTCGTGATTTCGAGATCGGCGTCGAAGTCATTTACTCGCGCGTCTCTCAGGATGTCCGCGCCGGTGCTGCTGCTAGCGCTGCGGCCTCCACTGCTACCAACACTGTGTTCCGCGACTCGCAGAGCAACGTGACTGGTCGTCTGCGCGTCGAGCGCAACTTCTGACCTACGTAACCGTCTAAGCTCGATGTTTGTCGGTTTCTAAGTTTGCGCAGGGCGGCCTCCAGCCGCCCTGCGTTCGTGTTTGTATATGCGGCTGCTGACCCCAGGGCCGCACTCCTCCTTGCTTCTCGCGGAGATTTCACCTGAGCCGGGTTGTGTCCAGGATTGAAAAAGGGCTTGCAGCGGCGCGTGCTGGAGATTTGCAGCGCGCTAAGGCTGATTTTGAGCAGGCACTACGCGTTGACCCGAATCATTTTGACGCCCTTCAACTCTTGGGTAATTTACATTTGGTTTTCGGTGAACCGACCAAGGCCTTAAGGCTGCTACAGTCTGCCTCTATTATAGACCCATATTTTCCACCGCTCCTTTTGAATATCGGAAAATGTTACGCTCAACTGAGTGACTGTCGGCGAGCGTTAGAATTTTATGATAAAGCGCTCGCCGCTCGTCCCGGGTATGAAGACGCTTTGTTTTGCAAGGGTGTCGAACTGAATAGGGCGCGTAACGGTATGCAGGCGCTGGCTTGTTTCGAGCCCCTTGTGCGGCGCCATCCATCAAGAGTCGACCTGCTTTGCGAATACGTCTTGGCGCTTTGCGATGTTGGTGATTACACCTCGGCGCTGGAGATTACGGATAAGATACTGTTAATTGATCCAAACTTTGCGGAAGGAAGAGATACCCGCGGTACCATTCTCGCTGAAATGGGGCGAAACGAGGAGGCAGCTCGTGAGTACGAGCGAGCTACCGCCCTCAAGCCGGATAATACTTTGTTTCGCATCCATCAAGCTTACAATCAAATTCTAATGTATAATTTCAAAGATGGATGGCTGGGTTTCGAATCGCGGTTTGACGCCCACGCTGGGACAACTTATGGGCAGCATCCACTCGCGCCGTATATGCAGACCGCCAAGCGTTGGAGCCAACCTGAAGACTTCCACGCAAAAACAGTACTTGTTGTTGCAGAACAAGGTCCCGGCGATAACATCATGTTTGCCAGCATACTCCCGGACTTGATGAGTCGGGCGAGCAGCGTCCAGATGTGCGTGGGCTCACGTCTTAAAGCGCTATTCAATCGTTCATTCCCGGAAATTGAACTTCAAGCCTGGTCTCTATTGGAGAATAAAGCCTTTCTTGCAAAATTTGATCGTGTCGTCTGCGTTGGGAGCCTTGCCCATGCATTCCGGAATTCCGTAGAGGATTTTAATAGGGAACGTTTTCTCATTCTCGACCCAGTGAAAGTTGGGACTTGGCGAAGCAGACTGGAGGGCTCAGGAAAGAAGCTTATTGGGCTATCTTGGAAAGGGGGTACCGCGCTCACTCGGTCCAAACATCGATCCTTGGCCTTGCGTGACTTTGAACCGCTGGTATCTCGCACGGACTGTCTGTTCGTGAATCTCCAGCATGGAGACGTATCGTCCGAGATTGCCGAATTTCGTCAGTCTACCGGGCAAGAAATCGTTAGTTTCCCTGCAACCGAATTACACGACATCGACGATCTGGCGTCCCTCACAGGCGCGCTCGACGCAGTGCTGACAGTGCAGAACACCAACGTTCACGTGGCAGGCGCCCTCGGCAAGCCATGCTTTGCGATCCTTCCGGCGGTCCCGGAGTGGCGCTACGGCGCTTCAGGCGACTCCATGGTGTGGTACAAATCGGTCGAACTTTTCCGCCGCGCGGCGGGCGCCGGGATCGAAACGGTTCTGGCGCCCCTGACAGCGCGCTTGTCGTCACTGGAGATCGGGCCGCGATGAATACGCCAGCCAAGGCGCCGTTACAGGTTTTTGTAGGGTTTGATCGCACCGAGATCGTCGCCTACCACGCCTTCTGCCAGAGCGTGATCGCACGGGCGAGCGCGCCCGTAAGCTTCACACCCATCGCCCTGACGCATCTGGACGGTATCTTCGACCGGCCCCGCAACACGCTGCAGTCGACCGAGTTCTCCTTCTCGCGATTCCTGACTCCGTACCTTTCGGGCTACGAGGGATGGTCGCTTTTCGTCGATTGCGACTTCATCGCTCTGGACGATATCGCAAAGCTGTTTGCGCTGGCCGACGACCGCTACGCCGCAATGGTCTGCCAGCACGACTACACGCCCGCGTCCGACATCAAGTTCTCCGGCAACGTGCAGACGAAGTACGTGAAGAAAAACTGGTCCAGCCTCGTTCTCTTCAACAACGCCCGCTGCCGCGCGCTCACGCCGGAGTACGTTTCGACGGCGAGCGGCCTTGAGCTTCATCAGTTCAAGTGGCTGGCGTCCGACGACGAGATCGGCGCCCTGCCGCTTGAGTGGAACTGGCTCGTGGGCGAATACCCGCACAAGGCGGATGCGAAGATGGTCCATTACACCATCGGCGGGCCCTATTTCAGCCAGTACCGGGACTGCGACTACGCCCGCGACTGGACGGAGGCGCGGGACCAGATGAATTTCGTTGCGGACAAGGGGTGAGTGTCCCGCGCGCTTAACAAAGCGTTAGCTCGTTTCCATTTCCGCATGGCCTAGACTATGCTTCACAGCCCAGTGCGGGCTGGCGACCGGTTTGCGTGTCGTTCTTGTTTTTCGAAGTTTTTGGGAGGGGCTTCGGCTCGCCGATGAAAATGTCGCTATATCAATCAGATGTCGAATATCAGTCCGAGGCGAGATCCCTTTCGGAGGCCGAGTACGCGGCGCTTGCCCATTTCCGCCACGCCCTGCGGCGGTTCACCGCGTTCAGTGACGAGATGCTGGGCGACGCTGGCCTCGGGCCCCGCCGGTATCAGGCGTTGCTCGCCATTCGCGCTGCGGCCGGAGGATCCGGCTTCAGCGTCGGCGACCTGGCCGACGTCCTTATCATCAAGCCCAACACCGCTGCGGAACTCGCCAACCGTCTGGAGGACGCAGGGCTCATCCGCCGGGTCCGCGACCTGCGGGATCGCCGCCGCGCCCTGCTGGAGCTGACCGACGAGGGCGCTCGCCGCCTCGATCAGGTGGCGCATGTCCACTTCGCCAAGTTGCAGGAAAGCCGGGCGGTGTTCATGAATCTGTTCACATCCCGGGAGGAGGCTGCAAGCGGATCGGACTGAGCAGGGCGCAGGCCGCTCTTTCGCCTGAATCTTTTTCGATTTAGGCAGGAGCGCCCAGGAAAGGTGCCCATGGCCGACGATTCGCCCAGCCTCTATCTGTTCACACCGGTGATCGAGCGCGTCGAAGCGTTCGAGCCGATGCTGCAACGCGCCCTCGATGCGGCGCAGCCCGCGTGCGTGTTCCTTCGCCTCGCGACCATGGGTGATTCGGAGGCGTCCCGCATCGCCTCCCGCCTCACCCCCATCGTGCAGGCGGCCGGCGCGGCGGCCATGCTCGCCAACCCGCGCGTTGCGGCGCGCGCCGGCGCCGACGGCGTCCATCTGGCCGCTTCTGGCGACGAGGGCCTCGCCCGGTTGAGCGAGGCCATAGAAAGCCTCAAGCCGGAACGGATTGTCGGCGCGGGCGGGCTGCGATCCCGTCACGACGCCATGAGCGCCGGCGAACTCGATATCGATTACGTCGCTTTTGGCGACCCCGCGCCCGATGGCTGGACCGCCGAGGCCGACTTCGTCGTGGAACGGGTCGAATGGTGGGCGTCGATCTTCAACGTGCCGTGCGTGGGCTTCGCCGCCCAGCTCGCAGACGTGGAGCGAATCGGGTCCGCGGGCGCGGACTTCGTGGCCATTGGCGATGCTGTGTGGTCGGATCCGCGCGGGGTCGAGGCGGCGCTGCGGGATGCGTCTGCGGCGCTGGCGAGGGTGGTCCGGCCGGCCGGGCCATGAGCCGCATGATGGGCTTCGTTCTCTTTGGCGCAGCAGCTTTAGCCCTGATCGCTGGCGTCAACGCATCCAGCGCCCAGTCTGCGCCGCCGCAGCCCCAGCCGGGCGCTGGCGCTCGCGCCTCGCAGCCTTCGCCGCCGCCGGCTGGGGCTCCGTCTGTCGATCTGGCGTTTGGCGCCTACCAGCGCGGGTTTTTCCTCACCGCCCTGCAGGAAGCTCTTGCGCGCGTGAAGGAAAACCCCGGCGATCGCGCTGCGATGACCCTGCTGGGCGAGCTTTACCGGGACGGCCTCGGCGTGCGTCGCAACCTTGAGGAGGCCGCGCGCTGGTATCGCCTCGCCGCCGACCGTGGCGACCGCAACGCGCAGTTTCGTCTGGGCCTCGCCCATCTGACCGGCGAGGGGGCGACCAAAGACCAGGCGCTCGCGCGCCCGTGGCTGGAGAAAGCCGCCGCGCAGGCGCATGGTGGCGCGCTCTACAATCTCGGCGTCATGGCCATCGAAGGCGACACGCCGGATTTCCCGGCGGCGGCCGGGCTGTTCACGAAAGCGGCCAGCGTCGGTGATATGGACGCGGCCTATGCGCTGGCGGTGTTCTACCGCGAGGGCAAGGGCGTTGAGCGCGACCGGGCGGCGTCCTTGCGCTGGCTGCGCAGGGCCGCAGAAGAAAAGCACGTGGCCGCCATGGTCGAGTTCGCTATCGCCCTGTTCAATGGCGCGGAGGGGGTGGAGAAAGACGAAGGCGCCGCCGCCCGCATGCTCGGCCGCGCCGCCCAGTTCAACTCGCCAGTGGCCCAGAACCGCCTTGCACGGCTCTACGTGACGGGCCGGGGCGTCAGGGCTGACGTGGTGGAAGGCATGAAGTGGCACATTCTGGCGCGCGCCAACGGGCTGCGCGACGAATGGCTCGACGGGCGCCTTGCCGCCCTCTCGCCGGTCGAACGCATGGCTGTTGAGGAAGCTGTGCAACGCTTCATCGGGAATTAGCCTTGACGCGGCGCGCCCCCCGCAGGCACATCGGGCGACCAATACCGAGAGAAACATGATCCGCTCCGCGCTGATGAACGTGATGACCGCCGCCGCCCTCAAGGCCGGGCGGGGTCTCAAACGCGACTTCGGAGAAGTCGAAAACCTGCAGGTGTCCGTGAAGGGGCCGGCTGACTTCGTTTCCGCCGCCGACCGGCGGGCCGAAAAAGTTCTCTTCGAGGAACTCTCGAGGGCGCGCCCTGGCTATGGCTTCCTCATGGAGGAGCAGGGCGTCGTCGAGGGAGCGGACAAGACCCACCGCTGGATCATCGATCCCCTCGACGGCACCACCAACTTTCTTCACGGGATCCCCGTCTTCGCCATCAACGTGGCCCTGGAACGGGAAGGGGCGATTGTGGCGGGGCTCACCTACAACCCGATCACCGACGAGATGTATATGTCGGAGAAAGGGCAGGGGGCGTGGCTAAACAACCGCCGCCTGCGCGTGTCGGCGCGCCGCCACATCGCGGACGGCCTGATCGCCTGCGGAACGCCGCCGCTGGGGCGCGCCCATCTGCACCCGAAGTTCAAGACAGAGCTTGCCGCCGTCATGGCGCGCGCCGGAAACGTCCGCCGACTCGGTTCAGCCGCCATCGACCTCGCGCTGGTCGCCTCCGGGCGATTCGACGCCTACTGGGAGCGCGGCCTGAAGGAATGGGACATGGCGGCGGGCGTTCTGCTGGTGCGTGAGGCCGGCGGATTCGTAAGCGACGCCAATGGCGGCGACGCCATTTTCGACACCGGCTCGATTTGCGCCGGCAACGAATCCATGCACCGGCATTTGCTCGGGCTCATTCGTACGGCATGATGCCCCGGGCGCGGATCGCCAGGGGCGCAATCTGGGTCGAGGGATCGGGATGTTCCAAATGGTCAGAGACCGCGACGAAAACCGGCTTTCCACTCCGCGCATCTATCTGCTTCGGATACTCGTGTTTCTGGCGCTGATCGGGTTCGTCACGCTTATACTATTCAAGCAGATCGCTACGGCGTTCATGGCCAATCCGGGCCTCAACGCCCTCATCATCGGCGTCATGGTGATTGGCATCGTGCTGGGGTTGCGCCAGGTGTGGCGCCTCTTCGGCGAGGCGCGCTGGGCGAACAGCCTGCGCACCGGCGAGGCGGATAGTGTGCGGCCGCCGGTGTTGCTCGCCCCCATGGCGCGGCTCATCGGTGAGCGCGGCGACCGGCCAATCTCGACGCTGATGCTGCGCGCCATCCTTGATTCCGTCGGCTCGCGACTTGACGAGGCGCGTGAAACCTCGCGTTACCTCACCGGCTTGCTCGTGTTTCTCGGCCTTCTCGGCACGTTCTGGGGCCTGCTGGAGACGCTGGGCTCCATCGGGAAGGTCATCGGCTCCATGCAGGGCGGTTCTGATTCCACCCTGATGTTCGACGAATTGAAGGCCGGCCTCTCCGCCCCGCTCGCTGGCATGGCGATCTCGTTCACCTCATCGCTGTTCGGCCTCGCCGGCTCGCTTGTGCTCGGGTTTCTCGATCTTCAGGCCGGGCAGGCGCAGAACAGGTTTTACACCGAGCTTGAGGACTCATTGTCCGCAAACGCGACGGACCCCCTGCTCGAGGGCCTCGCCGTCGGGGCCGATTCGTCTGAAATCACCGAGGTTCTGGCGCGGCTCACGGACAATGAGGCCGGCGCCTCCCGCGCCACCACGACGGCGATGGCGAACCTGGCGGAGGGCATTCACGGCCTCGTCAAGCACATGCGCAGCGAACAGCAGATGATCCGCGACTGGGTGGAGGCCCAGGCGGAGCAGCAGCGCGAGATCCGCAAGGTGCTCGACAAAATCGTCGCAGAGAAAGAGCGCCGCTGATGGCGTACTCCCGCGGAAGGCGCCGCGGCGGCGGCATCGATTACTGGCCCGGGTTCGTCGACGCCCTGTCGACGTTGCTGCTCACCGTCATCTTTCTGCTCTCGGTGTTCGTGCTGGGGCAGTACTTTCTCTCCCGCGAGGTGTCCGGTCGCGATAACGCGCTGGCGCTGCTCAATCGCCAGATCGAGGAGCTTACGTCCCTGCTCGCGCTGGAGCGCGCAGGACGCGGCGACACCCAGTCGAGCATCGCCTCGCTCATGGCGACGCTTGAGAGCGCACAGCAGGAGCGCGACAGGCTTCAGGGTCTCGTGGATTCCAACGCGTCGGAGGCGTCATCGGCCGGTGGCGCGGCCGCCGCGGCGCGGCAGGCGCTTGAGAGCGAGCGGCAGGTCTCCGCCCGCGCGCTCGCGCAGGTCGACATCCTCAACCAGCAGATATCCGCGCTGCGCCGACAGCTCGCCGCCCTTGAGGAGGCTCTTGAGTCGTCCGAGCGCCGCGACAAGGAGAGCCAGGCGCGCATCTCCGATCTCGGTTCCCGGCTGAACGTGGCGCTTGCCCAGAAGGTGCAGGAGCTGGCCCGTTACCGGTCCGATTTCTTTGGACGCCTCCGGGACATTCTCGGCTCGCGCCCGGGCGTGCGGGTGGTGGGTGACCGCTTCGTCTTCGAATCGGAAGTTCTGTTCGATGTGGGCCGCGCCGAGCTGAACCCGGCCGGGCGCGCGGAGCTGGACAAGCTCGCATCCGCCGTGTCCGACCTTGAGCGCATCATCCCGCCCGAGATTCCGTGGGTGCTGCGCGTGGACGGCCACACGGACAAGCGGCCCCTGCAAGGCACGGGGATCTTCCGCTCCAACTGGGATCTGTCCGCCGCCCGCTCCATCGCCGTGGTGCAGTATCTCGTCACCCGGGGCGTCTCGCCGCAAAATCTGCTCGCGGCGGGTTTTGGCGAGTTCCAGCCCATTGATCCCGGCGATACGGAGGAAGCCTATCGCCGCAACCGCCGCATCGAACTCAAGCTGACGGACAGGTAGGCATGGCGCACGCCCACGACGTGCATCTGCACGAGTTCCTGCGGCCCGATCACTGGGACGTGGCGGACCTGTGGGCGCCCCACTGGGGCCCCGATCTGCCGCCGCTGTCGTTCCACGCCCGGCACGACTGGCTGTTCGAGCATATCGAGAATCTGCACGAGGCGGGCTCGCGCACCATCTGCGCCATCAATGGCCGAACTGGCGGTGTGGCCGGGTTCGTGACGTTCGACCCAAAGGCGGGCGCGCTGCATCAGATCGTGGTGGCGTCCACCGCGCGCGGCTCGGGCGCAGCATCCATGCTGCTTGGCGAGGCGCGCGGCTTAAGCCCGCGCGGACTGGTCGCGACCGTCCCCGCATCAAACGCCCGCGCGCTGCGCTTTTTCGCCCGCGAGGGGTTTGCGGAGGTTGGGCGGATGCAGGACGCGGTGGCCCTGCGCACCGCCTAACCGCTGGCCCCTCAGCTCAGCAGCGGCCCCCAGGATGGGTCTGACCCGAACGCGGGTGTGGGAACCGCGAACTCGCCGCGCCCCGAAACGTCCGTCATGAAGATTCTCGCGCCGGTCTGTCCGCCCGGTTCGCGGAAGAACATCAGGAACAGCCCGTTGGGCGCCCACGTCGGCCCCTCGTTGTGGAAGCCTTCGGTGATAATGCGCTCGCCCGAGCCGTCGGGGCGCATCACCCCGATGCCGAAGGCGCCGCTGCGCTGGCGGGTGAAGGCGATGAAATCCCCCTTGGGCGACCACACCGGCGTTGAATAGCGCGCGCCCTGGCCAAACGAGATGCGCCGCGCGCCGCCGCCGCCGGCGGACATGACGTAGATCTGCTGGCCGCCGCCGCGGTCGCTTTCAAACACGATCTGCGCGCCGTCCGGCGAATAGGAGGGCGAGGTGTCGATGCCCGGCGTATCGGTGAGGCGCGTGGTCGTGCGCGAGCGCAGGTCCATGGTGTAGAGGTTTGTGGAGCTGCCCTGCGACAGCGACATGACGATGCGCTGCCCATCCGGCGAAAAGCGCGGGCTGAAGGTCATGCCGGGGAAGTTGCCGACGACCTCGCGCTGGCCGGTCTCGATGTTGAGCAGGAACACGCGGGGGTCGCCCGCGCCGAACGCCATGTAGGTGACATCCTGCGAGGAGGGCGAAAAGCGCGGCGTCACCACGAGATCGTCGCCGCGGGAGAGATAGCGCACGTTGGCGCCATCCTGATCCATCAGCGCGAGGCGCTTGCGGCGATTCTCGCGCGGGCCGGATTCATCGATGAACGCCACGCGCGTGTCGAAGCAGCCCTTTTCGCCGGTGATGCGCGAGAAGATCGCGTCCGAGATGATGTGCGCCACGCGGCGCGAGTTCTGCGGATCCGTGACGAACTGCTGGCCGGCGACCTGCTGGCCCGACCCCACGTCCCAGAGCCGGAACTCGGTGCGCAGGCGCCCGTCATTGCCGCGCCCGGTGCGCCCGACCACGACATATTGCGCGTTGACCGAGCGCCACGCGTCGAAGTTCGGCGCCTGGTCCGGGTTGACCGTCCGGTCCACAAAGGAGCGCTGATCGATGGGCTGGAGGAACACCGAGCGGCGGAAGTTGTCGGTGATGACGGTGGTGAGCGCCGGGCCCTGCTGTTGATCGCCGCCAAAGTTGGTCACGGCGATGTTCACGGGCCGGAATGAGCCGCCGCGAATATCGAGTTCGCGTGGCGCCTGCGCGTGAGCCGCCATGCCCGGGAGATCCACGCCGACGATGGGCGGGAGCGCCAGCCCAGCCAGCGTGCTGGCGAGGGAGAGGCTGGCGCGGCGACGGGTGAGAAGAAGCGTCATGGGCCTGTCTTTCGGTCGTTCTTGCGGCTTGAGCGGGCAGCTTGTGTGACGTAGCCCGCCTAGCCGGACATTTCATCGGGATCGAAGCGCAGAATGCGATCTTTCCATTCGTTGTAATAGGGCTGGAACTGCGGCGGAATCCGCAGCGGATTGCACTGGCGCACCGCGCGCATGGCGCTGTCGGCCAGCGCCCGCAGGTTGGGGTCGGATGGCGGATTGCGCAGGCGCGGCTCGCGGGCGAGCGAGCCGTTGGCGTTGTAGGCGACCTCGATCTGCGGCACGTAGCGCGCCGCCGGGCCCAGAGCGATGTAGCTCCAGCAGCGCTTGTACTGTTCGATCAGATAACCGTCGAGCTGCCCCCAGAGCGAGGGCGACATGCGCTGTCCCGTGGCGTTGGGATTGCCCAGCGAGGCGGTCTGGTTGACCGTCTGTCCGGTGGAGGCCCGCTGCCCCGGCTCCTCCTTCGACAGAAGCTGGGAGATCGAGTTGGGGTCGAACCGGCGCTGGGGCTCCTGCTCGCGTCCTGACGGCGGTCTGGCGGGGGGGCGCGCCTGCTCCTCCCGCTTCTTCTGCTCAAGAAGCGAGGCGATCTGGTCGGGACGCATCTGCGGCCGCTGCGGCGGCGGGGGCGGCTCGGGCTTGGGCGGCTCAGGCTTGGGCGGATCGCGCGGCCGCGGCGGCGGCTTGGGCGGGTCAATCGCCTCGGCCTGCGGTTTGGGCGGCTCCGGCTTGGGAGGCGGTTCTGGTTTGGGCTCCGGCCGCGGCGGCGGAGGGGGAGGGGGTGTCACCGGCTTGGGCGGCTCCGGGGCGGCCGCCTGGGGCTCCGGGCGGGGCGCAGGCGCCGGTTCAGGCGGCGTGGGCGGTTCGGGCTCGCGCTGCTCGGGCGGGGGCGGCGCGGCGATGTCCACCTTCGATTCACGAAGGACGGGTTGGGGCTTGTTGATTTGCGGTTCGGCGACCCGGTCCACCACGGGCTTCGGCGTCTCGGCCAGCTTCGCCTCGCGCACGCCCTTCACCACCTCGTTGAATTGGGATTCCGTGATCATGTCGACGGGAATCGCCTCGGCGCCGTCGGTGAACTTGCGCGGCTCCGATGAAAACGACACGAGCGCGGCCGCCAGCAGGGTCGCGTGAACGACCGCCGAGATCAGAAGTCCTGGCTCTGAGGAGCGGAGCTTCACACGGGCCTCACTTCTCCTGCGCGGTCACAAGCGCGACCTTCTTGAAGCCGGCGTTCGTGATGAGCGACATCACCTCCGCGACCCGGCCGTAGCTCACGGCGCGCGCGCCGCGCACATAGATCCGCTCGTCCGCGCCCGCCTTCGCCGCCGCCTGCAAGCGCCCCACCAGATCCTCGATGCGAACCGGCTCGTCCATCATGTAGACGGCGCCCTTGTCGTCGATGGAGATCGTGATCGGCTTCTGGTCGATGGTGATCTCGCCGGCCTTCGTCTGCGGCAGGTCGATGGGCACGCCCGTCGCCAGCAGCGGCGCAGCGACCATGAAGATGATGAGCAGGACGAGCATGACGTCGATGAACGGCGTCATGTTGATTTCGGCCATGGCGCCGTAGCGCGGCACGCCGCGCCGGCGGCGTCCGCTCTTCTTTCCCGGCGCTCCGATGGACGCTCCCATGGGGCCGCTCCTTACGCCGCCCGGCCGGTGGACACGTGCTGGTCCATGTGGCGCGACAGGATCGACGAGAACTCGTCGGCGAAGGATTCCATGCGCGCCTGTGAGCGCGCCACGCGGCCCGACAGCACGTTGTAGAACACCAGCGCCGGAATGGCGGCGAACAGGCCGATGGCGGTGGCGAACAGCGCTTCCGCGATGCCCGGCGCCACCACGGCGAGCGAGGTGTTCTTCGATACGGCGATGGACTGGAACGACGTCATGATGCCCCACACCGTGCCGAACAGGCCGATGAACGGCGCCGCGGACGCGATGGAGGCGAGCACGAGCAACTGCGATTCAAGCCGCTCGGTCTCCCGCGCGATGGACACGTCCAGCACCTTCTCGATGCGCGCCTGAAGCCCCATCACCGCGCTGGAGGCGTTGGAGAACGAGCGCTTCCACTCGCGCATGGCGGAGACGAACAGCGCGCCCATTCCGGTGGTGGGGCGGGTGGAGAGCGTGTCGTAAAGCTCCTCCAGCGACTGGCCCGACCAGAACGCATCCTCGAACTTGTCCATGGAGGACTCGAAGCGCCCGTACAGCATGAACTTGTTGATGATGATCGCCCACGACCACAACGAGGCCGCGATCAGCCCCAGCATCACCGACTTCACGACAAGATGTGCGGCCCAGAACATGCCCCAGAAGGTCAGGTCGTGCGGGATGCCGGCGCCGGTTGGGTCAGTCATGTCGCTCTTGATCCTTCAGTTCGCTGGCGGAGCGCTTGGTTATTGGGCGCAAAATCCGCCGAAACTTGGGCTTGCCGAGGGCGGCCCCGGTTGTGGTCCAGCGATGAGTAAAGACCCTGTCAGGGTTAATGATTGGTTGACCGTGGCGTCGAAGGCGTCTGATTTTGCGCGGATTCAGAGCTTTTCGCGCACCCACGCCGGGAGCCGGGCCGGGCGGCCATCAGAAACGCACGCCACCTGAACCGTGGCTGTCAGCAGCGTTTCATCTTCGCGCAGAATGCGTTGGACGAGCGCGATGGAGGCTCCGCCGACGCTCTCGGGCGTCGTCTCGATGGTGAGCAGGTCGTCCATGCGGGCCGGGCGCAGGAAATCGATGTTCATGCGCCGCACCGCGAATCCAAAGGGCGGCCCCAGCGCGCCGGAGAACACCGCGGCCTGATGCACGCCGCGCTCGCGCAACAGTTCTGTGCGCCCACGCTCCAGAAACCGCAGGTACGAGGCGTGATAGACGACGCCGGAAAAGTCCGTGTCCTCGTAATAGACGCGCACGGTAAAGCGGTGCGAAGCCGGCATGGGACCGTTACTCCCCCTCGTCTGAAAACAGCCCGAACTGGGATGGCCCCCGCGACGGTTCCGCAAGCCCCAGATGGCGGAACGCGTGGCCGGTGAGCAGGCGCCCGCGCGGCGTCCGTTGCAGGAAGCCGATCTGCAGCAGGTACGGCTCGATGATGTCCTCGATGGCGTCGCGCGGCTCCGAGAGCGCCGCCGCCATGGTTTCCACACCCACCGGGCCGCCGCCAAAATTCTCTGCGATCATGGACAGATAGCGGCGGTCCATCATGTCCAGGCCGATGGGGTCGACGTCGAGCAGCGACAGGGCGCGGTCGGCCACCGCGCGGGTGACGCTGGGCTCGCGATCAACGATGGCGAAGTCGCGCACGCGGCGCAGCAGGCGGCCGGCGATTCGCGGGGTGCCCCGCGCCCGGCGCGCGATCTCGTTGGCGCCGTCCGCCGACATGGGCAGGCCCAGCACCCGGGCGCCGCGCGCCACGATGCCCTCCAACTCTTCCACCGTGTAAAAATTGAGACGGATCGGAATGCCGAAGCGGTCGCGCAACGGCGTGGTCAACAGCCCGGCGCGGGTGGTGGCGCCCACAAGGGTGAACTTCGCCAGATCAATCTTCACCGAGCGCGCGGCCGGCCCTTCGCCGATGATGAGATCGAGCTGGAAATCCTCCATGGCGGGGTAGAGGATTTCCTCCACCGCCGGGTTGAGGCGATGAATCTCATCGATGAACAGAACGTCGCGCTCTTCGAGATTCGTGAGCTGGGCGGCCAGATCCCCGGCCTTCGCGATCACCGGGCCTGACGTGGAGCGGAAATTGACGCCCAGTTCGCGCGCCACAATCTGCGCCAGCGTGGTTTTGCCCAGACCCGGCGGTCCCACAAACAGGACGTGGTCGAGGGCGTCGCCGCGCGCCTTCGCAGCCTCGATGAACACGCGCAAGTTTTTGCGCGCGGCCTCCTGCCCCGTGAAATCGTCCAGCGAGAGCGGGCGGATGGACGTATCGACGTCATCCTCGCGCTTTTCGCCGGTGACGAGACGTTTCGGCGGCAGGGTCATCGGGCCTCTTTGGGAGCAAGGATGGCGTGGCCGCCCTTTCGTGAAGAGTGGGCGGGCATCAATAACGGTCCTGTCGGTCACGGTGGGCAGACTTGCGCGTGCCTCGCGCGATTCCCGCGAGGTCAGCCAACTTCGGGACGGGGATCATCAGAACGCCCGATCCTTTGGAAACAAAGACAAACGACCGCCCCGGCTGCCACGCATGCGCATCCCGCACTTCTTTGGGGATCGTGATCCGGAAATCAGAGGACAGCGTCGCTTTGCTGGACATTCGTGCTCACCGTCTGTTTGACGCATCAGAAATAGCAGCATCCTCACCGCGCGTCCGCAGCCGTCACGAACGAGCGCGCCGGCAGCCAGGCGCACACAGCCGCAATCATGCCGGTGAGAAGGCACAAGGCGAAGAGCGACGATCCGTTGCGCTGCACGTCGATCTCCTCAGCGAGCATGACCCACGTGAGCGCGCCGGTCACAAGCCCGGCAGCGGCGGCGCCAAGCGCGCGCACGCGGCCAACGAACGTTTGCCACAGGGCGAAGATCGCGCCCATGGCGGCTGCGGGCGCCAGCGCCACGTAAAAGCTGATCATGAACGCCAGCAAAAGCCCGACGGTGATGATCTCCGGCGGATGGGCGCTCGGCGCGTAGCTCATCCACGTCAGCAGCAGGCCGATGAAGGCGAACGCCGCCACAATCGGCGCCACCACCACGTGGATCACGAACACGATGACAAGGTTGAGAAGCTTCGCGAAAAAGCCGTGGGCGCGCGGCGCGTCGCTCGTCACGAGGCCAGCTCCTTCAAGCCCTGCCGGATGAGCGCGCTCGCCTGCGCCTCCTCGCCCAGCGCCTTGACGCTCGCCGCCACCGCTGCGGCCGCCTGCGGGCGTCCGTAGCCGAGGTTCACGAGCGCAGAAATGGCGTCGCGCACGGCGGTGGGGGCGGCTTTGTCCTCGTCCTCGCCAGCGAGTTTGGCGACCAGCGGATCGACGCTCCCGAAGCTTGGCGCCTTGTCTTTCAGTTCGGCCACGATGCGGGCGGCGAGTTTGGGCCCCACCCCCTGCGCGCGCACAACGGCGGTCTTGTCCTGCATGGCCACAGCGGAGGCGAGTTCGCCGGGGCCCAGCACGCCGAGAATGGCGAGGGCCACCTTGGAGCCCACGCCCTGCACCGTTTGCAGCAGGCGAAACCAGTCGCGTTCGGCCTCGCTCATGAAGCCGAACAGGCGGATGGCGTCCTCGCGCACCTGCGTCTCGATGGACAGGATGGCCGCCTCCCCGGCGCGGGGGAGTTTTTGCAACGTGCGCGCAGAACACTGCACCACGTAGCCAACGCCGTGCACGTCGAGGATGACGTAGTCCTCGCCGTAGCTGTCGATCACGCCTTTGAGCTTGCCGATCATGGTCTGTCCGAATCGTTGAGGTCCAGTCTAGCGCAACCGCCGCTCCCGCTCACTCACGCCATGGCGAGGCGGGGCGCGCGCCGGCCCTGCCGCCAGAGCAGGAAGACGCAGATCGCTACATTGAGGAGGTTCCACGCCAGACCATGGACGAAGGCGAGCTGGTACGAGCCGGTCAGGTCGAAGATCGCGCCGGACACCCAGCCGCCGAACGCCATGCCGACCAGCGTCGCCATGACCACCAGCCCGATGGCGCTCCCCGCTTTCTCCGCAGGGAAGAACTCCCGGACAATGACTGCGTACATGGGCACAATGCCGCCCTGAAAGAGGCCGAAGAGGGCTGAGATCACGTAAAGCGACGCCAGCCCGTCGAACATGGCGTAGAGAAACAGCGCGACGCCTTGCAGGGACGAGCCGAGCAGCAGCGTGGGCAGTCCTCCGATCCGATCCGCGACGATCCCGGAGATCAGCCGGCTGACGACGCCGAACGCGAGCATCAGCGACAGCATCTGCGCCCCGCGCGCCGGCCCATAACCGAGTTCCGCGCAGTAGGCGACCAGGTGCGCCTGCGGCATGGCCATGGCGACGCAGCAGGCGACGCCCGCCGCCAGCAGCAGCGCCAGCAGGGGCGCCGGCGCCATGGGCGCCGCCGCGCGCCCCGCGCTCGTGGCCAGCGACGCTGCGCCGCGCTCCACCGGCGCGCGCTGACGCAGAAGGAAGGCGAGCGGGATCAGCGTCAGCAGGCAGAAGGCGCCTACGGCCAGATAGGTTGGCCGCCATCCCTGGGCGCTGATGAAGTGTTGCAGGATGGGCGGCCAGATGGCCCCCGCCAGATAGTTGCCGGACGAGGCGACCGCGACCGCCACCCCGCGCCGCTTCACGAACCAGTGCGACAGGTCCGCCATGAGCGGCGCGAAACTCGCCGAAGCCCCCAGTCCAACAAGAATTTGGGCGAGGGCGAACAGGACGAGCGTGGACGCGATTGCGCTCAGCGCGTAGCCGGTCACAAGGCTGAGGGCGCCGGCCAGAAGCGGCGCCAGCAGGCCGAAGCGGTCGGCGAGGCGGCCCATCAGGACCGCACCGACAGCAAAGCCCGCCATGGTGAGGGTGTAGGGCAGGGAGGCGTCGGCGCGGTCCACGCCGAACTCCGCCTGCACGGCCGGGAGCGCGACCACGAACGACCACATGCCGACGGAGCCGATGGTTCCAGTCGCCACCGCAATGGCGAGCCGGCGCCACGCGGCCGCCGAATCGCGGACGTCTTGAGCTTCAGTCATGGCCGAAGGCTAGCACGGACGGGGTGGACCGCGCGCGGTCCGGGGCGCTGTTTTGGATCGGGCGCGTTTACCGGTACGCCCGCTCCAGCGCCTTCGCGCCCCGGTGCTGGGCGTGGCAGATGGCGACCGCCAGAGCGTCGGCCGCGTCGGCCGATTGCGCCTCGGCGCGCGGCAGCAGAATGCGGACCATGGCGGCGATCTGCGGTTTTTCGGCGTGGCCGGAGCCCACCACCGTCTTCTTCACGAGGTTGGCGGCGTACTCGGCCACTGGCAGGCCGGCGAGGGCGGGGACGACAAGGGCCACGCCGCGCGCCTGACCGAGTTTAAGGGCGGATTGCGGATCGCGGTTGACGAAGGTCTCCTCCACCGCTGCCTCCTGGG
Organism: Hyphomicrobiales bacterium; assembly: GCA_027484655.1. Lineage (GTDB taxonomy): Bacteria > Pseudomonadota > Alphaproteobacteria > Rhizobiales > Beijerinckiaceae > Terripilifer. Next base: position 4,456 of record JAIXSM010000071.1, on the reverse strand, counting down.
GCATGTGCGTGTGGATCACGCCCGAAAGCCCATCGTGCAACTGGCGCAACCGGTCGGCGAGCGAGAGCGCGCTGTCGGAGCGCACGACCCCGCACGCCACGAACGAGAGGCGGGAGCCAAGCGCCTCCACGACGCCCCACCCGGTGTTCCTGAGGCCGGGATCAATCCCGATGATGCGAATCGGCGCTTGCGGCATATAGTGAGCGTAGCAGTCACGACGCCTCGCGTCGCCTTGTCCCGTCGCCGGAGCGTTTGCGTGTCGGATCCACACACCCTGGGCTCGCTGTTCACCGAGGCCTGGGCGCTGCTTTTGCTGCCGGCCACATGGTTTGTGGGCGCCGTCGTTCTGGTGTCGGGCGTTGTGCGCGGGTTCTCCGGCTTTGGCGGCGCGCTGATTTTCATCCCGCTCACCGCTGCGATTCTCGGTCCTGCCAAGGCGGTCGCGGTGTTTTATCTGTTCGACCTCGTGAGCGCGACGCCCTACGGCTACACGTATTTTCCAAAGTGCCGCTGGCGCGAGGTTCTGCCGATGGTGATCGGCGCTGCGCTCACCTTGCCGCTGGGCGCCTGGATTCTCTCCTCCAGCGATCCGCTGGTGCTGCGATGGGTGCTGGCGGGCGTGGTGTTGTCGATGCTCACCGTGCTCGTGACAGGCTGGCGCTACAAGGGGCAGCCGACATCGCCGGTGTCGTTTGGCCTCGGCCTCGTGGCCGGCGTGGCGGGCGGCGCCACAGGCGTTTCCGGCCCGGTCGTTATCGCCTACTGGCTGTCGAGCACGGCGGCTGCTGCCGTGATCCGCGCCAACATCATGGTCTACTACGCCATCGCCTCGACCCTCACGGACGTGATCTTCTTCTTCAAGGGTCTGTTCACGTGGGACGTGGTGGTTTACGCCCTCGTGGCGTGGCCGTTGTACTCGCTTGGGCTCGCGCTGGGCGCGCGCGTGTTCAAGGGCTCGAACGACGCCCAGTACAGGACGGCGGCCTACGTGCTGATCGCAGTGTCTGCATTCGTAAGCCTGCCTGTCTTCGACAAATTCATCCGGTAATCGCCAAAAAAGGGGCAGCGATGATCCACCCGATCTTTGTGCTTTTCTTTGTGATGTTCCTCGGCATCGTCGCCTGGCCCATGGCGCGTTCCGCCGGCTATACGCCCAAGGGCATGGAGGCGGACCTTGTGGCCGTGGCGGCGCTTATTCTCGCCTACATGGCCTACAAGAGCTGGTGGCAGAAGCAGCAGCGCAAGTGAAGGCGGGTTTAGGTGCAGGGAGGCGTAGGTGAAGGTCACGTTTGTGCTGGACTTCTTCCCAGCGGAACGTAAACTTTCGATATGCGCACCACCTCATCCACGGATCTTCGCAAAAACCTCGCCGAGGAACTCGAGCGGGTCACGAGGGATCATGAACCCGTCGTCGTGACGCAGGAAGGCAAGCCGGCGGCCGTTTTGCTGTCGCTTGAGGATTTCGCCTCCTATGAGGAGACCAGCCACCTCTTGCGCAGCCCCCGCAACGCGGAAAGGCTGATAATCGCGATCGACAGTCTTGAGCGCGGGAGCGGCGTGACCCGGCCGCTGGCTGAGTGAAAATCATTTTCAGCCCGCAGGCGTGGGAGGACTACCTTTTCTGGCAGGAGCAGGATCGCAAGAAGCTGCAACGTTTGAATGCACTCATCCGCGAGTCTAGCCGTACGCCTATTGAGGGCACAGGCAAACCAGAGCCGTTGCGAGGGGCCCTTTCAGGGTGGTGGTCAAGACGACTCGATCTTGAACATCGCCTTGTCTATCGCGTGACTGACGAGGCGCTGCTCATCGCCCAGTGTCGGTACCATTATTGAGAAGGCGGGGGCCAGCTCATCCAGCCCGGCCCCCGTGTCAGCTCAGCCGCCGAGTTTCGCCATCAGCGCTTCGGAAATCTCGAAGTTGGCGAAGACGTTCTGCACGTCGTCGTTGTCTTCCAGCGCGCCGATGAGCTTGACGATCTTTTCGCCGGTCTCGTCGTCCACGGCGATGGTGTTTTGCGGACGCCACACCAGCTTCGACTTGCGCGGCTCGCCGAACTTCGCCTCCAGCGCCTTCGACACCTCCGCGAACGCCTCCATGGACGTGGTGACCACATGCCCGTCCGCGCTGCTCTGGACGTCGTCGGCGCCCGCCTCGATGGCGGCCTCCATCATGGCGTCGTCGCTGGCTGCCTTGGCGTCGAACTCGATCTCGCCCACGTGGTCGAACATGAACGACACCGCGCCGGTTTCCGCCAGCGCGCCGCCCGCCTTGGAGAAGTACGAACGCACTTCGCCCGCCGTGCGGTTGCGGTTGTCGGTCAGCGCCTCAATGATCACGGCGACGCCGCCGGGCGCATAGCCCTCGTAGCGCACCTCGTCGTAGTTCTCGCTGTCGCCGCCCGCGGCCTTCTTGATCGCGCGCTCGATGTTGTCCTTGGGCATGTTTTCCGCGCGCGCCGCCTGGATGGCGAGGCGCAGGCGCGGGTTCATGTTGGGGTCGGGCATGCCCATCTTCGCCGCGACGGTGATCTCGCGCGCGAGCTTGGAGAAGACCTTGGAGCGAAGGGCGTCCTGTTTGCCCTTCTTGTGCATGATGTTCTTGAATTGACTATGCCCTGCCATGCTTGTCCCCGTGAGCGTGGTCGCGCTGCGAAATCGAAATCGGCGGCCTTATACGCCGCTATGGCGGTGAATTGAAGCCGGAGCCGCTCAGCCGGGCAGGATCTCGTCCAGACGCTCGGCCGGACGACACACCCGCGTCCCCTTTGCGGTGACGACCACAGGGCGCTCCATGAGGATGGGATGGGCGGCCAGCGCGTCCAGCAACTGGTCGTCGGTGAGATTTGGGTTTTCGAGGCCAAGCTCGTCGTAGGGCGTTCCCTTACGGCGCAGGATGTCGCGCGGGTTCATGCCCATGTCGGACAGGAGGCGCCGCATCTCCGCTCGGGACGGGGGCGCTTTGAGGTATTCGATAACCTGGGGTTCGTGACCGAGTTCCAGCAGGCGGGCCAGTGCCTTACGCGAGGTTCCACAGTTCTGGTTATGGTAAATGGTTATGGGCATTTCCGCTCCGTGACTCCCCCGTGGTATGGCTGATGCGGCGCGCCGCCTCTGGCGGCTGGCTCAACGGTTGGCGCAGATTAGGCGCTTCCGCCCGGCGTGCAAGGAGCGCCGAAGGGCCTATCGAAACGTCGGGACGGGATTGCTGCATGGGTAAGTTTTTCGGCACGGACGGCATTCGCGGGCGCGCCAACGGGGTCATCACGCCCGAGCTGGCGCTCAAGGTTGGCCAGGCCGCGGGCCTCATTTTCAGGCGCGGCGACCACCGGCATCGGGTGGTGATCGGCAAGGATACGCGCCTGTCCGGCTACATGATCGAGAACGCGCTGGTGGCCGGGTTCACATCCGTCGGCATAGACCCGCTGCTGCTCGGCCCCGTGCCGACGCCGGCCGTCGCCATGCTCACCCGCTCCATGCGCGCGGACATGGGCGTGATGATCTCCGCCTCGCACAATCCGTTCGAGGACAACGGCATCAAGATTTTCGGGCCCGATGGCTACAAGCTGTCGGATGATCTGGAGCAGCAGATCGAGGCGCTCCTGGCGAGCGATCTCGGGCCGCGTCTGGCGTCATCCACGGAACTCGGACGGGCGCGGCGCGTGGACGACGTGCGCGCCCGTTACATCGAATTCGCCAAGCTCACACTACCGCGCGCACTGTCGCTGGAAGGTCTGCGCGTGGTTGTCGATTGCGCCCATGGCGCCGGCTATCGCGCGGCCCCTGAAGCACTGTGGGAGCTCGGCGCCGAGGTCATCGCGATTGGCGTGGAGCCTGACGGCTTCAATATCAACCGCGATGTGGGCTCCACAGCGCCGCAAGCTCTCATCAACAAGGTCCGCGAGGTGCGCGCTGACATCGGCATCGCGCTCGACGGCGATGCGGACCGCGTGCTGCTCGTGGACGAGCTCGGCCTTCCTATCAACGGCGATCAGGTGATGGCCGTCATCGCTGAAAGCTGGAAGGAAGACGGTCGTCTCAGCCGCCCCGGCATTGTCGCCACAGTGATGTCAAATCTGGGACTCGAGCGTTATCTGCACTCCATCGGCCTTACGCTGGCGCGCACCGCTGTGGGCGACCGCCATGTGCTGGAACACATGCGCGAGCATGGGTACAACGTGGGGGGCGAGCAGTCTGGCCACATCATCCTGTCCGATTACACGACCACCGGCGATGGGCTCATTTGCGCGCTGCAGGTGCTTGCTGTCGTGCGTCGTCAGGACCGGCCCGTTAGCGAGGTGTGCCAGCGTTTCGAGCCTGCGCCGCAGGTGCTCAAGAACGTGCGCACAACGTCGCGTGATGCGCTGCGCGCGGACACCGTGCAGCGCGTGATCGCTGAAGGCGAGCGGCGTCTCGCCGGCGGTCGCCTGCTTATTCGCCCCTCCGGCACAGAGCCTGTC
>JAIXSM010000026.1 GCA_027484655.1 Hyphomicrobiales bacterium | reverse complement strand
CCTTGGCCTGTCGCGGTTTCCGGCCTTCGCCGGAATGACGGCAAGGTGGGCGCCCATCTCCCCGCAGCGTCATGCCGACGAAGGTCGGCATCCACGGCAGGCAAACGCTCTGGCCCTTGGCCTGTCGTGGTTTCCGGCCTTCGCCGGAATGACGGAGAGGTGGGCGCCCATCGCCCCGCAGCGTCATGCCGACGAAGGCAACAAGCGCCCCTTGCATTCACGATAGGCAACCGCTTCGGCCCTGCGGCCTACCGTGGATCCCGACCGTCGTCGGGATGACGGCCTGGTCAGCGCCTCCACAAGGGCTGCGACGCTGGACAGGTTGTGCGCGGGGCGGAAGTCGTCCACGTGCGCCAGCATGGCGCGGATCCCCTGCGCCCTCGGCTCGAAGCGATCATAGCGCAACAAGGGATTGAGCCAGATCAGGCGCTTGGCCGACATGCGCAGCCGCTCCGTCTCGCGGGCCAGTTCGTCCACGCCCTCGCGCTCCAGCCCGTCGCTGAACAGCAGCACCGTCGCGCCCTGGCCCAGCACCCGCCGCGACCAGTCGCGGTTGAACGCGTGCAGGCAGGCGCCGATGCGCGTGCCGCCTGACCAGTCGGCCACCTCCTGCGCGCATTGCGCCAGCGCCTCGTCCGGGTCGCGACGGCGCAGGGCGCGGGTGACGTTGGTGAGTCGCGTGCCGAACAGGAACGTGTGCACCCGTCCGCGACGCTCCGTGAGCGCGTGGAAAAAATGCAGGAACACTCGCGTGTAGTCGCTCATCGAGCCGGAGATGTCGCACAGGATGACGATGGGCGGCCGGCGCATGCGTCGCCCCGCCCACGCGAGATCAATGGAGCCCGCTCCCGCACGCATGGACTGGCGCAGCGTGCGCCGCAGATCGATGCGCGGCCCGCGCGCGCGCGGTTGCAAGCGGCGGGTTTGCCTCGCGTCTTCGGCCACATCAAGGCTGGCCACCGCGCGCAGGGCGGCGGCGATCTCCTCCGCGCTCATCTGCGCGAAGTCTTTCTTGCGCAGCGCCTCGTTGGCGGAGACCGTCAGGCGTTGATCGAACGCGGGCTCGTCGGCCCCCGCTTCGCGCGGGCTGCGTGGCGCCAACGCATCGGCCACGCGCGCAGCCGCCGCATTGGGCTTTTGCGCAGGCGCGGCCTTTTGCGGCGGCTCACTTGCCGGCGCCATCGCTGCTGCGAGTTGTTCGAGGAAGCCGCGCCGGCGCCAGAAGAGGCGGAACGCCTCGTCGAAGACGACGGCGTGCTCACGCTTTTTGACGAAAACAGCGCCCAGCGTCGCTTGAAAATCGTCCCGGTTGCGCACGCCGGCGATCTGGATCGCTTCGACCGCGTCGAGCGCCGCGCCCGGGCCGACCGGCAGCCCGGCTGCGCGCAGCGCCCGGGCGAAATGCACGATGTTCTGCGCCAGTGCGCCGGCGCCGGGCGCAATCGCGTCCGGCGGGATTTCGGTCACGCGGCGGCAGCCGGGATCACGCGCGCATGGAAGCGCAGGCCATCGTGCTCCAGCTCCACCTGATCGCCGGGGCGCAGGGCGCCGATGTCGAGTTCGTCGTTGGGCAGAATAACGCTCATGCGGTCGCCGTTTGCCAGCAGCACGGGCTTGCGGTTGGCCACGCCCAGCTCTGCCCAGCGGCGGATCTGGGAATGGTACGGCTCGCGGCGCCAGGCGGTCGGCTGCCCCTTGTCGAGGGTGATGACCAGACCGCCGCCGTTCTCCACCGAAACGATGAACCGCGCGCGGTCGGGGCGCCACTCGTCTGAAAGGGCCGGGTTGAACGTCCAGAAGCACTGGAAGACCGCGCATGAGAGCGGACGCTGGGCGTGCACGCTGCAGCCGGCGCCCTTCTTCACGTTCCCGCACCAGACATGCGCGGGCTTGTTCAGCTCGGGCGCCTCGATCAGCTTGCAGCACATGGTGCAAGATCCGCAGCTTCGAACGTTGGCCGTCTGGTTGGCCGCTTGAGCGTCCATGAACTCTACCCCTCTGCTTCAGTTTTTCGCCTTGGCGCGCATGTCCGCGAGCATCTGCCCGATGCGCTCGCCGCCGATTTTCTCAATGTCGTCCTGATACTTGAGCAACACGCCAAGTGTGTCGCGCACCAGCGCGGGATCAAGAGCCACGGCGTTCAGCTCATGCAGCGCGGTGGCCCAGTCGATGGTTTCCGCCACGCCGGGCGCCTTGAACAGATCCTGCGCGCGCAAATCCTGCACGAAGGCGATGATGTCGCGGGTCAGGCGCTCGGGCGCAGCGGGCGCCTTCGCCTTCAGGATCGCCATCTCGCGGGCCGCGTCCGGGTAGCCGACCCAGTGGTAGAGGCAGCGGCGCTTGAGCGCGTCGTGAACCTCGCGGGTGCGGTTGGAGGTGATGATGACAATGGGCGGCTCGGGCGCACGTATGGTTCCAAGTTCCGGGATCGTCACCTGGAAGTCGGACAGCGCCTCCAGCAGAAACGCCTCGAACGCTTCGTCGGTGCGGTCGAGTTCATCGATGAGCAGGATCGGCGGGCCTTCCGCGTGGGGCGCAAGCGCCTGCAGGAGCGGCCTGCGGACCAGATACCGGTCGGAAAACAGGTCGTGCTCCAGCCGTGCGCGGTCCGTGTCGCCGGCGGCCTCCGCCAGGCGGATCGCCATCATCTGGCCGGCGTAGTTCCACTCGTAGACGGCGGAGGCGACGTCCAGCCCCTCGTAGCATTGCAGGCGAATCAAGCGTCGGCCGAGCGATGCGGCCAGCACCTTGGCGATCTCCGTCTTGCCGACCCCGGCCTCGCCTTCGAGGAAGAGCGGTCGCCCCATGCGCATGGCGAGAAAGAGAACAGTGGCCAACCCCCGGTCCGCCACGTATCCAGCGCGCGTCAGCAGTTCCAGCGTCGCATCAATGGAGGCGGGGAGGGAAACGGTGGTGGCGGTTTTCTGGAGCTGGGGCACGGGCGGTCTCTGAAGGGCCGCCGCTTATACTCCAAAGATTGCGGCGGTGCGAGGACGCGCGCGGTCCAGTTTGGAGCCAACCTCGGCGTCATCCGCGTCCCCGTCCCCGTCCCCGTCCCCGGGCTTGACCCGGGGATTGATCCGGGGACCCAGCCACGCAGCGGCTCGTCTGGATGGCCGGATCAGGTCCGGCCATGACGCTGCGGGGAGATGGGCGCCAAGCCTTGCGGTTTTGTTTCTGTAATTAAGCGCAAAATAATGTGCGCAAAAACCCTCCCCCGCAAGCGGTGGAGGGATGCTAACGGTCAGCACTAAGCGCAGTGATATAGAGCACAAGATTAGGTGCGCGACTCCCTCTCCCAACGAAGTTGGGGGAGGGTGGCTGGCGGAGCCAGCCGG